>DATEZP010000115.1:0-3864 GCA_035255465.1 Holophagaceae bacterium
CATCGTCTGCCTCGGCATCAACGCCGTGGACATCGGCGCCTTCACGGCCTTCCTCTACCTCTTCAAGCAGCGCGAGACCATCTACGACCTCTTCGAGATGGCCGCGGGCCAGCGCATGCACACGAGCTTCACCCGCGTGGGTGGCCTCATGCGCGACCTGCCTCCGGAGTTCCTGCCCCTCTTCGACCGCTTCATGGAGGAGTGCCCCGCCGCCATCGACGAGCTGGAGACGCTGCTCACCCGCAACCCCATCTGGCACGACCGCACCAAGGGTGTGGGCGCCATGAGCATTGAGGATTCCGTGAACTGGGGCTACACGGGCCCCTGCCTCCGCGCCGCGGGCCTCGCCCAGGATCTCCGCGTGGCCCAGCCCTACCTGGACTACGAGACCTACGACTTCGACATCCCCGTGGGCACCACGGGCGACGTGTTCGACCGCTACCTCGTCCGAGTGGAGGAGATGCGGCAATCCCTGCGCATCCTCGCCCAGGCGAAGAAGAAGCTCGCGGAGGTGGGCCCCGGCCCCGTGATCGTCGAGGACTACAAGATCGCCCTCCCGCCCAAGGCCAAGGTCTACACCCGGATGGAGAGCCTCATCCACCACTTCAAGCTAATCATGCACGGCATCGAAATGCCCGTGGGCGAGGTCTACAGCAGCACGGAGGCCGCCAACGGCGAGCTGGGCTTCTACCTCGTCAGCGATGGCGGCAAGAACCCCTACCGCATCCGGGTCCGTCCGCCCTGCCTCCCCATCTTCTCCAGCTTCGACGCCAAGGTCCGCGGCTGCCTGATCGCCGACGCCGTCGCCGAGCTCGGAGCCATGAACGTCATCGCCGGCGAACTCGACCGCTAGGCGCTGAACCAGGGGCGATCAAGCTCCCTTCGATCGCGGGCCTCCACTGAAGGCCCGCTCCCGTTTCGCCTGCGGCTCAGTGGAGTCGTCGGGCCAGGGCCCGCTCCCTCCTATCGGCACGCTCGCGCGTGCCTCCCGCTTCGCCGACGCCGTCGCCGAGCTCGAAAGGGAGGCGTCTCCAAACGGGATTGCACGAAACCAGAACAGGCTTCCGAGGGAGGCCTGGTTCCGTTTCCGAATCGAGGTCAGTCCTTCTCGATGGATTTGAGGCGATCCCGCAGGCCGTTCCGCAGACGCTCCAGCAGGGCCAGCAGCGCGGCGCGGTCGGCTTCGGATAGGCCCTCGGCGACTTCCGCGCAGAGTTGGTCGTGGGCGTTGTGGATGCGGGCTTCCAGAGCGAGGCCTTCGCTGGTGATGCGGATGCGGCTGCCCCGGCGGTCCGCGGGATTCTCGCAGCGGGCCACGAGGCCCTGGGCCGCCAGGCGGTTCACGAGGCGGGGCACGTCGGCGAAGCGGTAGATCATCCGCGTGCGCAGATCCCGGATCAGGTAGCCCTCGGCGGGGCCCCCTTTGAGGATGCGGAGCACGTTGAATTGCTGGTCGGTGATCCCGGCGCCTTCGAAGAGCGCCTTTTCGAAGAGGCGGCCCACGTATTCCCGGGTGAGGAGGATGCCCAGGGCGAGTTCGTGCCCGGGGGCGAGGGGTCGGTTGATCTTGAGTTCATCCCGGAGGTGCATGCCCTCATTCTACGGGCATTTAAAAAAGATGTTGCAACATCAAATTTTCGAACCTATGCTTGGGGTCTCACATAGGAGGCATTCATGCGTGCCATGTTCCGTACCCTCGTCCCCGCCCTGCTCCTCGCCCTGCCCCTGGTGGCTCAGGACACCTACAAGATCGACCCTTCCCACAGCGAAGTGGCCTTCAAGGTGCGCCACATCCTGTCCAAGACCCCGGGCCGCTTCAGCAAGTTCGAAGGGCAAATCGTGGTCAACCCCAAGGACATGGCCAAATCCAGCGTGGACGTCACCATCGACGCCAAGAGCATCAGCACGGACAACCCTAGCCGCGACGGCCACTTGAACAGCCCTGACTTCTTTGACACGGCCAAGTTCCCCACGCTGACCTTCAAGAGCACCGCTGTGGTGGACAAGGGCAACGGCCAACTCGAGGTCACCGGTGATTTCACCCTGCACGGGGTGACCAAGAAGATCACAGTGCCGGTGATGGCCCTCGGAGCCACCAAGGATCCCTGGGGCAACACCCGGGGCGGCTGGGAGGCTTCCTTCAAGGTGAACCGCAAGGACTTCGGCATCGTCTGGAACAAGGTGCTCGACAATGGCTCCGGCATGCTCGGCGACGACGTGGAGATCTCCCTCAACTTCGAGGGCGTCAAGCAGAAGGCCGAAGGCGAAGCCAAGAAGTAAGGCCTTCCCACGGCATTTGGAAGCCCTCGGGGGTTCGCCTCCGGGGGCTTTGGCCTGCCCTGTCCGGAAATTGTGATGGCCGCCCGGGCGGGAATCGCCTCCGACCCGCATCCCCTGGGGATCTCCGAAGCGGGATTCTCCCGGCGGGACCTCGCGGAGGGGGCGCCGGGCCCGGTACACTGATGGGTCCCCGATCCGGGGCTTCACACGGGTCTGCCATGAACCATCCCATGCCCCCCGAAACCTCCGAAGCACCCCTGGCCACGGGTCAGCGGCTGCCGCGTTCCGAACGGAAGGAGTTCAGCGCCGAGGCCCTGCAGGAGATCGCCGCCATCGCGGCGAAATATCCCGACAAGCTCGCCGCCACGCTCCCAGCCCTCCACATCGCCCAGCGCGAGTTCGGCTTCACCAGCCTGGACGCCATGAAGGCCGTGGCGAAGGCCCTCTCCATCCCCGAGGGGCATGTGTTCGGCGTGGCGAGTTTCTACACCATGTATCAGAAGCAGCCCGTGGGTAAGTACCACCTGCAGGTGTGCACGAACATCAGCTGCGCCCTCAGCGGCGGCGCCCAGCTCCTCGAGAAGGTCTGTCAGCGCGCGGGCGTGCAGCCCGGCGAAGGGCCCAGCAAGGATGGCCTCTGGAGCGTGGAGGAAGTGGAGTGCCTGGCCGCCTGCGGCTCTGGCCCCTGCATGCAGGTGAACCACGACATCTACGACGAGTACGTGGACGAGAAGAAGCTCGACGAGATCATGCAGGCCTGCAAGCGCGGTGAGTACCGCGAATGGGCGAAGTGAGGATATGACGATGGCCATCCGCACCAAGCACGATCCCCAGAGCTACACCTTCGCGAACTTCGGTTCCGAGAAGTACCCGAACCTCATGCTCCGCGGCGCCGGCGACCTGAACAACTGGACGCTGGACGTGTACGAGCAGAAGCACGAAGGCTACGTGGCCATGAAGCGGGCCCTGAAAATGGAGCCCGTGGCCGTGACGGAGGAAGTGAAGACCTCCGGCATCCGCGGCCGCGGCGGCGCGGGCTTCCCCGCCGGCCTCAAGTGGTCCTTCATGCCCAAGGACACCCCCGACCGGAAGATCACCCGCTACCTGGTGATCAACGGCGACGAGGGCGAACCCGGAACCTTCAAAGATCGCGCGATCCTTGAGTACAACCCCCACCAGCTCATCGAAGGCTGCATCATCGCCAGTTACGCCATGCAGGCGAACACCTGCTACGTGTACATCCGCGGCGAGTTCCTCTGGCTCATCGAGAAGCTGGAGCTGGCCATCGAGCAGGCCAAGGCCAAGGGCTACCTCGGCAAGAACATCCTCGGCAGCGGCTTCGATCTGGAGATCCTCGTGCACCGGGGCGCCGGCGCCTACATCTGCGGCGAGGAAACGGCCTTGCTGAACTCCCTGGAAGGCCGCCGTGGCGAACCCCGCGTGAAGCCGCCCTTCCCGGCGGCCAAGGGCGCCTTCGGCCAGCCCACCACCATCAACAACGTGGAGACCATCGCCGCCGTGCCCCCCATCCTCCGCATGGGCGGTGCCGAGTACGCCAAGCTGGGCACCCCCAAGAACAGCGGC
>DATEZP010000116.1:0-25869 GCA_035255465.1 Holophagaceae bacterium
CTCATGTTCGTCTTCGATGACATCCTGCTGGTGGATGACAACGGCATCAACGAGATCCTCAAGCGGGCCGACAAGAAGACCCTCACCGTGGCCCTCAAGGGCACCAGCGAGGAACTCCAGAACCAGTTCTTCCGCAACATGTCCAGCCGCGCCGTGGAGATGATGAAGGAAGAGATGGAGTTCATGGGGCCCGTGAAGCTCAAGGAAGTGGAGAAGGCCCAGCACGAGATCGTCGAGATCGTCCGCCAGCTCGAAGAGGAAGGCGTCATCTCCATCGGTGGTGGCGGTGGAGAGGACTATGTCTCCTAACCGGCCCATCCCCCGGGCCAACGCCCGCTTCATCCCCGCCGAAGAGGTCAAAGACGCCAAGGTGGCGGCCTTCGCCTACCGGGCCATCGATCCCGAGCTGGCCATGGCCGCCGAAGCCGGCGATGAAGATGATGAATCCATCGGTTCCAAGCTGAGCACCGCGGAGGAGGATGCGGCCCGCCTGGTCTCCGTGGACCAGATCATCTACGAGCGCATGCAGGAGGCCGAGCGGAAGGCCACGGAGATCGAGCAATCCGCGTTCGAAAGGGGCTTCCAGGCCGGCGAGGCCGAAGGCCGCGCCTTCGGCGAGAGCCAGTACCGCACCTACATCCAGCGACTGGAAGCGGAGCTGAAGGAACTGGCCGAGGCCACGGCCCTCGTGCGGGATCAGGCGGACGAGCAGATGCTGGCCCTCTGTCTGGCCGTGGGGGAGCACCTCGCCGCCCAGCAGATCGAGCAGGCCCCGGATGGCGTGCGCGCCCTGGTGGATCGGGTCCTCGAAAACCTGCCCTTCCCCGTGCCCCGCACCCGTGAAACTGGCGAGAAGCCCTTGGTGGTCCACCTGAACCCCCATGACATGGAAGCCCTGGGCGATCACTATGTCGGCCACCTGGGGCTGCGCCTCGTGGAGGACCCCTCCCTCTCCCGCGGCAGCCTCAGCCTCGAAGCCGAGGATGGCGTGCTCGATGCCACCCTGGAGCGCCGCCGCCAGCGCCTGATGGAGCTCATGCACCGGCTCCTGGAAGGGTAGGCATGAACTCAAAACAATTTCACCACCAAGACACCAAGACACCAAGAAGGGCAATGAGCCGAGGAACGTGGCTTGGAAGGGGGAGCGATTCCCACCCCGATTTTGCTTTTCTTGGTGTCTTCGTGTCTTGGTGGTGGTTCCTAATCCCTTCTTCGGTCCGGTGATTTCAGATGGCCGTCCCCGCCTACGATCACATCCGCACCCGCATCAGCAAGCTGCCCGCCGCCGAGTGGATGGGCAAGGTGACGAAGGTGGTGGGCCTCGTGGTGGAGAGCGTGGGGCCCGACTGCAGCATCGGGGAGCAGGTGCTCATCCACGCGGGCTGGGGCCGCATCATCCACGCCGAGGTGGTGGGCTTCCAGGACAAGCGCGTGCTCCTCATGCCCCTGGAGGACACCGAGGGCATCCGCCCCGGCATGAGCGTGGAGGCCGCGGGCCATCCCGCCATGATCCCCGTGGGCGAGGAACTGTTGGGCCGCGTCATCGATCCGCTGGGCCGTCCGCTGGATGGAGGCCCTGAGCTGAATCTCGTGCATCACGCGCCCCTCCATGGGCAGCCCCGGAATCCGATGAAGCGGCGCCCCATCCGCGAGCCCCTCAGCGTGGGCGTGCGCGTGGTGGACGGCATGCTGACGCTGGGCAAGGGGCAGCGCGTGGGCATCTTCGCGGGGTCCGGCGTGGGCAAATCCACGCTGCTGGGCATGATGGCCCGCAACACGTCCGCCGATGTGAACGTCATCGCATTGGTGGGTGAGCGCGGCCGTGAGCTGCGCGAATTCATCGAGCACGATCTGGGCCCCGAGGGCCTGAAGCGCAGCGTCGTGGTCGTCGCCACCAGCGACCTCTCCCCGCTGCTCCGCCTGCGCTGCGCCTTGGCCGCCACCGCCGTGGCGGAGCACTTCATGAAGGATGGCCGCGACGTCCTGATGATGATGGACAGCGTCACCCGCTTCGCCATGGCCCAGCGCGAAGTGGGCCTCAGCGCCGGGGAACCCCCCTCCAGCCGGGGCTACACGCCCTCGGTGTTCGCCCTGCTGCCGCGCCTCATGGAACGGGCCGGCTCCTTCGAGGAGGCGGGTTCCATCACGGGCCTCTACACGGTGCTGGTGGAGGGCGACGACCTCAACGAACCCATCAGCGATACGGTGCGCGGCATCCTGGACGGCCACATCGTGCTCAGCCGCAAACTGGCGGCCCGGAACCACTATCCCGCCATCGACGTGCTCGCCAGCCTCAGCCGTCTCTTCAGCGCCCTGGCCCTTCCCGAGCAGAAGCAGCTCAGCGCCAAGGTGCGGGATCTCATGGCCACCTACGCCGACGCGGAGGATCTCATCCAGATCGGCGCTTACACCAAGGGCTCCAGCCCTACCATCGACCAGGCCATCCAATTTCAGCCGGGCATCCAGGCCTTCCTCCGCCAGGCCACCGCCGAGAACAGCCCCCTGCGGCAGACCATCCTGGAGATGGGCAAGATCTTCGGCATCGACCTGGCACCCTTCCTCAAGGAGGCGTAGTCCTTGGCCAAACGCTTCCACTTCCGCCTGGAGTCGCTCCTCCACCTGCGCGCGTCGCTGGAGAAGGAAGCGGAGCGGAGCTTGGCCCGGGCGGTCCAGGAGGAGTACGTGCTGGAGCGCCAGATCGAGGCCATCGCCACGGCCCGCACCGAATCCTTTGAAAGCCGCCGCAGCGAGGCGGGCCGCTATGTGGACGTCCAGGCTTGGCGCGACGTGGAGCGCCACCTCGTGTCGCTGGAACGCAAGGAACACCAGGCCCGCGCCGACCTGAAGTTGGCCCAGGGACGCACGGAAGCCTGCCGCGAGGCCCTGCGCCGCGCCCACCGGGATCGGCTCAGCCTCGAGCGGCTCAAGGAACGGCGCAAGCTGGAGCACGACACGGATCAGGATCGTCTGGAAGCCGCCCAGCTGGATGAGCTGGCGGTGATGCGCTTCCGCCGGCGGCTTGCCTAGGAATCATTCTTTCAGGTCTGGAATCAAGATCCCCCGGACGTTTCCCGAGGAGGCCCCTGTGGTTCGTCCATGGGGTGCCACTGATGCGGACCGTGGTTGCATTTGGGGTATGGGTGGGGCTGGAAGGCCTGGGGCCCCTCCTTGCGCAGCAGCCATTGGATGAGAAGGCCGAAAGGCTGGCGGACTTGGTGAACCTCCGCAACACGCCGGTCATCTCCGCCGGCCGGGTACTGCAGATCCCGGCGGAGGCGCCGGCCAAGGTCGTGATCCTGACCGCCCAGGGAATCCGGCAGCGGGGCTATCTGGACCTGGAAGAGGCGCTGCACGACCTGGCGGGCTTCGATTTCAATAAGGTCATGGGCGTGGAGTGGTCCACCGTCTTCATGCGGGGATTCCGGAGCGCCAACAGCGATCGCTTCCTCCTCATCTGGGACGGCGTGGTTCAGAACGACGTTTGGAAGCAAAATGCCAACCTCTCGCGGCAATACCCGCTGGGGAACGTCAAGCGGATCGAGATCCTTTACGGGCCCGCCAGCCTCCTGTACGGTCCCAACGCATTCAACGGAATCATCAACGTGATCCTGAACTCGGAACAGGAGTCCTCACCCTTTTCCGGGCAGGTTGCACAGGGTGCCTTCCAGGCCCAATTGGCCGAAGTTCATTTGGCCAAGGACGCAGGCCCTTGGCGAGCCCATTTCACAGCCCGAGGGTATCGAGGAAACGAAGACCACATGGATGGGAAATCCTGGGTGGACCAGGGAGGCCGCCAGCGGCATTACAGCCTCCAGTTCCGGCCCGGAAGCCCCGGGAGTGATTTCGTGGAGCCCGGCGATCCCAGGTACGCCTTGGATGTGCAGAATGGCCAACTCTACTACCAGCGGCTGGGGCAGCGGGTGCCATTCAAGGAGGGGTTCAGCCACGACTCCCGGGATTGGTTCATCCAAGCCGGGCTGGGATGGCGGGAGTTGGAGTTTCGAGTGCAAAGCTGGGAGATGCTGGAGGATCAGGGGGCCTGGCACACGGCCCAAAACCTCATCGACAGCCAACGCCAGGTCACGGGCAATGCGGTGTACCTCACATGGCGCCATGGCCTTTCAAATGGCCTATCCATGGAAACCCAGTATCAGATGCGGACCTCGGGCCAGTTTGATCAGAATGGCACCTCTCGGCCGCAGGCCTACTTCACCAATTCCATCGCTGATCCCAAGGAATTGAAGGTCTATGCCATCAGCGATTTCGGCGCGAGGACTTTCAACCGGGAACATCGAATCTCCCAGCTCTACACCCACCAGCAGGAAGGTTTGGACATGGTGTTCGGGTGGGATTATTCCGCCGCCTTCAATCACGAGAACTACAACCTCTTCGAACCCGGCACCGGAACCTACTTGAGGACTCCCGTTCACGATGAACGAAACCTGGGCCTCTTCGGGAACATTCAGACCAAGGTCGCCCCTTGGCTATCCCTCACCGGCGGGTTGAGGCGGGACTACAACTACCTGGCCGGGGAAAAGGGGGGGTTCGGCCATCTGAGCATCCCTCGGATTGCGGCCATCTTCACCATGTCACCCAGCCATACCGTGAAGGTCATGCAGGGTGATTCCTATCAGACCCCGCCGGCTCAACAGAAATTCACGGTGGTGCCTGGGGTTCGGGAAATTGCCTCGCCGGATCTCCGACCTGAGCGGCTCAAGGCTTTCGAAGTCATGTACGAATATTCCCCCACGGTTCACTGGAACGCGACGCTGAATGCCTTCGAGACCTCCATCGATAACTTCATTACCAGCGTCATCGTCCCCTTCGGGAGTGGCACCACCACCAAATTCACCAATCAAGGGGGTCTGCGGATTCAAGGCTTGGAACTGGAGTCCCAGTATTACCTCTCTCCAGATGCCAGCTTCTATATGAACTTGACCTCCGTATCCGCCAAGGACCCCACCACCGGGCGGCGCACGGGCGATATCGCAGCCCTCAAGGGCAACCTCGGCTTCGATTACCGTTCCCCCCGCAAGTGGGGGCTGAGCGTGCGGAGCCACTATGTCGGCCCCCGGGACACCGTGAATTGGGATTCCAAGAGCCTATACGTGGTGCGGCGCGTGGGGGCGTATTTCACGGTGGATCTCTCCCTCTCCCTGCTGGACTTGTGGAAGGGCCTGGATCTGAGGCTCAACGCCTACAACCTCATGAACCGGGAGTACTACGACCCGGGTCCGCGCAGTGCCGACGGCAAGACCTACAATGCCGCGATCCTCCAGCAACCTAGAAGGATCATGATGGGTTTGGCCTGGCATTTCTGAGGAGGCCGGACCCGCACTCATGGGCGATTGCCTGATTCATTTCAATCAGTCCGATTCAGCCCTTCCATCGTGCGAGACGGACGCTGATGTGTTTGAAGGCCGGCGTCTTCGAACGCGGATCCAGATCCGAGGGCACCAGCACGTTCGCCTCCGGGCAGTACATGGCGCAGCTGCCCCGGGCGATGTCGGTGGTGTAGAGGGTCGCGGTCATGGCGCCCACGGCGGAGCGCACCTTCACGCGGTCGCCTTCCTTCAGGCCCAGGGCTTGGGCGTCGGCTTCGTTCAAGAGCACCGCATCGCGGCGGGGGATGCCACGGTAGAGGTCCTCGTCTTCGTAGACGACGGTGTTGAACTGGCCTTCGCTGCGGAGGGTCATGAGTCGGAGGGCCCCAGGCGCTTCCTCGAAGGCGGGCAGGGGGGTCACGGCGAAGTGGGCCTTGCCGTCTTGCGTGGCGAAGGCCGGCTGGTGGAAGGTGCGGCCCGCCACCTGGAACTCCTGCTCCTGGGGAAGGGGTTCGTAGCCTTGCACCGCCTGGGCGATCTCCTCGCGGAGCGCGGCGTGATGGGTGAAGCGCGACCAGTCGAAGCGACCCGCGGGGAGGATGCGTTGCGCCAGATCCGCCAGCAGGGCCACTTCGCTGCGCATCTCACCATCCAGGCTGGGCTCGCCCCCCTCGGAGTAGCGCACGTAATTGAACATGCTCTCCTGGCTGGTGATCTGAGGCTCCTCATCCCGGGTGAGGGCGGGGAGGATCACGCAGGTCTGGCCGAGGCCATGGGCGTGGTTCGTGTTGAGCTTGGTGCTCACGAGGGCGGTGAAGGGAATGGCCTGCAGGGCCTTGGCGGCGGTGGGGGCATCGGGGTTGGAGCCGTAGAGGTTGCCCCCCAGCTGCAGATTCGCTTGGATGCGCCCTGCAGCGGCGGCGCGCATGGAGGCCATGGTGTCCTGGCCCGGGGGCAGGAGGGGCAGGTCGTAGAGCTCCTTCAGGCGTTTCGCGAAGGCTTCCTTCAGCACGGGCGCCACGCCCATGGAGCCCACGCCCTGCACGTTGCTGTGGCCCCGGATGGGGAGCAGGCCGGCGCCCTCCTTGCCGAGCCAGCCCCGGCCCAGCCAGAGGTTGCCCAGGGCGAGGATGTTGTCCACGCCGTGGGTGTGGTGGGTGAGGCCCATGGCCCAGAGGGCGATGCCGGCCCTGGCCTTGAGCAGGGCCGTCACCGCGGCGTCGATCTGGGCGCGGGGCACGCCGGATTCCGCCAGGAGGGTGTCCCAGGGGGTGGCCTCCACATCCGCGCGGACGGACTCGAAGCCGGTGGTGTGCGCGCCGATGAAGGCTTCGTTCGAACCACCCCGCTCCAACACCCCCTTGAGCAGCGCCTTGAGCAGGGCGATGTCGCCGCCGATTTTCGGCTGCAGGTAGAGGTCGCTGATCTTCGATCCGAAGAGCATGCTCAGGGGCAGGCTCGGCACGCGGAAGCGCACGAGACCCAGCTCCTTGAGCGGATTCACCACGATCACCGTGCCGCCGCGCTTGCGCAGCTCCACCAGCTGGGTGATGAGGCGGGGGTGGTTGGAGGCGGGGTTGGCGCCGATGACGAAGGCGAGATCCGCCTTGGCGAGATCCTCCAGCACGAGGCTGGAGGTGCCGCTGCCGTAGATCTGGGACAGGGCCACGCCGCTGGCCTGGTGGCAGTAGAAGGAACAGTTGTGCACGTTGGCGGTGCCGTAGGCCCGGGCCACGAGGCCCAACAGAAAGGCCGCCTCGTTACTGGCCCGGCCCGAGGCGTAGACGAAAGTCTCTTCGGGCTTCGCAGCCTTGAAAGCTTCCGCCGTGCGGCTCAGGGCCTCATCCCAGGTGCAGCGGCGCAGGTGGGTGTCGCCGGGTTCCTTGATCAGGGGGAAGGCGAGGCGACCCAGGGATTCCAGCTCCCGGGGCGTCATCCACTGCAAGCGCGCGATGGGCGTGTCCTGGAAGAAGGATTCGGGGATGGCGCCCATGAGGTCCGCGGCCATCCCCTGGATGCCCTTCTTGCACACCTCCGGGAAGTGCCCCGCCTCGTTCACCATGCCGCCCCGGGTGCCCCCCATGCCCAGCGCGCAGGTCTTGCAAGCGTTGCGCGATTTCAGACGCTTCCAAAGGCGCAGGAACCCCGCCTGACGTCCCTTGGCGAAGACGTACTTCATGGCGGCAAGGCCACCAGCAGCTGAGACTCGGGATCGGGCCATCGAATGATTTCACCACCAAGACACCAAGACACCAAGACACCAAGGAAAGCAAAAGAAGAGCAACGGCCCCGCTTTGCCCTTCTTGGTGTCTTGGTGTCTTGGTGGTTTTCTTTAACCGCTGATGAGGGTCTTGAGCCCGTCGCGGAAGAGCACGTCCACCTTCTTCCCGAGGCGCTTCTGAACCTTGCCGAGGCCGAAGCTGGTGTGATCCATCCACTGCCCCTCTTCGAAGCGGGTGGCGGGGCTGTAGGGCCGGGCGGAGGCGCCGCCCTGCTCTTCGGCGAGGACGCGCTGGAACATGGTGGCCAGGCTCTGCACGGGGCGCTGGGCCTGGAGGGTGTGCTTCGCGGAAGCGGTGGGGCGGGCCTTGGGCTCGGCCTTGGGCTTTTCGGCCCGGTACTTGTGCACGGAGCGGCAGTTTCCGCAGATGAGCTGCTCGGGCACGCCGTTGGTGAGGGTCAGCACCTGGTGCCGGGTCTCCCCTTTGCACCGCCCACAGGGGGCATCCAGATCCATACCGGCGTAGAAGGACTTGATCATCCCTCCAGTCTGCCAGGGCTGGGATTCTTTGCCAGCGCAGATCCGGGGAGGCACGCCCCGAGATTTAAGGTTGCCCACCCGGGGCCGGGGCCTATCCATGGCCCCTGGCATCCAGCTCAACGACGGAGGTTTCCTTGAATGACGAGGTTACGAAAGGCCGCTTCATTTCGGAGAAGGTGATCATGCCCCTGGTGCTCCTGGGCATGACCACCATCTATTCCTTCACCAACGCCAAGGCGGCCCAGGATCAGGAGCGGCTCCGCTTCTCCAAGGACCTCATCAAGGACATCTCCTCGGATCCCGCGGATCGCAAGAAGGCCATCGCCCTCTACTCGATCCTGAAACAGGTGAATCCCGAAGCGGCGAAGCCCCTCGAGGAGCTCTCCGCCCAGATCACCCTCGATCACGTGGTGGATCTGGTCGGGCAGGGCCGCACCCAGGACGCTGAAACCTTCACCAAGGGTTTGAAGCAGGAGGCTCCGGAGTTGCTCGTGACCAATGGGGCCGCCAATCCGGAGGCGATGGTGAAGAAGGCGGGATCCATTTCCGAAGCCAAGGCCCAAGCGCAGATCGGTTGGGCCCAATTGGAGGCCGGCAACATCGATGGCGCCAGCCAGGCCTTCAAGAAATCCGAGCAGGCCTACCCCACGTTCCGCCAGTCCTTCGAGATCTCCAAATACATCGACGCCCACCGGGCATCACTGTCGGAGGGGGCCACGAAAGATGTCGCCCTCAAGGAGTTGGTGGGGCGCCACGCGTACAGCGCGCCCAAGGCCTTGAAGGCCAAGGTGGGCTTGAAGGATTAGGCCAGCAGGGCCGTCACCTGGGTGAGGCGCGCTTCCTTCTCGGCGGCGAGGGCACGGGCCTTCTCCACTTCCTCGGGGGGGGCCTTCTCCAGGTAACGGGGATTGTCCACGCGGCCCTTGAGGGCGACGAGCTCCTTCTCCAGCTTCTCGCGTTCCTTCTCCAGCTTCGCCTTTTCGGCGACGGGATCCTTGAGGCCTGCCAGCTCCAGGGCCACGGTGCCACCGGTGACCACGGCCACGGCGCGGGTGTCCGTGGGCGCGAGGTCGCCGTCCAGGAAGGTGACGGACTCCAGCTTCGCGATGGCCTTGAGGGCCTCGGTGAAGGGCGTGAGGGCCTTCACGCTGCAGAGGGCGGCCACGCGCTTGGCGGGGTCTACGCCATTTTCGGCCTTGAGGCGCAGCAGGGTGCTGAGGGCCTCCTGGAAGGTGGGCACGAGGGTGGGGTCCCCCCCGGTGCGGGCCAGCAGGGGACTGCCCATGGGCCACCCGCGCTCGGCGATGAGCTTGGATTCCCCGGCGGGCAGGCGGCCTTCGAACACGGCCTCGTGGATCTCCTCCGTGAGGAAGGGCACGAAGGGGTGGAGGGCGCGCAGGAGGATGTCCAGGAAGTGCAGGATGGTGGCCTTCTGGGCGGCGGTGCCGTTCTGCAGCTGCACCTTGGCCAGCTCGATGTAGGTGGAGCAGAAATCGTCGTAGACCAGGTGGTAGAGGCGGTCGGCGGCGTCGTGGAAGCGGAAGGCCTCCAGGCTCTCGGTGACGGCCGTGAGCTCGTCGCGCAGGCGGCCGGCCATCCAGAATTCGGCTTCGCCAAAGGCCGGCTCCATGGCCAGCGTCACTTCGTCCGTGAGGTTCATCTGCACGAAGCGGGAGGCGTTCCAGAGCTTGTTGCAGAAGTTGCGGCTCACCTCCAGGCGCGTGGTGCTCATGGCGATGTCGGTCCCGGGGGCGGCGGCCATGGCCAGGCTGAAGCGCAGGGCGTCGGTGCCATACTCGTCCATGACCTCCAGCGGGTCGATGACGTTGCCCTTGGTCTTGCTCATCTTCTGGCCCGAGGCGTCGCGCACCAGGGAGTTGAAGTAGACCTTGCGGAAGGGCACCTCGCCCATCCATGTGAGGCCCGCCATGGCCATGCGCGCCACCCAGAAGAAGAGGATGTCGTAGCCGGTGATGAGCACGCTGGTGGGGTAGTAGCGCTTCAGATCGGCGGTCTGTTCGGGCCAGCCGAAGACGCTGAAGGGCCACAGGGCGGAGCTGAACCAGGTGTCCAGGGTGTCGGGATCCTGCTCGAGGGCGGTCGCGCCGCACTTCGCGCAGGCGGTCGGCGCTTCCAGTTCCACGTGGAGGTGCTGGCACGTGGTGCAGGTCCAGGCGGGGATGCGGTGGCCCCACACGAGCTGGCGGCTGATGCACCAGTCCTGGATGTTGGTGAGCCAGTGCTCCCACACGGAGACGTGGTGCTCGGGCGTGAACTGGATGGCGCCGCTGCGCACGGCCTCCAGGCTCTTGGCGGCGGCCTCCTTCACGTCCATGAACCACTGGTCGCTGACCAGGGGCTCCAGCACGGCGCCGCTGCGGTCGCTGAGGGCGATCTTGTTCGTGTGGTCCTCGATCTTGACGAGGAAGCCTTCCTCCTCGAGGCGGGCCACCACGGCCTTCCGGCACTCGAAGCGGTCCATGCCGGCATAGACGCCAGCGGCGGCGGTCATCTTGGCGTCGAAGCCGATGACGGTGATGGCATCGAGCTTGAGGCGCTGGCCCGCGGCAAAGTCGTTGGCATCGTGGGCCGGTGTGAGCTTCACGCAGCCGGTGCCGAACTCGGGATCCACGAAGCTGTCCGCCACCACGGGGATCTGGCGGCCGGTGATGGGGTGGTTGAGCAGCTTGCCCACCACGGCCGTGTAGCGGGTGTCGTCGGGGTGCACGGCCACGGCGGTGTCGCCGAGCATCGTCTCGGGGCGGGTCGTGGCGACGACGATGTCGCCGCTTCCGTCGGCCAGCGGATAGCGCAGGTGCCAGAGCTTGCCGCGGCGCTCCTCGTGCTTCACCTCCAGGTCCGACAGCGCCGTCTGCAGGGCGGGGTCCCACTGGATCATGCGGGGGCCGCGGTAGATGCGACCCTGCTTGTAGGCCTCCACGAAGACGTGGCGCACGGCCTTGTTCAGCGCGGGGTCGAGGGTGAAGCGGTTGCGGCTCCAATCCACGCCGGCGCCCATGCGCTTGAGCTGGTGCTCGATGGCGCCCTGGTTCTGTTCCTTCCAGGCCCAGATGCGCGCCTCGAACTCCGCGCGGGTGAGGTCGTGGCGGGTCTTGCCTTCCGCCTTGAGCTGGCGCTCCACCATCATCTGGGTGGCGATGCCCGCGTGATCGGTGCCGGGCACCCAGAGGGCGTCGTACCCTTGAGCCCGCTTGAAGCGGGTGAGCACGTCATGGAGGGTGTTCACGAGGGCGTGGCCCATGTGCAGGTTGCCCGTGATGTTCGGGGGCGGGATCACGATGGACCAGGGCTGCTTGCCGCTGTCGGGCTTGGCCTCGAAGACCTTGGCCTCTTCCCACACGGCGTACCACCGGGTCTGGGCGGTCTTGAAGTCGAAGGCCTTGTCCATCTCACGCATGGGTCACTCGCAGAAGCAGTCGAACCGGTCGGGCGCCGGGATCCAGCCTCGCGCGGCGGAGTCTCCTCAGGCCCAATGCACCAGTTTACACGTCGATCAGCCGTGTTCCTAGGCGGAGAGCATGCCCACGGCCCGCTCCCGGTGGTGGGTCATGAGGCTGTAGAGGTGGGCCGCGCGCTCCCGGGGAATGCCGAGGGCCTGGAGGCTTTGGGAGGTCTCGGCCGCATGGCGGCCATCCTCGGGGTTCCTGACGAGCCGGAGCAACCCTGAGGCCACGCGGATCAGATGGAGGTTGCCGAAGGCGGGCCCCGGGGGAAGCTCCGGCTCATGGTGCCGCGTGCAGATGGCCCCGAGGTAGGCGGGTAGGCCCCAGGCGGACACGGCGAGGGTGCCGACCTCCAGGTGCACCCGCTCCAGCACCTCATCCAGCACTTGGGGATCCTGGTGGGGTGGGATGCGGCCCTCCAGCATCAGGCCCGCGAGGGAACGCAGGGCCAGGGAGTGGCCGATGTCGTGGAAGAGGCCTCCCAGAAAGGCCTGGTTGGGTTGCCCCACCTGTTCCCGGAAGGCGATTTCGCTGGCTCCGAACCCCACCGTGAGGGCGTCGTGATAGAGGTTCATGAGGCGGAGCATGAACATCTCGTGCTCCGCCCGCAGCGCCATGTCGAAGAGGGATTGCCCCGCCACGGCCACGGCGATTTCGCCGGAAGCCCGCACCCCCAAGCGCATCACGGCGCTTCGCAGATCCTGGGCCTCCCGTTCCCGGGCGTAATAGGCGCTGTTGGCCAGGCGGAGGAGTTGCACGGCGATGGCCGGATCCCGGTCCACGAGGTTCAGCAGTTCGTGGAGATCCGGATCCGGATGTTCCAGGAGGTCGATCACCTCCACGGCCACGGAGGGAAAGGAGGTCGGCTCCGGCAGGTGGCCATGGAAGTGCTCCATGAGTTGGAGTTCGATGCGATCGGTCGCTTCCCGCTGCTCGGGAGGGAGGCCCGGGGCCTCCGCGGGGGGCGGGGCTTCGGGGTGGAGCAGCGCCCAGGCGGAAGCGAAGCCCTCAGGTTCCGAGGCCCGCTTGGGAGGGGTGGGGGCTTGGGGCGGCGCGTCCAGCAGGGTGGAATGCCCTTGGGACCTCGGGCCGACCCCGGGCCTCCACCAACCGCGTAACCATCCGAACATCCCGCCTCCGGGCCGCGCCGACCTTGGGTTCTGGATCGGTAGGGCCCCGGCCGTCACTGAGTTCTGGCAGACCGCGGGGGGGTCATTGGCTGGTCATCTTTCGGCTAAATAGTCTTTTAAAGGTTGATCCATGGGTTGAAAGAATCGATCATGGATGTCACGATCATCGTGATTCTATTTCGAGGAATTTTCCGGCGGGTCGAGTTCGGGCATGTGCGCGAACCTGTTCCCGTCGGGCCGATGCCCGGGATCCGCCGGGAGCATCCCCTCGGGTTCCAGGCCCCCCACGCAAGGAATAATTCATGGTTGTCGATCAAATCCGAGACATCGTTCTGCAGCACGCCCGCCTGTCCTCCGACCCGGCGGACCTGACCCCCACCAGCGACCTGTACGCGGCGGGGCTCACCTCCCTGACCACCGTGCACCTGATGCTGGCGCTGGAGGATCACTTCGGCGTGGAATTCCCGGACAAGATGCTCAGCCGTAAAACTTTCGAGAGCGTCCAGTCCATCTCCGAGGCGATTTCGGAATTGAAATCCTAAGCGGGTCTCCCGGAGCCATCATGAGCGCGCCCACCATGCCCCAGACCCACGATCAGCTCGCCTCCATCCTGGAGCAGGTGCACCTCATCGGCCGGGAATCCATCGCCCCCCACGCGGAGGCCGTGGATCGGGATGCCCGCTTCCCAAAGGAGGCCTTCGAGGCCCTGAAGGCGGCGAAGCTCCTCAGCTGCTACGTGCCCGAGGAGTTCGGCGGCATGGGCCTCTCCATCGCCGACCTCTCCAAGGTGTGCGAGGCGCTGGCCTTCCACTGTGGTTCCACGGCCATGATCTTCGCCATGCACCAGATCCAGGTGGCCTGCATCACGCACCACGCCCTGGGCTCCGAGTACTTCCGGAACTACATCCGGGAACTCGTGGAAAAGCAGTACCTCCTGGCCTCCGCCACCACGGAGCTGGGCATCGGCGGGGACGTGCGCTCCAGCCTCTGCGCCGTGGAAGTTGAAGGCGGGCGCTTCAAGGTGGAGAAGCAGGCCCCTGTGATCTCCTACGGCGAGGCCGCCGACGCGATCCTCGTGACCTGCCGCCGGGCGCCGGATGCGGGCCGCAACGACCAGTCCCACATCCTCGTCCACAAGTCGGATTGCACGCTCAAGCCGCTTTCCGGGTGGGACACCCTGGGCTTCCGGGGTACGTGCAGCTCGGGCTTCACCCTTACGGCCACGGGGAACGCGGAGCAGATCCTCCCCGTGCCCTACGCCGAGATCCACGCCAAGACCATGCACCCCTTCTCCCATGGCGTCTGGAGCTCGCTGTGGCTGGGCATCGCCATGGACGCCATGAACAAGGCCCGGGCCTTCGTGCGCGCCGAGGCCCGCAAGACGCCGGGCACCATGCCCCCCTCGGCCCTGCGGTTGGCGGAGCTGGATACGGTGCTCTTCTCCATGCGCGGCGGCGTGTACCAATCCATCGCGGAATACCACCAGCTGCTGCGGGAAGGGGCGCCCGACGCCTTCACCTCCAACTACGGCTTCGCGCTGCGCACCAACAACCTCAAAATCGCCACCTCCCAGTTCCTCGTGGAAGTGGTGGGCAAGGCCATGATCATCTGCGGCATCTCCGGATACCGGAATGACTCCAAGTTCTCGTTGGGCCGGCATCTGCGGGATGCCTACGGGGCCCAGCTCATGGTCAACAACGACCGGATCCTGGGGCAGAGCTCCACGATCCAGGTCGCGATGCGGGAGAGCTAGGCTTATGTGCGGAGCCATCGAACTCGATCCCTACAAGCTCTACCAGGATGACCTCGTCAAAGCGGGCCTCCTGATCCCCAGCGGCGTGCGCGGCGTCTACGGCCGCAGCGGCCGCTTCGAGGAGGTCATCACCCGCTTCGAGGCCCTGGTGACCCGCCAGGCCGCCCCCCTGAAGGCCGAGGTGGCATGCTTCCCGCCGATCTTCAACCGGGCTCACTACTGCGAGATCAACCACATCCACAACTTCCCCGACCTCATGGGCTCCGTGCACAGCTTCATGGGCAAGGACAAGGAGCACGCGGAGATGATCCGCAAGTTCCAGGAGGGCGAGGATTGGACCCGCGACCTCGAGCCCAGCGAAGTGATGATGATCCCCGCGGCCTGCTACCCGCTTTATCCCGCCTCCACGGGCACCCTGCCCGAAGGCGGGCGCCTGGTGGACCTGCAGGGTTACGTCTTCCGCCACGAGCCCTCCGATGATCCCGCCCGCATGCAGATCTTCCGCCAGCGGGAGTTCGTGCGCCTGGGCACCGCCCAGCAGGCCCTGGCCCACCGCGATGAGTGGTTGGAGCGGGGCAAGGCCATCCTCCACTCCGTGGGTCTGCCCGTGGAATCCGTGGTGGCCAACGATCCCTTCTTCGGTCGCGGCGGCCGCATGGCCAAGGCCACCCAGCGGGAACAGGTGCTGAAGTTCGAACTGGTGATCCCCATCTGCTCCGAGGAGAAGCCCACGGCCATCACCTCCTGCAACCTGCACCTGGATTACTTCGGCCACGCCTTCGACATCCGCACCGCCGACGGCCAGCCCGCCCACACCGCCTGCATTGGCTTCGGCCTGGAGCGCATCGCCCTGGCCCTCTTCAAGGTCCATGGCCTGGATTCCGCCGCCTGGCCTACCGCCG
Source organism: Holophagaceae bacterium (assembly GCA_035255465.1). Taxonomy (GTDB): domain Bacteria; phylum Acidobacteriota; class Holophagae; order Holophagales; family Holophagaceae; genus JAFDVN01. Next base: position 15,335 of record DATEZP010000116.1, read on the forward strand.
TGCGGAAGGTCCTCGAGCTGGGTAACTGAGGGCACCGCGCATGAAGGCCATCGCCCCCCTGGATCCGGCCACCTACCAGCGCCACCTCATCCATGGCGAAGATCGCACCTGGGTGGAGACCAACTGCTACACCGACGTGATCGTGGAACTGCTCCACGGCCTGGGGCACGAGCCCCTGGCGGCCATGGCCTTCACCCTGGCCATCGATTTCGAAGGGGATCAGTGGACCTTCTTTAAGTTCGAGCACGCGGACCTCATGCGGCTCTATGGCTGGGACATCCATGAACTGGCCCCCTGGCGCCCCCTGGTGACGCACATCGAGGAGCAGGTCGCCCAGGGGCATCCCGTGCTGGTGGAACTGGACAGCTACTTCCTGCCCGACACCGCCGGCACCGCCTACAAACTGGCCCACGTGAAATCCACCGTGGCCGTGAACGCCATCGATCCCGCGCGGAACTGGATGGGGTACTTCCACAACCAGAGCTACCACGCCCTCGAAGGCCAGGACTTCAAGGATATCTTCCAGACCGATGGCCTCGTGCACGAGCGGATGATGCCGCCCTACATCGAGTACGTGAAATTCCTCCGCCACTTCCAGAAGCCCACCGCCCAGGAGCAGGTGGCCATCTCCCTGGAACTGCTGAAGGACCAGCTCTCCCGGGCTCCGGAGCGGAATCCCTTCGTGCCCTTCAAGGCCCGGCTGGAGGCGGATTCCGAGTGGCTGCTCAACGCGGACATCGAACTCTTCCACGCCTACTCCTTCGCCACCTTCCGCCAGTTCGGGGCCTGCTATGAACTCGCCGCCACCTACCTGCAGTGGCTGGGGCGGCAGGGCGTCGAAGGCCTCGCCGAAGCCGAGGCGGCCTTCCGGGAGATCAGCACCACGACCAAGGCCTACCAGTTCCAGCTGGCCCGCTCCATGGCGCGAAAGCGTCCCTTCGATGTGTCCGTCATCGACGCCCTGGGCGCCGCCTGGGAGCGGGGCATGACGAGCCTCCGGACCCGGTTCCCCGCATGAGCGAGCCCTTCGCGGATTGGCGGCTGGTGGCCACGGCGGCCGGCCTCCACGCGGAGCCCGGCGCCTGGATGGAGGAGGTCTCCTGGGCCCCGGCCGTGGTGCCAGGCACGGTGGCCCAAAGCCTGGGAATCTCCGTCGACCAACCCGGCCCCTTCGACGCCCAGGATTGGTGGTATCGCGGCACGCTGACCACCGAGGGGCCCGGCCGCCTGAGCTTCGAGGGCCTCGCCACCCTCGCCGAAGTGTGGCTGGATGGCCGCTTCCTTCTGCAATCCCGAAACATGTTCCGCCTCCACGAGGTGGAGCTCCAGGACCTCGCCCCGGGCGCCCATGAGCTGGTGATCCGCTTCCGCGCCCTGGAGGCCGAACTGGCGGGCCGGCGGCCCCGGCCCCGGTGGAAGACGGCCCTCGTCCGGAATCAGAACCTGCGCTGGATCCGCACCACGCTGCTCGGCCGCATCCCCGGATGGACGCCCCCCATCCAGGCGGTGGGCCCCTGGCGCCCCGTCACCTGGACCTCCTGGGGCGCGCCCGCCCTGGGGCACCTGGACCTGCGCACTTGGGCCGTGGGCACCTCAGGCCGGGTGGAACTGAGGGCCGACGTCCACCTCCCCGCCCAATGGGCGAAGTGCGAGGCGCTGCTGCGCATCGGCAAGCACCCGTTGACCCTGCGGGCCTCCCGGGAAGGGGACACCCTGCACTTGGAGGGGGCCTTCGACCTGCCGGACGTGCCGCTCTGGTGGCCCCACACCCACGGCGCGCCGCACCTTCTGGAGGCCACCCTGGAGCTGGCCTCCGGGACCGGGCGCAGCGCCTTCTCCTGCGGCCGAGTGGGCTTCAAGGCCCTCCAGGTGGATCGCGCGGAGGGCGCGGTGCGGCTGCGCGTGAACGGCGTGCCCATTTTCGCTCGGGGCGGGTGCTGGACCACCGCCGACATGGTGTCCCTGTCGGGGGATCCCCGGAACCTGCGCGCCGCCCTGATGGCGGCCCGCGATGCGGGCGCGAACATGCTCCGCGTGGGCGGCACCATGACCTACGAAACGGAGGCCTTCTACGCCCTCTGCGACGAGCTGGGCATCCTGGTGTGGCAGGACTTCATGTTCGCGAACATGGACTACCCCTTCGCCGACGAGGCCTTCCGGGCCGATGTGGACGCCGAGATCACGGGCCAGCTCACCCGCCTGCAAAAACACCCCTGCATCGCCGTCTACTGCGGCAGCAGTGAGATCGAGCAGCAGGCGGCCATGCTGGGCCTGCCCCGCAGCGAATGGTCCTCGCCCTTCTTCGCCACGGATCTGCCGGCCGCGTGCGCGAAGCTGCATCCCGGCATCCCCTACTTCCCCTCCACGCCCTGTGAAGGGGCGTTGCCCTTCCACACCGGCACGGGGCTCACGCATTACTACGGAGTGGGGGCCTATCGCCGTCCCCTCACGGACGCTCGCGTCGCCGCCGTGAAGTTCACGCCGGAATGCCTCGGGTTCTCCCATGTGCCCGACGGGGAGACCCTGGATCACCTCTCCCCGGACTTCCCGTTGATGCCGCACCAGCCCCTCTGGAAAGCCCGGGTGCCGCGGGATTCCGGTGCCGGGTGGGACTTCGAGGATGTGCGGGACCACTACCTGCGGGAGTGCTTCAGCCTGGATCCCGTGGCGTTGCGCAGCGCGGATCCAGAGGGCTACTTCGCCCGCTCCCGCGTGGTCACTGGTGAACTCATGCGGCGCGTCTATGCGGATTGGCGGCGGGCGGGCAGCACCTGCGGCGGCGCCCTCGTGTGGTTCTGGAACGATCTCTGGCCCGGCGCGGGCTGGGGCCTCATGGATAGCCTGGGCCGGCCCAAGGCCGCGTACTGGTATGCCCGCCGCGCCTGGGCGTCGCGCAGCATCCACCTCAGCGATGAGGGCCTCGATGGCCTGGGACTCCATGTGGTGAATGAATCCGCCGCGCCGCTGGAGGCGCTGGTGGAGCTGGAGCTGTGGCAGGGCTCGCGCACCTCCGTGGGCAAGGCCTCCCAGGCCGTGCGGGTGGAGGCCTTCGCCACGGCGATGTTCTCTGGCGACGCGCTGCTTGGCACCTTCACCGATATCACCTACGCCTACCGCTTCGGCCCACCGAAGCATCAAGCCACCGTGGCGCGGCTGCGGGACGCGGCCACGGGCGAGGTGCTTTCGGAGGATGTCCACTTCCCGGGTGGGCTGGCCCTGGCGCCCGTGGAGAACGTGGGCTGGCGGGCGGAGGTCCAGGTGGTTTCGCCCACCGAGCTGATCGTGGAGCTCTCAGGCAGCGCCCTCCTGCAGTCCGTGGCGTTGGAAGCTCCCGGCTGGCGGCCCGACGACGACTACTTCCACCTGGTGCCCGGGCAGGTGAAGCGCCTGAGGTTCACGGCCCTGGACGACGCCCCCAGGCGCTTCAAGGCGCACCTCAGCGCGTTGAACACGGCGGAGACCTTGACCCTCCGGGGGCCGGAGTAGGGCCTCCCGGGCTGCGGCCTGCGGGCCTCAGGTCGGGGGATCGGCGACCTTCTTCAACAAGCTCAGGAGGGCGGGAGAGGAGAAGGGTTTGCGGAGGAAGTGCAGGCCGGAATCCACCCGGAGGCGCTCTTCGAGGTCATCGGGGGCGTAGCCGGAAATAAGGATCGCCTTCTGCCCGGGCTGGAGGGCGCGGATCTTGTCCAGGAGGTCGAGGCCCGAGAGTTCGGGCATGACCACGTCCGTGATGAGCACATCGAAGCCCCCCTTCTCCCGCGTGAAGTGCTCCAGGGCCTGCAGGGGCGATTCCAGGGCCAGGACCTGCTGCCCATGCATGCGGAGCCCCTCGGCCAGGGCGTTGCGGAGGATCTCGCTATCCTCCACGAGGAGGATGCGGAGGCTCCGGGAGAAGCCGGGGGCGCATTCGGCCTGGGCGGCCAGGGGCAGGGCGCCCAATTCGGCGGGCAGGTAGATGCGGAACTCCGCTCCCAGTCCGGGTTCGCTCTCCACCTCGATGGCGCCCCCGGCCTGCTCGACGATCCCGAACACCGTGGAGAGCCCGAGCCCCGTGCCCTTGTTCAAGGGCTTGGTGGTGAAGAAAGGCTCGAAGATCCGCGCCTTCGTGGCTTCTTCCATGCCGAGGCCGGTATCCCGGCAGGTGAGGCAGACATGCAGGCGTTCGCGCCCCTTCAGGGCGGTGATCGTCGCGGATTCCTGGGCGCTGACGGCGCGGGTGGCGAGGGCGATCCGGCCGCCCTTGGGCATGGCGTCCCGGGCATTGACGAGGAGGTTCATCACCACCTGGTCCAGGAGGTTCGGATCGAAGGTCACCTTGGGTAACTCGGGCTGGGGGGACCACTGGATGTGGATCTGCTCCCCGAGGAGGGGGGCCAGGGTTCGGAGGAATTGGCTGATCTGGTCGTTGAGATCCAGGAGGATGGGCGCCGTGGGGAGCTTGCGGGAGAAGGCCAGCAGTTGGTGGACGATGCCATGGGAGCGTTCCACGGCCTTCACGGTCTGCTGCACGTGGTGGATCAGGGGGCTGTCCGCGGGGAGTTTGCGCTCCATGATCTCCGCGTGGGCGAGGATGGCCCCGAGGACGTTGTTGAGATCGTGGGCCACGCCGCCCGCCAGCAGGCCGATGGCCTCCATCTTCTGGGATTGGTACAGCTCGGTGCGGAGGCGATCGCGCTCGGCCTCCACCTGGTGGGACCGGGTCACGTCCAGGAACAGGGAGAGGATGTACATCTCGCCCTGGATGGCGAGCACCTCGCCGGTGTAAAGGGCCCTGATCTCCTGCCCCGAGCGGGTGCGGAGCGTCGTCTCCCATTCCTGGGCGCCGCCGGGTTGGCGTTTCAGGCTTTCGAGGTAGCGGGCGCGCTTGTCGGGCTCAGTCCAGAGGCCGAGTTCATCCGCGGTGTGCCCGATCACCTCCTCCGCCGCATAACCGAGGATCCGCTCGAAGGCGGCGTTCACGACCACGTAGGTGCCGTCGGAGATCCGGGCGAGGGAGGTGGCGGCGGGGCTCGCGTCGAAGATCGTGGCGAAGCGCTCCTCAGCCCGGGCCCGCTCGGCCTGTTCCTCGAGGTGGTCCAGGGCGAAGGAGAGCTGGTTGGCCACTTTTTCCATGAGGCCCACTTCCGCGGTTCCGAAGAAATTGGGCTCGCCGGAGTAGAGGGAGAGGTGGCCGATGGACCTGCCGCCTTGGAAGATGGGAAAGGTGGCGTTCGCCGCCAACCCCGCCCGGCGCGCGGCCTCATGCCAGGGTTTGGACTCGGCATCATGCAGGAAGTCGTTCAGCACGCAGGGTCGCCCCAGGCGGATGGCGAGCCCGCCGGGGCCCCGGCCTTCGAGGGTGTCGTCGCTGCGCACCTTGATGTGCTGGAGGTAGCCTTCGGTATCGCCGAACTGGGCCACCACGGCGACTTCGTGGGTGGCGGGATTGTCCAGGCCGATCCAGACCATCTTGAAACCGGCCAGGGCAACCAGGGCTTCGCACACGCCCTCGAAGAGGGACTTCCGCGTGGCACCCCGGCCCAGGAGCTGCCCCACCCGGCTCAGGGCTTCGTACAACCGCCCCAACTTGGCCAGTTCCTCCGATTGCCGATGGGCCTGGGTGGCATCCGCGCCGAAGGCGAGCAGTTCCCCGGGCAGGCGCGTCAGCACCATGTCCAGCCAGCGGTGGGAACCGGAGCTGGTGACCAGGGGCAGGGGGCCGCGCCAACTGCCCTCCGCCCTCAGGCCGGCGCGGATGGCTTCGTGGAGGGTGCGGGGGAGTGGCCCTCCACACAGCCGGTGGTAGGAGGTTCCAAGCAGCTCGGAGGAGCCCCAACCCGCCAACTCACATAGGCTCGCGTTCGATTCCAGGATGCGGCCCCGCCGATCCAGGCGCAGCACGAGGGCATGCCGTTCCAGGGCCTGCAGCAGGACCTCGGCCGGGGCGAGGGGGCCGGAGGATGGCGGGGAAACGGCGCACATGCGCACTCATCGGGGACCGGGAGGCCCCCCATGAATCGCCGCCGTCACAACCCTTAGGCGTGGGCGGCTTCTGCGCGCTCCACCTTCATACCCAGGGCCTGCACGAGGGAGTGATCGTGGCTCTGGCCGGGGTTGGGGGCCGTGAGGAGCTTGTCACCCGTGAAGAGGCTGTTGGCGCCCGCGAAGAAGCAGAGGGCCTGCAGCTCGTCCGTCATGGCCGTGCGGCCGGCGCTGAGGCGCACACGGCTCTTGGGGAAGAGGATGCGGGCCGTGGCGATCATGCGCACGAGGTCGAAGGGGGGCAGGGGCGTGGCGTCAGCGAGGGGCGTGCCCTCCGTGGCCACGAGCTGGTTGATGGGCACGCTCTCGGGGGCGGGCTCCAGCTTCGTGAGCTCGTGGAGGAAGTGGATGCGGTCGTCCTGCGTCTCGCCCATGCCGAGGATGCCGCCGCTGCACACTTCCAGGCCGGCGTCCCGCACGGTCTTCAGGGTGTTGAGGCGGTCATCGTAGGTGCGGGTGGTGATGATCTTCTCGTAGAACTCGCGGCTGGAATCAATGTTGTGGTTGTACACGTCGCAGCCGGCGTCCTTCAGGCGCAGGGCCTGATCCTTGTTCACCATGCCGAGGGTGACGCAGACCTCCATCCCGAGGCCCTTCACGCCCTTCACCATGTCGATGACGGCGTCGAACTGCTCGCCCTCGCGCACCTCGCGCCAGGCAGCGCCCATGCAGTAGCGGGTGGAACCGGCGGCCTGGGCGGCCTTGGCGCCCTCCAGCACGCGCTGCACTTCCTTGAGCGGCTCCACCTTCACCTCGGTGGCGTAGCGGGCGCTCTGGGGGCAGTAGGAGCAATCTTCCGGACAGGCTCCCGTCTTGATGCTGTCCAGGGTGCAGAACTGGATGTCCTGCGCGTCCCAGTTCTCCCGGTGCACGGTGGCCGCGCGGTAGAGCAGCTCCGGGAACGGAAGGTCGTGGAGGGCGCGGATCTCATCAACAGTACGCATGGCCTGGATCCCTTTGAACAAACGGAAATATTACCACGGGACAGCCTAGGGTCCCGAGTCCGAAGACCGCCGGACAGGGGTTCCAGTCCTCAGACTCCTCAATGTCCCAAAGGGCGAATATCAAAGATCTCGACAAATCCGGTCGATGAATCCGGATTCAGCCCTGTTCCTCCGCCCCTCACCCAACCCCGGGACCGAGGGCGTGGACATCCGACCAGGGCCCCGGGAGCAGGCCATGGCATCCTCCGAGCGCAAGCAGAGCATCCGTCGACGACTGATCTTCCTGGTGGGCATCATGTCCCTGCTGACCCTCCTGGTGGGCGGCTTCGGCTTCTGGGGCATGCGTCAGTCCAACCAAGCCATGGCCTCGATCCAGGTGGACCGGGTGGTCCCCCTCGGGCAACTGAAGGCCGTCTCCGACCTCTATGCCGTGAACATCGTGGACACCTCCCACAAGGTGCGGAACGGCAACCTCGACTGGGCCGAGGGCTCCAAGGCGGTGAAGGAGGCCTCGGAGACAATCAAAGCCCAGTGGAGCGCCTACCTGGGCACGACCTTGGCCGCCGAGGAAAAGGCCCTCGTGGAGAAGGTGAAGCCCCTCATGGCCGCCTCGGATGCGAAGGTCACCCGCCTGCTGGGGATCCTGGATTCCAAGAATGCTGCCGACCTCGACACCTTCGTGAAAACGGAGCTGTACCAGACCTTCGACCCGCTCACCGGGGAGATCAGCAAACTCGTGGATCTGCAGATCCGGGTGGCGGATGCCGATGCCAAGGCCGCCCAGGATCGCTACCGCACCAGCCTCGTCTGGAACATCGCGCTGCTGGCCCTCGGCTTCGCCCTGGCGGTGTGGTTGGCCGCGGGGATCATCGGGGGGATCAATGGCAGCGTGAAGGCGTTGGTGGGGCTCTCCGAACGCATGCACCAGAACGATCTGACCTACCGGGCCGAGGTGCTCAGCGAGGATGAGCTGGGCGAGGTGACCCGGAGCCTGAATGCCTCCCTGGCGCATTTCCAGGAGGTGGTGAGGAGCCTCACGGGCATCTCGAACACCGTGGCCAGCAGCTCCCAGGAACTCTCCGCGGGTGCCGTGGAGATGAGCCAGACCTCGGATCAGATCGCGAAGAACGGGGAATTCCAGCGCTCCCTCTCGGAGCAGATCGCCGCGGCCATGCATGAACTCTCGGCCTCCGTGGAGCAGGTGGCGGGCAACGCCCACGATTCCCAGCTCCAGACCGATGAATCCCGCAAGGCCGCCCAGGCCGGCGCGGAATCGGGCAAGGCCACCGCCGCGGCCATGTCCCGCCTGCATGACTCCATGGGCCAGATGGTGCGGGCCGTCCAGGTGATCCAAGACATCGCTCGGCAGACCAACCTGCTCTCCCTCAACGCCGCCATCGAGGCCGCCAAGGCGGGCGCCATGGGCAAGGGCTTCGCCGTGGTGGCCGAGGAGGTCCGCAAACTGGCGGAGCGCTCCTCCGTGTCCGCCAAGGAAATCGCGGCCCTCATCAACGCCTGCGATACCTCCGTGAAGGAAACAGAAGAGCTGGTCACCTCCACCGTGGTGGCCATCGATCGCATCCGTGAGCAATCCGAAGGCCTCACCCACATCGCCCTGGAGATCGGGCAGGCCACCGAGGAGCAGGCCCGCACCGCCAACGAGGTGAACCACCAGCTGGAAAAGGCCCGGGACCAGAGCGCCGAGAACGCCGCAGCCTCGGAGGAAATGGCCGCCACCGTACACGAGGTCAGCCGCACCGCCATGGACCTTTCCCAGGCCGCGGAGCTCTTGCACGAGAACATCCGCGCCTTCAAGATCGGCTGATCCCCCTCCGGTCTGTGCCCTTACCGGCTCGCAGACCGGAGGCGTCTTCCTCGAAAGTGGTCTGTGCCGGTAGGTGTCTTCAGGGTTTTTTGAAGGGGATTGGCCCTTAACCCTTGGTAAGGTCAAGGGTCCGGCATCCCGGTGCCTAGGAGGGTTCCCGTGTCCACCGCTACCTCGAGCCAGCCCGTCACCAGCCTCACCCGGGAGCAGCGCATCGCGCTGTACCGCACCATCTACGCCGCCCGCCGCATCGACGACAAGGAGATCACGGGCAAGCGCCAGAACAAGGTGTTCTTCCAGATCAACGGCGTGGGCCACGAGGCCGTGCAGGCCGCGGCCGCCATGGTCTTCAAGCCCGCCTACGACTGGTTCTTCTTCTACTACCGCGACCGCGCCCTCTGCTACGGCCTGGGCTACACGGCCAAGGAGATGTTCCTGGGCTCCGTGGGCTCCGTGGAGGATCCCGCCTCAGGCGGCCGCCAGATGCCCAGCCACTGGGGCCACCAGAAGCTGAACATCTTCTCCACCTCCAGCCCCACGGGCAGCCAGTTCCTGCATGCCGTGGGCGCCGCCGAGGCGGTGCTCCGCGCCAAGCAGGCGGGCCGCATGGCGGAGTTCGGCTTCCGCGAGGATGAGGTCGTCCTCACCACCACCGGCGACGGCACCTGCTCCGAGGGCGAGTTCTGGGAGGCCATCTCCAATGCCGTAAACCTCAAGCTGCCCGTGGTCTTCCTCGTGCAGGACAACGGCTACGCCATCAGCACGCCCACCGAGGTGCAGTACCCCGGCGGCAACGTGGCGGCCCTGCTCAAGGGCTACGAGCCCCACGGCCTCCTCATCGTGGACGAGGTGGACGGCTGCGATCCCCTGGCCAGCCATGACGCCCTGAAGGCCGCCGTGGACCACTGCCGCGCCGGCAAGGGGCCCGCCGTGGTGCGCGCCAAGGTGATCCGCCCCTACAGCCACTCGCTCTCCGACGATGAGCAGCTCTACAAGCCCAAGGCCCAGCGCGAGGAGGAGGCCCAGCGGGATCCTGTCGTGACCTTCGCGAAGAAGCTCGTGGAGTGGGGCGACCTCACGGAGACCCAGCTGGAGGCCCTGAAAATGGGCGTGCAGCAGGAGATCGACACGGCCTGGGACGAGGCCTGCCTGGGCAAGCTCCCCGAGAGCGGCAGCTTCTACGAGCACCTCTACAGCGAGACCGTGGATCCCACGTCGGCCGCCTTCGACACCGAGGCGAGCGTGGAGAGCCGCGAGGGTGGCAAGACCATGATCGACGCCATCAACCAGGTCATGAAGCAGGAGATGGCCATCAACCCGAACATCCTCGTCTTCGGCGAGGACGTGGCGGATGCCACCCGCACGGAGATCCTGGACGAGTGCAAGGGCAAGGGCGGCGTCTTCAAGGGCACCCACGGTCTGCAGAAGGCCTACGGCGCCCACCGCGTGTACAACGCACCCCTGGCCGAGGCCACCATCATCGGCCGCGCCCTCGGTCTCGCCTCCCGCGGCTTCAAACCCGTGGTGGAAATCCAGTTCTTCGACTACATCTGGCCCGCCATGCAGCAGCTGCGCGATGAGCTGGCGACGCTGCGCTGGCGCTCCAACGGCGCCTTCAAGAGCCCCATGGTGGTGCGCGTGCCCATCGCCGGCTACCTCATGGGCGGCGCCACCTACCACTCCCAGTGCGGCGAGAGCATCTTCACCCACTGCCCGGGCCTGCGCGTGGTCTACCCCAGCAACGC
>DATEZP010000117.1:0-5092 GCA_035255465.1 Holophagaceae bacterium
GATCTCGAGGCTGAAGGCCTCTTCGATGGCCATGATGATCTCGACGGTGTCGAGGCTGTCAGCGCCGAGGTCGTCCACGAAGTGGCTGGATTCGGAGATGGAATCTTCGGGCTTGGCCAGCTGCTCAGCAATGATCGCAATGACCTTCTTACGCACATCAGCCATCGTGGGCTCCTCCAAACGAACCTGGAAACCCTAACACACCCCCGCCCCGTTGTCCAAACCCGGAGTAAAGACGCCCGTACCCTTACTCGGAGGCTGGCAGAAGGATTGCGCCTGGGCCCGCGCTGTGGAGGATGGACCCATGCCCCGCCCCAAGACCCTTGAGGAACCCGAGCATGGATGGCCCCTGGGCTGGGGCGCCAGCCTGCGGGAGTTCCGCGCGTTCCTGGCCGTGGAACGGGGGCTTTCACCCCACACGGCCTCGGGATACCTCTCGGACCTGAACCACCTGGCCGCCTGGGCTTGCGGCCGGGAGGTCTCCCCCACAGATCTCGCGCGGGACCACCTCACGGCCTTCCTGGTGGCCCAGCAGTCCGAGGGCAAGGCTCCGCGCAGCCTGGCCCGGCTGAGCTCGAGCCTGCGCGCCTTCCTGTCCTTCCTGCGCATGGAAGGCGGTGAGGGCGCGGGACCCGAGGCGGTGGTCAAGCCGCCGCGCCCGCCCCGCATCCTCCCCCGCACCCTGGGCGAAAGCCAGGTGGAGGCCCTGCTGCAGGCCCCGGACACCACCACCCCTCTGGGCGTGCGCGACCGCGCCTGGCTGGAACTGCTCTACGCCTCGGGCCTCCGCGTGTCCGAGCTGACCGAGCTCCCGGCCCTGTCCGTGTTTCTGGATGAGGGCTTCCTCAAGGTCATGGGCAAGGGCCGCAAGGAGCGCCTGATCCCCTTCGGGGCGGGCGCCGAGCATTGGATCCGCGCCTGGCTGGCGCTGCGCCCGGGCTTCAAGCCCAAAGGCGCGGAACTGTTCGTGGGTCAGCGGGGCGAGGGCCTCACGCGCCAGCACCTCTGGCGCCTGTTGAAGGGCTACGCGCGCGCCGCGGGCCTCCGCCCGGAGGCCGTGAGCCCGCACGTGCTCCGCCACGCGTTCGCCACGCACCTCCTCGACCACGGCGCCGACCTCCGCGCCGTCCAGGCCATGCTCGGCCATGCCGACATCAGCACGACCCAGATCTACACCCACGTCCACCAGGCCCGGCTCCGCGCCCTCTACGACCAGATGCACCCCCGATCTGGTGGATGAGGGGCTTCACAGCTGCGTCAGCAGCACGCCCCCCAGTACCAGCGCGGCACCCACCGCGAAGGCCGGGGTGATGGCCTGCCCGTAGACGATCCAGGCGAGGATGGCCGTGGCCACGGGTTGGCCGTTGGTGGCGATGGCGACCCGGCTCGGCTCCTTGATGGAGAGGGCATGGAACCAGAGCAGGTAGGAGACCACGCTGGTCATCAGGCCGAGGTAGACCAGGCCCACCCAGGCCACGGGAGGAACGGCGGCCATCTTCAGGCCCGGGAGGCCCAGGGCTCCGAGGGGCGCGAAGATCGCGAGGCCGAAGAGGATGGACAGGGTGGTGGCCCGCTGGGCCCCATGCCTCTGCACCAGGGGCCGGCTCATCACGGTGTAGCCTGCCCAGGCGACCACCGCCGCCAGCACCAGCAGGTCGCCCAGGATCCACCGGGGCGGCAGGGCGCCGCCCGCCTTGCCGGAGAAGAGCACCAGCACGCCGGAGAAGGCCAAGGCCAGCCCACCCAGCTTCCGCGGGCCCGGCCGCTCCTGGCCCCGGGCCCAGGCCAGCAGGAGCACCACCGTGGGCGTCAGCGCGTAGAGCAGGGCCGCATGGGAAGGCAGGGTGAAGGCCAATCCCCCGAGGAAGGCCAGCTGGTTCAGCGTCACACCCAGGAACCCCGCCCACAGGTAAGTCCGCCATTCCGACCGGGCCACGGACCACAGCTCCAGGTGTCGCAGCCGCGCCAAGATCAAAAATCCCGCGCCGGCGATGAGGAAGCGCAACAGGCCCAGGGCCAGGGTCGGGATCGCGTCCGCGGCGGGCTTCCCCAGCAGGTACGTGCCGGCGGAGATGAAGGTGTGGAGCCCCATGACGGCGGCGAAGCGGAGGTTGCGATGGCCCATCCCTCCAGCATGGCCGTGGACAGGCAGGATGGCCCTCGCGGATTTGTGAATGGACCGCCCCTGGCGGAATGGGCGATGATGGGCCAGGAGCCGCGAACCCATGGCCGTCACCAAGACCCCCCGCAAGAAGCCCACCATTGCAGCCGCCGGAGTGGAGAAACCCGCCGCCAAGGCGAAGGCCGCCCCCGCGAAGAAGGCTCCCGCCAAGAAGGCTGAGGCCACCGAGCCCAAGGCCAAGAAGACCGCCAAGGCCCCGGCGAAGGCCAAGGGCGCGAAGGCTGTCGAGATCGTGCCGGCATCGCCGGAACCCATCGTCCCTGCCGCTCCGGCCCCGAAGCCGGTCGCGAAGAAGGCCGCGGTCGCCGCGGCGCCATCGGCCCTGGTGGATGCTCTCCTCGCCGCCATCCGCGAGGGTCGCGCCGTGGAGTTCATCTTCGCCGATGCGGATGCCAACGCGCCGCGCACCTTCGAACCCCGGCAGCTCACCTTCGACGCCCTCAGCCAAGCCTGGTACGTGTGGGGCTGGGACCGCCGCTATAACGCCGAGCGCCACCACCGGGTGGACCTCCTGGCCGAGGTGAACGAGGTGGAGGGCGTGGGCCGGGCGGCCCAGGGCCCCTACGCCGAGGGCACCCCCGCCAACCAGATCGGCGGCTGGCTGGGCGGCGAGCCCATCGCCGTGAAGGCCACCCTGCTCAAGCAGTGGGTCTTCGCCGTGAAGCAGGCGCCCCCAGCCTTCCCCCGCTTCAAGATCGAAGAACAGGGCGACGGCCAGGCCCTCGTGACCTTCACGGCCACGGACCTCCGCGCCATCGCCCGCTGGGCCATGCAGTTCGGCGACGGCATCCAGGTGCTGGAACCCGCCCGCCTGGTGGACCGCATCAAGCAAGTGGGCGCCGTGTGGGCCGGCCGGGATCGCCAGGCTCCCGCCCCAGCACCGAAGCCCGCGCCCCGGCCCGAGCCCGAGCCTCGCCGGCACGAACCCAAGCATCACGGCGAGGCGAAACCCGAAGCACGGCCCGAACCCAAGCCCCATCGCGAACCCCGCCCCGAGCGGGAGCGGGAGGAAGCCTCCAAGGGCAAGCCCGGCAAGGTGGAGGTCATCCACTTCGACCGGCTCTAAGAGCGCCTACTCCTCCAGTTTCCAGCCCCGCTTGCCGGGCCAGAAGCCGTAGGCCTGTCCCAGCACATTGAAGGACACCCCGCGTAGCCGGGCGTCCGCCAGCACCCTCACCAGGATGTAGTTGAGGGGGATCACGGGCTTGTCCCGCCAGATGATCTCGGAGAGTTTCAGGTAGATCTTCCGGCGGGAGACCCGGTCCAGCGTGTAGCGCCCCTCTTCGAACAGCCGGTCCACCTCCGGATTCAGGTAGCTGCTCACGTTCGCCTTGGTTCGATAGCCCTCCTTGGTGAACAGGGGGGCATCCACGTCGGGATCCAGGGAAGTCGTCCATCCATAGGACCAGATGTCCCCGTCGTGATTCGTGGACTTCTCTGTGAGCGCCTCGAAGGTCAGCCGCCGGACCTCGATGCGCATGCCCACCTTTGCCGCTTCCTCCGCGAGGAGGCGCGCCGTGCTGCGGCTGACGGAGGTGTTCTGCTCGTAGGCCACCAGGCTGAGGGGCCGTCCTTGCGCGTCATGCCGGATTCCATCCGCGCCCATCCGCCACCCGGCGGCCTCCAGGATCGCTTCGGCCCGTCCGATCTGGGGCAGCGGCCGTGGGGTATCGTCGTGGGCCCAGTTCTCGGGGGGCCAGAAGGCGGAGGCCAGCCGGGCCGGAAAGAAGCGCCGGGCGCGCGCCAGCTCCTGCCAGGGTACCAGTTCCGCCAGGGCCTGGCGCAGCGCGACATCGCCCAGCAGGCTCAGCTTGGGATCACAGTTGAGGAAGAAGGCCCCGAAAGCGGCCTGGGGCACCGAGAAGGCTTGGAGGCGTCCCCCGCCCTGGGCGCCCTTCCGGACGAGGTAGTGCGGCAGGGCCCTCACCAGGGCGTAGTGGTACCGGCGCTCCAGAAGGGCCTGGACGAGGTTCGTCTCCTCGGACGAATCGATGAACTCGAAGGCGGGCCAGGCACCCGGATGGGCCCCGCGGTAGCCCGGCCAGAGCTCCAGCCTCAGGTGCGTGGTGGTGGCTTTGCCGACGATCCGGTAGGGGCCGGAACCCACCGGCTGGAAGTTCACGGGGTTGGACTGGGGTTTCGGGCCGACCTGGTAGTGGCGCCGGGGCACGGGAATGAAGTTGTAGAGATCGGAGAGGAGCGTGCCGCGGGGCCGGGCCAGGTGGATGCGCACCCGCAGGGGCCCCTCGGCCACCAGGTTGTCCATGGAGGCCACGCTCCCCGCGGTATCCGCGATGGCCCGCACCTGGGGCATGCGGAGGGCCTTCCAGGTGAAGACGAGATCCTCCGCCTCGATGGGGGTGCCATCCTGCCAGGTCATGCCCGGGCGCAGGTCGAGGACGACCTCCCGTCCGCCCTTGAGAACCGTCCACCCCTGCAGCAGTCCAGGGATGAACGTCCCCTCGGCGTTCATGGTCACCAGGCGGTCGAAGACCAGGTCCACCGCCTCGCCATCCGTGTCCCGGGTCATGAGGAGGGGGTTCAGCGTGGTCCAGCCGTCCACCGCCACCCGGATGGGCTCAACGGCACCCAGGCCCCAGAAGAGGCAGACGGTCAGGAGGAGGGAACGCCATGGCATCGTGTCCCTTCCATCGGTCGGATCGCGGTGGGACTGAAATCTATTCCTTGGCGGCGGCTTCCACCAACTCCACCAGAGCCTCCGCCATGCGCTCACCGGCCCGGGGCGGATTCTCCACCACGGTCCCCACCAGCTTCTGCCCGCCTCCCGGCTGGGTGGCGAACAGGTAGAAGGTCGGCACGCGGACCACCGGCTGGGGGGCGCAGCCCTTGGGCCACTGGGCCTCCGTGAGCAGCTTGTCCCGATAGACGCCCAGGTAGTGGACCTCGATG
>DATEZP010000118.1:0-6311 GCA_035255465.1 Holophagaceae bacterium
CGCGCCGCGCCCTACAAGCGGTCGAACTTCATCTTCACCGACCGGAAGTTCATCGAGCCCCTGCTCAAGAGCGGCAAGGTGCAGATTGTCTTCTCGGGCAAGGCCCATCCGCTGGACGACAACGGCAAGAAGATCGTCGAAAACATCCTGGAGATGACCCGGAAGTACCCCAACAGCGTGGTGTTCCTCGAGAACTACGACATGGAGATCGGACGCATGCTCACCCGCGGTTCGGACGTGTGGCTGAACAACCCGCGCCGGCCCAAGGAGGCCTCGGGCACCTCCGGCATGAAGGCGGCCATGAACGGCGTGCTGAACCTCTCCATCCTCGACGGCTGGTGGCCCGAGGCCTGTGAGCACGGCGTCAACGGTTGGCAGTTCGGCGACGGCTTCGAGAGTGAGGATGAGGCCGTGCTGGACAAGCACGACTTCAAGGCCTTCAAGAAGGTGCTGGCCGACGAAGTGCTGCCCACCTACTACGAACGCCACGACGCCTGGGTCGACATGATGCTGGCTTCCATCGAGAGCACCCGCGACGCCTTCGGCATCCAGCGCATGCTCGACGAGTACTACAGCCGCATGTACAAGCGGAGTTCCCGCTGACCCAGCCTGGACCTGCATCCGGAGCGCCCATGAACCGTCCATCCACGTTCCTCATGGCCTCCGGGCTGGTGCTGCTCTTCGCGTGCGGGGGCGGCGGCGGGGGAGGCGGCACCGCGGCCACACCTGCGGCTGACGCCATGGCCATGGACCGAGACGCCAACGCCACCCCACCTGCGGATCCGGCCTACTTCAAGGTTCCGAGCCAAAGCCTGGGTGCGATCATTCAAGGCGGCAACGTCACCTTCAACTACTGGAATCCCAACGCCGGTTCCGTGACCCTGTGCCTGTATTCCAACTGGAACGATGCCCTGACCTCACCCGCGGCCACCGTGGCGATGAGCCGCGGGAGCGGCGGGATCTGGTCCACCGGCTCGATTCCAATGCCGGCCCAGGCCTTCTACGTCTACCGGGTGGGGGGCAGTTACGTGCTGGATCCCTACGCCAAGTCCATGGCGCAGTGGGTCCACGCCAATGGCAGCACCATCTCCGGTGACAGCATCGGCAAGGGCGCTGTCATCGACCCCGGGGCCATCCTTCCAGACGGAGGCTGGGCCTTCCCGGACGCTGCCAACTACTTCGACGGCTCCCGGATGAGGGGCCCCGACGGCACCAGCGCCGCGCCCTACGCCTACGCCTCCAACCGGGATGCCGTCGTCTACGAGGCCGGCATCCGCGACCTCACGGTGGACCCCAACCTGGGAACGACCTTTGCCAATGGCAGCACCTGGGGAACCTACAAGGGGCTTGTGACCATGCTGCCCCACATCCAGAAGCTGGGGGTCACCCACATCCAACTGCTGTGTCCCTTGGCGAACTACAACTACGACCAGACCAAGCGGGGAACGCGCGAGCTAGACATCACCAAGACCAGCGGCGCCAACTACAACTGGGGCTACGATCCCCAGAACTACTTCACGCCTTCTGGCATGTACTCGGCCGATCCCCAGAATCCCGCCCTCCGGGTCAACGAGCTGAAGACCCTCATCAACGAGATTCACAAGCGGGGCATGGGCGTCATCCTGGACGTGGTCTACAACCACACCGCGAACAACAACGTGCTCGGGGACTCCGGGATCCAGGGTTACTTCTATCGCAGCACGTCGCGAAACGGCGCGGGAAGCCAGGATGTGCGCTCCGACGCCAAGATGGTGCGAAAGCTCATCCTGGACTCGGTCCTCCACTGGGTCGGCGAGTACAAGGTGGACGGGTTCCGGTTCGATCTCATGGGGGTGCTGGACAGTCAAACCATCAAGACCGCCTACACAGCCGCCAAGGCCCTGAA
Organism: Holophagaceae bacterium; assembly: GCA_035255465.1. Lineage (GTDB taxonomy): Bacteria > Acidobacteriota > Holophagae > Holophagales > Holophagaceae > JAFDVN01. The sequence continues at coordinate 1,886 of DATEZP010000118.1, forward strand.
CCCCAACGTACTCTTCCTAGGCGAGGGCTGGAATGGGTACTACAGCGGCGTCAGCACCGACTACAACGGCGATGCCACCTCGGGCACAGACCAGGCGAATGCCACGCAGTTCAGCGGAATGAACGTCGCCATGTTCTCCGACAGCTACCGCCAGATCTTCAAGAACGGCTACCCCACCGATGGGGCCCAGGCCTTCCTGAGCGGCCTGGGCCAGAGTCCGGCGAGCCTGTTCTCCAACGTGTCGGGCCGGCCCACCAACGGTTTCGTGGCGGGGTCCACCAACAATGTGGCCAGCTACCTCACCTGCCACGACAACCTCTGCCTCTATGACGTGTTGGCCATGGCGACCAACGTGGCGCGAGATGCCGCCGGGGACGCCGAGATTCTCAAGCGCGCCAAGATCGGCCATGCCGTGCTGCTCACCTCCCAGGGGCTGGCATTCCTGCATGCCGGCGACGAGATGTTCCGCACGAAGGAGACCACGGGCGGGTACGCCAACACCAAATCAAGCACCGGCTCCCACCGCTCGTTCGTGGACAACTCCTACAACGCCTCCGATGCCATCAATCTGGTGAAGTGGTCCACGGTCTACTCGGGGGATCCGATCGCGGGCGGCTTCGCGAATTACGACTCCGCCGCCAACGGCTACCAGCTCTATGCCTATGTCCAGGGGCTCTTGGCCATCCGGAAGAGCTCGAACGCCTTCCGCCTTCCGGACGCCGCCCAGGGCACCAACCTCATCCGAATGGACCCCGTAGGCGCGGGAAGCACCACCTTGGCATTCGGCTACAAGTGTGTGGCCTCCACCTCGGACGCCACGGCCTTTCTGGTGTTCCACAACGCAGGCAGCACGGCCCAGTCCTTCAACACTGGGATGGACCTCAGCACGGCCGCCCTGCTGGCTGACGGTGTCCAGGCCGGCCTGACCCCCATTCCCCTGGCGGGCTCGGCCGTCACGATCATCACCACCGGCGGTCTCAGCACGGTCACGCTCCCGCCCCTGACCTCGGCCATCATCCGGAAGTAGGCCTGACCGGTGATGGCCACCTTGAGGACCCGCGCGGTGCTGCGCCATCCAACCGGGCGCTCTCCACGAGGCCCGGGAAGCGCTCGCTCCGGGTGGGAGGAGGCCCAGGGTGGATGCGGTTCAGGAGCAGGCGGCCCCTAACGCCAGAACACCTTCCGGAGGTGGCCCAGGAAGCCGCCTTCCCCAGCGCCCGTCAGAGCCTCCAGTTCGCCGGCATCCAGCCAGAGGCCCCGGCAAGCGCTGCACTGATCCACCCTGTGCCCAAGATGCTCGATCTCCAGGAGCTCCATTCCGCACTTGGGACAGCGCATCCAGTGGCGCTCCTTGAGCATCCGGCGTTCGTCATCCCGGAGCCTTTCTTCGCGGGCACGTGCCAGGCTCCGTCTCCGTTCAAGCTCTTGCTGTGCGAAGAAGGTCTCTTCCGGGGTGCTGGGCTTGACGGGCATGGGGACTCCTTGGGAGGGGGATTCTTGATCCCGGTTCAGGTGAGGTGGCGAAAGAGCGCCTGCGTGGCGAGCACCAGGGCTTCAGCCAGGAGGCCGAGAAGCACGGTGTAACCCCCGGCGACGGCCATCCCCAGCCAGCCCAGGAGGCTCCGCTGGGCCAGCAGGCCAGCCCCCACCAGGCCGACGGCGAGGGAGGGGATGGTGTTGCTCAAGGGGACGAAGGCCAGCGGAAGGAGGAGAAGCAGGCTGCTCCAGGCCACGGTGAGACCCGCCAGCAGGGCCGGGAACCGGGGAGAGGCGAAGTGCAGGAAGGGTCGGCACCGTTCCTGGAGCCACCGGGAGAACCGGGACCCCAGTTCCGAGGACGCCAACCGCTTCTCCAGCCAGGCCGGGACCCAGGGAACCGGCCTGCCCAGGGAGAGCTGAACCCCCAGCACCAGACTGGCCAGGCCCACCACCGGGCTCGTCACCAGGCCGACTCCCGGGACGACGGCGGTGGCGGACAGCAGGACCAGGAGGGTGCCGTAGGCCTGCCTGGGGTCAGAGGGCATGGTCCGGGAGGTCATGGGATCCCGCCATCGGGGAGGCCGGTCGGGGGCACCGGGGTCTTGCGAGGCAGCCACAGCGACGCCATCACGGATCCACCCACCAGAATGCCGATGACCGCCAGGCTCCAGGCGACGGGGATCTTGTAGACCTCGACCAGCAGCATCTTCAGGCCCACGAACACCAGCACCAGGCTCAGGCCCACCTTCAGCAGGTAGAACCGGTCCACCACCCCCGCCAGCAGGAAGTAGAGGCTCCGCAGGCCCAGGATGGCGAAGATGTTCGAGGTGAAGACGATGAAGGGATCCTTCGTGACCGCGAAGATGGCGGGCACCGAGTCCACGGCGAAGACCAGGTCCGTGAGTTCCACGGCCACGAGCACCAGCAGGAGGGGGGTGGCGAAGCGACGTCCCCCCTGGACCACCGTGAAGGCTGGGCCATGGTAAGTCTCCACCGCAGGCACGAGTCTCTGAAAGGCACGGAACAGGGGATTCCGGCGAGGATCGAATCCCACTCCCCGCACCAGGAGCATCTTGGTTCCGGTGATGACGAGGAACGCCCCGAACAGGTAGAGCACCCAGTGGAAGCTGGCGATGAGGGCTGCGCCCAGGCCCACGAAGATGGCCCGCATGACCAGCGCCCCCAGGACGCCCCAGAACAGCACCCTGTGCTGGTAGGCCTCCGGCACGGAGAAGGCCCCGAAGATGAGGACGAACACGAAGATGTTGTCCACGCTGAGGGCCTTCTCGATGAGGTAGCCCGTGAGGAACTCCATGCCCCGCTGGGCCCCGAAGGCGTGCCAGAGGAGGGCGTTGAAGGCCAGGGCGCAGCCCACCCACACCAGGCTCCAGAGGCCCGCCTCCTTCACGCCCACCTTGTGGGCCTGGCGGTGGAAGACCCCCAGGTCCAGGGCCAGCATGGCCAGGACGAAGCCGATGAAGCCGGCCCACATCCAGGGGGAACCAATGCTTTCCATGCAGGGACTCCTCAGGCCGCGAGGCCAGGACGGCGCGAACGGTCCCGCAGCCGGGCGATGCGCGCTTCAAGGGGGGGGTGGGTGCTGAACCACTTGAGGAGCCCGCCACCGGAGAAGGGGCTCGCGATCATGAGGCTGGCGGTGGCGGGCTGGGCGGTAGGTCCGGGCTCAATCACCTCGTGGAGCCGGCCCAGCCGCTCCAGCGCCAGGGCCAGGCCCTCGGGATCTCCGGTCACCCGGGCCGCGGCCGCATCGGCCATGAACTCCCGGGAGCGCGAGATGGCGAACTGGATGAGGGAGGCGCCCAAGGGGGCCAAGAAAGCGAAGAGGAGGCCGCCCCAGGGGCTGCCACCGCCCTCCTCCTCGTTGTTGGAGCCGCCGCCCAGCAGGGCGCCCCACTGGAGGACGTTCGCGAGGAGGCTCACTGCGCCAGCTAGCGCGGCCGCCACCGAGGCCACGAGGATGTCCCGGTTCTGGATGTGGCCCAGCTCGTGGGCGATCACGCCCCGCAGCTCCCGGCGGGGCATGGTGCGCAGCAGGCCCTCGGTGAAGGCGACCACCCCATGTTCGGGGTCGCGGCCCGTGGCGAAGGCGTTGGGCGCGTCGTCCTGCACGACATAGATCCTCGGCTTCGGGATGCCCGCCCGGGCGGCCAGCTCCGCCACGTCGGCGTGGAGGGTCGGGGCTTCCCAGTCAGGAAGCTCCTCCGCCCCCTGCATGCGCAGCACGAGGCGATCGCTCCAGAAGTAGGCTCCCAGGTTCATCGCGAAGGCCGCGATCGTGCAGCCGATGAGCCAGCCGGTACCAAGGTTGGCGCCCAAGGCCACGAGGAGGCTGGTGACCAGCCCCAGCAGCAGAAAGGTCTTGAAGCGGTTCATGGTTCCTCCTAGTTCCTGGCCTGTTCGAGCAATCGGGCCACCCGCCGGCCGGCCTTCACCGCCGCCTGGTCCACCGCGAAATAGAGGTCGGCGTCCCTCGCCTCCACCGACGCGGGACCCAGGCCGCGCAGGGTGAAGCCCACCCGGCACACTTTGTCGAAGCCGCCCTTCGGTCCGTTCAGATCGCTGAACCGCACGACGATGCGCTCGATCTGGGCCGAGAAGCGGGACAGGGAGAAGGCGATGCGGCGCTGGATGTGGGCCGTCAAGGCTTCCGTGGTGGGGATTCCGATGCCCCGGATCTGGATGTTCATGGGACCTCCGCTCCGCAAAGTGTCGGAGTCGGAATCAAATAGATCCAATAGATAAAAAAATCAAAAACATTGATAAAATAAATGTATTGGAGAAGGGCCTTGGACTGGCTGAACTACCACCACCTGCTCTACTTCTGGACCGTCGCGCGGGAGGGGAGCGTCACCCTCGCCGCCGAGCGGCTGCGGCTGGCCCAGCCAACCCTGAGCGCGCAGATACATCAACTGGAGAAGTCCCTGGA
>DATEZP010000119.1:0-94609 GCA_035255465.1 Holophagaceae bacterium
TAGCACTTGGCGAGCACGTCCTTGCGGCGGGCCTTCACGTTGGTGCGGGCGATGATCTTGGCGCCGATGGCCGCCTGGATGGCCACGTCGAACATCTGCTGGTGGATGACTTCCTTCATCTTGCCGCAGAGGGCGTGGCCCAGCGTCGTGCTCTTGGCGCGGTGGACCAGCACGCTGAGCGCGTCCACGGGCTCGCCGTTCACGAGGATGTCCATCTTCACCAGGTCGCTCTCCACGTAGTGCTTCATGTGGTAGTCGAAGCTGGCGTAGCCCTTGGAGATGCTCTTGAGCTTGTCGTAGAAGTCCAGCACCACCTCGTTGAGGGGCAGCTCGTAGACGAGCATCACGCGGTCGGTGCTCACGTATTCCAGCTTCTGCTGGATGCCGCGGCGCTCCTCGCAGAGCTTGATGAGGCTGCCCACGAAATCGGTCCGCGTGAGGATGGTGGCCTCGATGATGGGTTCCTCGATGCGGGCGATCTTCTGCAGCGGGGGGAGCTTGCTGGGATTGTCGACGACCACCTCGCTGCCGTCCGTGAGGTAGACGTGGTAGCGCACGGAGGGCGCTGTGGTGATGAGGTCCAGGTCGAACTCGCGCTCCAGGCGCTCCTGGACGATCTCCATGTGCAGCAGGCCCAGGAAGCCGCAGCGGAAGCCGAAGCCCAGCGCGGTGGAGGTCTCGGGCTCGTAGGTGAAGCTGCTGTCGTTGAGCCGCAGCTTCTCCATGGCGTTGCGCAGGTTCTCGAAGTCGTCGCTGGAGGTGGGGAAGATGCCCGCGAAGACCACGGGCTGGATCTCCTTGAAGCCCTTCAGCATCTCGGTCGCGGGCTTGGTGTTGTGGGTCAGCGCGTGGGTGATGGTGTCGCCCACTTTCACGTCCACCAGCTGCTTGATGCTGGCGTTGAGGTAGCCCACCTCGCCCACGGAGAGCTCGGCCACCTTGTTCATCTTGGGGTCGAAGATGCCGATCTCGTCCACCCGGTACTCGGCGCCGTTGGACATGAAGCGGATCTGGTCGCCGGTGCGGACGGTGCCGTTCATGACGCGGATGAGGCTCACGATGCCGCGGTACGGGTCGTAGTAGCTGTCGAAGATCAGGGCCTGCAGCGGGGCCTTGGGGTCACCCTGTGGCGCGGGGATGCATTCCACGATGCGCTCCAGCACCGCGAGGCAGTTCTCGCCGGTCTTGGCGGAGACGTTCACGCTATGGGCCGTGTCCACGAGGCCGATGACGGTGTCGATCTGGTGCAGCACCTTCTCAGGGTCGCTGGAAGGCAGGTCCGTCTTGTTGAGGACGGGGAAGACCTCCAGCCCGTTCTCCAGGGCCAGGTAGGTGTTGGCGAGCGTCTGGGCCTCGACGCCCTGGGTGGAATCCACCACGAGGATCGCGCCTTCGCAGGCGGCGAGGCTGCGGCTCACCTCGTAGGTGAAGTCCACGTGGCCCGGGGTGTCGATGAGGTTCAGGGTGTAGGTCTTGCCGTCCTGGGCGGGGTACTTCAGGGTCACGGCGTGGGCCTTGATGGTGATGCCGCGCTCCCGCTCCAGGTCCATGTCGTCCAGGATCTGGGCCTGCATGTCCCGCTGGGCCACGGTCTTCGTCAATTCCAGCAGGCGGTCCGCCAAGGTGGACTTGCCGTGGTCGATGTGGGCGACGATGGAGAAATTGCGGATGAGCTGGGGATCGGTCACAAATTGCCTCTGAGGCCGGAGCAGGAGCGGAGGGCCACCGCGCCTCGCGCGGCCCAAGGGGCGGCGCTCAGGATGTGCGCCGTGAACCCTATATTCTATCGGGTTTCCGGCCATTTGTCCGGGAGAGATCGATGGGGTACCGAGAGGGACAAAGCATGGCCCTCGTTGCTTTAGGCCCGTGGAACTGGGTATCTTCCCCGGGGAGGCCCCATGACCCAGCGCGTCCTCATGGCCGAGGACATCGCCATCAACCGGCGGATCCAGCAGGCCCAGCTGGAGCCGATGGGCGTGGAGGTGGTCTCCGTCCACAACGGCAATCAGGCCGTGGAATCCTGCAAGAAGGGCGACATCGACCTGGCCATGCTGGACCTGGTGATGCCCGGCATGGATGGCTTCGCGGCCTGCCAGGCCTTGCGCTCAGACGGTGAGACGGCCCGCATCCCCATCCTGATCCTCACGGCGCTGGCCGGGGACGCCAAGGCCCGCAGCTTGGCGGTCGGGGCCGATGATTTCCTGCGCAAGCCGGCCAACAGCCTGATGTTGCAGCGCCGGGTGACGAACCTCCTGGAAGTGGGCACCTTCGAGCGCGGCTGGAAGGGCGCCCTACCCGCGCCCCGGGGCGAAGTGTGGGTGGTGAGCCCCGCGCCCCATGTGCGCGCCATGCTGCTGGCGCAAGTGCGCGAGACCGGCGGGGGCCGGGAATTCGAGAGCCTGGAAGGGCTGCTGCCCAAGCTGGCTTCGGAAGCCCCGGCGATGCTGGCCCTGGATTGGGCCCTGGGCCCCGCACCCCTGCGGGAGTTCGCCCTGCGCATGCAGGCGAACCCCACCCTCAGCTCCACGCCCATGTTGCTGCTCCACCCCCAGGCGGATCTGCCGGTCATCGAAGCCAACCCGCCCGTGGTGGATGATTTTCTCGACCTGCCCCTCCAGTCCGCGGATCTGAAGCACCGGGTGGGCCTGTTGCTGCGGCTGTCCCGGGCGCGGCGGGCTTCCGTCTGAGCCTTCGATTGATCCAAGGCCTGCTGCTTCTCCTCCTCGCCACGACCCTTCAGGCTCAGGGCTTGTTGAAGGCCCGGGTGACGGATGGACAGCGCCCCCTGGCCGGGGTGAGGGTGGGGTTGGATTGGCCCCGGAAGGTCCATCCGCGCGCGGATCATGCGGTGGTGGAAACCGATGCCGAAGGGCGGTTTGCCTTGCCGTTGCCGCAGGGCGCGCCCCATCGGATCGTGCTCGAAAAGGCGGGATGGAGCCGCGACATCATTCCCGAAGCCGGTTGGGGTGCGGAGTTCCGGTTGCGGCCGGCCCCGGGGCATCGGCGGGAGCGGGTGCTGGTGGTGCGGCTGGAGCTGCCGGGCCAGGCCGAGGTCCCCGATTCCGAATTGCGGCACCTCTTCTTCAGCCGGGAGTGGGGGGTCGCCAGCGTCGCCAACTACTTCCAGGAGATCAGCAAGGGCGCGTTGGAATTGGAGGAGGGCCGTTGGCTGCGGCTTCGCTATCCCGAATCGTTGGGCAAGGAACCCGATGAGGAAACCCACGAGATCGCCCAATGGGTGCTGGGCCAGCTGAAGGGCCTTCCCCTCAACGGCCTCGATCAGGTGAACAACGCCACCGGGGCGCCGGGTCCCGATGGATGCCCCGATCACCTCTGGGTGATCCTGCCCGGGCCCCCCCGCTCCGTGACCACCCAACCGGAGCACCTGAAGCCCATCAGCCTCCTGGAACCCCTGCCCTGGGACAAGACCGTGCGCTGGCCCGTGCTCCTGTTGCCGGATCAAGTGGTGCTGGGCAACGTGGTGCACGAATCCCTGCACGCCATGGGCGAGCATCGGGTGGATGACTTCTACCTCGATTGCGCCGATCCCGTGACCGCGGGCATCTGGGACGTCATGGACGTGGGCATGTACCGCGGCTGGGATCGCCACCATCCCCTGGAAGGCCCCTGGGTGGAGGACACGGCCTACAGCCCCAGCCAACCCATGGGCTGGACCCGGGCGGACCTCTGGTACCGGGGATGCTTCCGCGCCACGGTGCCCACGCTCGTCGTGAAGGATGGAACCTGGCAGGGGTGGATCGATCCCCTGGCCCGGGCTCCCGGCGATCATCCCCAGCGGGTGCTCGTGCCGGATCCCCGCCGCAAGGGCCGCTTCTGGGAACTCAACGTGCGCCGTCCCTGGGGTTTCGATGCCGGCACCGTAGCGGGTCGCACGGGCTATGGTCGGGAAGGCCTCGTGGTGGCCCGCGTCGATCCCAGCCGCCTCAGCCCCGATGATCCGCACGGGCCCGTGCGGGTGCTCGATGCCCATCCGGGCACCGTGGAGCCCGCCACGCCGCGCTTCCCCTGCGGCCGTTTCGAATTGGACGATGCCGCTTACAACCTGGGCCCTGAGGAGATCGACGCCGGGGAGGACGGCCCCCTGGCCTGGGGCATCGTGGCCGAGGATGGCGAAGGCCAGTTGAAGGTGCGGCTCCGCCTGAAGGCGCCGAAGGGCGCAAAGAAGACCCGTTGAAAGAATGGTTTGGAGGCCCCATGCGCATTCCCATGCTGCTTGTTTCCTGCGCGGTCCTCTCGGCGCAGGCGCCCGACGCCAAGCCCGTGAATGCGGTGCTGGATGACTGGCACGATGCCGCCGCCAAGGCCGACGAGGCCCGCTACTTCGGCCACCTGACCGCCGACAGCATCTTCATGGGCACCGATGCCACGGAGCGCTGGGACAAGGCCGCCTTCCTCGCCTTCGCCCATCCCTTCTTCGCCAAGGGCAAAGCCTGGTCCTTCAAAGCCGTGCGCCGGGCCGTCATGTTCAGCCCCGACGGACGGACCGCCTGGTTCGATGAGGATCTGGACACCCCCAACATGGGCCCCTGCCGGGGCACGGGCGTGCTCACCCTCCAGGAGGGCCGCTGGCTGATCCGGCACTACAACCTCACGGTGCCCATCCCCAACCCCCTCATGGGCGAAGTGAAGAACCGCATCGCCGCGCACCTGAAGGCCGCGGCGAAGTAGGCCCCGACATGGCCCGCGCCCGGGAGACCGGGCGCGGGGATGGCTGGGTGCGAGGTAAACCTACCGGCCCACGGTGGCCGTGAAGCGGCAGCGGCCCGGCGTGAAGGCCCACTTGAGGATGAGGGCGCGGACCTGGGCTTCCCGGGCGAAGGCGCGGTCAAAGGTCACGGAGGCCACCTTGCCCGCCGCATCCAGCTCCAGGGTGAGGGTCACGCCGTTGGGCAGCGCGGCGAGGGCCGCATCCTGCAGCTTGAGGTTGAGGGCCTTGAGCAGGGCGGGTTCATCCACGCCGGTCGTCAGCACCACCATCGAGGTGGCGTGGAGCTTCGCGAGAACCGGGGGCGGCGGGGGAGGCTGCGCGATCATCCGCTCCTTGCGGGCCTCCTGATCTGAACGGACTTCCATGGCCAGAGCGGCGGGGGCCGCGCCGGCAGGTGCCCAGGTGCTGCTCTTGGCTCGGGCGGTCGCGCCGCTCCCGGCTTGAACCGAGGCATACCCCACGGCCGCGTCACTCACCCCCTCGGGCAGGGGCAGGGGCTGCGTCACGGTGCTGGACTGGCCTCCGGCATTGCGCACTTGGGAATCGACGGCGACGAAGGACGTGTGGGCCGTGAGGAGGTTGTACTTCAGGCCCAGGTTCGTGATCTCCGCCTTGCGATCCGCGGTCTCCCCGAACTGGGCGTAATCCGAGAGCAGCTGCACGCGTTGGCGGGCCCAGAGCTGGCGCAGGGCGCTGTTGGCGGCGGAGGGCTTCACATTCCCCACCTCGAAGGTCTGATGCCAGGGGCCCTGGCCCGTCATGCCCGACAGGGTGAGGGTGCCCTTGGGATCCCCCTTCCACTTGCCCCAGCAGAGCACGGGGCGCTCGGCGAGCACGTCGGGCAGGAACTGGGGCTCCACGTCGTAGATGTCGAAGCCTTGGGCGGCGAGCTTCACCTGGCTGAGGGCCGGCGTGCTCACGTAGGCGCGGAAGCGCTCGGCTTCGGCGGCGGCCTGCTGGGGCTGGGTGAGCACGAAGGCCTCGCCCTGGCCCGCGTGGGCCATGCCCTCGATGAGGTGGCGGTTCACGGAGGAGCCGATGCCAAACGAGAACATGTTGGCGTCGCCCAGGTTCTTCCGGATGAGGTCGAAGATCTGGCCATCGGCGCTGATGTAGCCATCGGTGGAGATGACGAAGGTGCGCGACACGCTGGGCACCCGGGGCAGGTTCAGGGCCTTGCGCACGGCGGCGCCCAGTTCGGTTCCGCCGCCCCCGTTCTGGCTGTGCACGAAGGCGAGGGCCTGCTGCATGTTCTCGGGCGTGGCGTGCTGGGAGGCGGGCGCCCACAGCGCCGAGCTGCCCTCGAACACCATGACGTTGAAGAGATCCTGGGGGCGCAGGCCCTGAATCATCTCCTTCATGAGCTGCTTGGAGATCTCCAGGGGGAACCCCATCTGGCTGCCGCTCACGTCCATGATGAAGACGTACTCCCGGGGCGGCATGGCAGCGGGGGCCACGCGCTTGGGCGGCTGCACCATGAGCAGGAAGAAGTTCTCGTCCTTGCCCTGGGTGAGCAGCAGGCCCGACTGCACCTGGTTGCCCGCCAGCTGGTACTTGAGGATGAAGTCGCGGTTGCCGCCCTGGGCTTCGCTGGGATCCAGCTTCAAGGTGGCGTTCTGCGCGCCGTCATAGGCGATGGCGGTCTTGTGGGTGTCGCAGGCCATGCGCTGGAGGGCCATCCCCGCGGCGAGCTTCACTTCCAGATCGAAGGTGGTGGCGGGCTTTTCTCCCGCATGGGTATATGGGTTGGCCACCCAGCCCTCGCCGGTGTGCGAGTCCGTGCCGGGGGTGCCCGCGTAGCGCGGCCCCACCACGGTGGGATAGACGAAGGCATAGGTCCCCTCTGAGGGCACGAGCAGCTCGGTGTAGCTCAACTCCACCTTGATCTCGTCGCCGGGCATCACGTGGGCCACGCTCATCTGGAAGACGTTGGGGCGGTGCTGCTCCAGCAGGGAGGCGCTGCGGCCCTCGACCTTGGCCTGCTCGTAGGTCTTGCGCGCTTCATCGCGGCTTTGGATCTTCGCCTGGAGCACCCGGGCGCCGATGGTCATCTTCATGCCGTACACGGCGGCCCGTGTGGAGCCCGGGAACACGTAGATGGCCTCCAGGGGCTTGGAGCCGGCGTTGCGGTAGACCTGCGTGACCTTCACATCGGCGATGACGCCCGCGATGGCGACCTTGGCCGAGGTGGCCTTCAGGGGCAGGGCATCGAGGGAGGCGTCTCCCCCCTGCACGAAGAAGTAGGGGGATTGGGTCGCGTCCTGGCTGGCTTCCGGCGCTTGCCGCTGCGGGCGGCCCGCCGGCGGTGGCGAGGCCGGGGTGGGTGTGGAAAACCAGCCTGCGCACAGGGCGAGCAGGGCGGCGGTGGATCGGAGCATTCGCATGGCTTCCTCCTCGGTGGCGCCGGGAATGGGGCGCCTCATGGGGGGAATGCCGGGAAGGGGAGTGGCCTTTCAAGGTTGAAGAAAAAAAACAGAGATGAACGGAGATGAGAGCTGCGCAGGCCCATCTCCGTTCATCTCCGGTTATTGCCTTTGAATTCGGCCTACCACTTCACCCGCACCCGGTAGGTCAGCTTGGCGCTGCCTTCGGCGGGGATGGTGACCGGGAAGCGGGCCGTGCCGGAGGCTTCCTTGATGAAGGGGTGGCTGCGCTCCAGCACCTCCCAATCGCCGGGCATGGGTTCCAACACCTGGACGGTGACGGCCTCCTGCTTCGCGTTCTTCAGTTCCACCTCGAAGGCGCTCTCGTAGATGTAGTGGTAGCGGCCCGTGCCCGCGATCTTCTTGAAGTCGGTCTGCTTCCGGTGGGCGGTGACGTCGAAGGCGTCGCCGAGCTTGAGGGTGACGGTTTCGCTCTTGGGGGTATGGTCGATGCCATCCTCGCCCACGAACTGGGCCCGGCCCTCACTGTCCCGCTTGTACACGCGCACGGTGCCCTTGGGCATGGGCTTGCCGAGGTTGGCGGATTCCTTGTTGTCGAAGGCCACGTACACGCCCACCTTCAGCTTCTGCCCCAGGTCCCCATAGGAGCCGTTGTAGTAATGGCTTTGCCCCTGGAGGCGGAACTCCTTGCGCACGGGGACGCTGGAAGCGCCCAGCAGGGTCACCTGCTTCGTCTGGTTCTCCTTCAGGGTGGTGGGGCGATCCAGGGTGTAGAGGTGGTACTCGAAGAGGCTCTCCTCCTTTACCTCCGCCGCAGCCTCAGCTATCCGGGCCTTCACGGCGCCCATCGCATCCCAGGAGGTCTGATCTGCATTGCGAACCTGATTTACATCGCCCGCCACCAGTTGCAGGAGGGCATTGGGGTAGGCGGTGCCGCTCTGGTTGGTGAGGGTCACCCAGCCTGAGAGATCCAAGGTTTTCTCGTCGGCGGAGAGGTTCGCGACGTAGTCGGCCTTCCAGCTGAGACCCCCGGTGAGGTAGCTCAGTTCGAGCTTCTGGGCCTTTTCCGCGGGGCTGTGGAGGTCGATCACCAAGGTGGGGCGGGCCCGCAGGTGGCCGGGCACCTGCGAGAACACGATGCGCCCGGGCAGGCTCGTCTCGATGCGATCGGGGAATTGCAGCACCACGCCCTGGGAAGCGGCCAGCACAAGGGCTTCTTCGCGGACTTCCTGATAACCCGGCCCTTCGGGCTTGGGTTTGGAGGTGATCACCCCCACTTTCTGGCCCACGGCCTTCTCCAGGAGCTTTTGGGGCGTGAGCAGGTCGAAGTCGAAGTTCTGTTCGATGACCCAGAATCCCTTGGATTCCGTGAGGTTGCGGAGCAGGGCTGTTTCGGGGCGGATCTGGGCGGAGACATCCTGGAAGGCGAGGTGGGCCTCACCCCGGGGCAGCCGCACCTCCCGTTGATCCTTCACCAGGGCCAGATTTTGGTTGTAGATGGTCACCGCCAGGGCCTGCTGATCCTTGAGGACGGTGGGGATCTCGGGGTGCGTCTGTGCCGCCAGCGTCAAAGTGATGCCGGCGAGGAGGGCGGTGGAGAGGGCGGGGCTTCGCAAGGGATTCCTCCTGGAGGGGACGCGGGCGGTGCGTCTCATCGGGGGAATGCCGCGGGTGGGGAATCCCTTTCAGGAACCTCGGATTTATTTCGTGGGGACTTCGAGCCGCGCCCGGAACCCGGGGCTGGGCCCTTCGGCGGGCAGTTTCAGCGGGTCGGTGGCCGGGGCCACGAGAATGTAGAGGTCCAGGGGGCCGGGTGCAGCGGGCAGCAGGAAGCGCGTGACGCCGGGTTGATCGGCTTTGGAGGGAAGCGGCGTCACGAGCTTGGGGCCTTCGGGGGTTCTCTGGAGGAGGTAGAGCGCGCGGCCTGGGGCATGCTTCACCCAAAGCTGGGTTCGGCCCTCGGGCCCAGGCTCAAAGGACCAGCTTGGAAGCGCGACGGCACCCGGGGCCAGGTTGGCGGTGGCGCCGAGGGCGCGGCCCGCGGGAAGCGCATCCATTCGATACTCGTGGGCCACGGCACTTCCACCCGCAACCCCGCCCTGGCCCTGGGCGACGACCTCGGCGGTGGCGGCAGGGGCTTGGGTGGTCTTCCGTTCGGCCTTCTTGGCCACGGCATCCGCTTCACGGGCGCGGGTGTATTCCTCCGCGGCCTTTTCCTTGGCCGCCTGATCGGCGACCGGTGCCGGCGGAGGAGGCGGCGGAGCGGGAGCCGCGGCCGGAAGCGCCTGAGGCTCCGAGCGTAGGGTTTCCACGTCGGCGTCGGCCTTGGGGGCTCCGACCTTGTCCATTTCCTTCCCGCGCTTCGCCTTGGAGGGCGGCGGGGCTTCGGGCGCGGGCTTCGCGGGGGGCACTGCCTCTTGGATCTGCAGGGCAGGGGCCCGACGCTGTTCCGTTGCAGTGGGAGTCCGCAGGTAGGCCACGCCCGCTGTCACGGCGATGAGCAGGCTCGCCGCGAGGCCCAGGGCACCGGGATGCCGCCGCCAGAAGGGAAGGACGTTGGGGGCGGGCTCGGAGGTCAGCACGGCCAGCAGCTCGGCCCGGGCGGCGGGATCGGCCAGCAGCTCGCGCAGCGCCTCTTCATCGGCCAACGCATCGAAGAGGGCTTGATGCTTCAGCGCGGCCGCGAAGAGTTCGCTGCGCTCGGCCTCCGTGAGCGTGCCCGTGGCGTAGCCACCCAGGAGTCTTTCGGCGTCGTGGATCATCCCTCCCACCTCCCGCCCATGTGTTCCAGCAGCTGCTTCCGGCAGCGGTGATCCCAGGTGTAGACGGTGTTCAGGGCCTCGGCACCCATGAGCTCGCGGATTTCGGCGAAGGTGCGGCCCTGCAGTTTGTGCTTGATGAGTTCCTGGCACCGCGGGCCCAGCTTGCGGAGGTTCTCCGCCAGGCGGGTGAGGAGCTGCTTGCGGGCGTAGGTGGTTTCCGGATCTGGGGCATCCCCGGCCAGGGGCATCTCTTCCACGTCCACCTGGCTGTATTCGCCGCGTCGCCCCTGTTTGCGCTGCAGGGCCACCAGCTTGAATCGCAGGATCTGGAAGCAGACGGGGAGCAGGTCTTCCACGCGGCTCAGATGGGCGTACTTCTGGTGGATCACGACGAGTACCTCCTGGGCCAGGTCCTCGGATTGGGCCCCTGCATATCGAGATGCCGCGAAGGCCACCATCCTTTCACGCAAGGTCACCAGGAGGTCGGTCGGGGCGCTGGAGGCCTCCGCCCGGGCCGGGGCCGCAGCGGAGAGGTCGAGGGGAAGGTCGGAGGCCATGGGAGGTGGAAACCATCCTGACATGGGGCGAAGCGGATTGGACGAACCGTCAAGGGCGGAGGGGAAACGGGCCCTTGGGGGCTATGCTGGCCCCGTCCGTTCTGGAGCCCCATGCGCCCTGCCATCGCCGCCCTCTCCCTTGCCGTGCTGCCCCTCTGCGCCCAGGCCCCCTCCGGAGCCGAAACCCGGGAGCGCATCACCCAGGAAGCCCGCAGCAGCGGCGCCGCCTACGCCAAGCTCGCGGTGCTCTGCGATCAGGCGGGCCACCGGTTGGCCGGAAGCCCGGGGTTGGAACGGGCCATCGTCCTGGC
This sequence comes from Holophagaceae bacterium, assembly GCA_035255465.1. GTDB lineage: Bacteria > Acidobacteriota > Holophagae > Holophagales > Holophagaceae > JAFDVN01. The sequence continues at coordinate 10,744 of DATEZP010000119.1, forward strand.
CCAGGAGATGCTCCGGAAAGAAGGGCTGAAGGTGTGGACGGAACCCGTGAAAGTGCCGAAGTGGGTGCGGGGGCGCGAGTCAGCCTCCATCCTCAAGCCGATCCCCAACCGCATCGGAATGCTGGGCCTCGGGAACAGCGTGGGGACCCCCAAAGAAGGGATCACCGCCGAAGTGATGGTGGTGGGTTCCTTCGACGAACTGAAAAAACGGGGCGCCGAGGCGAAGGGCAAGATCGTGCTGTTCGACGTGCCCTTCGAGTCCTACGGCAAGACCGTGGCCTACCGCGGCGGGGGGGCCTCCAAGGCCGCCGCCCAGGGCGCCGTGGCCTGCCTGGTGCGAAGTGTCGGTCCCATCAGCTATGACACCCCACATACCGGGGCCATGAACTACGACGAAAAACTGCCGAAGATTCCCGCCGCCGCCGTCTCTATCGAGAGCGCCACCCAGATCCATCGCATGGTGGCTCGGGGGGAGAAGGTGGTGGTGAAGCTTGAAATGGAAGCCCACTCCGAAGGCGAAGCCGATAGCTTCAACGTCATCGCCGAATTGACGGGACGGGAGAAGCCCGAGGAGATCGTGCTCGTGAGCGGCCACCTGGACAGCTGGGATGTGGGTCAGGGCGCCCAGGATGATGGCGTGGGATGCGTGCTCTCCATGGAAGCCGCCGCCACCTTGAAGCGCCTTAAGGTGCAGCCCCGCCGCACCGTGCGTGTGGTGCTCTACACCAACGAGGAGAACGGCCTGCGCGGGGGCCTCGCCTACGCCGCCGCCCACAAGGACGAGGCCGCCCGCCACACCGCCGCCTTCGAGACGGACAGTGGCAATGGCCTCATCGAGGGCTTCAACCTGGACCTCCGGGGCGAGATGCGCAGTCGGCCCACGGGGGCCTCGGCCCCCACGGACCCCCGCGCCACCCAGGGCCTCGCCCATCTGAAGGCCTTCGCGCCCCTGCTCGAGTCCTTTGGTCCCATCAAACTGGATTTCGGCGGCAGCGGCGCGGACGTGGGCCCCCTCGTGGGCCTGGGCGTTCCCTGCATCGGCGTGGGCCACGATCACAGCCACTACTGGGACGTCCACCACACCCAGGCCGACACCCTGGACAAGGTGGATCCCAAGGTCCTCGCCACGAACAGCGCCATCCTCACCACCCTCGTCTGGGCGGTGGCCGATGCGCCGGATGCGCTGGTGCCGGCCAAGTAGGTCCGGAAGGTTACCCGGGGTTAGCCGCGACGGAGCCTCAGCCTCGTCTTAGGATGGGGCCATGGCCCTCCTCTCCGACATGTTCAAACAGACCTGGGGCATCCGCCTCTTCGGGTGGCTCAAGATCCCGCTCCTCACCAAGACCTGGCCCACGGTGCTGGAACTGGGCGAGCAGCGCTGCGTCGTGCGGCTGCCGTTATCGCGGGCCACGAAGAACCACCTGGGCTCCATGTACTTCGGCGCCCTGGCCATCGGCGCCGATTGCGCCGGTGGCCTCATCGCCGTGGAGCAGATCCGTCGCAAGAAGGCGAAGGTCTCGCTGGTCTTCAAATCCTTCCAGGCCCAATTCCTCAAACGCCCCGAAAGCGACGTCTACTTCATCTGCGAAGAGGGCGACCAGATCCGCGCCCAGGTGGATCGCGCGCTGGCCCAGGAAGACCGCGTCACCGAACCCGTGAACCTCCGCGCCGATGTGAAACGGCCGGATGGGACGTATGAGACCGTGGCCACCTTCGTGCTGGAGCTGAGCCTCAAGCAGTCGAGCAAGGGCGTGATCTGAACCCTGGCCGTTGACTCACCGGCCTCACGGGCAATTTTATGAGCCGGTGAGGACGGTGAGGGCCGTGAGAAGCGGGAAAGCAACCTTGCTTGGGAACCAATAGGATGCGGCTTCCATCCTTGGGTCGGACTTCGGGATGTACATCCCTAGGGAGGCCCCATTGCGAACCCTCACGCTCGCCGCCACTCTGGCGGCCTTGCCGCTGGCTGCTCCGTTGAGCGCCCAGGGGCGTGCCGAGGTCCCCGGGATCTTGGTGGCGCGCCCCGCTCAGCTCTCGATCCATTCCCAAAAGGGCGCGGCGGTGGTGGACCCCGATGGCCACACCTTCATGATCCGCATGGAGGGCATGGATGCCATGCCCGGGGGCGTCCGGCTCAAGCTGCGCCTGGGGAACGTCTACGCCGCGGTGGTGGAGGGCTTCACCCTGCAGGTGAGGGTGGGGGGGCGCACCTGGGACCAAGTCTTCACGGAGAGCATCGGCGCGGGGCAAACGCTGGAGGTGGCGGTGCCGCTCACGGATTTGGAGAAGGTGCCCACGCGGTTCGCCGTGGGGATGACTGTGGAGCACTGGGGGTTTTACTAACTCACTCCGGCTTGCGTGCCGCGGGTGTGCCCGTGGCCGCGGCTTGCGCTTCCGCCGGAAGGCCCAGGGCCACGATGGGAAAGCGGGCGGCCTCGCCCCAGCCCCCGCGCAGGAGGACCGAGTGGAAGAAGCCCCAGTGGGCCAGGGAATCGGGGCTGCGGGGATCGAGCAGGTAAAAGGCGACGCGACCACGGGGTTGGTTCAGCGGGATCCACAGGGCGTGATCCCCATCGGTGGCCGTCCAGAGGGGGGCGCCCTTCGGCGCTTCGTGGGTCCACCGGCCCTGCAGCTCCAGCTCGAAGACGCCCTGGAACGCGCGGGTGCCCACCTTGCGGCCGGATTCCGTGAAATAGGACAGGGTTTGGGGGGGGCGCGCGGAGCCCGGCAGCACCTTCACCCCATGGGCTTCCAGGAGCGGGCGGATGCGCTCGGCCCAGGCCCCATCCACGAGGAAGCCCGTGGGCACCTTCACGCGGCCCTCGGGTAGATCCTGGAAGGTCGTGTAGCTGGGCAGGGTGACGGTGTGGCGGCCCTTCTCACCGATGGGCCGGCCCTCGGCGTCACGCTCCAAGTCCACCACCTCGAAGGGGGCATGCTCCGTTTCCACGAGCTTGGCGGCGAGGGGCAGCGTGTCGCCGACTTGCAGGGGCCGCAGCCGCGTCGCGGTGGCCTGTTCCACATCGCGCGGATGGGCGGCCATCCAGTGCAGGCACTGCAGCACGAAGGCGCGGGTCTCCCGCACCCGCTGCTCAAAGGTGCGATAGACGTAGGCCTCGGAGAGGATGCCCAAGCGGCCCTGCAGACCGGCGTAGTTCACGAGGTAGCGGGGCAGGGGATCGTAGCTCTCCCACACTTCCGGCGCCTTCCTGCCCCGTTCATCGGGCCCGAAGTTGCCATAGTCCCAGGTGGGCAGGCCCTGGGCCTTGAGCTGATCCCGCACCTCCACGAGCAGCTTGCGGTTGAAGGCCAGCAGGGCGGGATCGCCGCCGAGCGTGAGCGCGGGGGCCCAGGTGAGGTGGAAGCCGTGGGTGCTGCCGTTGGTGGTGTGGAGGTCGAAGACCGCATGGGGATCGAAATCCCCGAGCATGGCGAGGAACCAGCGGGTGTTGGTGGCTTCGGCCTTCATGCCGTCGCGGTTCAGATCCAATCCCCGGTCCGTTTCCCGGCGTCCCACGCCCCCAGCCGGGTTGGGCTGGTAGCGGCGGTGGGCGGGATCCAGGGCATCGGTTCCCTCCGCGTTGTAGCAGGGCATCATCACGAACTCGAGGCGCTCGCGGAGGTCGGGGTGCTGGCCTTGGAGCACCTCCCGCAGCAGCATCTGGAGGGCTTCCTTGCCCTCCACTTCCCCCGCGTGGATGTTGCCATTGAGGTAGACGCGGAGGGCGCCGGGCTTCGTGGCGGGCAAGCGCCAGGCCAGGAGGGGCTTGCCGGATTCGGTGCGGGTGGGCGCGCCGGGCGGGGTGTAGGGCACCAACTGGGGATGGGCCTTCGCCAGCTGGGCCATGAAGGCGGCGACCTCGGTGGTGGTGGAGGTCCGTTGCCAGCCCGAGGCCTCAGGCACCGTCTGCTGGGCTCGTCCCATTCCGCAGGAAAGGACCAACGCCACGGCCCTACGGCGCCACGAAGGCCCCAGGGCGTAGGTTCTTCGGGGCGTCGGGGTGTCGGAATGGGGCCGGTTCATGGGATCAAGGCTCCCATCGCCGCAGCGGCCAGTTGCCGCCTTGGGGGCGGGGCGCGCCCAGGCCGGGGGGAAGCTCCGTCTCAGCGGTGCGGGGCAGGGCCCAGGGCGGCTCGCCGTGGCGGGAGAGCCCTTCCCACACTTCGCCCCCCGTGGGGGTGCAGGCCCACCGCTGCACCTTGCCTTTCTGGGGCGGAGGCAGCCCGACGATGCGGGCCCGGGCGGAAGGGGCGGATGCATCCCGCTGGACCAGGAGGTAGGCGAAGCGCAGCTGCCGGCGATCCAGGGCCGCCGCGACGTCGAGCTCGCGGAACCAGGCGGGGGGCTCCCAGGGCAGCTCGGCCACGCACCACTGCCGCGCCAGCGAGAGCATGGGGCAGGGCCCCGGGCAGGGGCAGGGGGCCTGGATGGACCAGGGGGCCGCGAGGAAGGCCTCGCGCAGCTCCATGAGGCGCCGCGTCTGCGGGAGCAAGGCGGGCTCGAGGATGAGCAGGGTGCCACCGGGCGCGAGGCGGGCTTTCAGGGCCTCCAGCAGCGCCTCCTGGCTGCGGGGGGGCAGCTCGTTGAGCACATGGCCCAGGAGTACGAGGTCGGGAGCGCCCGAAGGCAGCTCGGGCAGGTGTTGGACGTGGGTGGTGAGGTCCACCCCGAGGGGCCGGAGCCGCGCTTCCGCCCAGTGGAGGGCCGGGGCGCGCAGGTCCGTGAGCACGAAGCGGGCGCCGGGCAGGAGCACCGACGCGGCGAGGGTGAGCACGCCGGGCCCGCCGCCCAGATCCCACACCACCCGCTTGCCCGCGAGGGCCGCGGGGCGTTCCGCCGCGATCCAGGCCAGGGCCTCGGCCTGGGCCCAGCCGTGGTGGGCCAGGTAGGGCTCGACGTTGCCCTCGTCGAAGTAGTCCCCCTCGGGGGCTCCTTCGATGCGGTTGAAGCGGTCGCTGAGGCGGCGCAGGGCCGGAGCCCAGGAGGTGGGTTGCGTCCCCTTCAATGCGGGAAGGGCCGCCTCCCACGTGGTGCGGAGGCGGCCCAGAAACCCGGAATCAGGGTAGATCACTTGGTAGGAGCGGCCGCCACGGCGGGCTGATCCAGCACCTTGGGAGCGCGGGTTCCGAAGAGGCGCTGGTTATAGACCACGAAACTGATGATCAGAAAGAGGAACAGGGCGACCATGCTGGCGCCGCGCTTGCCCACGGCCAGGGCCTTGGGGGCCATCTCCACGGAAGCGGCCAGGGGCAGCACGAGGCCGAGCTTGATGTGGAAGTAGATGAAGGCGAAGGGATTCATCTTCCACTGCATCTTCTGGACCATGGTGAGGATGCCCACGAGGATGGCGAGGCGCACGGGCCACACCACGGCCTGCTTCCACACGGATGCGGCCAGGCCCTTGAGATCCTCGCGTTCCTGCTCGAAGCCCGAGAGGAGGAGGGACACCACGGCACCGCCGATGGCGGTGGCGAGCAGGATGAAGTGGATCCACTTGAGGAGGTCGAGGGGGCTGAGGCGCATGGTGATCCTTGAAGGAGGGTGCTTCCAGTTTAGGGGCCGTTGCCGAAAATCCGGAACCTTTCCGGATTTTTCGTTGCGGCCCCTTTGACCGGTGCCCACCGGCGAAGCGACCGAAGCGACCGAAGCGCCCGGGGAGACCTGATAGCCTTTTCGGGGAGTTCCTCATGTCCAAACTCAGGGTCGCAGTCGTCGGAGTCGGTCACCTTGGGCAGCACCACGCCCGGATCGCATCCCAGTCGCCTCATGCGGAGCTGGTGGCGGTGGTGGATCCCGGGGCCGAGCGCGGGCAGGAGATCGCCGCCAAATTCGACACCCGCTGGGTGGCCACGCTGGCAGAGATCCTGCCCGAGGTGGACGCCGTGCAGATCGCCGCGCCCACGGGGCTCCATCACGCGTTGGGCCTCGAATCCCTGAAGGCGAACAAGCACGTGCTAATGGAAAAGCCCCTGGCGGCCACCTTGGCGGAGGGGCAGGCGCTGCTCACGGCCCTGCAGGCGAAGCCCAAGCTCGTGGCCGCCGTGGGCCACCTGGAGCGCTTCAATCCCGCCGTGAAGGCCCTTTCGGATCGTGGCTTCAAGCCCCGCTTCCTGGAGGCCGTGCGCGTCTCGCCCTTCCCCATGCGTTCGCTGGAAGTGGACGTGGTGATGGATGTGATGATCCATGACCTCGACCTCCTTCGCGCCCTCGTGGGTGCCCCGGTGGTGGATGTGGAAGCCGTGGGCGTGCCGGTGCTGACGCCCCATGCGGACCTCGTGAACGCCCGGCTGAAATTCGCCAACGGCGCCTTCGCCACCGTCACCGCCAGCCGCGTGGCCCAGAAGAAGGAACGCACCCTGCGGGCCTTCGCCGACAAGGCCTACGCGAAGCTTGATTTCGCGGCCCAGAAGCTGGAGCTGCTGGGCCTGGTCTTGGGCCCCAACGGCCCCGAGATCAAGAACGAGCAGGCGGATATCGAGGAGGGGGAGCCCCTCAAGCTTGAGATCGAAGCCTTCCACCGGGCCTGCCTCGCCCAAGGCGGCGAGACCGTCACCTGGGAAGAGGGCTTGGAAGCCATGCGCGTGGCGGATCAGGTGCAGAAGGCCGTGGCCAAGAGCCTGGCGGAGATGCTTAGGGCCTGAACATGAATAACCTTGCCAATTGTGGGTCCCCATTCGCGTCTTCCAGCAAGGAGAGACGTGCAGCGCGATGGGTGTCCATCGTGCAAACGGCTCGACACAGCTGGGGACGCGAAGAGGGACCAACCCCTCTCGTTATCGAAGGCCCCACAGGGGCCTTCTCCAGCTCGGCCATAGGCCGAGCTGACCGGGGAACCTGGGCGAGGGGTGACAGCGGCCGCAATCCTGCGTTGGCCTCCCCTCGTGTATTCCCGATACACCTCAGGTCGGCCGCCTTGGTTTGCTCCGCCGGCGCCCCTCGCAAATGGCAAGGGTATTCATGTTCAGGCCCTCGGGCGTGATCTATGACCTCGCCTCCCTGGCGAAGCCGCTGGTGACGGCGCCGCTGGCGCTGGCCTACCTGGATCTGGATTCGGATCGCCGGTGGCAACTGGGGTTCCACGATCGGGCGGAACCCCTGACGGCGCGGCAACTGCTGAGCCACAGCGCGGGGCTCTCCCCCTGGCGGCCCTTCACGGGCGAGCCGGTGGCGGAGCAGCTGCGGCGGCCCGTGGGCGCGGATCCGCTCCTTCGGTCCGCCACGGTGGGGGAGAGCAGCTATTCGGATCTGGGCTATCGCCTGCTCGCCGAGGCGTTGGAGGCGGAGCTGGGGCTCGGGTGGCGGCAGCTGGGCTCGGCCACCTCGGGCCTGGCGCCCTGGCCTTGGCACCCCGCCCCCGTGGATCTGCCCCCGGGCCGGGACCGCGAAGCTTGGACCGAAGCGACGGCGACCCCGTTTCCGGAGCCGCGCTCCGGGGAACCCCACGATGCCAACGCCCGGGCCGGCATGCCGGGCCATGCGGGCTTCTCGGCGTCGCCATCCCAGTTTGAGCACGCGGTGCGCGTCTGGGCCGGAGCGGGGTGGCCACGGCGGATGGCCATGCCCACGGCGAAAACGGCCGAAGGGCAGGTGTGGGGGCTGGGTCTGCTCAACGCCCAACGGGGGGCGGGCCGTCTTGCGGAAGTGCTGGCGCGCATCCCGGAAGGCCTGGGGGGCGTGCACGTGATGGCCGATGCCACAGTGGAGGCCCCGGCTGCGGCACCCGCGCTCCAGGGCTCGCCCGGCGAGATGACCGGCTGGTGGTACCACACGGGCTACACCGGGCCGCTGCTGTGCGTCCGACCTTCGGATGGCTGCGTGGTGGCACTTCTGATTCATCGCCTCGGGCCCGGCGGTTCCCTGCTTTCAGAGGATGAGCTCCGGGGCCGAAGGTGGGGCTTGCTGACGCGGCTGGCTGATACCCTTTTGGGATGATCCGCACCGCGCTTCCTGCCCTGGTCTGCCTCCTGGCCGTTCCATCACCGCTCCGGGCGCAGGGCCCCCTGGTCCGCGTGGGCATCGACGTCTCCGCCAATGAATGGATCGTCTCCATGGAAGGCGGCGGCCAGGTGCTGAGCCGCAAGGGCAAGCCGCTGATGAAGCTGCGCGAGGGGGAGAAGCTGCGCGTCTGGTGGGATGCCAAGGGCGAGGTAGAGAGTTCCACGGAGTACCGCATCCAGGTGGGCCCGCCCCTGGCGCTGAAGGATGCGGATGCGCTGATGAAGCGCTTGAAGGATCTGGGCGAGGCGCCGGAACGCACCCGGGTTTCCGATGGGGATACCTGGCGCGTGCTCACGGGCCGCTTCACGCGGGTGGATGAAGCCGATCCGATCCTGAAAAAACTGGAGGACGTGGGCTTCGAGGAACTGTGGGTCGCCAGCGAAACGCGGCCGGTGAAGGGCAAGAAGGGGCGCGCCCTGTACGCGGTGACGGAAACCTTCGAGCGGCGCCCCCTGCCGGGGGATGGCGTGCGCTTCGCGCCCGCTCGGGAACTCACGAAGGTGGAGGGCAAGGGGCGCTATCGGGGCACCCTCGAGATCTACCCCAATCCCCAAGGGCGCCTCACGGTGGTGAGCCAGGTGGACATGGAAACGTACCTCCGGGGCGTGGTGCCCAAGGAGATGGGGGCCTGGGAATTCCCCGCCTTGGAAGCGCTCAAGGCCCAGGCCATCGCGGCCCGCACCTATGCCTTCGCCAACCTGGGCAAGCGCGCGAAGGATGGCTTCGACCTCCTCGACACCGTGTCGGATCAGGTCTATGGCGGCCGCGATGGCGAACAGAGCCTCACGGATCGCGCGGTGCAGGAGACGGCCGGGCAGATCGCCACCTTCAAGGGCCGGCCCATCCAAGCGCTCTTCATGGCCAACTGCGGGGGCCACACCGTCGACAACGCCTTCGTGTTCGGCGGCGATCAGGGCTACCTGGCGGCGGCTTCCTGCTACGCGGAAAAACCCCTCACCCGGTCGTTGGAGAGCGGGCAGGCCGTGTGCGGGGAGCCGGACCAGCCTTGGTTGAACGCCGAGCTGATGCGCCTGGCGAGCCTGGAGGGTTTCCCGGTGGCCTGGCTCTGCGCGGACGCGCTGCGGCAGCCCGCCACGCACCAAGAGATTCTGCCGTTGCTGAATGCGCTGCAACGGCGTGTGGGGATGCGGGAGAGTGACGCGTTGAAGGGACCGCTCCTCCTGGGGCTCGCCCGGTCCCTGGGCTTCGCTTCCATCGCGCAAGGGCAGGAACGCCCCCAGGACGCGGTGTACTTCGGCGTGGGGGCCCTCGCGGAGCCGGATCGCAGCCTCGCCACCTTCCTGGTGCGCCGGGGCATCACCGGGGCCATGGCCCAGGGCGGCGAGCCCACGCGGCAGCAGGCGCTGACGGTGCTCGCGCGGCTCTGGCAGGAACTGGAGCCCCTGGAATGGAATGAAGGCACCCTGCTGATGGATGGGCAGGTGCGTCGCAAGAAGGGGGGCCCCGAGCCCTTCCCCATCGCCCCGAGGGTGGTGGTGGCGGAAGAGCTGCCCGGAGGTGCGCTGCGCCTCGTGGGCCGCACGGAAGCCCAGGTGGGAGACCGCTTGAAGTGGCTGGGCAACGGCGAAGGCGCCCAGGTGCTCGTGCGGCGCCTGGATCCCGATGGTGCCGCCCTGGATCGCTACAACCCCACCGCCCATTGGCGCGTGGAGCTGAACGAGTCGGACCTGCTGCAGAAACTCCGGGATCGCACGGGCATCGACCGCATCAAGGGCATCGTGCCCACGCAGAACGAGCAGGGGCGCGTGACGGAGCTGGTCATCTTCGATGGCGGAAGCCGCCCCCACCGCTTCAGTGGCATGCGCATCCGCAACCTGCTGGGCCTCAAGGACAACGTGTTTGCCTTCACCACCCTGGGCGAGGCGCCCCGCCGGCGCTTCGTCTTCTGGGGCCGCGGCTGGGGGCATGGCGTGGGCATGTGCCAGACGGGGGCCTATGGGATGGCGCTGGAGGGTGCTACCTACGAGGCCATCCTGAAGCACTACTTCAAGGGGATCGAGCTCACCTCCATGAATTGATGGCGGGAGTCTGACAGAGGCTTGGATCCTTTTTGCCTCGCGGATTTTTCCTGTCCAGACTCTTGAACCACGTTTCAGTTGACAGCCTTGGCGACGGGCGCACCCTGGGGATCGGATCCCTGTGAGGTGGCGCATGACCACGGACGGATGGGTACTGAAGGAGCCCTTGAAGCTCCTGGATTCCGAGGATCACCCTTACCTCGAAACCGCGTTGGCGACCTTGGGTCGCCACGAGTTGGCGCTCACCTACAGCGCGGCCCGGGAGCATGATCCGGAGCTGAAGCTGTTCCTGGATGGCCGCCTCGTCTACGAAATCGGCATGAACAGCCCGGATCGCCCCTGGTTCGAACTCTGCCGTGAGCTGGGCTACGATCCCCACCTGCATTGGGATTGGGATCCGGCCCTGATCCTCTTCCGGCAGGTGATGCCGGCCATGGCCCGGGATTGGCATGAGCACGCGCTGCCCTACAACCAGCTGGGGATCCCGGATGGCGTGATCTGCCTGGCTACCCTCCAGGAGGCCTTCGAGGCCCGGGTGCAGCTCCTGCGCCGCCGCGTGGAGCAGCGGCCCGACGCCGCCCACCAGACCGTGGCCGACTGCTTCACGCGCCTGCCGCTGCGGGCCGTCATCTTCCACGACGATCCCCAGCGCCGGGTGGATTTCGTGGGCAACGCGGTGGATGAGCCCTACATGGGCGTCTTCCTCTACCTCGGTGAACGCCGAGAGACCGCCGCCCTCATCTCCCGCGCCACGTTGCAGGCCACGGGCGGCATGAAGTGGAGCCCTTGGCTGCCCGGCGGTGATTGGGTGAACGGGGGGCGCGAGTTCGTGATGACCCAGGGCCCCGCCTCCTTCCTGCGGGCGGCGGACCTTCCGGATCACCGGCCCGAGGGCTTCTTCGAGGCCTTCCGCAAGGATCTGGCCTTCCTGTGCCAGGGCATGGAACCGCTGGTGGAGGCCTATCGCGAATCCTACCCTGCCGGCATCCCCTGGCACCGGGATCCCCGCACCCGCTACCTCAACCGCATGATCGTCGACGTGCGCATGGGTGACCATCCCGTGCTCGTGCTGGACGATGGCAGCGAAGTCACCGTGTTGGAGAACAAAGAGGAGCCCGTGCTCGTGAGGCAGCCCTTCGACGTCTGGGGGTCCTGATGATTCACGCGCATCCCAAGGAGCGCGCACCTCCCGAATAGGTGCTCAGCGCTTCCCAATCAAGACCGGCGCCGGCCCGCGATCAGGGCCGGCGTTGTGCATTTGGAGGGTGGGAAGGATGCGAATGGATGGGGTCACCACGAAGACCACGAAGGAAAAGGGGAGAGGGGGATCCAGCTGGGGTCCGTCGGTTCTTCTTCCTTCCTTGGCGGTCTTCGCGGTTTACACCGGAGGCTTCGGTGTTCTGCCCTTTCACCGTGGGCCATGCGTGTGGGACCCGGTAGGCCGTGAACACGATTCAACCCGTACCAATTCAGGTGGCAGAGGGTGCTCGCCGGATCGGGTGTCTGTGTCCACGAGTTCGAAATTGATCCAACGGAAGAACTTCAACCCAACTGTATTCGCGAACACATCAACCGGACCCGTTTCATACATTGTGTCGAATGAATCTGGCTCAAAGACATGGGTGAGTTCTTGACTGCTGAATTGGTCTGAGAACTGGGGAAAGAACGAAATGAGTTGGTCGTAGGCCAAGGGGCGTTCGATCGAAATTGAGGGATCCCAGCTGCAGGCATAACCAAATGCCTCATCAGGCCCCTTGTAGAACTCGAACCCCCAACCATGATCCTCTGCGGAAACGAGGTGAAGGAGTTCTCCCTGATTTTGGGAAATGAGTTTCTGATTCGGGCGGAACATCTCGCCTTCGGCGACGATCATGATCCAGCCGTTCCCTTCGGGCATGGCATACCCTGAAAGCCCTGCGCGCTTGAGCAAGGCTACTGCTTCCCCAATATCGGAGGAGCGAAGGTGGTAATTGTCTGCAAATTCACTCATTCATTCTCCGACAGAGATTTGAGATGCCTGGTGGTCGCAATCACCCACAATGCCAATGAGCGGCACTGTCTGATGCATTGAGGGGTTAGGCGGCTCCGATCGCCACCCACGCGAGGATGCCGACCGCGCCCAGCGCGACCCAGCCCGGGTGGCGACCCCGAGTGCCGATCAGAACGAGCAGCGAACTCCCAAGGAAACCTCCGGCGGTCGCACCGAGTACGACCTTCGCCGACACCGTGAATGAAGGACTGTGTGCGACCTGCCAGAGCAGGCCTGCAAAGGCCCACGCGAGAACTGACGCGAGATGCCAAGTGGCCCAAAGAATTCGCACATGCCGACCTTGCAACGGCTGAGCAGGCCGCGAGGGCACCATCGAACCTTCTCTCAGGTGACGGAAGATGAGCCGCTCACCGAGTGCGGAATGCACGAGGCCGGTCGCGGCTGCGAGGATGCTGGCCATGGAGATTAGTAACTGCATAATCATCCTTAATGGTGGTGCAGTGCCGCCGAACTTTCGAAGCCACCAGACCCGCCGCGAAGTGGTAACGCCTGGTGCAGTGAGTGATTTAGGTGACGGTGGTTACCAACTGTTGCTCATTTTGTTGATGCGAACTCGGCATGTTGGCAGCTTGAGGCATTCCAATTTTTTGCCTCAACAATGAACGTCTTGCCGTTTTTCAGCGTGATGGTATCCCCAGCAGAGAGAGGGAGAAAGAAGAAGGGGAATTGGAACCTTCGGCTGAAATCCAGGGAGCCCTCCTGCAATGCGGAATTTGGATTGGAACCCTAATTACGTGTAAGCCACCAAGAACGGCTACCCGAGCTCCGGCCACCGCTTCCGCACGAGCCGCTCCACGGGCTTTCCTTCGATGAAGTGGGATTGGACGATCTCGGGAACGTCGGCTGGGGTGACGTGGGCGTACCAGATGCCATCGGGGTAGACGATCACGGCGGGGCCGATGGCGCAGAAGCCCACGGAACCGCAGTTCACGCACTGGATGGGGGCGTCGCGATCGCGCTTGTTGTAGAGCAGGTGGGCATCGGAGAGGTGCTGCTTGAAGGCTTCCAGCACGGCTTCACTGCCATTGGCGGCGCAGCTCTTGGAGGTGCACACGAGCACCTGACGCTGGAGGGGATGGGCCATGATCGGCGTGACGGCCGCATCTTCGGAGGGCGTGGGGAGGGGCTTGGATTCGCTCATGGCAGCATCAAGTATCGCGTGCTTCCGGCCTTCATGCCGCCTGGGGGGATCCAGGCGCAGGCATCGGCCTGGGCGAGGCGCACGAGATCCGCGCTGCCCTTGCTGGGCAGGGGGGCCAGCCGGCCCTCCTTCAGCAGGCAGGGATGCAGCAAGGGGCGGTCCCCCTTGTTGGAGACGGCTTCGCTCAGCTCGCCCTCCTTCCAGGGATCCAGGGCCTCGGCCCCTTGCAGGCGGGCCAGGGCGACGGGCAGGAAGAGGAGGGCATTGAGGTAGGCGCTCACGGGATTGCCGGGGAGGCCGAGGATCGTGAGGCCGCCCAGCCGCGCCGCCAGCATGGGTTTGCCGGGCTTCAGCCGGATGCGGTGGAAGAGCAGGGTGGCGCCCATGGCTTGGAGGACGCCGGGCAGCAGATCCTTTTCCCCCATGCTCACGCCCCCGCTGGTGAGGAGGATGTCGACGCCGTGGAGCCTGCGGAGTGCCTGTTCCAAGGCCGCGGCATCGTCGGCCAGGCGGGGCAGGCGCCGCACTTCGGCGCCGAGGCGGAAGGCCAGGGCCTCGAGCATGGGGCCGTTGGAATCGCGGATCTGCCACGGGGCGGGGTTCGCGACCAGCTCATCCCCCGTGGGCGCGATGCCCACGACGGGACGGCGAGGGAGGGGGACCTCCAGGCCGATCTGAGCGGCCAGCGCGGCCCGGGTGGCGCTCCAGGGCCTGCCCGCTTCCAGGAGCATGGCGCCCGCCTTCGCCTGTTCGCCCTTGCGGCGGATGTGATCGCCGGGTTTGGGCCCTTCCTGCGGGGTCACGCTGTCGCCTTGGCGCGTGATCCGCTCCACGGGCACCACGGCGTCGGCACCGGAGGGCAGGCAGGCGCCGGTCATGATGGCCACGGCTTCGCCGGGGCCCACGTTGAATCGGGAGGGATCGTCGCCCGCGTAGAGGGTGCCCAGCAGGCGGCGGGGCGTGAGCCCATCTCCGGCTCTCAGCGCCACGCCATCCATGGCGCTGCGGTCCAAAGCGGGATCATCCCGATCGGCGGTCATGGCCGGAAGGCCAGGAATGGGCAGGGACTCCGCCAGGCGCCGGAGCGCCTCATACAGATCCAGCAGATGGCCTTCGTCGCACACGCCCATAACCGTTCCAGTTCCAAGATGGCGCGCCGCGCCTGGATGGGACAGCGCTCCGGTGAAGCGCTGGATACCTGGAAGGCAGATTAGCGGAGCTGGAGGCCGGCCGGGATCACTGGACGGAGGTGGCCACGTCCTTGGGGATGGGGGCATCCAGGGTGGCGTAGATGCCGAGACCCACGGGGGAGGGCTGGTACGTGGGCACCAGCTCCTGCAGCCAGCGCAGGAATTCCCGCTGCCGCGTGCCGCTGGGGAGGTGCACGGCCCGCTGGAGGGATTCGAGGCCGCGCTTGAGCAGCTCTTCATCCATGGGTTCCTGGGCGCTCTCGAAGACCTTGGGGTGCACGTGGGTTTCGCGGTCTTCCTGATCCGTGAACAATTCCTCGTAGAGCTTTTCACCGGGCCGGATGCCGGTGTAGCGCAATTCGATATCCACGCCCGGGGTGAAGCCGGAAAGGCGGGCCATGTCCTTGGCCAGGTCCACGATGCGGACGGGCTCGCCCATGTCGAGGAGGTAGACCTTCCCGGTGTCGCCCAGCACGCCGGCCTGCAGGACCAGCTGGGCGGCCTCGGGGATGGTCATGAAGTAGCGGGTCATCTCCGGATGGGTGACGGTGATGGGACCCCCTTCCCGGATTTGCTCCTTGAAGAGGGGGATCACGCTGCCGCGGGAACCCAGCACGTTGCCGAAGCGCACGCTGACGAACTTGGTGTGGGCCCCGGCCCGGCGGGCCGCCTGGGACACGAGGAGTTCGGCGATGCGCTTGGTGGCGCCCAGCACGTTGGTGGGGTTCACGGCCTTATCGGTGCTGATGTTCACGAAGATGGACGTGCCGTGGGCCACGGCGGCGTTCACCACGTTGCTGGTGCCCACGCTGTTGTTCTCGATGCCTTCCTCGGGATAGAGCTCCAGGAAGGGCACGTGCTTGTGGGCGGCGGCGTGGAGGACGATCTGCGGGTGCCAGGATTGGAAGGCGTTGTTCAGGCGCGTCACGTTGCGGATGTCGCAGAGTTCCAGTTCCAGCTGCTGATCGGGGAAGGCCCGGCGGATCTCCCGCTGGATCTCCCAGAGGCTGTTCTCGCCCCGGCCCAGGAGGATCACCTTGGCGGGGTGGAAGACGCACACCTGGCGCACCAGCTCGGAGCCGATGGAACCGCCAGCGCCGGTGATGAGCACCACCGCGTCCTGCAGGGCCTGCTGCAGGCTGCTGAGGTCGAGCTTCACGGGTTCGCGGCGGAGGAGATCCTCGATGCTCACGTCCCGCAGTTCGGGCTTCCAGCTCTGGTTGCCCAGGAGGTTGAAGATCCCTGGCACCGTGCGCAGGCGGACCCCGGTCTTCTGCACCGCCTCCGTCATGGTGCGGATGGTGGGGCCGGAGGCGCTGGGGATGGCCAGCACCACCTGCTCGATCTGATGTTCGCGGATGATGGCGGGGATGACCTGGGTGTGCCCCAGCACGGGGATGCCCTGGATGCGCACGCCTTGCTTCTCGAGGGCATCGTCGGAGAATCCAACCACGGTGCAGCCCAGTTCGGGGTGGCGGCGGAGTTCCTGGGCCACCAGAAGGCCGGCCCGGCCCGCGCCCACGACGAGGGTGCGGAGGGCGGTGCCGCGGGCGGTGCCGATGAGCGCGGGGCCTTCGATGCGCCGTTCGTACACCACCATGATGCTGGTACGGACCACGATCCACAGGCCACCGGTGAGCATGGCCGCCAGGGTGGTGAGGCTCACGTGCACGTGGGGGATCTGGAGGATCGGCTCCAGCGGGTGGATGCCGAGGGATCCCACCATGAGCAGGAGGGTGCCGGCGAGGATGCGCAGCGCGTCCTGCTGGCCGAGGGTGCGGTAGTGAATCCGGGTGAATCCGAAGATCAGGTTCACGAGGAGGGCGAGGGCCGTCCAAGCCAACAGCCCGTGCGGGAGGGGGACGTCGCCGCCCAGGATGGTTTCCGCGAGCACCCAGGCCAGGCCGGCCAGGATGCCATCAATGGCGAGCTTCACGGCCTGGCGGACGTGGGGCGTGCGGAGCAGCACAGGGAGGTTTCCGAACTCGTTTTTCATAGTGGGCTCCCCGGGATGGAAGGGATGGAGGCCGGGGTTGGGTGGTCTTAATGGTAGGGCTTGGGGCCAGGAATGGAATAGTAAAAAAATGGAGGTACGACTTCGATCAGGCGGCTTTCGCGGCGGGATGGCTGATTTTGGACATGCTCGCGTCGGACTTCTGGCGGACCTGCTGGTGGCAAGGCAAGGAGGGGGCCAAGCGCCGCGGCGCCCGCCGCATGGGAGGGCCCGGGTCCGCCTCAGGTGATGCGATCCCGAGGGTTAACAGGTACCGTAAAAGGTTGGTGTTGGCGGACGGCGTCGTCTGCAAGGCAGAGGGAACTCCCATGAGCGCTCAGATCCAGATCCCCATCCTTGACCTCAAGCCCCAGGTGGAAGCCCTGTGGCCCGAGCTCACGGCGGCCCTGGAGAAGGTTTTGAAGAGCACCTCCTTCATCCTGGGGCCCGAGGAACAACAGCTGGAGAAGGAACTCGCCGCCAAGCTCGGGGTGAAGCACGCCATCGGCTGCAACAGCGGCACCGATGCCCTGTACATCGCCCTGCGGGCCCTGGAGATCGGCCCGGGCGATGAGGTGATCACCTCCTCCTTCACCTTCTTCGCCACGGCCGAGGCCATCAGCCACGTGGGCGCCACCCCGGTGTTCGTGGACATCGACGCGGCTTCCATGAACATCGATTTGGCCAAGATCGAGGCCGCCATCACCCCCCGCACCAAGGCCATCATCCCCGTGCACCTCTTCGGCCGCCCCGTGGACCTCGATGGGCTCATGGCCATCGCCAGGAAGCACGGCCTCAAGGTGGTGGAGGACTGCGCCCAGAGCTTCGGGGCCGATTGGAAGGGCACCCAGACCGGCGTCACCGGGGAGATCGGCTGCTTCAGCTTCTTCCCCACCAAGAACCTCGGCGCCTACGGCGATGCGGGGCTGATGACCACGAATGACGATACTCTGGCCGACACCATGCGCATGCTGCGCGTGCACGGCAGCCGCAAGCGCTACTACAACGAATGCGTGGGCTACAACTCCCGTCTGGATGAGATGCAGGCGGCCATCCTGCGGGTGAAGCTGCCCCACATCGGCAAGTGGAACGAGGCCCGCCGCGCCGTGGCCCAGCGCTACAACGACCTGTTCAAGGGCGAAGCCCGGGTCATCGTCCCCGAGGTGGTCCCCGGCCACGTGTTCCACCAATACACCCTCCGGGTGCTGGGTGTGGATCGTGACAAGTTGCAAGCCCGCATGGCCGAGCAGGGCATCGGCGCGATGATCTATTACCCCGTGCCCTGCCACAAGCTGAAGCTCTACGAAGAGAGCCACAAGCACGTGGTGCTCACCGTGACGGAGCAGCTGGCCACGGAAGTGATCAGCCTGCCCATCTGGCCGGAGATCAGCGAAGCCGCCCAGGCCCAGGTCGCGAAGACCCTGCTCGCCTGCCTCGGCTAGGTCGGGCCTAACTCCAGGTTCAGGGCGGTGGTGCACCGCCCTGAACCGAGCTAGATGCCCAGGGCCCCGAGGATGACGGCGTTCACCTTGTGCACGTCATACTTGGCCTCCGCCTGGGCCAGGGAGGCGGCGCCCATGGTTCGCAGGAGGGAGGGCTGCTCCAGGAACTTCGCCATGGCGGCCGCCAGGGCCGACGCATCCTGGGTGGGGACGAGGAAGCCATTCATGCCTTCCACCACCGTTTCCCGGCAGCCCGGGGCGAGGGTGGTGACGATGGCGCGGCCCATGGCCATCCCTTCCAGCACGGATCGCGGAGTGCCCTCGCCGTAGCTGGGGAGCACGATCACGTGGGCGGAAGCGATGAAGGGGCGCACGTCCTTGGTGAGGCCCAGGGGCTCGATGAGGCCCTCATGGGCCCAGGCTTCCACCTGCTTCTGGGAGACCCCGGTGGGATTGGAATCCAATCCACCCAGCACCTGGAAGCGGGCCTCGGGAAAGCGAGCCTTGAGGATGCGCGCGGCTTCGACGTATTCCAGCAGCCCCTTTTCGCGGGTGAGCCGGGCCACCAACAGGAAGGTGGGGGGGCCCTCGGGCAGGGGCGCGGGCGCGTAATGGGCGAGGTCCACCCCGGAGCCGTTGATGATCGTGACCTTGGCGGACTTCGGGAGCAGGCCATTCCGCTCGAAGAAGGCCCGGTCATCCGGGTTTTGGAAGAACACGCCCTGGTTCTTCGCCAGGCCCCGCCGGTAGAGCCACTTCGTGAGGGTGGAGATGCACCGCATTTTGAACCCGTGGCCCTGCAAGGTGGAGCCCAATCCGGTGATCATGGCGTGGCGATGGGGCACGCCGGCCCGGGCCGCGGCGATGGAACCGTAGATCACGGGTTTGATGGTGTAGCTCAGGACGAGGTCGGGCTTCAAATCACGGAAGATCTCCGTGAGGGCGCGGATCGACTTCAGATCCTGCATGGGGTTGAGCCCCGTCCGCCCCAGGGGGACCGGACGGAAGGTCACGCCGAAGGAGGCGAGGCGGGTGATGACCGCCTCATCCACCTCGGGGGCGAGCCCGATCACCTCATGACCAGCGTCCACCATGGCCTTGATCATGGGGCCGCGGAAATTGGTGAGGGACGGCGCGAAGCCCCCCAGTACGGCGATCCTCATCCCAAGTGCGACCGGTACCAGGCCAAGGCCTCATCCAGGCCTCGGTCGATGTCGAACTGGGGCTGGTAGCCCAGGCGTTCCCCGGCCTTGGAGATATCGGCCTGGGAGTGGCGCACGTCGCCCGCCCGGAAGGGCAGGTACGTGGGGGCCAGCTGGAGGATGGCGGCATCGAAGGTGCCCAGGCGGGACCGGAGCTTCTCGTAGAGCTGGTTGAGGGTCGTCCGGCCGCCGAAGGCGACGTTGTAGACCTCGTTCACCGCTTCGGGGTTTGGGCTCGTGGCGGCCAGGAGGTTGGCCTGGACCACGTTGTCCACGTAGCAGAAGTCGCGGCTCGTCTCGCCATCGCCGTTGATGTTGATGGGCTTCTTGTGCATGAGGTCCGAGATCCAGAGGGGGATCACGGCGGCGTAGGGGCCGTTGGGGTTCTGCCGGCGGCCGAAGACATTGAAGTAGCGGAGGCCGACGCACTCCATCCCGTAGGTGGAGCCGAAGATCTTCGCGTAGAGCTCGTTCACGAGCTTCGTCACCGCGTAGGGCGAGAGGGGCTGGCCGATGCGGTCCTCGCGCTTGGGGAGGTCGGGATGGTCGCCATAGGTGGAGCTGGAGGCGGCGTAGACGAAACGCTTGGCCTTCTGATCCCGGCACGCCACGAGCATGTTGAGGAAGCCGTCGATGTTGGCCTGGTTGGTGGCGATGGGATCCTTGATGGAGCGAGGCACGGAACCCAGGGCCGCCTGATGCAGGACGTAATCCACGCCCGTGCAGGCCTTCTGGCAATCCTCGAGGTTCCGGATGTCTCCTTCGATGAAGGTGAACCGGGCCCAAGCTTCCGCGGGCACGCATCCCTTCACGTCATCCAGGTTGGCCTGGGAACCGGTGGCGAAGTTATCGAGGCCCACGACCTTCTGGCCGGCCTTGAGCAGGGCTTCCAGGAGGTTCGAGCCGATGAAACCGGCCACGCCAGTGACGAGCCAAACCTTGGGTTGGACCTTCAGGTCTTCAAGCACGCTGTTGAACCGCATGGATCACAGGCTCCAGTACGCGGCGGTGGCGGGGAAATCCGCGGCGGCGTAAATGGATTTCACATCGATCACCACGGCGGCACGGTTCAGGCAGGCGCGCAGGGGATCCAGTCCCATCTCTGCGAACTTGCGGTGGTTCACGGCGATGACGAGCGCGTCCAGGGCGCGGAATTCCTCGAAGGAGGAGAGGCGGACGCCGTACTCGTGGAAGGTCTCCTCGGCGTGGGCCATGGGATCGTGCACCAGGGGATCGATGCCGAACTGCTTCAGTTCCTTGATGATGTCCGGCACCTTGCTGTTCCGGATGTCATGCACGTCCTCTTTGAAGGTGAGGCCGAGGATGCCCACGCGGGCGCCCTTCACGGGGACCTGCTGCTGGATGAGCATCTTCACGAGCTTCTGGGCCACGAAGGCGCCCATGTCGTCGTTGATCTGGCGGCCTGAGAGGATCACGCGGGGGTGGTAGCCCAGCTCCTCGGCCTTGGTGGTGAGGTAGTAGGGATCCACGCCGATGCAGTGGCCACCCACCAGGCCGGGGCTGAAGGGGAGGAAGTTCCATTTGGTGCGGGCGGCGGCGAGCACCTCGGAGGTGCGGATGCCCACCTTGTCGCAGATGATGGCGAGTTCGTTCATCAGCGCGATGTTGATGTCGCGCTGGGTGTTCTCGATGACCTTGGCGGTCTCGGCCACCTTGATGGAGGAGGCGCGGTGGACGCCGGCGGTGATCACCGCGCTGTACACGCCCGCGATGGTCTCGAGGCTCTCGGCGTCCTGGCCGGAGACGACCTTCACGATCTTGTCCACGGTGTGGACCTTGTCGCCGGGATTAATGCGCTCGGGGGAGTAGCCCAACTTGAAATCCGTGCCGCAGGTGAGCCCGGAGATCTTCTCGAGGATGGGGCCGCAGATGTCCTCGGTGACGCCGGGGAACACGGTGGATTCGTAGACGACGATGCTGCCCTTGCTGATGACCTTGCCGATGGTCTCGCTGGCCTTCCGAACGGGGGTCAGGTCGGGGCGGTTCCACTCGTCGATGGGGGTGGGCACCGCCACGATGAAGAAGTTGGAGCCCTTCAGGTCCTCGGGGTTGGAGGTCATGGTCAGGCTGGTGGCCTTCAGGGCCTCGTCCGACACTTCGCGGGTGCGGTCCACGCCACTCCGCAGTTCGGCGATTTTGGCCTCATGGATATCGAAACCAATGGTTCCAGGGAACTTCTTGGCAAGCTCCAAGGCGAGAGGTAAGCCGACATAGCCCAGACCGACGACCACGATGCGCATGAGGTTTCTCCGCTAAATCCGTATGAAATCAGGGGGTGGGTACCCCCTTGCCGAGGATTGACCAGCCAGTTTCCAGGAAATCCTAGCATGTGAACCGGAGCCTTGGCTTGGGAAATAACAACATTGAAGCGTCGAAAAATGGGTTTCCACGATATTGCGACCCACCCAACCGCCCGCGCGGATCGACCGGCCATTGCGTGGATGGAGAGGGGGCATAGATTTACATCGCGCGTAGATGTTCGCGGATTTATCCAAGTTGACGTGGGCGACATCAGCGGCTGTAGTGATGTGAAAAGGAAATTCAAATGGCGGATGGAATGGAAATGGAGTCAGCGGAGCGGGACCGGCGGATTTTCCTGGCCAAGGTGCTCCTCACCATGGCGGCGAGCCTGATCCTCTTCTTCTGGATGAATCCGGGCTTCCCCCACCGGTTCTTCATGCTGAAGACCCTGGCGGGCAAGGGGATATTCCTGCTGACCTTCTTGCTCGCGTGGGGGGCCCTGCTGGCCTGCACCATCGCCCATCGCGTTTGGGCGGGGATCTTCCTGCTCTTCTTCGCGGTGAACCTTCTCATCAGCACCACCTACGCCCGGGTGATGGGCCGGTCCATGAACCTGAACGACGCCCAGAACATGCGCGAGGCAATGGGCAGCATCATGGACGCAGTGCGGCAGTACGGCGGCACGGTGGGGATCGTCTCGATCATGATCCTGGGTTTGGTGGCGCTCCTGCTGTGGAGCCGGAAACAGGTGAGGAAGCGGAGCAGCATCCCGCTGATCGCCTGCAGCCTCGGCGTCTCGCTGTCCTACGGTTCCTTCCTGGCCCGGGGTGGCGCGGCCTCCATGCTCTGTTTCCCCGCGAATTTCGAATCGGGGATGCACGCCATGGCCCTCTATTTCGAGCCGATGGTGCGGCACCGCGTACATAAGCACGAGCAACCCCTTCTGACCCAGGAACTGCCCTTGGATGCCGCGGTGAAGAACGTCGTCATGGTCATCGACGAATCCGTGGAGGCCACGGCCTTTGAAGAGGCCATGAAGGGGGTCCGGATCCCGAACGCGAAGGATCTGGGAATCGGCTACAGCTACGAGAACAGCAGCGCAGGATCCAATCTCATGCTGCGACGGGCGGCGGATCCGCGCGCCGTGGACCAATCGATCCGCGAATTCCCCAGCCTCTTCGAAGTGGCGAAGAAGCACGGGTATTCCACGACCTACCTGGATGCCCAGGGCATCCTCTCGGATGGGGACGTGGCGGACTACATCGACGCCAAGGACACGAACTTCATCGACACCCTCCCGCCCCTCAAGGATTTCGGGCCCAGGCACATGCGGGACCTCCAAGCCGTGGGCATGCTGGCGGACTTGTTCGCCAAACACGAACGGAACTTCGTGCTGGTGAACAAGCAGGGATCTCACTTCCCCTATGCGAAGAACCTCCCTCCGGAACTCGCAGGGGTGGCCGATCCCTACCGGGCCTCCCTGGAGCGCACTTCCA
This sequence comes from Holophagaceae bacterium, assembly GCA_035255465.1. Taxonomy (GTDB): domain Bacteria; phylum Acidobacteriota; class Holophagae; order Holophagales; family Holophagaceae; genus JAFDVN01. The sequence goes on from DATEZP010000119.1 coordinate 33,558, forward strand.
CCGGGTTCTTGGCGGCGCTCGCGGCCCAGCTGCCACCGGGAACCCTGGTGTTCTACACCAGCGATCACGGCCAGAATTTCAAGGCCCGGGCGCCGCACAACAACGCCCCCGGAGAGAGCTCCGTGGCGGAATGGTCCGTCCCCCTCGTGGTGCTGTTCAGCGAAGACCTCAAGGGATGGGCGGATCGCATTCCCTCCGAGTGGGTCAACCATGGTACCCATGCGGCTTTGGCGGAATCCGTGAGGAATCTGCTGGGGGTTCGGAATCCGGGGATGGAGTCGCTGCACTCCAAGCCGACGGCGGAAGCGATGGTCCGCCACCGGGCCTATTACGGATCCCCCAAGGGCCTCTTCGGCGAGCCGGTGCTTTCCCTCTGGATCGACAAGGATCAACGGGCCTTCACCACCCCGCCCCAGCCGGGCACGCGCGCCGCGCAGTAGGCCTCCACAGGCCAAACCAGAAGGGCCCGAACTGAGTTCGGGCCCTTCTGGTTTCTGGGGATCGCGAAAGGTCTCAGGTGGTGAGGTTGTTGCCTCCGCCGCGGCTGCGGAGCACCTTGAAGGTGATCAGATCCATCGTCGGCTGGATCACGGCCAGCCACGCGGTTCCATAGGCGAACGAGGCGCCGATCTTCAGCAGGTTGGAGCCTGCCGGGATGTCCGCGCGGTAGAGCCACACGGGCAGGATCGCGAGCGGTATGCAGGTGCAGAACGTGGTGTAGAAGACGGTCCGGAATTGTTGCTTGGTCACGCCCAAGAGCTCCTCGCACCCTTCGAGGTTCTGGCTGCGGCTGACCTTGAAGTAGTTGCGATAGGCCCCGAGCAGGGACGTCTTGGGGGGAAGGGCTGAGGTGCTCACGAGGGACTCGATGGCCTGCTGATCCAGGGGTTTGGAGAACCGGATGGCGGTGCCGCTGGCATCACTCCGCACCACCACACCCTCGGTCACCACTTGGGAGCCCTTGGCGCCCTCGGTCTGGTGGATCGCCAAGGCGCAGGTGCTGCCCACAGGAAGGCTGGGGGTCGCGTGAAGCAGGACTCCGCCCAAGCTGATGTTGATGGCGAGCGCCATCATGGCCTTGCGACCGTTGGCGCGGATCTGAACTGGACTCTTCGTCGGGATCCGTTCGGATGCGCGCAAGTCGATGGGTCGTTGCATCGAGCACCTCTGTAGGGATTTTACGCTGCTTCCCGCTCCGCGCTAGGGATTCAGATGGGGGTCGGCCTCGACCAACCCCTGAAAAGTGGGCGGTGGCTGCCGGGTTGGGATCGGTATCGGCGCCCGCGTGGATCTGGATGAGCGGATTCCAGCCGAAGCCTCAAAATGAGGTTGGATTGTTCTGCTTTAAAGGCAACTAGTGCCGATTAATTCCCCTTTGGTGATGGTGATTCCAGATCTTTGCTTGAATTGATTCGAGGCCAGGACTCATCAAATCCAGGTAACCTGTCGATCAAGGACATTCCGGGAGGTCCCATGCACGCAGGGAGTTTCCAGATCCGAGCACTTGGGATTTGTGCCATCGGAATGGTCTGCTCACTGATCGCCTGCAGTGGGGGGGGCGGGGCCTCGAGCGGATCGAGTCCTGCGCCCGCCGCGGTCGCGGCGCCGTCCGTCTCGGTGACGCTGGCCAGCAACCCGAACCAGGTCGCTGCGGGAAGCGCCATCGCAATCGCTGCCACGGTCTCAGGGGCTACGAACACCTCCCTCGTCTGGTCCGTCGACAACATCACCAATGGCAATGCCACCGTGGGGACGATCTCGGGGAGCGGGAGTTCGGTCACCTACACGGCCCCGGCCACCTTGGGGAGCCATACCATCACTGCGGCCAGCCTGGCAGATCCCACCAAGAGCGCTTCCTTCTCGCTCATGGTGCAGGCGCCGATCACAGGGAGCGTCGCGATCACACCGCCGACGACCACCCTCACCACCGCAGGGGCCCTTTCGCTCTCGGCCACGGTCACCGGTTCCGCGAACACGAGCGTGACCTGGACCGTGGACGGCGTTCCCAACGGGAACGGGACCGTTGGCACCATCACGGGCACCGGCAACACGGTGACCTACACGGCTCCGGGCACGGCGGGCACCCATACCGTGACGGCCACCAGCGTGGCTGATTCCAGCCATTCGGATTCCTCCACCATCGTGGTCCAATCCGGCTGTGCGCCGGCCCCCACGTCCAGCCAGGTATTGAACGTCCTCGATGCGGCCTACGGGGCCAAGGGCAATGGCGTGGCCGATGACACCGCCGCCATCCAAAGGGCCATCAACGCGGTGGGCGCGGGCGGGACCGTCTACATTCCGAACGGCACCTACCTCATCAATCCCATCGCGATCCCCACCGGTGGGAACCATGGGCTGGCGCTGAAGAGCAACATGACCCTGAAGCTTTCCTCAGGCGCCATCTTGAAGGCCATTCCCAACGCCGCGACGACCTACGCCATCGTCATGGTCCAGAACGTCACCGGCGTGAACATCGTAGGTGGCACCATCCAGGGCGACCGCGCCACCCACACGGGCACCACCGGGGAATGGGGCATGGGCATCTCGCTCATCGGGGCCCACCAGACCACCGTGGAAGGGGTGACGGCCAAAGACTGCTGGGGGGATGGTTTCTACGTCTCCGGCGAGTCCACCGACATCACGATGTGCAACGTGATCGCCGACCACAACCGCCGCCTGGGCCTGGGCATCACCAGCGTGGATGGCATGGTGGTCCGGAATTCCAGCTTCATCAACACCGCGGGCACGGCCCCGGAGGCGGGTATCGATCTCGAACCGAACGTCGGCGAGACGGTGGCGAACCTGCTGATCACCGGCTGCACCCTCAGCAACAACGCGGGCAACGGGTTCGAGGGCGGCGTGCCCATCGCCAACACGGGATTGGCCTTCATGCATGACGTGGTGTTCGATCGGAACACGCTCAACGCCAACGGCGTGAACCCGGAAGATGGCTCGATCCGCAACGGGATCCTGCTCTCCAACAGCGATGGCACCAAGATCACCAACAACCTGATCACCAACACCACGGGCCGCGGTATGCTCCTCCGGGACAAGGCGACCCACACCCTGATCAGCGGCAATACGATCAGCGGCACGATCATGATCCCGGGCAATTCGTTCTGGACGGGAGGTGGCATCTACCTCGGTGTGTGCGGGTACTCCTCCGTGACGGGCAACATCGTACGGAACAACGCGGGATTCGGCATCCAGCAGGCCGTGGCGGATTCCACCGTCGTCATCAGCGGCAACACCGTAACGGGCAACGGGCTCACGCCTTGACCTCACAGTGCACCTGGATGGGCCCTTCCACGGAGCCAGGGAATTGTGCGTTTCGGGGCGGTCGTCCAGCCGCTGGGCCAATGGGGGCCTTGCCAAGTGAGAATGCGGCCTAGATTCGATAGGCGCAGCCTGCCATCGTTTCCCCATAGCCACATCCCATCGAGGTCGTCGATGAATGCACGAATCGGACTTGCCATGCTCCGTGGGGCCGCCCTGGGGTTGGCGATCTTCCATCTCGGCTGCGGGGCACCGGAGGATCCGAATAAGAAAGACACCGTGGTCGAGCCGCCGGTGCCGCCGAAGGATGTCTGTGGGGCCGTGGTGCCGGCTGGCTCGAGCACCTTTAATGTCAAGGATGCGCCTTACGGGGCCGTGGGGAATGGGGTCGCCGACGACACCCTCGCCATCCAGAGGGCCATCGATGCGGCCGCCGGGACGGGGGGGACGGTCCTCATTCCGGACGGAACCTACATGATCGATGCCGTGAAGGTCACCACGAGCGGGAACCACGGGCTCTCCTTGCGCAGCAACATGACGCTGCGGATGTCCAGCGGGACGATCCTGAAGGCCTTTCCCAATAACCAGAGCAACTACGTCGTGATCCTGGTGGGTGCCGTCACCAACGTCAACATCGTGGGGGGCACGATCATCGGAGAGCGCGCCAACCATCTGGGGACCACGGGGGAGGGGGGGATGGGCCTGACCATCTCGGGCTCCAGCCACATCGTGGTGCAGGGGGTGACGGCCAAGGAATGCTGGGGGGATGGCTTCTACATCGGGGATGAGAGCAAGGACGTCTCGGTCTGCAATCTGGTGGCGGACCACAACCGGCGGCAGGGGCTCACCATTACCAGTGTGGATGGTCTCGCCGTGCGGAACTCCACCTTCAGGAACACCGCGGGCACGGCGCCCGAGGCGGGCATCGACATCGAGCCCAACGTGGGGGAGAGCGTCAACAACGTCCTCATCACCGGTTGCAACTCCTCGAACAACGCGGGCAACGGCTTCGCCACGGGGGTGCCCATCGCCAACACGGGCCTGTCCTTCATCAGGAACCTCGTGGTGGACTCCAACACCTTCAACGCCAACGGGCTCAATCCTGAAGACGGGTACCTGAGGAACGGGGTGCTGGTGACCAACAGCGATGGCAACCGGATCACCAACAACACGATTTCCAACACCGTGGGCCGGGGGATCCTGCTGAGGAGCAACGCCACCAACACCGTGATCCAGGGGAACCAAGTGACTGGTAGTTCCCAAGCTGGAATTTACCTATCCCAGTGCTTGGGATCCCCGGTGTCAGGGAACACCGTCAGTGGGAATGGCTACGGCATCTACCAGGTGTCCGGCGCAGGCGCCGTCGTCGGGACGAATACCCTTTCCAGCAATGGGACCTCCAATCCTTAAAGGGCCACGCGTCGCAAGGCCCATCTGGCTGGGGGATCTCCAGGGCTGAAATCCGGAATTTCTGAGAAGGGTATTCGCTGAAAAGTCCAAACAACCCGGTGTAGTTACTTGGATATTTACTTGCCTGCTCCAAGGTGAGTGCGATAACGTACGATGCTTCCAGTACTCGTGCAAGATCGTCCCTTGCTCACTTTCGGAGAGTGGAATGTTCCTATTTGACAGCCGAGTCCTGGGTTGGTCCGTCCGCCCATCCGAAGTGTCAAGAAGGGGGCTGAAGCTGGGCATGGCGGGGGTGGCGGCATGCCTGCTCGCCGCCTGCACCTCGCCTGGCATGAAGCTCGACCTCAAGGCGGGCAGGACCGCGACCACCACGAAGGTGGATGGCCTGGACGTCACCCTGCGCTCCCTCAACACCGGGGTGGTGCAGCCGGTGAAGCCCGCGAGCCTCACCGCGAGCGATCTGAGCGGCTTGCTGGCGACCAAGCCCACGCCCTACCTGATCGGATCCCAGGACATCCTCCTGGTCACCGTGTGGGATCACCCGGAAATCACCCTCCCCCTGGGGCAGTACCGGCAGGACAACGCGGCCGGCATGGTGGTGGATGAAGACGGACTCCTCTATTTCCCCTACGTGGGCAAGATGCCGGTGCGGGGCATGACCACCTCCCAGGTCCGCGATGCCCTGACGGCTCGCCTCTCCCGGGTGCTCCAGAACCCTCAGATCGACGTCAAGGTGATCGCCTACCGCTCCCAGAAGGTGTATGTGGGCGGCGAAGTGAAGAACCCCGCGGTTTACAACGTGACGGACGTGCCCTTCACCCTCGCGGAGGCCGTGAACCGGGCGGGGGGCTTCCTGCCTGGGGCCGACGACAGCCGGCTCATGCTCACCCGGGACAACAAGACCTGGCGCCTGAACTTCCAGGAGCTGATGAGCACCGGAAACCGCATCGGCCAGCTCCTGCTCAAGGATGGCGACTCCCTGCAGGTGCCCCACAACCAGGATGATCCCATCTACATGCTGGGCGAAGTCCTGAAGCCCGGCACGATGCCCCTCATCCACGGCAACCTCTCCCTCGCCCAGGCCATCAGCAACTCGGGCGGCTTGCTTGGGAACTCGGCGGATGCTCGTTCCGTGTACGTCATCCGCCGCGGCGCCACCGCCAATGGCGTCGACGTGTACCACCTCGATGCCCGGAATCCCACCAGCATGGTGCTGGCCGATCAGTTCTGGCTCAACCCGAGGGATATCGTCTACGTCGACGCCGGCACGCTGGTCCGATTCAGCCGGGTCATGACCATGCTCCTCCCCACGGTGTCCGCCATCACGACCACGGGCCTCACCGCCGCGGAGATCAAGTACTACCTCCCGAGATCGAGCAACTAGGTCTCCGGTTCGGGGCGGGTCCTCCCGCCCTGAACCGATTCAGATCGAGGTTGGCTTGAACCTGAGAGGATCGGCCCCGGGGCCGATCTTTCCCTTCCTCACTCAGCCAGCCCGCTCCATGCTTTTGATAGCCAACCACCCCCGTTTCCCGATCAAAAGGTCTGCATGAGCCCCGTAATACCCCCGGATCCAAGGCAACATTCTTCCGTCAACTCCAAGCTGGGCGATCCGAACCTCGCGGCACGCGGGGAGGAGACCCTCGCCGGCGAGTGGATGAAGGACCTCTGGGACGGGCGTTGGATCCTGATCGTGTCGATGGCCTCGTTCCTCCTGATCGGGCTGTTCATGATCTGGAAAGCGGTTCCGATGTACCAGGTGGAAGCGCTCCTGAAGGTGCAGGGGAAGAAGTCCGGGGTCTCCGATCCCTCCTTCGCCAAGATGGAAGGCATGTTCGCTGATCCGACGGAGGCCCAGGCCGAGATCGAGATCCTGAAGAGCGGCCAGGTGCTGGGCAAGGCGGCGGAAACCCTGAAGCTGGACGTGGTGGCGGAGCCGATCCTGACCCCCGTGGTCGGTCGGGCCCTCATGCGGGGCAACCCCGAAGCCCCCCGGATTGAAATCGAATCCTTTGAAGTGCCCGCGTTGCTGCGCGGCCAGGCCTTCCGTGTGACGGCCCTGGGGCCGGACACCTTCCGGTTGGATGCGATGCGGCCCTCCTTCTTCGGCACCAGCCCCGCGTTCCTCGGCAATGGTCGAGTGGGCGAACCCTTGACCGGCACCTTTGCCGGAGAGTCGGTCACCCTGATCGTGCAATCCATGTTTGCCAAAGAAGGTCAGCCGTTCTTCCTCGTCCGGCGTCCCTTGCCCGACGTGATCTCCGATCTCCGGCTCGCCTTCGACGCCTCGGAGCGGGGCAAGCTCACGAACGTCCTCGGACTCACCTACAAGAACACCAGCTCCACCTTGGCCGCCACGACGCTCAACACGATCGTGGATGCCTACGTCCGCAACTCCATCGAACGCAAGGCCAGCGAGATCCAGAAGACCCAGGCCGCGCTCGAAGCGAAGCTCCCCGAGCTCAAGGCGAAGGTCACCGCCGCGGAATCGGCCCTGAACCAGTTCCGTGCGCGGACGGGTTCCGTCGACCTCTCCCGCGAGGCGGACATCTATCTCCAGCAGAGTACGGGCCTGAACAATCAGATCACCGGCCTCCGGCAGAAGAAGGAGGAACTGCTCCGGACCTACAAGGAGACCTCCGATGTTGTGACGACGCTGGATCAGCAGATCGAGCGCCTAAAGACCGAGGCCGCCCAGGCGGATCAGAAGGTGCGGGCGCTCCCTGGCATCCAGCAGGAAGTGGTCCGTCTCACCCGGGATGTCCAGGTGAACACCGAGCTCTACACGGCCTTGCTCAACAACATCCAGCAGCTCCAGGTGGCCAAGGACAGCGATATCGGCAGCGTCTCCGTGGTGGATCTCGCGACCCCCAGCCTCGCGCCCATCGGCCCCAAGAAATCCATGCAGCTCGCCTTCTACCTGTTCCTCGGAGCGGTGGTCGGGGGGGGCGTGATCATGGTGAAGAAGGCCCTGCGCCGGGGTATTGAGGATCATCACCTCATTGAGTCCCGTCTGGGGATCCCCGTCCTCGTCACCGTGCCCCACAGCGATGCCCAAGATGAGGCCTCGGCGGCCGCCACCGCGGGCAACGCCGAAGGCCTGCAACTCCTGGCCGCCTTGCACCCCAATGAACTCGCCATCGAGAGCATGCGGAGCCTCCGTACCTCGATCCAGTTCGCCATGAACGGCGCCTCCAACCGGGTGATCATGCTGGCCGGCCCCTGCCCGGGCATCGGCAAGTCCTTCGTCAGCAGCAACCTCGCCGCGGTCATGGCCCAGGCCGGCGCCAAGGTGCTGATCGTGGATGCGGATCTCCGCCGCGGCAACCTCCATCAGTGCTTCGGTCTGCGCGACCGGGAGAACGGCCTTTCCCAGGTGCTGGCTGGCCGGGGCAATTGGAATGACTTGATCCACAAGACGGCGATTCCAGGCCTGGATCTGCTCACCTCGGGCACCATCCCCACCAATCCTTCGGATCTGCTGCTGGACAAGCGCCTCGGGGTGTTCCTCAAGGAAGCTTCCGAAGCCTACGACTTCGTGATCGTCGACGCCCCCCCCGTGCTCCCCGTGACGGATGCGACGATCCTCGGCGCCCAGGCCGGTACCGTGATCCTTGTCGCGAAGTACGGACAGCACCCCGTGGCGGAGCTGCGAACCTGCCAACGGCGGCTCGAAGATCACGGTGTCCGCATCCATGGCTGCGTGTTCAACGACCTCCTGAAGTCCGGGATCGGCGATGCCTACGGGAACTACAAGTACGCCTACCACTACACCTACAAGGGCCAATCCTGATTCAAGCCCACTGGGGATTGAATCGAGTCCACGACTGATCAAGGGCGGCCTACCCGCGGCCCTGGGCGTGACTGGAGCACCCTCCCGGCGAGGGCGTGGCCGGACCTGCCTCAACGAAATCCATGGAGCCTAAATGTTCTCTTCCACGCTGGAGCGGGTGAAGCGCTCCTTCTCGGGCTCTTCCTTCGCGAAGCACGTGATGGTGGTCAGCGGAAGCGTGGTCGTCGGCCAGGCCATCAGCATCCTGGTGGGTCCCATCAATTCCCGCCTCTACAAACCCGGTGACTATGGAACCCTGTCCCTCTTCGGGGCGATGTTCAGCGTCTTCGGTGTCATCGGCACCCTGCAATACGAGATGGCCCTGGCCACGGCGGATGATGACACCGAGGCCGTGCACCTGCTCCTGCTCTGCCTGCTCATCGTGGGGGTATGGACGGGACTGATCACCGCGGTGGCCCTGATCGCCCCGGAGACGGTGGCGCATTTCATCTCCAAGGATGATCCCCAGCTGCCCCGGTACCTCTGGTTCCTGCCCGTGGGCGTCTGCTCCGCTTCCCTCTCCTCGGCCTTCCAGCGCTGGGCCATGCGCAAGCATGCGTTCCCGCAACTTTCGATGATGCAGATCATCCAGAACGTCGTGGCCTCGACCTGCACGGTGACGTTGGGCTTCCTGCACTTCGGGCTGCCGGGTCTGATCACGGGTTCGGTGCTGGCGAGCCTCTACATGCTCTGGCGACTGCCCCGGCTGGCCATCCCCGATTTCCTGGAACAGCGGCCGAACCTCTCTTTCGCGGGGATCTGGAAAGCAGCCAAGCGCCACTACCGCTACCCGATGTACACCACCTGGTCGGTGCTCCTGAACAGCATGAGCAGCCTCGTCCCCATCTTCCTGCTGACGCGGGGCTTCGGGAACACCTATACCGGCTACTACTCCCTCTGCCAACGCATCCTCTTCCTTCCCACGCTCGTCATCAGTGGTGCCATCACCCCCGTCTTCTACTCCCGGGCCAAGCAGGCCCAGAAGGATGGGACGCTGGCCTCCCTCACGGCTCGGCTCATCAACAGCATCAGCGGCGTGAACGTGTTCTTCGCGGTGTTCCTGGCCCTGTTCGGGGAGCAGCTGTTCATGCTGGTGTTCGGGGCCCAGTGGCGCCGATCGGGTCAGTACGCCGCAGCCTTGGCCCCCTGGATGCTGTTCAGCTTCCTCGTGAACCCCCTGGAGGCGCTGCCCCTGGTCTTCGACCGGCAGAAGGCCAGCTTCGGGTTCCAAATCGTGCTCTTCATCCTGAGGGCGGGTTCCCTCATGCTTGGCATCGCCTTGAAGAGTGATCTGCTGGCCATGTGGCTCTTCGGCATCACGAGCGCGCTCTACATGCTCGTTTACTTCATCTGGATGTTGAAGCTTGTGGATGGGCCCGTGCGGGAAGTGCTGGTGAAATTGGGCCGGGACTTCGCGCTGGCCATGGCGGCCTTCGGGGCCTGCCGGATCGTGATGTGGTGGTCCCACAACAACCTCTGGCTCACGGGAGCGCTCCTGGTGCCGGTCCTGGGCTACTTCAGTTACCGGGGGTTCCGGCAGATCCTCCAGGGCCGAGCCATTGCCTAATTCCGCTATCATCAACCGCCGGTGAGGAATCCATGCTGAACGCTGCATCGATGAAGCCCCTCGAGGATGATCGGCTGGGGTTCTCCTTCACCTTCATGGTGGTACTGCTGGCCCTGATGCTGGGCGGCGTGTTCCCGGCGGCGGTGGTGCTCTTCTCCCCCACGGTCGTGTGGCTGATCTGGGGAGTCTGGTGGATCCTCATCGTGGACATGGCCCGGCGGATCCCCATCCTCCCGCTGCTCAAACCCTTGCGGCCGCTGTTCCTCTGGATGCTCGCCTACATCGTGTGGGGCACCATGGCGGCGACGTATCCCATCTTCGAGGAGAGCTACCGGCTCGCCTTCCGCTTCGGCTCGGTGGCCATCGCGCTGGCCTTCATGACCGCGAGTCCCCGGGCCTTGAACATCTTCGCGAACGCCGCCCAATGGGTGCTCCTGCTCAACGTCATCGCGATCATCCTGCTGGCCATCTTCCCGCAATACCAGACGCTATCCATCTTCACGACGCTGAACGTGGAGGTGGATTCGGACCGTTTCTCGGGGCTGTGGCTGAACGCCAATCAAGCGGGATTGGTCACGCTGATCATCCTCAGCTTTTCCCACTGGGCGACCCGCTGGATCAAGATCATGGGCCGGATCAGCGGAGGCGTGATCATCTTCCTCACGGCCAGCCGCACGGCCAACTTCATCACCCTTGGCCTCATCGTGCTGTTCATCCTCTTCAAGGCCAGCCGCAAGGTGCAGTTCCGGGCGGCCATGGTCGCGGTCACCCTGTTCGTGGGGGCTTCGTTCTATGTCCAGTTCTCGAGCCTGGACGTGGTCAGCCTGGCCTCCAAGAGCGAAATCCTCATGCGGGTGACGGACCTATCCGAATCCAAGGCCCGGGCCGCCGGCGATGGTTCGCGCGTGGACCTCGCGAAGTCCTGGATCCCGATCATCGCCGCGGAGCCCTGGTACGGGTACGGCCTCTACACCATGAACGGGGGGCGCTCCCATGAGGCGGGCGTCCGTCCGGGCTTCCCGGAACACGGCCCGCACAACCTCTACCTGGGCATCATCGTGGACGTGGGGTACCTGGGGCTCATCTCCTTCCTGCTCATCGTGGCTTGGCAGCTCTTCAGGACCTTCCAGGCCCCCATCGATTCCGCGACGCAGTGGTGGTTGTTCGTCCTACCCTTTGTCACGCTGATCTTCGCGGTCGCGAACCACAACATGGTGACGGATTATCCGGGCTGGACGGCCTTCTCCATGATCTTCCTGCTGCCGTTCAATCCGGCGGTGCGGCTGGGGAACCCCGCGCCAGCCCATGAACTCGCAGAACGGGACTGAACCGCGATTCCTCGGATCCGGACGTTGAAAGGCCACCATGCTGCATTGGACATCCCGCGGGTTGGAGATCGTTGAGCTCTGGTTCGACGAAGTACTGCCCCAAGGGGTACAGCCGGACATCGTCCGCCACCGCCAGGCTTTTGAGCCCAAGGCGGCCGTGGCTTCGGACTTCTACACCCTGACCACGGACCTTACGCTGGACCCGGAGGCCCTGCTGGCCCAGGTGCAAAAGGAGACCCGCTATGAAATCCGGCGGGCCCAGGAGAAGGATCAGGCCCTTCTGGAAGCGTGGGATGGGAAGGACAGCGCGTTCTTCGATCAATTCGTGGCCTTTTATCAGGAATTCGCGGCGCAGAAGGGCCTCCAGGCCCTGGATCCGCAGCACCTTCGCCTCATGGCTTCCGCCGGCCGGTTGGATCTCTCCCGAGCCCGGATCGCCACGGAAGCTGAAGCGCTCGTCTACCACGCCCACTACCGGCACGGGGGGCGGGCCCGCTTGCTGCACTCGGCGTCCCGGTTCAGGGGGAGCAGCGATTCCGGCTTCAGGGCCCTGGTGGGCCGGGTCAACCGCTGGCTCCACTGGCAGGATCTGACTCGGTTCAAGGCGAATGGCACCACCTGGTACGACTGGGGTGGCTGGTACGAAGGCCAGGAGGACCAGGACCGGTTGCGCATCAACCAGTTCAAGGAATCCTTCGGTGGCACGCAGCTTCGCACCTACAACTGCGAAGTGCTGCGTTCCACGAAAGCTCGCATCCTCGCCGGCATCGCCCGGTTGCTGGGCAGGAGATAGGCATGTGCGGATTCGCGGGTAGCTGGCAGGCGGCGGGGCAGGGGGCCGAGGCGCTTCGGGCCCTGGGCGACCGGATGGCCGAAGCCATCGCGCTTCGGGGGCCCGATGATCACGGCGTGTTCGTGGATGAGACCCTGGGCCTCACCATGGCCTTCCGCCGGCTCGCCATCCTCGATCTGAGCGCGGAAGGGCATCAGCCCAAGGCCTCCTCCAGCGGCCGTTACGTCATCACCTTCAACGGTGAGATCTACAACTTCCAGGAGCTGCGCCGCAGGCTGGAGGCCATGGGATCCACCTTCAAGGGGCACTCCGATACGGAGGTGATCCTCGAAGGCGTCGAGCGGTGGGGCGTGCGAGAAACGATCACCCTTCTCAACGGCATGTTCGCCATCGCACTCTGGGATACCCAGGAGCGCGTCTTGCACATCGCCCGGGATCCCCTGGGCATCAAGCCCCTGTACCTCGGTTCCCAGAATGGCATGCTGCTCTGGGGCTCCGAGCTCAAGGCACTCCGGGCGCATCCCGGATTCCATCCGGCCCTGGATCCCGATGCCATGGATCTGTACTTCCGCCACGGTTTCGTGCCCAGCCCCTACAGCATCTATCAGGGCGTGCGGAAGCTGGCGCCCGGCTGCATGGTGTCCATCTCCCGGCCCGACGCGCCCCTGGAACCCTTCGCCTACCGCACGTTGAAGGACGTGGTGGACCGGGGCCTCTCGGATCCTTTCCGGGGCACGGATGAGGAAGCCATCCAGTTGGTGGAATCCACCTTGAAGGACTGCGTGGGCCGCCAGATGGCCTCTGATGTGCCCCTGGGCGCCTTTCTTTCAGGCGGGATCGATTCCTCCCTCATCGTGTCGCTCATGCAGGCCCAGAGCGCGCGGCCCATCCAGACCTTCTGCATCGGGTTCGCGGAGGATCACTTCAACGAGGCCACCCACGCCCGGGCCGTGGCGAACCACCTGGGCACGGATCATTCGGAGCTCATCGTCTCCCCCCAGGATGCGCTGGCGCTCATTCCAGGCATGGCAGAGGTCTACGACGAACCCTTCGCCGATCCCGCGATGATCCCCACCTGCCTGGTGTCCAAACTGGCCCGGGAACAGGTCACGGTGAGCCTGTCGGGCGATGGCGGCGACGAGGTGTTCGCCGGGTACGGCCACCACATCTCCGCCCACGAAGGGCGCCTGGCCTCGGCGCTGGCGTTGCCTTCCGGCCTCCGCCACGCGGCGGGGCTCGGCTGCTCCGGCCTGTCCTCGCTATTGAACCTGCTGCCCGGCCAATTCGCGGCCCGGGCCAGCGATTCCTTGGCCTACCGGGCGCGGAACTTCGGGTTCCAGGATTCCGTTTCCTACTACCGGGCCCAGGTCGCTGATCAACTCGGGCGCGGGAATGACCTGCTGAAGTCGCCCCGGGACCCGCGGTACGTGTTGACTGAAGCGCTGCCCATGAAGCACCCCCGCACCGTGGCGGAGGATTTCCTCTACCTCGATTCGATGATTATCCTGCCCGATGAATACCTCACCAAGGTGGACCGGGCGGCGATGTCCGTGAGCCTGGAGGGGCGTGTGCCCTTCCTGGATGACGAGGCCGTGGCCCTGGCCTGGCGCCTGCCCATGCGCTTGAAGGTGCGGGACGGGCAGGGGAAATGGGTGCTCCGTCAGGTGCTGAAGCGGCACGTGCCCGCCGAGATCATCGACCGGCCCAAACACGGATTCAGCGTGCCCATCGAGGCCTGGCTCCGGGGGCCCTTGCGCGCCTGGGGGGAGGAACTGCTCCAGGCCCAGCAACCCGGCACCGAGAACCTGTTCGCGGAGGGGGCCGTGGAACGGCTTTGGGAGGAGCACCAGCGGGGCGTCCGCTCCCACGCGGTGCTCCTCTGGAAGATCCTCATGTTCAAGGCCTGGTACGCCCGCTGGTGCGCCTAAGGGCTCAGCCCCGGCCGGCCCGGGCGTCCGCTTCCAGCATGCGGACGGTCCGGGTGGTCAGGGAGGCCCGGAGGGCGAGCTGCCGGGGGCTGGGCACCACGGGGCCCAGCTGGGCCCGGAAGGATCGCACCCAGCTGGTGGGGATCAGGCGCTTGAGCGCGGCCCGCAGGGAGCGGGTCGGGGAGAGGCCCGAGGGCTGGCGGCGAAGGGCCTGGCGCAGGGATTCGCGGAAGGCTTCGGGCAGGAGCTGGTGGGCGACTTCGCTTCCCAGTTCCGTGTCCATCCAGCGGCAGTAGGCCTCGGATTGGAGGTACCCGCTCCGGTCATCGTCGGCGCTCATGGTGGCATAGGGGATCGCGGGGCTCACCGACTTGGCCACTTGGCGGAAGAGGTGCTTCTCCGTACGGAGGGCATCCGGCATCTGCCGCACGAATTCCAAGACCCGGCGGGAGATGAGGGGGCTGGCGATTTCCACGAAGGGGGCCTTCACTTCATTCAGGGCCGCGAGCCCGATGGGGATGCGGTAGGTGTGATAGAGCCGGTCGCGGTAGCAGGCGAGGCTTTCCTCCGTGCCCTGGCGCTCGAACGCCGGAGGCAGGTGCTGATCGCCACCGGAGATGGCTTCCGCCAGGGCCGGGGGCAGGAAATCCGAAAGCAGCATCATGCCCACGGAGCTGCGGGCGTAGGCTTCGCTCTTGACCGGAACCCAGCCGAAGCCTTCATCGCCGCGGATGATGCCTTCAATGCCGCGCTCGGGGAGGGAGGACCAGAGGCGGAGCCCATCCAGGTAAGGGAAGAGCTGATCGGTGCCACCGCCGCTGGCGGCGAGGAAGGCGTCGACCACGGATTCCGGGCCTTCCTGCGACATCTCGGTGAGGAGGTAGTCGTGGCGCAGGTGGTAATGCGCCGCGAGGGCCTTGGCCACGTAGGCATCGTTGCCGGGTTGGGCGAGCGAAGCCGCCAGGCCCCAGGTGATGGCGTGGGGTCGCATGCCCTGGTCGTGGAGGGCACCGAGGATGAAGCGGCAATCGTAGCCGCCGGAGAGGGGGAAGGCCCAGTGGGCGGTGGAGAAATCGAATCCGCCCACGGTGTCGCGCAGCAGCTGCAGCAGCTCCTGTCGCAGGTCGGCGGGGCGGGCAGGGCGTGGGTTGAAGGCGACCGGCGCCGTGGCCACCTCCACGGTCCAGGTGGCCCGGTCCAAGGTGAGGCGGGCGTTGCCCGGTAGCCGGGAGATGCGTGTGTCCCAGCCATCCACGGGGCCCAGGGAGCCCGAGGACAGGAACCAGGCCGCCGCGGCGCGATTCAACTTCAGATCGCCGAGCAGGCCGATGAGGGCGCGCTGGGAGGTGGAGGCGAAGAAATGGGTGGCCGTGCGGACGTACCAGAGGGTGCGCGAGCCCGGGAAATCCGAGCAGAGCTCCACGGTGGAGGCGTCGGCGCGGATCAGTGCGAAGGAACCCTCGGGCACCGGGGATCCCGGCAGGTGCCAGTCCTTCCAGGTGCCGGAGAAGGCGCCGACGCGGGCCGAGGTGCCCACCGATGTCGCCGCTCCCGGCGGGCCGACGATGGCCAGGTGTTCCCGGGGGGCTGAGGCGAAGTGGTGCGCGTGCCGCTCCAGGCCACTGGGCCGGATTTGGTCGGCGACCCGCCTCAACGTGGCCTCGTCCAGGGCATCACCGGCTTCGCGCCAGGCGGCGAAGATCAGGTTGGACACGGGCCTCCTCCCTGGGGACCCGAGGATTTTCCCTTGGCGAGGGCCTGCGCCACAACCTCATTCCACATGCCCACCACCCGTTCCGTGGAGAACCGGTCCACCACCTCGAGGGCATTGGCGCCGAGGCGCTTGCGGGCCTCGGGATCGGCCATGAGCTTGGCCATGGCCTGGGCCAGGGCGATGGGATCCTCCGTGGGGACGAGCAGCCCATTTTCGCCATCCCGAATGATGTCGAGGGCCGCGCCGCCGAAGGCGGTGCAGACCACCGGAAGGCCGCAGGCCATGGCCTCGACCAGCGCGTTGGGGAACCCCTCCACCCGAGAGGAGAGCACGAAGAGATCCGAGGCGCGAAGCTCCTCGAAGGGGGTGTCGGTGATGCCGGGGAATCGGATGCGCCCCGCGGCGCCGAGGTCCCGGGCCAGGGCCTCCAAGGCGGCGCGCTCCGCCCCTTCGCCATGGATGTCCAAGCGCCATTCCGGGAACCGGGGCGAGATGGCGGTGAAGGCCCTCACGAGCACGTCGAACCCCTTCACGGGGGTGAGGCGGCCCAGGGCCAGGATGCGGGGCGCGGGGCCCTTCGCCGCGGAGCCCCTGGTGGGAGGCACCGGCACGGGGTTTGGGATGACGACGCCACGGGCGCGCACCTTTTCCGGGAACCATTCGAGCACCGCCTGGGATTGGAAGACGATGCGATCGGCCCGGGGGTAGGCCAGATCCCGTAGGGTTCCCCATACCCGGCCGAGGGAGCGGCGGGAGGGATCGGTGCGCTCCGAGATCACGATGGGGATGCCCAGGCCCCGTGTGGCAAGCACGGCCAGGGCGTTGGCCTTGTCGATGAACGAGACGACGACGTCCGGCTTCGCCTCGCGAATGGCGCGACGCACCGAGCGGAGGCGGCGGAGGTTGTTGGTGATGCCGGAAACCAGGGAGTCGCTGTCCTTCAGCAGGTCGAGCGCCTTGATCTCGATGCGCGGATCCAGGGGGTAGAAAGGAGGCTCCGTCCCATCCTCCATGGTGAGCACGAGCACGTCCCAGCCCTTGGCGGACCACTCATTGGCGAGCAGCGACAACACGCGTTCGGCTCCCGCCGCGCGCAGCGCCCAGATGAAAAAACAAACCTTCACGCGATGGCCTCTCCAACAGGGCGGCACACAACCCAAGACGAAAAGCCTCGATCCGCTGCTAGACCTTTGATGTCAGCCCATCAAGGCAGGATTGTCAAGTGAGTGGACTAGAAAAAACCGTCATGAATGCGCCGTTTTGCCTCCAGCTGCTGCCCGTTTCGCAAGCGTGGGACTCCGCGTCGCCGGAGCCCACCCACTGGGCTTGGATGAATCCTGGATCCAGAGGCCTTCGGTATACAATTTCCATGTCACCCACATTGGAGAGGCCCGCCCCATGACGACCGACATCCAGCAGCGAAGCGATTCGTCGCGGCCTTCCGCCGATGAGCCTGCGCATGCGGCCGCCTTCCGGAATTCGAGCCGGTACCTCCTCCGTTTCGATGACATCTGCCCGGGCATGAACTGGTCGGTGTGGGATGCGCTCGAGGCCCAGATGCTCCGCCTCGGGGTGCGCCCCATCCTGGCCGTGGTGCCGGATAACCAGGATCCGAAACTGGACGTGGACACACCCCGCGCGGATTTTTGGGAGCGGGTGCGCGGCTGGCAGGCCAAGGGGTGGACCATCGCCCTCCATGGCTACCAGCACGTGTACGTGAACAAGGATCCCGGCCTCATCGGCGTGACGGCCCAAAGCGAATTCGCCGGTCTGCCGGCGGAGGTGCAGGAGGAGAAACTCCGAAAGGGGCTGGCGATCTTCGCGGCCCAGGGCGTGAAGGCGGACGCCTGGGTGGCGCCCTCGCATTCCTTCGATGAGACCACGGTGAAGATCCTCGGGAAGCTGGGGGTGACGGTGATCAGCGATGGCCTCTGCACCTGGCCCTACACCTCAGAGGGCATGGTGTGGGTGCCCCAGCAGCTCTGGTCATTCCAGGCCAAGCCCGCGGGTGTCTGGACCATCTGCAACCACCACAACTCCTGGAGCGAGCAGAAGGTCCGCTGGTTCGAGAAGATGCTGGAAGAGTACGCGCCACGCATGACCGATCTGGCCGCGGTGATGGAGGCCTTCGCGGGCCGGGAGCGCACGGTCTCGGATCGCTGGCAGGCCTACCGCCGCCTCATGTGGGGATTCCGCATCCGCCCGGTGCTCGCGGGCCTCTTCAGGAAAGTTGCGGGTCCCAGGCCGGTATCCGAATGACCGCGAAGACCCGGGTCCTCTTCCTCATCCAATCCTTGGCCTCCGGCGGCGCCGAACGCCAGCTCAGCGAGCTGGTGCGGCACATGGACACCGATCGCTTCGAAGTGCACCTCGCGGTGTACTACGATCCCGGCTACCACAACGACGGGAAGTTCTGGCCCCTGGTGGAAGCCCACCCGGGCGTGAAGCTCTACAGCCTTCACAAGAAGAAGGGGCTGACGGGCTTCCTCACGGCCATCCCGCGCCTGTTCAAGCTGGCCCGGCGGATCCGGCCCCAGGTGATCCATGGGTATTCCGACGGCAACCCCTTGGCGCTGCTCATGGGCAAGCTGTTGGGGGCCAAGGTGGTCTGGGGCATCCGGCGCACGAGCAGCCATCAGTCCTCGTTGAACGAGCGGGCCCGTCGGCTGCAGAAGTGGCTCATCCGGGCCTCGCATTTCGTGGATCTGATCATCTTCAATTCGGAGGCCGGGCGCATCAACCACGCGGCCATGGGCATGAAACCCCACCGCGCCGAGGTCGTGCCCAACGGCTTCGACGTGGAGCGGTTCCATATGAACCCCTCCAAGGGCGCGGAGCAACGCCAGGTCTGGGGCGTCCCTGGACACGTCCCGCTGATCGGCGTGGTGGGGCGCATGAATCCCGTGAAGGATCATCCGACCTTTATCCGGACGGCGGCGCGCCTGAGCTCGGAGTGGCCGGATGCCCGCTTCATCTGCATCGGCGGTGGCCCGGCTGCCTACGTGGAGAGCCTCAAGGCCCAGGCCCAGGCCCTGGGAATCGGTGACAAGGTCCTGTTCCCAGGGACCTGCGCCGACATGCCGGCGGCCTACAACGCGCTGAACCTCCTGATCCTCTCCTCCTCGGATGAGGGCTTTCCCAACGCCCTGGGCGAGGCCATGGCCTGCGGCGTTCCCTGCGTCGCGACGCGGGTGGGCGACGCCGCGGTGTTGTTGGGGAACACCGGTCTCACGGCGGACATCGGCGATGACGAAGCCCTGGCCCAGGCGGCGGCGACGCTGCTGCGGGAATCCGAAGCGGAGCGGTCCCAGCGGGCGCTCGCCTCCCGCCAGCGGGTCAGCGGTACCTTCAGCCTCGAGGCCCTCGTGCAGCGCACCGAGAACAGCCTCCTCTCCCTGCTGGCCTCCCCCCAGAAGGACACCCGCCCCAAGAGCCTGCTGTGGAAGGTCCTGGGGGCAGGTGGGCGCTATCTCGTCCGAGTGGACGACATCTGCCCCACGATGGATTGGGCCATCTGGGATCAGATGGAGGCGCTCTTTCTCAAATACGAGATCAAGCCCATCCTCGCGGTGGTACCGGACAATCAGGATCCGAAGCTCATGGTCGATCCGCCCCTGCCGGAATTCTGGGACCGGGTGAGGGGCTGGCAGGCGCGGGGCTGGTCCATCGGCTTGCACGGGTATCAGCACCTCTACGTGAACACCAACCCCGGGCTGCTGAATCTCAACCCGCAAAGCGAATTCGCGGGGCTTTCCCTGGAGGCCCAGCAGGAGAAGCTCCGTCGGGGCATGGAGATCTTCGAGCGGGAGGGTGTGCGGGTCGACGCTTGGGTGGCGCCGTCCCATTCCTTCGATCTGGTGACCGTCGCCGCGCTCCAGTCCCTGGGCATCCGCATCATCAGTGACGGGTTCGCCGCGTGGCCCTACCGGGATCCGGATGGGAACACCTGGGTGCCCCAGCAATTCGCGACCATGCGGCCCCTCCCCTTCGGCGTGTGGACCTGTTGCCACCACCCGGACCTCACGCCCCCGGAGATGGTCGATTTCGAGCGGCGCCTCGCGCTGCTTTCGTCGCGGATGATCTCCCTTCCCCAGGCCATCGCGCTGGGCAACCGGGTGAGGAATCCCGTGGATGGGATGATCCGCTTCGTCCGTCGTGCCGTGCCATTCCTCCGTCGGCTCACCCGAGACCGGCTCGATTAAGATCCGCCTCGACAGGGCTCCGAGCCCCGCCGCATTCCGCCCGAGGCGCCATCGCCCATGAGTTCCCGCACCAGGATCCTGTTCCTCATCCCCTCCCTCGTCCCCCACGGGGCCGAGCGGCAGCTCTGCGAGCTGGTGCGAACCATGGATCCCGAGCGGTTCGAACTGCACGTGGCGGTGTTCTACGGCGCGGAAGACGTCGGGGGCGTGGACTTGAGCCCAGAGCTCTCCGGGCTGCCCCACGTCACCCTCCACGACCTCCGCAAACGCCGTGGAGCCTTGGGCTATCTCCAGGCGCTGCCCCGCCTGCTCGCGCTCGCGCGGCGGGTGGACCCGGTGTTGCTCCATGGCTACATGGACGGCAATCTCCCGATGCTGCTGATCGGGCGGCTCCTCGGGAAGCCGGTGGTCTGGGGCATCCGCCGCACCAGCCGGGATCTCCGGGGCTTGGGGTGGACCTCGCGGGCCCTGATGAGCCTGCATGCCGCCCTCTCCCGTTTCGTGGATCTGGTCATCTTCAATTCGCAGGCTGGCCTGCGAAACCATGAGGCGATGGGGCTCCGGGGCCGACGGGCCGTCGTGATCCCCAACGGGTTCGATGTGGCACGCTTCGCGCCGGATTCCGCCAAGGGGGCCCTTCAGCGGGCGGCCTGGGGGCTGCCCGCTGAGGGGGCGCCGGTCATCGGCATCGTGGGGCGCATCTCCCCGGTCAAGGATCACCCCACGTTCCTGCGCGCGGCCCAGCGGATCGCGGCGGTGCGGAGCGACGCCCGTTTCGTCTGCGTGGGCGGGGGGGCATCCCACGACCTGGAGCCACTGAAGGAACTCGCGGCGTCCCTGGGCCTCACGGAACGGATCCTCTGGGCGGGCGCGAGCGGGGAGATGGCTTCCGTGTACAACGCCCTCTCGGTGCTCGTGCTCTCCTCCCGGGACGAGGGGTTTCCCAACGTCCTCGGCGAAGCCATGGCTTGCGGCGTTCCCTGCGTCTCGACCGAGGTGGGGGATGCGGCCCTGCTGGTGGGGGAGGCGGGGATGGCCGTGGCGGTGGCCGATGACGCGGCCTTGGCCGGAGGAGTGCTGACGCTCCTGCAGGAATCGGAAGCAGCCCGCGAGGGGCGGAGCAGGGCCGCCCGGGAACGCATTTGCGGTGAGTTCAGCGTGGCGACCCTGGCGCGTCGCACCGAAGCGGCGCTGATGGATTTGATGCGCGGGGAAGGGGCCCCTTTCCGCGCTCCGGGGGATCGATGATGGATGTCGTGTTCTTCACCACGAGCCTGGAGCGGGGCGGTGCCGAAACCCAGCTGGTGCGCGTGGCCATCCAGCTGAAGCAACGGGGGTGGAAGGTGGGGATCCTCACCATGCTGCCCTCCACCCAATTCCTCGAGGAGGTCGCGGCCGCGGGCATTCCCTTGGTGGCCTGCTCCGAGCGGCTAGGCGGGCTGCCCCTCGGAATGGCCTTCCGCGTGATGCGCCAGCTACGGGCGTGGCGCCCGGCCCTGCTCGTCACCTTCAACTTCCCCGCGGATGCCATGGGGCGCGTGTGCGGCCGGTTGGCGGGCGTGCGACGGGTGATCGCCACCATCCGCACGGCCTTCGTAAAGACCTCCTTGCGCAAGCAGTTCTACCGATTCACGGAACCCCTGGTGGCGCTCACGGTGTCCAATTCCCACGCGGCCATTGACTACATGGTGGACCAGGGCCTCCTGACCCGGGAGCGGACCACGGTCATCTCCAACGGGATGATCTTCTCCAAGGCGCCCTCGCCCGAGGCCACGCTGCAGCTCCGGGAAGAATTGGGCTATTCCCGGGAAACCTTCGTATGGATGGCCGTGGGGAACCTCCGGCCCGCCAAGGACTACCCCAACCTCCTCACGGCGGCGGCGCGATGCGCGGCGGCTTCGGAGCATTTCCGGTTGTGCATCGTGGGCGGTGGCGAGGAGTCCGAGCGCATCCGGGCCATGGCCAAGGACCTGGGCCTCGACCGGGTGGTGACCTTCCTGGGATCCCGCCCGGACGTGCCCCGGCTGCTGTCGATCCCGGACGCGTTCGTCCTCTCCTCGGCCTGGGAGGGGATGCCCAACACCGTCATGGAAGCCATGGCCGCCGGAGTGCCCGTGGTGGCCACGGACGTGGGGGGCGTGCGGGAATTGATCCAGCACGGCCACTCCGGCTTCATCGTGCCCCCGCGGGATTCGGAAGCCCTGGCGGCACGGATGCTGGCCATGATGGCGGCGGGTGCCGAGGAGCGGCGCCGGGTGGCCGAGGCAGGGCGGAGCTGGGTGCTCGAGCGCTTCGAATTGGGGCGGGTCGTGGATCAGTGGGAAGCCCTGCTCCGGGCGCGGAGCCTCCGGCCTTTGGGACCCTCCACCCCCACGCATTAGAAGGGCGGGACGCCTTCAGCTGGGCTTGCGGTAGGCCGGGAAGAAGGCCTCCTCGGGATCGGGCTGGAGGCCCCTGCTCGCGGTGAGGCTGGCATAGATCTCGGGGAGCAGGACCTTTCGAAGGGTCTGGAAGGTCTTGTGGTGCTTCGAGAACCGGGATTTGAAGGTGAAGAGGCCATCCTGGTTGGCGCCGACGCCGCCGCCGAGATTCACCGTGTGGTGCCCATGCTGGATGCCCCAGGTGCGCAGGGTGTCGATGAGGATCTTCGCGGGGGAGACTTCGCGGAACGCGTCGAAGCTGCCCGTGAGGAAGTATTGGATGAGGCCGCCCACTTCCGAGAACAGCACGCCTCCCGTGATCTCCCCGGTGGGGGAGAGCGCCGTCGCGAGGTGCAGGTGGGGCGCCGTGGCTTCCTTCAGGCCATGGAAATAGGACTTCGGGAAGAAGTAGAAGGGCGAAGCCTCCAGGCGAGTCATGGTCTCGTAATAGGCTTCGATGACGGCATCGTAGGTCATCCAGTCGTCGAGGATGACGTGGTGGCCGTGCTTGTAGGTGCGGGTGATGAAGCCACGGTTGGCGGAGTTGATGCCCATCCAGCTGGCTTCAGGGTTCGTGAGATCGAGGTACACCGTGGGGCCATGGGCCCTCAGATCGGATTGGGAGGCGAGCGCCTCGAGGCCTGCTTCCAGGAAGGGGTTCAGCCGCAGGAAGAGGGACACCACCCGCTGCTGGCGGAGGAAGGTCCAGCACGCTTCGAGCATGCCGGGAATCAGGGCCTCGTGCCCTTCACCCCAGAAGAGGGGGGAAGGATAGCCGTAGGGTGAAGCGGCATCGAAGCAACCCGCGAATTCGGGTCCGAAGTCATCCAAGGGGCGGAGGAGGATCGGCATCAGCATTCCGCAGCCCTCGGCCTCGAGGTGGACCGCCACGGGCGTTCCGCCTTCATGGCCGGCACTCACCTTGAGGTAGCCCGGCAGGTGGAACAGATCGTGGGGAGCTTTTTGGAGCGCCTCCATCCACTCGCCGCGTTCGGGAGTGAGGAAGGTCGGCTGCGCGGTGTTCGGAAACGTCATTCAAAAGTCCTTGATCATGCGGATGATCGCCCCGGTCGGCTTCCATTTGCCGGCTGGAAAGGGCGTATGGCTGCGCAGGAAGATCGCCCGATCGGGATCGATGCGATGCAGGGCCGCGAGCACGCGGGGATCGGAATTGCCCACGCGGAATCGGGCCTCGGTGACATCCACGAAGTGGGGATGACCCTCGAGCACGAGCTGGAATCGGCCGAATCCGAAGGCGTCGAGGCTCACCTGGGCCGCAGGCCAATCCACCAGGCTCACCTCGTCGCCCGCGTCATCGGAGATCGGTTCCATGAGTTGGCCCTCGTAGGCCACGGTGACTTCCTCCAGGCCGAACCTCTGGTAGTGCCGCAGCGCACCCTTGTTCTCCAGGGCGACATCCAGGGAAATGCCAGCCACCTTCGCCTCCCGGGCCATGGCCTCCCATCGCGCCAGCAGGCGGCCGCCCAGCCCCTGGCCCTGGAGGGCCGGCCGCACAGCGGCGTTGTTGAGGTGGAGGTGATGGCCGATGCGCCGGGTATGGGCCACGGCGGCGAAATCGCCCCCGGGATCGGCCAAGCCCCACAGCTGCTCTTGGCGTTGCAGTTCAGGGAAATCGAACAGGTGGCCGAGGTACCGCTCCACGCCCGGAGCGGTATAGGTGCTCCGGTCCAGCTGGGGGCGGGGGATCGCCTCCCGGAACAGGGCCAACATCTGGGGGATGTCCTTGCGGCCCAGCGTCACGATTTGGAACGCGCTGACGATGGGTGCGGTCGACGCCATGGGGGCCTATTCTCATGAGAGGACGATGGGATGCTGACCTGGGGCAGGCAGGGGCCAAGGCAAGCCGTTCGTGCGTGTTCCCAAATTATAGGCCGCGCATCGTAGAGATGGTAGAAAAACAACTTGACCTCGCCTTTGGATCCTTGATTTTCTGGACGAGTCCTTGGTGCCGATCGACGCACCCTTCCGTCCCTCGGTCTCCCGGGTGCCGCCCCGCTTGAATCGCCGCGCATCCTCGGATCGGGCGTTGCTTCGGGTGCCGCTTCCGCACACCCTTTTTCCAGAGCCCCCGCCATGTCCGCACGCACCTCGCCCACTCCCGTGACCGCTTTCGCGCCTTGGCCTTTCTACGCCCCCGATGAAGTGGCCGCCGTCACCCGCGCGCTGGAGTCCGGCCAAGTGAATTACTGGACGGGCAAGGAAACCCGGGAGTTCGAAAAGGAGTACGCCGCGGCCGCCGGAGCCAAGCACGCGGTGGCCGTGTGCAACGGCACTTCCGCGTTGGAACTCGCGATTTACGCGCTGGACATCCCCCCGGGCTCCGAGATCATCACGACGCCCCGCACCTTCATCGCCTCGGCCAGCTGCATCGTGATGCGGGGCTGCACGCCGGTGCTCGCGGATGTGGATCCCGTCACGCAAAACATCACCGCCGAGACCATCGCCAAGGTGATCACGCCCCGGACGAAGGCGATCATCCCCGTGCACCTCGCGGGCTGGCCCTGCGATATGGATCCGATCCTGGAGCTGGCCCGCCGTCATGGGGTGAAGGTCATCGAGGATTGCGCCCAGGCCAATGGCGCCACCTACAAGGGGCGTCCCGTGGGCAGCATGGGCGACATGGCGGCCTTCTCCTTCTGCCAGGACAAGATCATCACCACCGGCGGTGAGGGCGGCATGCTCACCACGCAGGACACGGCCCTCTGGGAGCGTGCCTGGAGCTTCAAGGATCACGGCAAGAGCTACGATGCTGTGTACAACCGCCAGCACGCCCCCGGCTTCCGCTGGCTCCACGAGTCCTTCGGCACGAATTGGCGGATGACGGAACTCCAGGCGGCCATCGGCCGCGTGCAGCTGCGCAAGCTCCCCGAGTGGACCCGGATCCGCCGGGCGAACCTGGACCGGCTGAACCGCCTCTTCGAGCGCTTCCCGTTGCTCCGCACCACGCCAGCCCCCGCGGAGATCGGCCACGCCGCCTACAAGGCCTACGTCTTCATCCGCCCCGAGCGCCTCAAGGCCGGCTGGTCGCGGGACCGGATCATGGAGGAAGTGACCTCCCGCGGCGTGCCCTGCTTCAGCGGCAGCTGCAGCGAGATCTACCTCGAGAAGGCCTTCACCGGAGCCGGGTTGGGATTGCCGGAGCGGCTGCCCGTGGCCAAGGAGCTGGGCGAGACGAGCCTCATGTTCCTCATCCATCCCACGCTCACCGAGACGAACATGGAGGACGCGGAAGCCGTGCTCTCTGAGGTATTCAAGGCCGCTTCGGCCTGAGGCTCCCATGGCATCGACGCGACCGATCTACCGCCTATTCAAGCGCCTCATGGATTTTTCCTGCGCGCTGCTGCTGGGCCTCATCCTGCTGCCCGTCCTCCTGGTGTTGTGGATCTTGATCCGGATCCGCATGGGATCCCCGGTGGTCTTCACCCAGGAGCGGGCGGGGCGGGATGCCAAGCCCTTCACCGTGTTCAAGTTCAGAAGCATGATCGAGGCCTATGACGAGAAGGGCGACCCCCTTCCGGACGCCGAACGGATCACGTTGTTCGGCCGGTTCCTGCGCCGCTCCAGCCTGGATGAGTTGCCGCAGCTCTGGAACGTGATCAGGGGCGACATGAGCCTGGTGGGTCCCCGCCCGCTGTTCATGGAGTACGTGCCGCATTACTCGGCGGAGGAGCGTCGCCGGCTCGACGTGCGGCCGGGAGTCACCGGCCTGGCTCAGATCAATGGCCGGAACACGCTGGGGTGGGAGGATCGCCTGCGCCTGGACGTGGAGTACGTGGATCGCGCGTCCATCGCCTTCGACCTCTGGATCCTTTGGCGCACCCTGTTCAAGGTGCTGGGTTCCGAGGGCGTGCCCTCCACGGGGCTCGATCCCAACAAGAAGTTCTCGGACTATCGCAAGGATGGGCAAGCATGAGCGGACTGCCCCACGAGTGGATCATCCTCGGATCAGGCACCGTGGGGCGTCAGGTCCTGGCCACCCTCGAAGTCCATGCGCAGCAGCGGGGCGAAGTCGTACTCGGGTTTTTGGATGACGATGCTTCCCGGGTGGGTCAGGTGGTGAAGGGCTTGCCCATCCTGGGTACGCCGGAAGCCTGGCTCGCGGCCCATGGCCGCCCCGTGCAGATGGCCATGGCCCTGGGCGATCCGAAGGTCCGTCGCCAGGCCGTGGCCCGGATCAAGGCCCTCGACGCGGGCGTCACCTTCCCCCCCATCATCAATCCCTTCTCCTGCGTCGGCTCGGGCGTCCGCTTGGGGGAGGGCGTGCTGCTCCAGGGCGGCGTGGTCTGCCAGTGCGATTTGGAGGTGGGCGCGTTCACCATCCTCGGCTCTTGCTGCTCCCTGGCCCATGATTGCGTGGTGGGGGAATACAGCTGGCTCTCGCCGGGCACCCGCATGGCCGGCTACGCCTCCATTGGGGATGAATGCTGGGTGGGGATGTCCACCCTGATCCTCCCCCACAAGCGCATCAACGACCGGGCGGAGACCGGCGCGGGGAGTGTGATCACGCACGACGTTCCCGTGGGGGAAACTGTGGCGGGCGTTCCCGCCCGGCCGACGCGCCTGCTCCGCGCCGAACGGGATGCCAAGATCGGCGGCCTTGCCACCGCATCGGATGTGACCCCTCCCCTTTGATGCATTTCCTCTCCACCACGAGGATCTCGGAGCCCCCATGCTGATCTGTGGAATCAACGCGAGCCACACGGCCTCCGCCGCCCTCATCCGCGATGGCCGATTGATCAGCGCGCTCCAGGAGGAGCGGCCCACCCGGTTCAAGAACAAGGGCGGATTCCCGGAAAAGGCCATCCAGAGGCTCCTGGAGATGGAGGGCCTGGAATGGAAGGATGTGGATGCCTACGTCTTCGGGGGGCATGAGACCTACACCGAATCAGGACTCCAGGAAGGCGACCGCTCCCTCCGCATCCGCAGCTACAAGAACGCCCTGAAACCCATGGGCCGGGTGAAGCAGTTCCTCCGGCACACCCCCCTGAGGGGCAGGGTCCAACGGCAGCGCCGGGAAGCCCAGACCCAGGTGCTGATGGGGCATGGCGTTTCCCGCGACCGCATCTTCTCCATCGATCACCACCGCTGCCACGCCACCACGGCCTACTTCGGGCCCGGGGCCGATGAGCAGGCGCTGGTGATCACCATCGATGGCGCGGGGGATTACCTGTGCGCCACCGTGTCCATCCCCGAGGAGGGGGGCCGCCTCAAGCGATTGGCCACGGTGGATGAGGCCCACTCCATCGGGAACCTCTGGTCGGTGATCACCGCCCTGCTGGCCATGGTGCCCCTGGAGCATGAATACAAGCTCATGGGGATGGCGCCCTACGCGGGCGGGGACAAGGCGGACAAGGCCAGGAAGGTGTTCCAGGATGCCTTCCGGTACACCGAAGGAGGTTGGGAGCTGGCTCCGGGCGTGCCGAACATGCTCTTCTCCTACGAATTCTGGCGGGAGCGCCTCGAATTCACCCGCTTCGACCACGTGTGCGCCGGGCTGCAGGATTTCACCGAGGCCTTCCTCGCCGAATGGGTGAGGGGTTGGCTCAAGCGCACGGGCCGCTCGAAGATCCGCCTGTCCGGCGGTGTCTGCATGAACGTGAAGCTCAACAAGGCCATCGGCGAACTGGCGGAAGTGTCGGACCTCTTCGTGTTCCCGAGTTGCGGGGATGAGACCAACGCCATCGGCGCCGCCTGGGCCCACATGGTGGACCTGGGCCAGGCCCACCTCATCGAGCCCCTGAAGACCCTCTACCTTGGCCCGGAACCCACCCGGGAGGATTACGATGCCGCGGCCGATCAGGCCCGGAGCCTGGGGTGGAAGGTGGAGCTTCCGGGGGATCTGGAAGAGGCCGTGGTCGATCTGCTGGCTCGGGGGGAAGTGGTGGCCCGGGTGGCTGGCCGGGAGGAGTTCGGGGCCCGTTCCCTGGGCAACCGCGCCATCCTGGGCGATCCCATCAGCGGCGAGGTGGTGCGCGTCGTCAACAAGGCCATCAAGAGCCGGGATTTCTGGATGCCCTTCGCGCCCTCGGTCCTGGCCGAAGCGGCCGACCGCTACCTCCACAACCCCAAGGGACTCACGGCGCCCTACATGATCCTCAGCTTCGATTCGAGGAACACGGGGGAAGTGAAAGCCGCCTGCCACCCCGAAGATGGGACCATCCGGCCACAAGTGGTGAGCCCGGAGGCCAACCCTTCCTACCACCGCCTGCTGTCGTGCTTCCAGCAACGCACGGGCCGGGGCGCCCTGCTCAACACCTCCCTGAACATCCACGGCGAGCCCATCGTCTCCACGGCGGCCGATGCCATCGATGTGATGAAGCGGTCCGGGCTCCACCACCTCTCCCTGGGCCCCTACCTGATCTCGAAGCCCGACCGGGCCTGACGTTCCCCCAGGCACGCGCGTGCCCCTGGATGGGCCCTGCCGGAGTGGCGGGGCTTGCCCAGGGGCACGGGGGGCCAAGCTCTAAATCAGGGCACCATGCCGTTGCCGGTGACGGTGTTGTTGCTGATGACGACGGTGCTGTCGGTGGCGGTCTGCTGGATGCCGTAGCCGGAGTTGTCCTTCACGATGTTGCCGGTGATGGTGGAGTAGGCGCAGGTGCCCAGGTAGATGCCACCGCCCGACCAGAAGGTGTTGCCGGGGATGGTGATGGTCTTCGTCACCGTGTTGCCGCTGATCGTGGTGTGGGTGGCCTTGTCGCGCAGGAGGATGCCGCGGCCCGTGGTGGTGGTGATCAGGTTGTTGGTGATTTTGGTGCCATCGCTGTTGGAGAGCAGCACGCCGTTGCGGATCTGGCCATCTTCGGGGTTCACGCCATTGCCGCTCACGGTGTTGGAATCGAAGACCACGTTCACGAGGAAGGCGAGGCCGGTGTTGGCGATGGGCACGCCGCCTTCGAAACCATTGCCGGCGTTGTTGTTGAGGGTGCAGTTGGTGATCAGGAGGTTCGCCACCGTCTCGCCCGGGTTGGGCTCGAGGTCAATGCCGGCCTCGGGAGCGGTGCCCGCGGTGTTGATGAAGGTGGAGTTGCGGACCACCATCCCGTCCACGCTGGTGATGGCCATGCCCAGGCGCCGGTTGTGATCCGCGATCACGTTGCACAGGGTCACGTCCGTGGAGCCGCCGGAGACGTAGAAACCATCACCCCAACATTCCTTGGCGGTCACGCCTTCGATCACGGCCTGGTGGGCGCCGATCAGGGAGATGCCCATGCCCCATTCGCCGGTGGTGCCGGTGTGCGTGGCCCGGTCGCCCATGATGGTGCCGCCCACGATGTTCACGCCGGTGACGTTCTGGGCCATCACGATGGCATAGGTGCCCGCGGAGTTGGTGGTGGCCTTGAGCACGGCGCCGGAGGAGAGGCGCAGGGTCATGTTGCTCTTCAGCGCGAGGCCGTGATTGCCGCCGGTGGGGATCGCGATGGGGTTGATCATGTAAGTCCCATCGGGGATGTACACGGTGCCACCGGCGCCCACGGCGTTGATGGCCTTCTGAATGGCGGCGGTGTCATCGGCCACGCCGTTGCCCTTGGCGCCATAGGTCGCGTCGAGGACGTTCAGGGTCTGGGTGGAGGTGGGGGCGGGGGCGCAGCCGGATTGCACCGTGATGGTGGAGGAGTCGGAGCGGGTGGTATCCGCCACGCTCTTGGCCACGATGGTGTGGGTTCCGGAGACCAGGGGCGCGGTGTAGGTGACGGAGTTGCCCGTGCCGCCGATGGTGCCCACCGTCGCATTGCCGTTGGCGATGCCATCCACGGTCCAGGTCACGGCCGTGTTGGTGGTGCCGGAGACCGCGGCCGTGAAGACCTGGGGCATGCCGGAGGAGAGGGTGACGAGGGCGGGCGTCAGCGTCACGGCCACGGGGGTCGCGGCCGGGGACACGGTTACGGACTTGGTGCCCACCACGGAACCGGCGGCGTTGCCCACCGTGCAGCCCAATTGCAGGGGGGTGCCGGCCACACCGGCCTTGAACTGCAGGGCGGCGGTGCCCTGGCCGCTCTGGATGGTGCCATTGGTGATCGTCCAGGCGTAGGTGCAGCCGGACTGGGTGGCGACGCTGGCGGCGTACCCGGAGGTGGCCTCGATGGTCGTGGAGGGGGCCGTGATGGTGGGAGTCGTGGGAGGGGCCAGGGCCGGCACCACGGTGATGGACTGGGTGCCCGTCGCGGATCCCGCGGCATTGGTGACCACGCACTGGAGCTGGAGGCTGCTCCCGGTGCCGGCGGAGAAGGTGATGGCGGTGGTGCCCTGGCCGCCTTGGATCGTGCCGTTGGTGGCCGTCCAGGCATAGGTGCAGCCGGATTGGGCCGCGATGCTGGCGGCATAGCCCGAGCCGCCCGCCGTGACCTGGGAGGGCGCCGTGATGGTGGGTTGGGTGGGGGCCTTCTTGCTGACGCGGACCGTGGTCCGGGCGTTGGAGGTGCCGCCACTATTGACGGCGTAGCAGACGAGGGTGGTGTCGGTGGTGCCCACGTTGAAGGTGACCGTCGGCGATTCGGAGGAACTGGTGAGGGTCCCGCTGTCGATGGACCACCGGTAGGTGGTGTCAGGCTGCGCGTGCACCGACGCGGACAGCCCCGTGCTGCCTTCGATGGCGGACGTGGGGGCCGTGATGAAGGGCGTGGCGGGAGGGGTCGGCGTCGGGGTGGACGTCGAGGTGGATTTGGAGGCCTCGGGGGAACCTCCGCTGCACCCGATGAGGACGAGGGAAAGGACGATGGCAGGGTAGATCGGGCGCATGGGAACCCTCGGCGCCGTGAAGGCGCACCGATGCCCTCCCCGGGAAGGGCGAGCTTTTTGGAATTGGGCAGGTTTCACAGCACGAGGCGTGAACCTTGGGGCCGGGGAAATTCGAGCTGGTGACGAAAGCTGACCGGATGGCCGGCGAGCCGTCGTTTGGGCTGAGAACAATATCGGCCCGTGCCCTCGGCGCCCCTAGTCACACCCCTCGGTTCGTGAGGTTTTGGGGTCCGATGCGACTGACTGATGGCCGAACGGCACATGCGTTCGGTCCGGGTGACATCGACCATTGGGAGGGTCGATTCGACTCAAAAAAGCGAGGCCCGCCAAGGCGGGCCTCAATGTTTTTCCCTGTTGGGTGCGTTGGGGGCTGGGGTATCAGCCGCCGATCTTCACGGCGGCCACGGGCTTCTCGCCCCGGTAGTCGTAGAAGCCGCGCCCGTTCTTTTTGCCGTACCAACCGGCATCCACCAGCTTCTTGAGGAGGGGGCAGGGGCGGTATTTGGGGTCGCCCAGGCCCTCGTGCAGCACGTTGAGGATGAAGAGGCAGGTATCCAGGCCGATGAAGTCCGCCAGGGTGAGCGGGCCCATGGGGTGATTCATGCCCAGCTTCATGATGCCGTCGATGGCTTCCACCTCGGCCACGCCCTCGTACAGGGCGTAGATGGCTTCGTTGATCATGGGCAGCAGCACGCGGTTGCTCACGAAACCGGGGAAGTCGTTGCAGGCGATGGGGGTCTTGCCCAGCTTGGTCGAGAGCTCCATCACGGTGGCGTAGGTGGCATCGCTGGTCGCCAGGCCGCGGATCACCTCGATGAGCTGCATCACGGGCACGGGGTTCATGAAGTGCATGCCGATGAAGGCTTCGGGACGCTTGGTGACGGCGGCCAGCTTGGTGATGGAGATGGAGCTGGTGTTGGAGGCCAGGATGGCGCCGGGCTTGCACACCCGGTCCAGGGTCTCGAAGAGCTGCTTCTTCACTTCCCAGCGCTCGGTGGCGGCTTCCACCACGATGTCGCAGTTGGCCAGATCCTCGAGGGTGGTGGTGGTCTTGATGCGGCCCAGGACGGCGGCCTTCTCATCGGCCGTCATCTTGCCTTTGTCGACGCCCCGCTGGAGGTTCTTGTCGATGGTGGCCACGCCCTTGGCCGCGAACTCGGCGGAGATGTCCTGCATGAGGACGCTGAAACCGCTCTGAGCGAACACGTGGGCGATGCCGTTGCCCATCTGGCCCGCGCCGATCACACCGATGCTTTGGATGCTCATGGAGTCCTCCGAACCCTTAAGCATACCGGCCGGGTTCTGTGGAGCCCATCACCGGTCTGCGATTCCCGGCGTAAACTCCAGGAACCCATGCGACGCGCGGACCGCCTCTTCCAGATCGTCCAGCTGCTCCGCCGCGACCGCATCAGCACCGCGGCCCGGCTGGCGGCGGAGCTGGAGGTGAGCGAGCGCACGCTGTACCGGGATATCGCCGACCTCATGGCCTCGGGAGTGCCCATCGAGAGCGAGGCCGGGGTGGGCTATCGGCTGCCGACCCACTTCGACCTGCCGCCGATGATGTTCAGCGCGGATGAGGTGGAGGCCCTCCTTCTGGGGGCGCGGATGGTGGCCGCCTGGGGTGATCCCGTCCTCCAGGCCGCGGCGGGCAGCCTGCTGCGGAAGGCGGAGGCGGCCCTCCCCACCGGCCAGCGTCGCCGCCTGTCGGACCTGCCCTTCCTCGTGCCCGACCATTATGTGGAGCCCGGGAACGCCCTCCACCTCGCCGAACTGCGCCAGGCGCTGCGGGAGGGGCGGAAGGTGCGGCTGGCCTACGCCAAGGCCGATGGCGAGGCTTCGGAGCGGGTGCTGCGGCCCCTGGGCGTCGTCTTCTGGGGCTATCGATGGAACCTCGCCGCCTGGTGCGAATGGCGCGCCGATTTTAGGACCTTCCGCCTGGACCGCATCCACCGCGTGGAGCTGCTGGAACCCTTCGTCGGCCAACCCGGGCAGGGGCTGGCGGAGTACCTCGGGCGGCAGCGGCCCTGAGGCTCCTGCCAGGACGGTGGCAGGAGGGGGTTGAGAGGATCACCGGACACCTGAGGAGCTTCGATGACCCACCCCGCCCAAACCGAAACCCTGCCTGAGGCCGCCCGGGATGGCCGCCATGACTTCGGGTTCATCCACGGCGCGTGGTCCGTGGAGAACCGCAAACTGACCCGCCGCCTGGCGGGGTGCCAGGATTGGGTGACGTTCAAGGCTGAGGTGGAGACGGCCCCCTTGCTGGGCGGCCTGGGCAACTTGGAGCAGTACCGGGCCACCCTTCCAGATGGTTCCCCCTTCCAGGGGCTGGCTCTGCGCCTCTACGATCCCGAGGCCCGGGTGTGGCGGATCCATTGGGCCGACGATCGCCAGGGACGGCTCGATGCGCCGGTGGTGGGGCGCTTCGAAGGCGGGCGGGGGACCTTCTTCGGGGAGGACACCTTCGAGGGGCGCCCCATCCGCGTGCGCTTCCTCTGGATTCCCGTGTCTCCCCTGGAGGCCCGGTGGGAACAGGCCTTCTCGGCGGATGGGGGCCTGACCTGGGAGACGAACTGGATCATGACCTTTTCCCGGATCGCAGCGGCCGGCGGGTCTGCGTTGGAAGGGCGCTCATGAGCCGCGTGCTGGAGATCCGCACCTACCGGCTCAAACCAGGCCTGGGCGAGGCCTTCCACCGGCTCATGCAGACCCGCTGCCTGCCCCTGCTCCGGGCCTGGGGCATGGACGTGGTGCGGGCCGGTCCCTGCCGACTCGAGGCGGAGGGCTACGTCCTTGTGCGGGCCTTCGAAGATGCCGGGCACCTCCAGGCGAGTCAGGATGCCTTCTACGGAAGCGACGGCTGGCGCCTCGGCCCCCGGGAGGAGGTGCTCGCCTGCATCGAAACCCATTGTTCCGTGGTGCTGGAGCTGGAGGAGGCGGCGATCCGGGCCATCGCGGACCAGGGCCTGGAATGACTTGCTCCTCCCGCAGAGGGGGGTAGAGTGGGGCGCACATCACCCCATCCCTTTCAGGAGACGACCCATGAACCGTCGATTGAGCGCGGAATTCCTCGGTACCTTTTGGCTCGTCCTCGGCGGCTGTGGCAGCGCCGTGCTGGCGGCGGCTTTTCCTGGGGTGGGCATCGGCCTCCACGGGGTCTCCCTGGCCTTCGGCCTGACGGTGCTCACCATGGCCTACGCCATCGGGCCCGTGAGCGGCTGCCACCTCAACCCCGCCGTCACCCTGGGCCTTACCGTGGCGGGCCGCTTCGACGCCAAGGACCTGGTGCCCTATTGGGCCGCCCAGGTGCTGGGAGGCGCCGCCGGGGCCGGGATCCTCTACCTCATCGCCAGTGGCAAACCCGGCTTCGAATTGGGGGGTTTCGCCGCCAATGGCTATGGGCCGCACAGCCCGGGCGGGTATGGCCTGAACGCCGCCTTCATCTGCGAGCTGGTGATGACCTTCACCTTCCTCATGGTCATCCTCGGGGCCACGTCGAAGAAGGCCGCGCCCGGCTTCGCGCCCCTCGCCATCGGCCTCTGCCTCACCCTCATCCACCTCATCAGCATCCCGGTGACGAATACCTCCGTGAACCCCGCCCGCAGCACGAGCCAAGCCCTCTTCGTGGGCGGCTGGGCCCTGCAGCAGCTCTGGCTCTTCTGGGTGGCACCTTTGCTCGGCGCCGCGGTAGCGGGCTTCGCCTTCCCGAGGCTGCTCAGCGAAGACTGACGAGGAAGTCCGGCAAATCACGAATGGCCTCCACCACCCGATAGCCATGGCTCTCCGGCGTCACCCCCTCCACCTGCTCCAAGGCCCAGGTGAGGGGGTAGGGCACATGCACCGCGCGGGCGCCCAGGGCCCGCACGGGCAGGATGTCGGACTTGAGGCTGTTGCCCACCATGAGGAAGCGGTCCGGGTGCACCCGGTGCTTGGCGAGCACGCTGCGGTAGGCGGCTTCAGTCTTCTCGCTCACCACCTCCACGGCCATGAAGTGGGATCCCAGGCCGCTGCGGGCCACCTTGCTCTCTTGGTCGAAGAGGTCGCCCTTGGTGATGACCATGAGTTTGTGGCTTTTGGCCAGGGTCTCCAGAGCCTCGGCCACCCCGGGCAGGGTGTCCACGGGGCCGTGGATCATGGCCTTGCCCCAATCCACGATGCGTTGGATCTCCTGGCCCGTGACGCGGCCCTCGGTGAGCTCCACGGCGGTTTCGATCATGGAGAGCACGAAGCCCTTCACGCCGTAGCCGAAGGTGCCCAGGTTCCGGCGCTCCGTCTCCAGGAGGCGCGCCTCGATCCATTCGGGGGGGTGGTAGGCGGACAGGAGCCCCAGGAAGGACTCGTGCACGGCCTGGAAATCCCGCTCGCAGTGCCAGAGGGTGTCGTCGGCGTCGAAGGCGATTACATCGAACATGGGAGGGTCATCAGACCACGGATCGGACCCAGGGGGGAATCCCCGCTGCCCCCTTGGGCAATCCCCCCCAGATGTGGTGAACTGGGCCCATGTCCTCATCGAATCGAACCGGCTGGGCCCTGCTCCTCCTCCGCGTCGCCGTGGGTGGCGCCGCCATCCTCCAGGGCTTCACGGCCCTCCGCGCGGCCCACGGGGCCATCACCTTCGCCAACGTGGGCCACTGGGGCCTGGAGCTGGGGGTGATGATCGCGGGCGCCTTCGTGCTGGTGGGACTCTGGCTGCCCATCACGGCGGGGGCCCTGGCCATCCTGCTGGGCTGGCCCCTGGTGCATGGCTGGCTGCATGGCGCGGGCGCCCTCTCCCAGCCGGATCGGCTCTTCCGCCTGCTGGCCGCGCTGGCCTCCGCCGTGGGCGGCGCCGGCAATTGGGGCGTGGGGAAGTAGGCCGCCATGCTGCGCCCTCCCCATCACCTCATCTGGGCCTTCGACGCGGAATGGGTGCCGGACCCACCCACGGGGCGCCGCGTGCTGGGCCTTCCGCGCGAGATGCCGGATGAAGAGGTGCTCGCGAAGATGTGGGCTTATGGCGGTGCCACCGAAGCCAATCCCCGGCCCTATTTGAAGACCATCCTCTGCCGACTCGTCTCCATCGCGGCGGTGGTGCGCACCGTCAAGGGCGGGGAGGTGAGCCACCGGCTCATGGCCCTGCCGGATCGCCCCGGCGCCATGGCCGAGGATGAATTGTTGCGCCGCTTCCTCACGGCCATGGGCGACAAGAAGCCGCAGCTGGTGGGCTTCAACAGCCGCGAGGCGGACTTGCCGATCCTGGTGCAGCGGGCCATGACCCATGGCCTTTCGATCCCGGGCCTGGGCCGGGGCGCGGATCGCTGGGACAAGGCCGATTTCTTCGATCGCTACGGCGCCCAGCACATCGATCTCCGGGAGACCACGGGCGGATTCGGCAAGGCGGGCTCCACCCTCCACGAGCTGGCCACGGCGTGTGGCATCCCCGGCAAGCTGGGCACGGATGGCGCCAGCGTCATTGATCTCTGGCAGGCGGGGGACGTGGAAGGCATCGTGCGCTACAACCAGTTCGACGCCCTCACCACCTTCCTGGTGTGGCTCCGGGCCCAGACCTTGAGCGGCCACCTCACGCCGGAGCAGATGGAGGCGGAGGAGGCCTCCATCCGCGCCCTGGTGGCGCACAAGATCCAGGAGGACCCGGGCTTCGGGGTCTACCTCGAGGGATGGGACCGGCTCAGGGCCTGAGGGGGCTTGCCGTCAGCTCCAGGGAAGGTATTGTTTGCTCATTCGGAGCAGGTGATGTAGTTTTTTTACGATCACTGCTGTTCCAGAATGAGTCTCTTTTAGCCGGTGACCACCCACCCCCGGAGCCAGCCCACCATGAAGAAAATCGTCATCATCTGCAAAGGCGGATTCGGCGGGGAGATGCAGACCTACGTCCAGGATGCCTTTCCGGAGGGGTCCGGATACCAGCTCGATCGGGTGCAGGATCTGTTTCCGGAGGATGTGCTCGTGCCGGCCCCGGATGAGGTGTTCATCGTGGCCAACGGGGAGCCTTCGATCAAAGCGAAGCTCGTGAAGAAGATCCAGGCGTCGGGCGGCCGCCTGATCAGCATGATCCACCCCACGGCCTACGTAGCGTCCAATGCCATCGTCGGCGAGGGGGCCGTGCTTTGCCCCTTCGCCTTCGTCGCCCCCTTCGCGGAGCTGGAGCCCCACGTCACGCTCAACGTGCACGCGGGCTGTGGACACAATTCGAAGATCGCTTCCTTCGCCGTGCTCTCGCCCTACGCCTCGGTGTCCGGCGCCGCGGAGCTGGGGGAGGAGGTCTTCATGGGCACGCACGCCTACGTGGCCCCCCGGGTCAAGATCGGCGCGAGGACGAAGATCTCCACCGGCGCCTTCGCAGTGGCCGACATCCCCGAGAACGCCCTGGCCACGGGCAACCCCGCCCGGGTGTTCCCGAACTACTTCAGTTAGGCCCGTGAAGGACGAAGGAGGCGAAGGGCGGTCGCGCCTTCGCCTCCTTCGTCCTTCCTCGACTTCCCCTATTCGGGATCGGCCTTGGGCTTCGCGGGTTGGGCGATCCAGACCACGGCGACGCTGATGAAGTAGAGCCCCAGCAGAATCACGCTGAAGAAGATGGTGGTGGCCAGCACGTCGCCGGGGGTGAAGAAGGCGCTGAACACGACGATGGCCACGGTGGCGTGGCGCCAGAACTTCAACATCGTTTGGGCAGTGATGAGCTTGAGCTTGCCCAGGAAGAAGAACAGCACGGGCAGCTCGAACATGGCGCCGGTCATGAGCGTGGTGCCCAGGAACAGATCCAGGTAATCCTCGATGTGCAGGTTGGCCCGCAGACCGGCGTCCCGGGCTTCCTGGAAGAGGATGTCGCCCAGGAATTGGAAGGCGTACTTGTAGGCGAAGGCGCAGCCGCCGATGAAGCACGCGCTCGTCACCAGCACGAAGGGGATGGCGAAGCGGCGCTCGCGTTCATGAAGTCCGGGGCGGATGAAGGCCCACAGCTGATAGAACACCCAGGGCGCGGCCAGGAACGCGGCCGACCACAGGCTCAGGCGCATGAGGCTGAAGAAGGGCTCGGTGAGGCTCGTGAAGGCCCAGGGCTGTAATTCGCCGATGGGCGTTTTCAGCTGTCGAGCCATGGCCTCCATGAAGGGCATCTGCGCCCAGTGCCAGATCTTGAAGCGGTAGGCGTAGGTGACGGCGAAGGCCACCACGACCCCCATGAGCACCCGCATGATGCGGAAGCGGAGCTCGTTCAGGTGTTCCCAGAAGGTCATCTGGTGGGGGGTGGATTCCGGCTGGTCCATGTCGGCCTGACAGAGAAAGGACGGCCCCGGGTGGGGAGCCGTCCTGGATCGCGCGAGATTACTTCTTTTCGGAAGTGACGTCGTCCTTCACGGAGTCCGTCAGTTCCTTGCTGGCCTTCTTGAATTCCTGGATGCCCTTGCCGAGGCTCTTGCCGAGTTCGGGCAGGCGGGAGGGGCCGAAGAAGAGCAGCAGCACGAGGCCGATGAGGAGCAGTTCGGTGAGGCCAAGATTACCCATGTGAATCTCCGTGGACGGCGTGTGAGGGGGCGCGGAGGCCCACCCCCCATTCTAAGCGCGGCCAGGGGTGGCCGTCTTGAAGGAAGGCTGGATTTCGGGGCCGGAGGTGCCGGATTCCCCGCCGGGCGGTCCAAGGAAGGGGTCAGGCCAAGCCCAGGCGGGCCTTCAATCGGGCCGTGGCGCCCCGGCTGGATTCCAGCTCCACGCCGCCGGGAAGGCGCACCGTGAGGCGCCCGCCCCAGAGGGGCCGGATGCCCTGGATGCATTCGGGGCGCACCAGCAGGTGCCGGTGCACCCGGAGCAGATCGGCTTCGGGGAAGGCGGATTCCACCTCGGCAAGCGCGTTCCAGAGGGTTTGGAACCGTTCGCCGGCATGGGCCCAGACCACCTCATCCACCACCTCGAAATGGGTGATCTTCGCCAGATCGATGAATACGAGCCCCTCACCGGCCTTGACGGGGAAGCGGGGCCGGGAGGTCGCGGGCGCGAGGGGCGTGCGCGATTCCGCCAGGCGGGCCTTGAGGCGACCCAGGCATTTCTCCAGGCGCTTCGAGGTGAAGGGCTTCAGCAGGTAGTCCGCCGCGGCCTCATCGAAGGCCTCCACGGCGTGCTCAGGATGGGCCGTGACGAAGACGACAGCCGGAGGGTGATCGAGGGATTTCAGGATCTCCAGCCCGCTGAGCCCGGGCATGCGGATGTCGAGAAACAGGGCGTCGACCGGGGGCTGCTGACGCGCCCAGGCGAGCATGGCGTCGCCATCCTCGAAGGTGGCCACGACTTCGCAGCCGGCCTCCCGCAGCATGCGGGCGAGGCGCTTGAGGTTGAGGGGTTCGTCCTCCGCGAGGGCCACGCGCAGGGGGGCGGCGAGGTTCATGGGGCCTCCCCGGGCCGGAGGTGGAGTTCGGCGAGGGTGCGCCCCCCGTCGCAGCGAAGGGCTACGCGGGAGCCTTCGCCCAGGAGACGGAGGCGTGCGGCGAGGTTTGAGAGCCCCGTTCCGGCGCGCCAATCCGGATCCAGGGGCTCGCCATCGTTGGCCACGGTGAAGCGAAGTCCCCGGCCCTCCTCCGCCACGGCGATGCTCACGGTTCCCCCCTGTTTTCGGAGGGCCAACCCGTGCTTCAGCGCATTCTCGACAAGGGGTTGCAGGAGCAAGGGAGGGACCTCCCTCCGGCCCAAGGCCGCCGGCCAATCCCACGCCACCTTCAGGCGCGGGCCCAGCCGCACCTGCTCCACGGCCAGGTAGTCCGTCACCAGGGCGCGTTCCTCATCCAGGGGGACGCTCTCCCGGGCTCCGAACACGGTGAGCTTCCGGTAGAGCTCACCGAGACTCACGACGGCCTCCTCGGCGCGGTGCGGATCCTCGTGGATCAATTCGGAAATGCCGCTCAGGGCGTTGTAGAGGACGTGGGGATCCAGCTGGGCCTTCAGCGCCTGCTCCTGGGCCTGGCGGGCGGTGGCCTCCAGCGCGTGGCGCGCCGTGACGGCCTCGGCCCGATCTGCCTCCGCCGCCTGGAGGGTGGCGATGATCCAGCCGAGCAGCATCGAGACGGGTGCTAAGCCCACCAGGGGGAGCGCGAAGGTGGGGAGGCCCGATTGTTGGTGGAGGTGGCGGAGGAAAGCCATCAACGCCGGATCCCGGGGGGGCGGCAAGGTGATGACGCTGAACCGGTGCGACGTCCCATAGAGGTGCAGCAGCAGCCCCAGCCAGAGGGCATTCCAGAGCAGGGACTGCAGGAAACCCCGCCAGAGCGGGGCCATGCGGCGGGCATCCCCCGTCCACTGCCAGGGCATGGGGGCGAGCACCACCATGCCCAGGATCAGCAGGAAGCCCCGGAGGAAGTGAGGCCACTCCTGGGGTGAGGGCGCGTCGCCGAGGACGATCCGCACGAAGGCGAGGAGCAGGAGGAACACCGCCAGAAACCCCCACCGGTTCGGCTGGAGCCTGGGCTTGAGGGATCGGAGGAGTTCGATGTGTTGCATGGGGCTTCAGGGTAGCGGGAGAGGCTCCGGCTTGGAGCCTCTCCCGGCGTGGCCCTCAGGGCTTGGGGGCGTGGCCGTGGGCCGCGGCGAAGAACCCTTCCACGTGGGCGCGGAATTCGCCCATCAACTGCTTGGCCTTCACACGCTGGGTCTCGCTGAGGAGCGGCGCGATGTCCCGGAAGGTCTGATTCACCTCCAGATCCAGGGCCAGGTTGGCGTTGGAGGCCAGGGTCTCCAGGTTCCGGATCTGCCCTTCGGTGGTCTGGGCATCCGCCAGGGCCTGGATGACGTCGGCTCGGGCTTCGAAGGCGGCCTTGGCCTTGGTGTGCAGGGCGCCATGGCGGGCCTGGATGACCTTGTGGATGGCCTCCTTCTGCTCGGTGGAGAGGTCCAGGCGCTGGCCGATGACCGCGTGGAGGTGGGCCATCATGCCGGCGTGATTGGCGTGATGGCCGCCATGGATGGAGGTCACGAGGGCGGGGACGGACAGGGCCGCCAGGATGAGGGTTTTCATGGGTATCTCCTTGGGTGCGAGGTTCATCGGAACCTGCAACCAAGGTGCATCCCCCCGTCGGTCCGCCCGCGCCCCGCCGCCCATTTGCGCCGCGCGGGCGCCGAATCGCGCGGGCAGGGGGGCGAATTGCGGCTACTTGCCGGGCGTGGCGGTCTCGCGGCCCAGGCTGTGGTAGTTCCAGCCGAGGTCGCGCATGGCCTCCGGGCGGAAGAGGTTCCGGCCATCGAACATGACCTTGGCCTTCACCGCCAGGGCGCCCAGGTCCACGGCCTTGTACTGGGGCCACTCGGTGGCGATGAGCACGGCGTCGGCGCCCTTCGCGGCGGCCTCGGGGCTCTCGGCGAAGGCACACTTGTCCCCCACCTTGGCCTTCACGGCCTCCATGGCGGCGTAATCGTGGGCCACCACTTCCGCGCCCAGTTGGCGCAGGCCCTCGATGAGTTCCAGGGCCATGCTCTCGCGGATGTCATCGGTGTTCGCCTTGAAGGCCAGGCCCCACAGGGCGAAGCGCTTGCCCTTGAGGGGTGCGGGCATGCCGGCCTTCACGCCGAAGTGGGCCTTGAGCTTGCGCAGCAGCACCTGCTTCTGGTGGCGGTTCACCTCCACCGTGGCGGAGAGGGTGAGCATGGGCTGGTTGTGCTCCCGACCCGTCTTCAGCAGGGCTTGGAGGTCCTTGGGGAAGCAGGAGCCGCCGAAGCCGGGGCCAGGATTGAGGAAGGCGGGGCCGATGCGGTGGTCCGCGCCGATGGCGACCTTCACGTGGTCCACGTCGGCGCCCACGGCCTCGGCCAGGTTCGCAATCTCGTTGATGAAGCTGATGCGCAAGGCCAGCATGGCGTTGGCCGCGTACTTGGTGAGCTCGGCCGAGGCAGGATCCATGCGGAACCACTTGCCCTTGGAGGCTTCCAGGAAGGGCGCGTAGAGGGCCTTCATCACGGCCTCGGCGTGATCCGTGCGGCAGCCCACCACCACGCGATCGGGCTTGAGGAAGTCCTCGATGGCGCTGCCTTCGCGCAGGAATTCGGGATTGCTCACCACCTCGAAGGCCTTCGTGGTCTGGGCGGCCACCTCGGCGTGCACCCGGGCGGCGGTACCCACGGGCACGGTGCTCTTGTCCACGATGACGAGGGGCTTGGCGGTGTCCGGGCGGAGGGCCATGGCCGCACCGATCTGGGAACCCACGGCCAGCACGAAACGCAGGTCGGCGCTGCCGTCCTCGCTCTGGGGGGTGCCCACGCAGATGAAGGCGGCGTCGGCGTCGGCGATGCCCTCCTTCAGATCCGTGGTGAATTTCAGACGGCCCGAGGCCAGGTGCTTGCGGAAAAGGTCGTCCAGGCCGGGCTCGAAGATGGGGCTTTCGCCCTTGCGCAGCTGGGCCACCTTGGCGGCGTCCACATCCACGCCCAGCACCTCGTTCCCGCCCTCCGCGAAGCAGGCCGCCGCCACAAGACCCACGTAGCCGGAACCGATGACCAGCACCCTCATTGGCACTCCAAAGACAAGTCCCCAGTTTAGCCGGGACGGCGCCCTTCACGAGGCTTGCTATCATTCAGCATCCAATTGGAGGCCTCATGCCCTTGACGCTCGCCCTGGCGGGGTCGGAACTGAACCTGTGGGAGGCGGTCCTCCACGCCAGCCCCGTCTCCAAGGCCGTCATGGGCCTGCTGGTGGTCTTCTCCCTGTCCAGCTGGGTGGTGATTGTGCGCAAGGCCCTGCTGCTCGCCCGTTGCCGCTCCATGTCGGATCAGTTCCGCCTCGCCTTCAAGAAAGCCACGGACTGGCGTGATCTGCGCCACCAGGCCGAGACCTGGGCCGCCAGCCCGCTCCTGGGCCTCTTCGTGGCGGGTTATTCGGAAGTCACCTACCAGCTCCGCGCCCCCCAGGATGGCAAGTCCCACCTCAAGAACATGGAAGCCGTGGAGCGCAGCCTGCAGCGGGCCTCCGTGGTGGAGATGGGCCGCATGGAGCGCTCCCTGGGCATCCTCGCCACCATCGCCAGCGTGAGCCCCTTCGTGGGCCTGCTGGGCACGGTGTGGGGCATCATCGTCGCCTTCAAGGGCATCGGCGCCACGGGAAACGCCAACCTGGCCACCGTGGCCCCGGGCATCGCCGAAAGCCTCATCGCCACCGCCGTGGGCCTCATCGCCGCCATCCCCGCGTTGATGGCCTACAACTTCTTCCAGGGGCAGCTCAAGAACTGGCAGGTGGAGCTGGATGACTTCGCGCTGGAGTTCATCACGCTGTCGGAGCGGAATTTCACGTGAGGCTGGAGACTGGAGACTGGAGGCCGGAGGCACGGCTGCCGCTCTCCATCGACTGGGAGGACTGGTTCCAGCTTTGCTGCGCTCCCTATGATTTACCGGGGGCGTTGGATCGCTTTGAGGACCGCATCACGCGGGCCACGGAGGCGACGCTAGCGTTGTGCGCCGAGGTGCGCGCCACGGCCACTTGGTTCTGCCTGGGGGAGCAGGCCGAACGCCATCCGGAGCTGGTGAGGCGCATCGCCGCCGCTGGCCACGCGGTGGGTGTGCACGGCTTCCACCATGTGCGAGCCTTCGAGTTGGGGCCTGCCCGCTGGCGGGAGGAGCTTGTGCGTACGCGGGCCCTGCTGCAGGACCTCACGGGCCAGCCGGTGGGGGGCTACCGCGCCGTGGAGTGGAGCCTGCGGGGAGCGGCGGAGACCTGGTGGGAGCGGCTTCCGGAGCTGGGCTTCCGCTTCGATTCCAGCCGCGCGCCCCTGAACGTCATCGGGGATCCGCGCCGGCCCCGTAAGGCCCACCGCCTGCCCAACGGACTCTGGGAGCTGCCGCCCGGGGTGTTCATGGGCATCCCCCTCTGGGGCTGGGGGCAGCGTTGCTTTCCGCCGGCCCTGGTGAGTGCCGTGCTCGGGCCCCGGGCCCGGGCGGACTTGGGCACGCCCCTGGTGCTGCACCCATGGGAGCTGGACGCGGCCCAGCCGCGGCTGCCCGTAGCCACCTTCGGCCACGCCTTCGCCCACGGGGCGGGCACGCTGGGGCTGGCGGACCGCCTGCGCCAGACCTGGGGCGCCTTCCGCCTCACGACCCTGGAAGCTTGGGTCGAGGACGCCGAGGCCCGGGAACGATACTCTGGTGGGCTTGGAGCGTGTCCAAGTTTCCGGAGGGAGCCGCGTTGAATCCAAAGGGGCTTCAGTCGAGGAGGGCTGCGCAGGGCGATGCGGGTTCACCGTTCAAGCAGCCCGACGCTGGATCATGCCCCTTTGGGTTCAACCGGCTCCCCCCTCCACGAAGCGTAGCTTCGTGGGAGCAGACCCCGGTGGGGCCTGCGATAGGGGACGGGGGCTGGAGCCCCAGCCGTCGCGCCCCTGCGTTAACCTCACTCAGTGGTGAACCCGCACCACCTTCGTTCGGCTGCCTTGGGGCACTCGGCTGGTACTCCAGCGCGGCCCCTTCGGAAGCTTGGACACGCTCCTAGAACCGACCGCCCCGTGAAGCCCCTCATCCTCCTCGCCCCCTCCGAAGACAAGGCCCCCGGCGGCAAGCCCGGCCTGCTGGCCGAGACCCCCGCTCAGCGGTGGGTGCGCGAAAAGCTGCATGAGCTGGTGGTGCACGCCCCCGAGGCGGC
Organism: Holophagaceae bacterium; assembly: GCA_035255465.1. Classification (GTDB taxonomy): domain Bacteria; phylum Acidobacteriota; class Holophagae; order Holophagales; family Holophagaceae; genus JAFDVN01. The sequence goes on from DATEZP010000119.1 coordinate 78,388, forward strand.
CCAGCGCAAGGCCTTCGACGTCAAGGAAGCCCTGCTGGAGAAGGCCAAGGCCGAGGCCCTGGCCCTGCATGGCCCCGTGCCCCAATTGCCCGCGCTGAAGCGCTACACGGGCGTCGCCTTCGGGGCCCTGGACGCGGCCACGCTGCCCAAGTCCGCGTGGAAGCGGGTCTGGGTGCTCTCCAACCTGCGGGGGCTCGTGCGCGGTGATGAACCCGTTCCGCCCTACAAACTCAAGCTGTCCGGCCTCCCCGGCTTGAAGGCCCATTGGCAGAAGGCCCTGCCGCCGCTGCTGGCGGAGCTGCCCGAAGGTGCCGTCTGGGCCCTGCTCCCCAATGAACACGCGGATTTCCTCAAGGGGTGGGATCGCCCCCGGCACACGGCGGAGATCGTGGACGCCAAAGGCAAGACCATCAGCCACTGGTCCAAGCTGTACCGCGGCAAGCTGGCCCGGTGGATCCTCGACCAGGGGGAAGGGGACCCGAAGCAGGTCGCGAAGGCCCAGATCGAGGGCATCGAGATGGCGGGCCTGACGAAAAACGCCTTCGGCGGTCAGGAACTGAAGGTGGTGGTGACGGCATGAGCGGCTGCGGCAACGGACACATCGAAACGCCCTTCTGGCAGCGTCAGCCTGTGCTCCCCTTGGAGGTGCAGCGCTTCCTCCGGGCCCGGTTGGAGGCCGCGCTGGAAGACCCCGGGCATCGCGCGGACCTCGCCTGGCCCACGGTGCTGGGCGCGCCCCGCCTGCGCCAACTCCACCCCGAAGGCCTGCCGGAAACGGAGCTCTTCAACCACGCGGCCCGCATGCTCCGCGCCGTCGGCATCGAGGATCCCGCCGCCGCCTGGGCGGCCCACCTGCCGGCCCATCCGGACACGGCGGAGGCCGGCGCCACGGGTTGGCGTCCCGCCGCCGCTTGGGGCGCCTTCGGGCCCCTCGTCTCGTTGCGCTGCGGCTGGCAGTTGGCGGCGCTCTCACCCCTGCCCACGGGTGAACGCTACCTCTTCTCGGCGGGTGTGAGCCTCTTCAACCACGGCCTTTTCCACGAGTGCCACGACGCCCTGGAGCCCTTGTGGCTGGAGGCCGTGGGGCCCCTCAAACAAGGGCTTCAGGGGCTCATCCTCCTCACGGCGGGCTACCACCACCTCCAGCTCCACAACACCGCCGGCATGCTGGCCGTGTGGGAGGAGGCCCTCGCCAAGCTGCCGGAGGATGGCCACCTCGCCACCCCGTGGGGGCCCCTGGACGCCAGCCTTGCCGTGACGGTGACCCGCACTCGCCTCGAACGGGTGCAGGATGAAGGCGCGGACCTCGGCCCCCTCTGGGCCCTGGATCGCCCCTTCTGGACCCTGGAGCTCTGATGCGACGTGATACGGACATCCTCGTCCTGGGAGGCGGCATCGCGGGCTGCACGGCGGCCCTGCAGGCGGCGGACCTGGGCGCCCACGTCACGCTGGTGAGCAAGGATCCCCTGGGCGAGAGCAACACCGCCTGGGCGCAGGGCGGCATCATCGGGCTGCCCGGCGAAGACGAGGGCGACAGCCCCGCGCTGCTGGCCTCCGACATCCTCGCCGCGGGCGCGGGCCTCTGCCGGCCCGAGGCTGTGCAGCTCCTGGCTGAGCAGGGCCCCAAGCTCTGCCGCAGCTTCCTCTGGGAACGGCTGGGGGTGTCCTTCGATCTGAACGCCAGCGGCCAGCCCGCGCCCACGGCGGAAGCGGCCCACAGCGCGCGCCGCATCTACCACGCCAAGGATGCCACCGGCGCCGCCATCCAGAAGGCCATGACGGAGGCCGTGAAGGCCCACCCGCGCATCACCGTGCGCGAAGGCCTCTGCCTCGTAGACCTCCTCACGAGCCCCCACCACGCGGCGGACCCCGTGCGGCTGTACGATCCCATCACCGTGCACGGCGCCTACCTGCTGGATCCCGAAACGGGGGCGGTGGAGGCCTGTCGCGCGGGTCGCACCGTGCTTGCCACCGGCGGTCTCGGCTACATCTTCCTGCACACCACGAACCCGCCCAGCTCCACGGGGGATGGCCTCGCGGCGGCCTTCCGCGCCAACGCCCGCATCGTGAACTGCGAATTCGTGCAGTTCCACCCCACGGCCCTCTACATTCCTGGCAAGCCTCGGCAACTGCTGACGGAGGCCCTGCGCGGAGAAGGCGCCCACCTCGTGAATCGCAAGGGCGAGCGGTTCATGAGCCGCTACGCGCCGGATCAGATGGAGCTGGCCCCCCGCGACGTGGTGAGCCGCAGCATCTTCCAGGAGCTGGGCGCCACCCGGGAAGCCTGCGTGTATCTGGATCTGAAGCCCGTGGCCGCCAAGCTGGATCTGGAGGAGCGCTTCCCCGCCATCCTCGCCGCCTGCCGCGCCGAGGGCATCGAACCCACGGAGGAGCCCATCCCCGTGGTACCCGCCGCCCATTACTTCTGCGGCGGTGTGCTGGTGGATCTCGAAGGCCGCACCAGCTTGCCCGGACTCTACGCCGTGGGCGAAGTGGCCTGCACGGGGCTCCACGGCGCTAACCGCCTCGCCTCCACGAGCCTGCTCGAAGGTCTGCTCTGGGGCTACCGCGCCGCCGGAGCCGCCGTGGCCGAGCTGGGCGGCCTGCCCGAGCCGCCGCCCTTCAAAGATTGGAAGAGCCCCGTGGATGCGGAGCCCGTGGATCCCCTCCTCATCGAACAGGATTGGAACCTCATCCGCTCCACCCTCTGGAACTACGCGGGCATCCTCCGCAAGCGGGATCGCCTCGAGCGCGCCTACAGCGACTTCGGCTACCTCTTCCACCGCATCGAAGCCTTCTACCGGGAAACGCCCCTCACCCGGGCCCAGGTGGAACTGCGCAGCGCCATGATCTGCGCCCGCTTGATCGTCAAAGCGGCGCTCCTCAATCCGGAATCGAGGGGCTGCCACTACCGCGTGGATTGAATCAGCGCGTGAAGCCCAGGGTCAGCTCAATGGCCCGGCCGGGCTGGGCCAGCAGGGAGCTGTAGTAGCCGGGTGAAACGCCAGGTGTGACGCCCGCGTCAGCTTGGCTGTAGCCGGGTTGGAACACCGTGCGATCAAAGACGTTGGTGATTCGCAAGGTGATGGAGCAGGCACTCAGCCCCGCGGGTTGCCGCCACCGGCCGATGAGGTCCATCGTGGTGGCCGAAGGCACGCGCCCCGCGGGGTTGGTGGCCACCGTATCGCGGGGGCCCCGGTGCCGGGCCAGTGCGGTGAGGGTACTCCCGCGGAAGGTCTCCGCCGTGACCCCCGCCCAGAGCTGGAATGTGGCCAGGTCACCCACCCGGTGATCGGGCGTCAGGCCCTCGAGGGAGGCCGGCGCGTTGCCCGATTGCCGATTTTCGCCCTCGTTTTGAAGGAGGAGTGAGGCATAGGCCCAGGCCTTCACTTGAAAGATCCGCTCCGGGGCGAAGGTGGCCTGGGCGCGAAGATCCAGGCCCCGCAGCTGGCTTTCCCCCAGGTTCACGGCCCCCCCGGGCGTGGGCACGAAGATGTCCCGGTTCCGGGCCTGCCAGAGCGATCCGTTCAGGGCCAACCTCGAGCGGGTCCAGCCGAGGCTGGCTTCGGCCGTCCAGGAGCGTTCCGGTTTGAGGGTGGGATCGAATCCTCCGCCGCTCCAACCCAGGTACAACACCCGGGGGCTCGGCTCCTGGTATGACTGCCCGAAGAAGGCCTTGAGGGTCCAATCGCCTAGATGGGCGGTGTATCCCAGGCGGAGGGTGTGAGCGTCCTTGAAGCGGGAGTTCCAGTCCCAGCGGCCACCCGCCACGAAGCGGTGGCCTTCGGCGGGGGACCAACTGGCCTGGGCGAAGAGGCCCCGATCCTCCGTTTGAGTCCGGCCCATGGGGGAGTTCCCCTGGGTGGGCGCCTCGGGATAGGGGTAACTCGCGGGGTCGATGGTCGCCACCGGCAGGTAGGGGCCGTATGCGGTGCCGAACAGGCGTTGGAGATCCTTGCGGATGTAGGACACGCCGCCGTTCAAGGTGAAGGTCTCCCCCCGCCGCCACACGAGCATGTTCTGGATATCGAGGGCGGTGAAGGAGACCTGGTATCGCGAGAAAGCGGCCACCCGGCCCGTACCGGGAAGGTCGAAACCATCCACGAAGTAGGATTCGGGGCGCAGGGTGTCTTCCCGGGAGCGGATCAGGGTTTCCCAGGCCAACCCAGGGCGCAGCTCCTCCTGGAAACGCAGGAACAGGTTCCGCTGATCCAAGTCCCACACGGCGTCATTTTGAGCCTTGTCCGCGGCGTACTCATTGCCATACCCCGAGCGGGTGCGGAGCTCCTCGAAACCCAGTTCCAGGGATCCGAACGCCATCCGGAGGTCGAACGCACGATTGTCGTTGAGGCTGTGGTGCCTGCCGCCCAGGCCATCCTGGCTGGCGAATCTCCCCCAGAGGGCGGTATCGCCGTAGTAGCGATCGTTGGTGAATTCATAGGACTGGGCGGTTCGCGGGTCCACTTGGCTTCGCTCCAAGCGGGTGGCGAAGCTCCAGGTGAAGGCCTCCGATCGGCTCTCCGCGTATGCATCCGCGAGGGCCAGGCCCCGGGAGCCCCCGGTGAGGGTGGCGCTGGATCGGGCCTGCGGACGGGTGGAGCGGGCCCGGGTGATCACGTTGATGACGCCCATGAAGGCCGCATTGCCATACACGGCGGAGGCGGGTCCATACACGACCTCCACCCGCTCGATGGCCCGGAGGGGCAGGGCGGTGAAGGCCACGCCCGTGGAATAGCTCCCGAGCCAATTGAGGGACATGCCGTCCACGAGCAGGAGGAAGGGGTCGCTGGGGAAAGCCCTGAACCCTCGCATGTAGTTCATGAAGGGGTAGTCGCCGAACGCCCGGGCGGGCTGCATGCCCGGGAGGTCGTCCAGGATCTCGGAAAGGGTGGTGTAGCCCCGGCTTTCAAAATCTTCCTGGTGGAGCACAAGGATGGTGGCGGGGGCATCCCGCAGGGGCTCGGAGACCCGGCTGACGGACACCACGGGGGTGTTCATGAGCGTCCGGAGGTCCGGAATCCCGGGCTCACCCTGGGCCAGCAGGGGATGCCCGAGCAGCAGCACTGGCCAGCACAGCTGGCTGCATCGCCTGGGCGGCGCGGTTTCGGGCATGGAAGGGGGGCTCCGGGAGACAGGGCCCTATCGGCAAGGTGATTGGGGGGCTGAATTATTTTCCCGGCTCCCCTCCGACCGGCCGGCCGGCATCCTACCCGGGGTCTACAATGGCTGTATGACCATCAGCGTTTTCGACATCTTCAAGATCGGCATCGGTCCCAGCTCCAGCCATACGGTGGGGCCCATGCGGGCCGCCCGCATGTTCCTGGACGGGCTGAAGGCGGAGGGACTGCTGCCCATGGTGACTGCGGTGCGATCGGAGCTGTATGGCTCTCTCTCCGCCACGGGAAAGGGCCACGGCTCGGATAAGGCCGTGATCCTGGGCCTCCTGGGTCACACCCCGGAGCGTGTGCCCGTGGAGGAGGTCGAGCGATACCTGGCGGAGGTGCGCTTCGGCCAGAAGCTGAACCTGCTGGGCGAGCACGAGGTGCCCTTCATCGAGAAGGATCATCTGAAATTCGAGCGGAAGACGCTCCCCTTCCATGCCAACGGCCTGCGTTTCGTGGCCTATGGGGAGAACGGGTACGAGCTCCGGTCGAGGCACTACTACAGCGTCGGCGGTGGCTTCGTGGTGGATGAAGGTGCGGCGGCGGGCACGGATCCCGTGAAGGCCGACGATCGGCCCCAGCCCCATCCCTTCCACAACGGGAACGAGCTCTTGGCCATCTGCAAGGAGAAGGGCCTGCGCATCAGCGACGTGATGCTGGCCAATGAAGGCGCGTGGCGGCCCGAGGTCGAGACCCGCGCCGGCCTCATGAAGATCTGGGACGTGATGCAGGCCTGCGTCAACCGCGGCTGCCGCACCGAGGGCATCCTGCCCGGTGGCCTGAAGGTGAAGCGCCGGGCGCCGGATCTCTTCCAGCAACTGCTCGCCAATCCCGAGGCGGGCCTGCGCGATCCCCTCACGGCCATGGATTGGGTGAGCCTCTACGCCCTGGCCGTGAACGAGGAGAACGCCGCGGGTGGCCGCATCGTCACGGCCCCCACCAATGGCGCTGCGGGCATCATCCCGGCGGTGTTGCACTACTATCGCCGCTTCGTGCCCGGTGCCGACGACGACGGCGTCCAGCGCTTCCTCCTCACCGCCGCCGCCATCGGCGTGCTCTACAAGGAGAACGCCAGCATCAGTGGCGCCGAGGTGGGCTGCCAGGGCGAGGTGGGCAGCGCCTGTTCCATGGCGGCCGGGGCCATCTGCGAAGTGATGGGCGGATCCCCCGAGCAGGTGGAGAACGCCGCGGAGATCGGCATGGAGCATAACCTGGGCCTCACCTGCGATCCCATCGGCGGCCTCGTGCAGGTGCCCTGCATCGAGCGCAACGCCATGGCCTCCGTGAAGGCCATCCACGCCGCCCGCATGGCCTTGCGCGGCGACGGCCAGCACTTCGTGAGCCTCGACAAGGTCATCCGCACCATGCGCGACACCGGCGCCGACATGAAGGCCAAGTACAAGGAAACCGCCCGTGGCGGCCTCGCGGTCAACGTGCTCGAGGCGCCCATCGACCTGAGCGTCGGCCTGCCGGAGTGCTGAAGTCGGGGGAACCACCAAGACACCAAGAAAAGCAAATGAGGTCGCCAGCCTTGCATCTTTTCTTGGTGTCTTGGTGTCTTGGTGGTGAATCATTTCCCCATGCGTCTGATTTCCAAGCTCCCCCACGTCGGCACCACGATCTTCACGGAGATGACCCAGCTCTCGGTGAAATACGGGGCCGTGAACTTGGGGCAGGGCTTTCCGGACTTTGAAGGTCCGCAGGCGCTGCGGGATGCGTTGACGGAAGCCATGGCCTCCGGGGCGAATCAGTACGCCCCCATGCCGGGTGTGCTTGCCCTGCGTCAGCAGGTGGCCGCCAAGGCCCATCGGTATTACGGACGCTCCGTGGATCCCGACACGGACGTGACCATCACCTCCGGCGGCACGGAGGCGCTCTTCGCGGCCCTCGCGGCGGTGGTGTCGCCGGGCGATGAGGTGATCTTGCTGGATCCCTGCTACGACAGCTACGATCCCGCGGTGCGATTGCAGGGCGGGGTGCCCGTGCACGTGCCCCTGGACCCCGGGGATTTCACGGTGGATTGGGGCCGCGTGAAGGCGGCGATGACACCGCGCACCCGGATGATCCTCGTGAACAGCCCGCACAATCCCACGGGGGCCGTCCTCACGGCGGCGGATCTGCAAACCCTGGCGGACATGATCCGGGGCACGGACATCCTCGTGCTCTCGGACGAGGTGTACGAACACATCACCTTCGACGGGGAGCCCCATCAGAGCGTTCTGCGGCACGAGGAGCTGGCGGCCCGCAGCTTCGTCATCGGTTCCTTCGGCAAGACCTTCCACTGCACGGGCTGGAAGGTGGGTTCCTGCATCGCCCCGGCGGCCCTCACCGCCGAGTTCCGGAAAGTCCACCAGTACCTCACGTTCTGCACTTTCCATCCCGCCCAGGTGGCCCTGGCCCGGGTCCTGGCGGAACATCCCGAGCATGTGGCGGGCTTGCCCGCCTTCTACCAGGCGAAGCGGGATCGCTTCCGGGACCTGCTGGCGGGTTCGCGGTTCGAGCTGTTGCCCGTGAAGGGGGCCTACTTCCAAGTGGCGGCCTTCGATCGCATCCGGGGTGGGGACGACCGGGCCTTCTGCGAATGGCTGGTGAAGGAAGCGGGGGTGGCCGCCATTCCCGTGTCGGCGTTTTGCGAACGGCCCCTTCCAAGGCCGTTGGTCCGCTTCTGCTTCGCCAAGGAGGAGGCGACCCTGGCAGCGGCCGCGGCGCGCCTGGTGAGCCTCTGAATGTGACGGCGATCGGGTTGCCGGGGGCTGAACCTGATGGGAAACTGAAGTCTTCCCGCCCAGCCCGGTTGCATTCCGGTGGCCCCGATTGGAGTTCCCATGCGTTTCCGCACGTCCCTTCTCACCCTCCTCCTGGGGGCCGGCCTACCGGTGGCCGCCCAGTCCGCCACCTTCGGCATCGCCGCGGGCCTCGCGACTCCGGGGGGGGACATGACCAACTCCGTCGGTAGCGACATGACTCTGGGCCTGGGGATCCAGGTGCGCGTGAAATTCGGCGCGGGCCACGCCATCCTGCCGCGCCTCGACAAGGTCACCTTCAAAGGCACCACCCAAGTGAATGGCTTTGACCTCCGCGCGGAGTCGGACCTCACCTCCTTCGGGGTCGATTACAACTGGTTCACCTCCCGCCAGGCGGGAGAGGGGTTCTACCTGTCGACGGGGTTGGGCTACCTGCAGAAGGAGGACAAGGTCGAAGGGGGATCCAGTTACTACTACACCGTCTCCGGCAACCAGCAGAAGGATCGGATCTACTTCTCCCTCGGTCTCGGGGGCGTCATCGCGAAACACGTGGATCTCTCGGCGCGGCTCCAGTTCTTCGGGGATGAGCGCCAAGCCGACACCTACAATTCCAATTCGGGCCAGTACCAGGCCAATTACTCCATGAGCACCGTCTTCACCCTGGGCGTGGCCTACCACTTCTGATCCGACGCTCCATCCGCGCGATCCGGGCCCTCCTCAAAGGGGCCCGGAATTTTTTTGATGGGGGGGCTTGACTCGTCCTAATGAAATAGTACTAATTGATTAGTAGATCGGAGAACCCCGTGTCTGACCCCCGTCCCACTGAAGGTGAACTGGCCATTTTGCGCGTCCTGTGGGCGCAGGGGGCCTGCACGGTGCGCGAGGTGCACGAGGCACTCAGCCAGACCAAGGACACGGCGTATACGACCGTGTTGAAGATGATGACGATCATGGCGGACAAGGGCCTGCTGGCGCGCGACGAATCGGAGCGCAGCCACCGCTATGCGGCCCTGCACCCGGAGCCCGTGGTGCAGGCCAGCCTGTTGCGGGACCTCATGCACCGGGCCTTCGGCGGCTCGGCCCTGCAGCTGGTGCAGCGGGCCATCGACGGCGAAGGCGCCTCCACCGAGGAGCTGGATGCCATCGGCCGCATGATCGCCGAGGCCAAGAAGGCCAAGGGATCCCGCCCGTGAGCCCCGCCGAGGCCCTGGGCCAAGCCCTGCTCCACGCCCTCTGGCAGGGGGCCGTGCTGGCCTTCGCCGCGGCGGTGGCGCTGGGGCTGCTGGCCCGGGCCTCGGCGGCCGCGCGCCACACGGCGGGCATGGCCTTCCTCGTCCTCATGGTCCTGGCTCCCCTGGCCACCTTCCTCCTGCTCCTGGGAGGCGGGCCCGCGGGTGGGGAGGCGCCCCTGCTGGGCGCGGCCGTGGCCGCCCCCCGCCTCCTCATCCGTTCGTCCCACGCCTTCTCGAACCTCCAGGCCGAGTGGCTGCCCTGGGCCTGGGCCGGGGGCCTCGGCCTCATGCTGGCCCGTCTCGCCGGCGGCTGGTGGGTGGTGCGGAACCTGCTGAAGCGGGAGTACGGCACCTTGCCGGCCCATTGGCTGGACCGCGTGGAGGATCTGGCCGCCCGCATGGGCGTCCGTCGTCCCCTCGAGGTGCGCGTCACGGAGGCCTTGCCCACGCCCTGCAGCGCCCGGGCTTGGCGCCCCGTGATCTGGATCCCCTTGTCCGTGCTCACCAACCTTCCGCCCGCCCACTTGGAGGCCGTGCTCCTGCACGAGCTGGCCCACGTGAAGCGGCTGGACTGGATCTGGAACGGCTTGCAATCCCTCATCGAATCGCTCCTCTTCTTCCATCCCGGCGTGTGGTGGCTCGGCCGCCGTGTGCGCATCGAGCGCGAACACGCCTGCGACGATCTCGCGGTGGCCCTGTGTGGGGACGCCATCGCCTTGGCCGAGGCCCTCGCCACACTCGAGGGCCTCCACTCCCAACCCCACATGTTGGCCCTCGCGGCCAACGGAGGTTCACTCATGAACCGCATCAAACGTCTCCTGAGCCCGGAGCCGCCACCCCGCTTCCCTGCCCGGGCCGCCCTCCTCACCCTGATCTGCGCTGGCGGCGTCTTCGCGGCCTCCCGCCTGGACGCCCGCCAGAACCCCAAGGCGGCACCGAAGGTCCAAGCCGCTCCCAAGGCGGCGAGCCAGGACTCCCAGACGATCACCATCGTCGAGGATGATGGCCGGCGCCGGGAATACCGGACCTGGACCGACCGCAATGGCCAGGCTCAGGAATCCTATTCCGAGAACGGCATCGCCAAGCCCGTGGATGCCAACGTGCGCCAATGGCTGGCGGACGAGCGGAAGCGTGAAGCTGAGGAACAGAAGCGGGAGGCCGAAGAGGAGGCGCTCGCCGCGGCCGAAGAAGCCAAGGCCGAATTGGAATCCCGCCGCGCGGAAATGGAGGCCATGAAAGCCCGGGAAGAATCCCTGAGCCGGAACCTGGAAGCCGAGCAGCATCGGCTCGGAGCGCAGGCCGCCCGCCTCTCCCAGGAAATGGCGTTGGCCCGAGCTGAATCGGCGAAGCTCGCCAGCGAGGCCGCCCAGCTGGAGGAGCAGGCTTATGAGCGCCGGCAGGAGGCCCTGGAGCGCCGACTCGATCGGATCGAAGAATCCCTGGAGCCCGAGGACGAGGATTGCGCACCTCCCGCCCCGCCCAAGCCCCCTAAGCCACCGGTTCCCCCCGCGCCGCCCAAGGCACCCAAGGTGGGCCCTCGCACAGCGCCGCCGCCGCCCCCCGCCGCGCCGCCGGCTCCGCCCGCGCCTCCCATGCCGCCCCCGCCCCCGAAGGGCTGAACTCGGAACCCTCGAAGCCCCGGCCCTCCGGGGCTTCACGTCAAGGGGCCGGTTCCGAGGTTGACAGCCCGTCGGCGAGGGGGATTTTGCCTGCTGGAATGCGGCCTGGAGCCTGACAGGGCAGGGTGCCCCGGGTACCCTGGAAGGGGGCCCGGGGCGCGGTGATTCGACGGCGCGACGGTCTCCGTTTGAGGGGGCCATGGCCGTGATCCGCCGTCTGTTCGTCCAGAAGAAGTCCGAGTTCGCCGTGGAGGCGAGGCACATCCTCCACGACCTCCGGGACAACCTGGGCGTGAACACTTTGCAGGACCTCCGGCTCGTCATCCGCTACGACGTGCAGGGCCTGGAACCCGCGGCCCTCACCGCCGCCACCTGGACCGTCTTCGCGGAAGCGCCCCTGGATGACGTCTTCGAGGAGCGCCTTCCCCTCGCGGCCGATGAGACCGCCTTCGCCGTGGAGTACCTGCCCGGCCAGTACGACCAGCGTGCCGACAGTGCCGCCCAGTGCCTCCAGCTCCTCCTGCACGGCCAGCGCCCCGCCGTGGCCGCCGCCAAGGTCTTCGTGCTCAAGGGCGCCGTCGCCGCCGAGGACGTGGCCCGCATCAAGGCCTACCTCGTGAATCCCGTGGACAGCCGCGAAGCCGCCGCCGCCAAGCCCGCCACCCTCACCCCCGCGGCCCCGCCGCCGGACGACGTGCCCGTGATGGCGGGCTTCCGCACCGCCGATGACGCGGCGCTGCTGGGCTTCCAGACCCAGCTGGGCATGGCCATGAGCCTCGCGGACCTCCAGCACACGCAGCGGTATTTCCGCGACGAAGCGCGGCGCGACCCCAGCGAGACCGAGCTGCGCATGCTCGACACCTACTGGTCCGACCACTGCCGCCACACCACCTTCCTCACCCACCTGCAGAGCGTCACGGTGGAATCGGGCCCCTTCACCGAGCCCATCACGCGCACCTGGGCTGATTACCAGGCTCTGCGCAAGCAGGCCTTCGGCGACCGCCTCGCGCAGAAGCCCGAGTGCCTCATGGACATGGCCCTCCTGCCCGCCCGCGTGCTGCGCCAGCAGGGCAAGCTGGACGACCAGGAGATCAGCAGCGAGATCAACGCCTGCTCTGTGATCGTGGACGTGGACAACACCGCCGCCCCCGGGGGGAAGGAGGAGTGGCTGTTCATGTTCAAGAACGAGACCCACAACCACCCCACGGAGATCGAGCCCTTCGGCGGCGCGGCCACCTGCCTGGGCGGGGCCATCCGCGATCCCCTCAGCGGTCGCAGCTACGTCTACCAGTCCATGCGCGTCACCGGCAGCGCGGATCCCCGTCAGGCCGTGAAGGACACGATGCCGGGCAAGCTGCCCCAGCGGAAGATCACCACGGAGGCCGCCAACGGCTTCGCCTCCTACGGCAATCAGATCGGCCTCACCACGGGCCAGGTCACCGAGATCTACGATCCCGGCTACGTGGCCAAGCGCATGGAGATCGGCGCCGTGGTGGGCGCCGCCCCCCGGGCCCAGGTGCGCCGTGAGGAACCCCTGCCCGGCGACATCATCGTCCTTGTGGGCGGCCGCACGGGCCGGGATGGCGTGGGCGGCGCCACGGGCAGCTCCAAGTCCCACACCGAGGAGAGCCTCGAGAAGAGCGGCGCCGAGGTGCAGAAGGGCGACGCCCCCATGGAGCGGAAGCTCCAGCGCCTCTTCCGCAACCCCGACTTCTGCAAGCTCGTGAAGAAGTGCAACGACTTCGGCGCGGGCGGCGTGAGCGTCGCCATCGGCGAGCTGGCGGACGGCCTCGACATCAACCTGGACGTGGTGCCCAAGAAGTACGACGGCCTCAACGGCACGGAGCTCGCCATCGCCGAAAGCCAAGAGCGCATGGCCGTGGTGGTGGCCGCTTCGGATCGGGAGGCCGTGCTCGCCTTCGCCGACGCCGAGAACCTGGAGGCCACCGTGGTGGCCACGGTCACGGAGCAGAAACGCCTGCGCATGACCTGGCGGGGCCAGGCCCTCGTGGACCTCTCCCGGGAGTTCCTGGACAGCAACGGCGCCCCCCAGACGGCCACGGCCCGCATCGCGGCGCCCGCGAGCGCCACGCCCTTCGCGGCCAAACCCGTGGACGGCGACCTCGCCGCCGCTTGGACCGCCGCCCTGCAGGACCTCAACAGCTGCTCCCAGCGGGGCCTCGTGGAGAAGTTCGACAGCACCATCGGCGCCGCCACGGTGCTGCTGCCCTACGGCGGCCGTCGCCGCCGCACGCCCAGCGACACCATGGTCGCCAAGTTCCCCGTGTTGGGCGGCGAGACGCGCACGGCTTCGGCCATGAGCCACGCCTTCTTCCCCGCCATCAGCCGCTGGAGCCCCTTCCACGGTTCCGTGTGGGCCCACGTGCAGGCCGCCGCCAAGCTCGTGGCCATCGGCGCGGATCGCCGCATGCTGCGCTTCACGCTGCAGGAGTACTTCGGCAAGCTGCTCCAAGATCCCCAGCGCTGGGGCCAGCCCACGGCCGCCCTGCTGGGCGCCCTGCACGCCGAGATGGCCCTGGAGACCCCGGCCATCGGCGGCAAGGACAGCATGAGCGGCACCTTCAAGGACATCGACGTGCCGCCCACCCTCGTGGCCTTCGCCGCCACCACCGTGAAGGCCGATGAGGTCGTGAGCTGCGAGTTCAAGAAGGCCGGCAGCGACGTCGTGATGCTGGAACTGCCCCGCACCGCGGATCAACTGCCCCACTGGACGAGCCTCTACCCCCTCTACGGCCGCGTGAGCGCCCTCGTACGCGAGGGCCACGTGCTGGCCGCCAAGGCCCTGGGCATGGATGGGCTTGCCCCGGCCCTCAGCGCCATGGCCTTCGGCAACGCCCTCGGCCTGGAGCTGGAGGCCATGGACGCCAGTGACTGGTTCGCGCCCCGGCCCGGCGGCTTCGTGGTGGAGTTCCCCGCGGGCGCCAACCTGGACAGCCTCCTCAAGGGCCTCGTCTGGCGCCGCCTGGGCCGCACCGTGGCCGAGCCCGTGGTGAAGGTCGGCAAGGTCGCCATGGACCTGATGAAGCTGGAGCAGGCCTGGGAAGCCCCCCTGGAGCCCATCTTCCCCACCCGCGTGACGGAGCCCCAGCCCATGCTGCCCGCCTTCGCGCCGGTGGCCGCCGCCGCGTGGCCCGCCCCCGCGATCAAGGTCACGAAGCCCAAGGTGGTGCTCACGGTCTTTCCCGGCACCAATTGCGAGTACGACTGTGCCGAGGCCTTCCGCCGCGCGGGCGCCGAGACGGAAACCCTGGTCTTCCGCAACCTCACGGCCAGTGCCGTGGAGGAGAGCCTGGAGGCCTTCAGCGCCGCCATCCGCCGCAGCCAGATCGTGATGATCCCCGGCGGCTTCTCCGCGGGCGATGAGCCCGAGGGCAGCGGCAAGTTCATCGCCGCGGCCTTCCGCAACGCCAAGCTCAAGGACGCCGTGCACGAGCTGCTGCAGCAGCGCGATGGCCTGATGCTAGGCATCTGCAACGGTTTCCAGGCCCTCATCAAGCTCGGCCTCGTGCCCACCGGTGAGATCCGCGAGCAGGAGCCCGGCAGCCCCACCCTCACCTTCAACAACCTCCGCTACACGAGCCGCATGGCCACCACCCGGGTCACCTCCAACAAGAGCCCCTGGTTCGCCAAGCTCCAGGCGGGCGACACCCACACCGTCGCCATCGCCCATGGGGAGGGCCGCATCGTGGGCCCCGACGCCACCCTGCGCCAGCTGCTCGCTTCAGGCCAGGTGGCCACCCAGTACGTGGACCCCACGGGCCAGCCCACCCTCGACAGCGAATACAACCCCAACGGCAGCGCCTTCGGCATCGAAGCCCTCACCAGCCCCGATGGCCGCGTCCTCGGCAAGATGGCCCACGCCGAGCGCTTCACGTCGAACGTCTGGAAGAACGCGTACGGCGAGTTTGATATGAAGCTCTTCGAGGCGGGCGTCGGGTACTTCAAGTAAAGATCACCACCAAGACACCAAGACACCAAGAACCGCCAAAAGAGGGCGGCCGACCCTTCTCTTCTCTTCTTTTCTTGGTGTCTTGGTGTCTTGGTGGTTCAGATTTCCTTTGCTCAGAACACCGACCACCCCGTCTTCGTCGTGAACCGATCCAGCGCCTCGACGCCCGCGACGCTGTTGCCGTGGCTGTCGAGGGCGGGGCCCCAGGCGCAGAGGACGCCGCGCTCGGGGAGGATTGCGAGGAGGCCGCCGCCGACGCCGCTCTTGCCGGGGAGGCCCACGCGGTAGGCGAAGTCGCCGGCGGCGTCGTAGGTGCCGCAGGTAAGCATGACGGCGTTGATGCGCTTGGCTTCGCTGCGGCTGAAGAGGCGGGTGCCATCGGCGCGGAGGCCGTGGTTGGCGAGGACGAGGGCGGCCTTGGCGAGGCCCTCGCAGCTCATGGCGATGGAGCATTGCCGGAAGTAGGCCTGGAGCACGGGATCCACGGGGTTATGCAGGCGGTTGTGGCTGGCGAGGAAGTGGGCCAGGGCGGCGTTGCGGTGACCCTTCTCGGCCTCGGAGGCGGCCACGGTCTCATCCACCCGGGCGGCTTCGGAGCCCGCCTCCGCCCGGAGGAAGGCGAGCAGTTCCCCGGTGGCATCGCCGCAGAGGGAGAGCAGGCGATCCGTCACCACCAAGGCCCCGGCATTGATGAATGGGTTGCGGGGCAGGCCCCGCTCGTACTCCAACTGCACGAGGGAATTGAAGGGGTTGCCGGAGGGTTCACGGCCCACCCGCTCCCAAAGGGATTCGCCGTCCCGGGCCAGCACGAGGGCGAGGGTGAACACCTTCGAGATGCTCTGGATGGAGAAGGGCACTTGCCAATCGCCGGTGCCGTAGACCTGTCCCTCGATGGTGGCGAGGGCCAGCCCGAAGCGCCGGGCATCCACGTTGGCGAGGGCGGGAATGTAATCGGCCACCTTGCCCTGGCCGAGGACGGGCGCGGTTTCCCGGGCGATGTCGTGGAGGAGGGCCTGAAGATCCATGCCCCTGTGTATCACGGCTGGAGAATCAGAACCGGAAGGATGCGCCCAATTCCACCGTCAGGGCCCGCTTGAGGCCATCCGTGTTATCCGGGCGTTTGAGGAGGGGCAGGGCAAGGCGGGAACCCCAGGACCACCGTTCCGACACGGGCAGGCTCAGCTCTCCGATCAGGTTCACCTGCCATCGATCAGTGCCGGCGAGGGGGTGGCGCGTGCCGTCGGCTGCGCGCCCTTCGGTTTCGCGGAGGCGTTGAATGGTCACAACCTTGAGGCGGCTTTGGAGGGATCCGAGTTGGGAGCGTGTTCCCAAGTGAAGGAGCAGATCGTCACCGCGCTTCAACTCATCCACCGAGTTCCCACTGCGGCGGCCCGCCTTCTGATAGCCGATGCCCGCCTCCCAGGCGGCCCCTTCCCAACGGGCTCCCAGGAGCGCATCCACGCCGCCCAGGCCCAATTGATAGCGCTGCGGAAGG
>DATEZP010000120.1:0-15133 GCA_035255465.1 Holophagaceae bacterium
CCCACGCACCAGGGCCGCGCCGCCGAGCACCTCACGAGCCAGATCCGCATCAAGCCGGGCCAGTACGTGCCCATGAACATGTACTTCACCACCACCCGCGCCCACGCCGAGCGGGCCGGCGGCATCTTCTACGACTGCATCATCGATGAGGCCCACAACAGCCAGAGCGACTTCCCCTGGAAGGGCAACATCGACCTCAAGAAGCTCCAGAAGCTCGTGGATGAAAAGGGCGTGGAGAGCATCGCCTACCTGAGCCTCGCACCCTGCGTGAACATGGCCGGCGGCCAGCCCTTCTCCATGGCCAACATCCGCGAAGTGAGCGCCTGGGCGAAGAACCTCGGCCTGCCCATCATCTTCGATGCCACCCGCGCCGTGGAGAACGCCTACTTCATCCAGAGCCGGGAAGAAGGCTACGCCTCCCGCTCTGTGGCTTCCATCCTCAAGGAGATGATGAGCTACGGCGAGGGCTGCACCGTCTCCAGCAAGAAGGACAACCTCGTCAACATCGGCGGCTTCCTGGCCACCCACAACGCCGATTTCGCCCGCAAGACCAAGGAACTCCTGGTGGTCTTCGAGGGCATGCCCACTTACGGCGGCCTCGCCGGCCGTGATCTCGAGGCCATGGCCGTGGGCATCCGCGAAATGGTGGAGGATGCCTACATCGCCAGCCGCATCCGCCAGGTGGCCTACCTGGGCGAGCAGCTCGCCGCCGCCGGCGTGCCCACGGTCAAGCCCTTCGGCGGCCACGCCATCTTCCTGGATGCCAAGGCCTTCCTGCCCCACCTCCCCCAGGACCAGTTCCCGGCCCAGAGCCTCGCCGCCGCCCTCTACGTGGACAGCGGCGTGCGCGCCATGGAGCGTGGCATCGTGAGCGCCGGCCGCGACCCCAAGACCCACGACCACTGCCGCCCCAAGCTGGAACTCGTGCGCCTCACCATCCCCCGTCGCGTCTACACCAGCCTGCACATGGACGTGGTGGCCGAGAGCTGCATCGCCCTCTTCGAGCAGCGCGACCAGATCCAAGGTCTGAAGATGGTCTACGAGCCCGAAAGCCTCCGATTCTTCCAGGCCCGTTTCGAGCCGTTGGTGGCCGCGGGCGTGGTCGGCTAAGGCTCCTCGGCAAGGGGGTTGGATCCAGACAAGGGCCCTCCGGGGCCCTTGTCATTGAGCCTTAGGAGGAGAGCGCCGCGGGCAGGAAAAACCGCGAAAATTCCCTCTCATCTTGATTATCTGAAAGCGAAGGCTAATCTGGTCCAAATCTCAACCAGGAGCCTTCATGGACCGCGACCTCCCCGTCCCGGAAGGGGCTGATTCCCGTTTCGACGATTCGGGCCTGACCCGGCGGGATCTCCTCAAGGGCATGACCTTGGCAGCTCTGGCCGGGGCTTCCGCCAAGACCCTGCGCGCGGCGCCCTCTGCACGGATCTTCCGCATCCACCCGGCGATCGGTGTGGCCCGGGTGGGCAATGCATCCCCGGACAGCTTCATCCTGGGGCCCGAAATCCCAGGGCAGGGGCCGGTGGAGGTGAACGGCCAACCCGTATCCCAGTTCAAGGTGGCGGGCCAGGTGCGGCCCCAGGCGACCCGGTTCCGGATCTTCGAATACGCGGACTTCGGCCAGGGCCTCGTGCCCTTCCAGGAGATCACCATGGGCACCGCTGGTGTCCGCGACATCGTGTGGACGGCGCACCTGGCGAATCGCAAGGCCTCCTTCCACGCGTTCCAAGGGCCGGCGGGCGAGGAGTTCGACCCCATGGACCAGCGCGCGGCGCAGCCCTCGGCCCCCTTCCGCAATGCCGCGGTGGTCGACCGTCGCAGCCTCGAGACCGATTTTGGTCCTCGCACCCTCAGCGCCGCCGCCTATGCGGGGAACCAGGTTCCCCAGGTTTTCGACCTCGCGGGGGTGCCCGCGAACTACACCGCCAGTTGGCCCCTGGACACCAAAACCCAGGGTCCGGTGATCACCTACCTGGGTCAGCTCCGGGCCGACGCCCAGGGCCGGCTCCTGGTGCTCGGGGGGAAGGGGGCCGCGGGCTACCAGGGAGCCACGCCCCCGGACCTGCCGGGTTACGCCAACAACGATGGCTGGTTCGACGACATCGGCGATGGCCCGGTGAGCGCCACGGTGGTGCTGAACGATGGCACCACCGTGAGCACGGACCCCGCCACGGGCAGCGCCTGGGTGCTGGGAGCCCCGCCGGATTTCGCGCCGGGCGTGACCAGCGCGGTGACCCTCTACGACTTGCTGCTCGACATGGCCGTGCGCAAACTGCCCCTCCCCGCCAACAACGGGCTCTATGCCTCCAATGGTCCGCTGGCCCGGGTCCGGGCCCTCAAGAGCGCCTTCCGGCCCGGAGCGGCCAGCGAGTTCTCCACCACGACGCCCTATTTCCAGGACGACATCCGACCGATGCTGGATCGGGCCTACGCCTATCGCTGGGTCACGGAGCTGGTGAACGCCAAGCACGACAGCATGAACATGGCGCTCCTCAGCAACGCGGCGCTGCAGGATCCCTCCCTCACGGGGGCCAAGGATCGCAGTGGCGTCTTCTCCACCATGCGCCCTCCCCAGGGGGCGGGTCAGAGCTCTTCCACGGCCAACGGCTCCAGCACCATGCCCCGCATGCAGGGCGATGATCCTTATGTGGGCCAGGAACCCGACGCCGTGAAGAAGTGCACCATCTCCCACCTGCAGTTCGGGTTGATGCAGCAGTGGGCCCGTTCGGAGAACGGGTTCAATCCCGGCGCCGCGCCCCTGCCGCCGGATGGAACCTTGATCCGGACCATGTTCCAGGTCCACGGTCTCGACCGCGCGGCCTTGGAGCAGGCGAGCGGCGGCGCCTTCTTCCCCGGCATCGAAGTGAGCTGGCAGATCCGGAACCCCCGCCTCTTCAGCGAGCCCTTCCGACTCAGCCACACCGCCACCAGCCGCTACCTCGACCCAGCGGGAGTGCCCGAGGGTGGGCGCCTCGCCGCCGGCCACTTCTCCCGCCAGATGGCCCTCCCCTGGCATGCGGATTTCAATGATTGCCGCTCCGAAGGGGGCTGGGCCTGGTGGCCTTCCCAGCGGCCCACCGCGGTCTTCGCCGACGCCAGCAGCACCGCCCTCACCAAGCGGGTGGATTGGGCGCGGCCCAGCGCGGGTCGCCGCTACGGCAACGCCTCCGGGGTCAGCAGCCACGAGGACATGGTGAAGTACTGGTCCATGTACGGTTTCGTGGTCCAGAAGGACGGCATGTTCATCGAACAGGAGCGGAACCCGGGCATCGGGACCTAGGAGCGTGGGGATGCTCGACCTCGCCATCCTCGGGGGCGGGCCCGCCGGGCTCGCCCTCGCGGGCGCCGTGGCCCGGCAGGGCTGGTCGGTGGCCGTGTTCGAGCGGGAGGCGCTGACGCCCTTCAAGGCGGGTGAGACCCTCGGGCCGGCCCTGAGGCCCGCGCTCGAGCAGCTGGGCGCCTGGGAGGCCTTCCTGGGGTTACCCACCGTGCCGTTCCGGAGCGTGCGCTCCGCGTGGGGAAGCCCCGACCTCCACACGCGTGACGCCCTCGTGCATCCCCTGGGCGAGGGATGGCATGTGGACCGCACCGCCTTCGAGCGGATGCTGGATGCGGTCGCCCGTGCCCAGGGGGCGCGGATCCACCGAGGCGGTGGCCCCACCCGGGTGTGCCGCGCGGGGCAGGGCTTCCGGCTGGAAGGTGCGGGGGCCGGGCTCCAGGCCCGGATGATCGTGGATGCCAGCGGCCGGGGGGCGCCCGCCACGGCGGGACTGGGCGCCGAGCGTCGGTGGATCTCCGTGGACCGGCAGGTGGGCCTCTTGGTGGACCTTCCCGCCACGGGCCGCGACCTGGGCACGGAGTTGCTCCTCGAGGCGGAGCCGCAGGGGTGGTGGTACAGCGTGCCGCAGCCCACGGGCCGGTTGCGGTGCGTGTGGCTCACGGATGCGGACCTTCTTCCGCCGGGGGGGAAGCAGGCCCTCCAGGAGGCCTTCAGTCAGGCGCTGGCGCGGGCGCCGCACACCGCCGCGCTGGTGGCGGGGCAGGCGCTTCCCGCGCCCCGGGTGATCCGGGCCGACACCGGCTTCCTGATGCCTCCCCTGGGGCGGGGCTGGCTCGCCCTGGGGGATGCGGCCCTGGGTGGGGATCCTTTGGGGGGCAACGGACTGGAGCGGGCCCTGAACGGCGTCCTGGACGCCCTTCCGGGGTTGCTCGGGGCCCTGGAAGGCGCCCCGACTCCGATGCCAGAGGACGTTTGGGGAAAGCTCGCCCCCTACCTGGCGGCCCGAGCCCGCTACTACGGGATGGAGCGGCGCTGGCCCGGATCCCGTTACTGGGCGCGGCGAGGGGCGGCGGCTCCGGAGGTGGGCGCCTTCTGGCTCGCTCCGGAGGAGGAATTGGTCTTCGCGGGGGGGCCTCCGGGCGCCCTGGATCGCGCGGAGGCCTGGATCCCCCGCACTGTGTTGATTGAGTGGCTGCGGAGCTTGACCGGCCCTGAGCCGGCCCACCGCCTGATGGCCCGCCTCAAGGCGTGGGCGCCTTTGGGCGACGCCCAACTGCTGGCGGGCCTGCAGACCCTCGTGGAGGACGGGGCGCTTCGGGCCTGTGGGAACCTGCGGCGGTAAACTCGATCCATGGCCCGTTCCGTTCCCGCCGAACTCGGCGATGTCCTTACCCAGAAGAAGGCGGCGCTCAAGGCGCCGCGGATGTTCAAGGTGCTGCTGCACAACGATGATTTCAGCACCATGGATTTCGTCGTCTTCATCCTGAAGACCGTGTTCCGCAAGCCCGAGCCCGAGGCGCAGGCCATCATGCTGGCCGTGCATCGCCAGGGCGTGGGGGTGGCGGGCGTGTTCACCCGGGACGTGGCGGAAACCAAGGTGGCCCAGGTGAAGGCCCTGGCCGAGCGCGAGGGTTTCCCCCTGCTCTGCACGGCGGAGGCGGAATGAGCCCGCGCCTCACGCCCGGCCTCCAGAAGGCCCTGCAATCGGCCCTCCAGCTGGCGGCCCAGCGGCGCCACGAGCTGGCCTCCCTGGAACACCTCCTGCTCGCGCTGCTGGAGGAGCCCAGCGCCGCGGCGGCCCTCGCGGGCTGTGCCGTGGACCTGCCCAAGTTGAAGGTGGATCTGGAGGCGGAACTGACGAAGGTGCACACCCCCGTGCCCGCGGGCGAGGCCTTCGAGGTGATGCCCACCCTGGGCCTCCAGCGCGTCGTGGAGCGGGCCTGGGCCCAAGCCCTCTCCTCGGAGCGCGCCGAGGTGGATGGCGGCCTCGTGCTGGCCATGCTGCTGGAGGAGAGGGATAGCCACGCGCGGTTCCTCCTGCGCAATCACGGCGTGCAGCGCCTCCCCCTGCTGCGGACCCTCAGCCACAGCCAGCCCGCCGCCGCGCCCACGCCCGAGGGCGAGGAGGGCGAGGGCCCCGCCGTGGCGGAGGATCCGCTGAAAGCCTACGCCTCCGATCTGGTGGCCCGGGCCCGGGCGGGCGAGCTGGATCCCCTCGTGGGCCGGGAACCGGAGCTGAAGCGCGTGCTCCAGATCCTCCTGCGCCGCCGCAAGAACAATCCGCTGTTGTTGGGCGATCCCGGCGTGGGGAAGACGGCCCTGGTGGAAGGCCTCGCCCAGCGCCTCGCCACGGGCGACGTGCCCGAGGCCCTCGCTTCAGCCAAACTCTACGCCTTGGACCTGGGCTCCCTCATGGCGGGCACCCGCTACCGCGGCGACTTCGAGCAGCGGCTGAAGGCCCTGCTGAAGGCCTTGCAGGATCAGGAGGCCAAGGGCGCCCCCGTGATGCTCTTCATCGATGAGTTGCACACGGTGGTCGGCGCGGGCGCCACGTCCGGAGGGAGCCTGGACGCCGCCAACCTGCTGAAGCCCGCGCTGTCGGGCGGCAGCCTCCGCTGCATCGGGGCCACCACCTTCCAGGAGATGAAGCAGAGCTTGGACAAGGACCGCGCCCTGGCCCGCCGCTTCCAGGCCGTGGACCTCGCGCCACCCTCCGAAGCCGACGCCGTGGAGATCCTGAAGGGCCTGCGTTCGCGCTTCGAGAAACACCACGGCGTGAAGGCACCCGATGCGGTGTTGGAAGCCGCCGTGCGCCTCGCCGCCAAGCACCTCACGGAGCGCCACCTGCCGGACAGCGCCCTGGACGTGCTGGATGAGGCGGGGGCCGCCGAGCGCCTGAGGCCCAAGAAGGCCCGGGCCAAGGCCCTCACCGTGGCCCACATGGAGGCCGTCGTCGCCCAACTGGCCAAGGTGCCCGCCGAGAGCGTGGGGGCCGACGATCGCGAGGCCCTGCGCACCCTGGAAGGCACGCTCAACGCCAAGGTCTTCGGGCAGGCGGATGCCATCGCCAAGGTGGCGCAGACGGTGAAGCTGGCCCGGGCGGGGCTGCGCAGCGCGGACAAGCCCATGGGCTGCTTCCTCTTCGCGGGGCCCACAGGCGTCGGCAAGACGGAGCTGGCCAAGCAGCTGGCGGCGACGCTCGGCATCGCCTTCCTGCGATTCGACATGAGCGAGTGCATGGAGAAGCACGCCGTGGCCCGCCTCATCGGCGCGCCACCGGGCTACGTGGGCTTCGAGGAAGGCGGCCTCCTCACGGACGCCGTGCGCCGCAGCCCCCACGCCGTGGTGCTGCTCGACGAGATCGAGAAGGCCCACCCGGATCTCCAGGGCATCCTTCTGCAGGTCATGGACCGCGCCGCCCTCACCGACAGTCACGGCCGCACCGCGGACTTCCGCCACGTGATCCTCGTGATGACGACGAACGTGGGCGCCCAGGATCTCAGCGGCCGCCGCCTGGGCTTCACGGGGGAGGGCTCTCGCAGCGCCAAGGGCGCCCTGGAGAAGGCCTTCAGCCCCGAATTCCGCAACCGCCTGGATGCGGCCCTCACCTTCCACGCCCTGCCCGTGGAAGCGGTGCGCCAGGTGGCGGCCCGTCAGCTCGGCGAGCTGGCGGCCCAGGTGAAGGGCCGCAAGGTGGACCTCACCTGGACCGAAGCCGCCCTGGATTGGCTGGGCCAGCACGGCTATGAGCCCGCCTTCGGAGCGCGTCCCATGGCGCGGTTGCTGGAACAAAAAGTGAAACAGCCCCTCAGCGAGGCGCTGCTCTTCGGCGGCCTGAAGGAGGGCGGGCCCTGCGCGTTGGACGTGGAGGAAGGCGAACTCCGCCTGCGGATGCCATGACCACCTTCCCGCGGCTGGGCCCCCATGGCCCCTGGCTGCTGGGGGAAGCGCCCGTCTTCCCGGATCCCGAGGCCACGGACGAGGATGGCCTCCTGGCCGTGGGGGGCGACCTCTCGGTGCCGCGTTTGCTCGCGGCCTACCGGGCAGGCATCTTCCCCTGGTTCTCGAAGGGCGAACCCATCCTCTGGTGGTGCCCGCCCGAGCGGAGCTGCCTGCATCCGGGGGAGGCCCACATCTCCCGCAGCCTCGCCAAGGTGCTGCGGCAGGGCGTGTTCGAGCTGCGCATGGACACCTCCTTCGCCCAGGTGGTGCGGGCCTGCGCCAAGGCGCCCCGGGCGGGCCAGCGGGGCACCTGGATCACGCCGGCCATGCAGGCGGCCTACACGACGCTGCATCACCAGGGTTGGGCGCACAGCATCGAGGCCTGGCGGGAGGATCGCCTGGTGGGCGGCCTCTATGGCGTGGCCCTGGGCGGCGCCTTCTTCGGCGAGAGCATGTTCAGCCTGGAGACGGATGCCTCCAAGGCCTGCTTCGCCATGCTTGCGGCGCGCCTGGAGGCCTGGGGTTTCACGCTGCTGGATTGCCAAGTGGAGAATCCGCACACCACGAGCCTGGGGGCGAAGCCCATGCCCCGGGCCCCGTTCCTGGCCCGGTTGGCCCAGGCCCTGGCGGGGCCGGATCGCTGGGCGGGGCTGCCCGAGGGGAACTGAACGGGATCAGGCCCGCGGGCGATCGAGCCGGCCTCCCACCCACGCGAAGGGCAGGGCCGTGAGCACGAGGGCGATGGGGTACCAGCTCGGGCCCAGGTGCAGCGGGATCGTGACGATGGCCCCGAGCAGGCTCAGGACGAACCCGATGGCCCCCAGGGCCAAGGCGTGGCGCATGGGATTCCGGGGCGCGAGCCGCGCCGCGATGAAGCTGCCGAAGGCGCCGAAGACGATCCGGTAGGCCAGGGCGAGGGCGTTGGGGAAGGGGTCGGGCATGGGCTGACCCCACGGGGGATAGACCTTCGCGAGGTGCAGCACCTGATCCACGGCCAAGGACAGGCCCACCACCGCCAGGAACCCCAGCCCGAGGGCGAAGGCGCTCCGGGGGAGGTTTCTCGGATTCGAATCCAGGTATCGATCCACGTTCGCCATGGGTGGTCCTCCGGGGCCGGCGGCCCAGGGATGCGGGCCCCACCCGAGGGGGGTGGGACCCGCACTTGCGTTCAAGACCTCAGCGCTTCCCCAGGTCCGCCAACAGGCTCTTCACCGCGGCTTCGAGCTGGGTATCCCGGCCCGCGGCCATGTCCTCGGGGGCGATGGGCACGCGGAGGTCGGGCTCCAGCTGGGTGTTCTCGCAGAACTTGCCATCGGGGGTGATCCAGCCGCCCTGAGGGATGCCGAAGACCACGGTGGGATCGATCTGGGTCTCCCACCACACGAAGGTGCCGGTGCCGGGCACAGGCATGCCCACGGTGCGGCCGAGGCCCTTGAGCTTGTAGGCCACGGGGAAGAGGTGGGCATCGGAGTAGTTGGATTCGCCCATGACGACGATGGAGGGCTTGATCCACTTCATGAGGGGTTCGTGGCCGTAGGCTTGGCCCCGGGGCACCACGTCGAAGTACTTCTTCCCGGAGAGGAAATCCGACAGCTGCTCGTGGATGTTGCCGCCGCCGTTGAAGCGCGTGTCCACCACGAGGGCTTCCTTCCGCCCCTGCCGGCCCAGCACTTCGTCGATGACGGTGCGCATGCTGGGGTCGTTCATGGCCCGCACGTGCACGTAGCCCAGGCGGCCGCCGGAGAGCTTCTCCACCGCCTCGCGGGAGCGATCGACCCAGCGGGTGTAGAGCAGCTCGTTCTCTTGCTGGGCGTTGATGGGCTTCACGGATTGATCCCAGCGGGAGTTGTCCTTGGGATCCATGAAGGTGAGCAGGGTGGGCTTGCCGGCCTTGCGGTTGAGCCGGATGGCCGGATCCTCGGAGGCCGAGAGGGCGAGGCCGTCGATGGCGACGAGGAGGTGACCGGGCTTCACTTTGGAGCCTGCGGTATCCACGGGGCCCTTCTTCAGCACTTCGGTGACCTTGAGGCCGGTGGGGGCGGGTTCCAGGAAGAGGCCGAGGGAGGCGGTGGCATCCTTGCCATCCTGGGGCGGCGCATAGCGGCCGCCGGTGTGGGAGGCGTTCAATTCGCCCAGCAGTTCGCTGAGCAGCTCTGCGAAGTCGTGATTGTTGGAGACGTGGGGGAGGAAGCGGCGGTAGGCGGCCACGTAGAAGGGCCAATCCACGCCATGGAGGTTCTCGACGTAGAACTTCTTCCCGGCCTGGCGCCAGGCATGT
Organism: Holophagaceae bacterium; assembly: GCA_035255465.1. Classification (GTDB taxonomy): domain Bacteria; phylum Acidobacteriota; class Holophagae; order Holophagales; family Holophagaceae; genus JAFDVN01. Next base: position 9,498 of record DATEZP010000120.1, read on the forward strand.
TCGAAGATGTAGGCCCGCTCCTCGGCGGGGCGCAGGACCATCTCGCCGTTCACGGCCACCGCGTCGCGTTTGCCGGATTCGGGATCCACCTTGGCGAGTTTGCCGTCGGCCAGCACGAGGATGGATTTCCCATCGGAGCTGCGCTCCAGGCCCACGGGGTTGTTGCCGGGACGGGTTTCGAGCTTGGTGAGCAACTTCATCTCGCGGGTGCGCAGATCCAGGCTCCAGAGGTCGTAGCCCTTGTCGAAGCGGTTGAGGGTGAAGAGCCTGTCGCCGGTTTTGGAAAGGATGGCATCGCCCAGTTCCGAGGCCTGGGTCGTGAGGCGCACGGTGCGATCTTCCAGGCCCTCCCAATCGATCTTGAGGGGCTCCTTGGCCTTCTCCTTCTCCTTGTCCTTGGCTTCGTCCTTCTTGTCCTTGTCCTTATCCCCGTTCTTGGCCTTGTCCTCCTGATCCTTCAATAGGGCGAATTCCTCCTTGTTGAGGTGGTAACGGTCCCAGGCCTCCTGGGTGAGGAAGGCGGCGTACACATCGAAGGTGGAGGATTGCTGCGCCGCGTTGCGGAGGCCTTGGCGATCCGTGGTCCACACGACCATGGAGCCATCGGGGCTGAACTTCGGATTGCCATCGAAGTTGCCGCTGCGGCTCAGGTTCACCAACTTGCCGGTGCCATCGGCGGCGATGATGCCCACGTCGCGGATCCAGCCCATGTTCGTGTTGAAGGAGAGGGTGATCCACTTGGAATCCGGCGACCAGGCGAAGTCCTGATCCCCATCGGCATAGGAATAGCTCTTGCCCGTGGGGAGCAGGGTGCGGGTCTTGCCCGTGGCGAGGTTCAGCACCTTGAGGGAGGTGCGCTCCTCCAGGTAGGCCACTTCCTTCCCATCGGGGCTGAAGAGGGGCTGGAACTCATCGGCGGGGGTGCCGAGGAGCACCTTCTCCTCCAGCACCGTGGCGGCGTAGAAGACCTTCTCCTCGGCGCGGGTGAGCTTGCTGGTCACCAGGTCCCAGCTGCCATCGCGCTCGGCGGCGTAGATCAGGGTGCGGCCATCGGGGCTGAAGCCCACGCTGCGTTCCTGGCCGGGCGTGTTCGTGATGCGGCGGGTGTGGCCCCCATCGAGGCTGCTCACGAAGACTTCGCCCCGGAAGATGAAGGCCACTTCCTTGCCGTTGGGGGAGGGCACGAATTCCGTCATGCCCCCATTGACGGGCAGGATGCGCTCCACCTGGGCGCGGCCATCCACGCCGATGCGGACTTCCACCTTCTTCGGGGCGGCGCCGGGCGCCTGGGTGTAGAGCTCACCATCCCAAGCGAAGCAGAGGGTGCCGTCCTTGGCGGCGCTGAGGAAGCGCACGGGATGCTTCTGGAAGGTGGTGAGCGCGCTGGCCTCGGCCGGATGCTCCAAGCTGCCGCGGTAGACGTTGAAGGTGCCGCCGCGTTCGCTGAGGAAGAAGTAGCTCTTCCCATCCGGAGCGTAGACGGGATTGCGGTCTTCAGCGGGATCCGTGGTGAGTTGGTGGTGCTTGCCGGTGGCGACGTCGAAGCTCCAGACGTCCCGGGTCACGGAGGAGGTGTGGTGCTTGCGCCAGGCGTTTTCGAAGCCCTTCAGATCCTGGTAGAGGATGTGTTTCCCGGAAGGATCCACCACGGCCGCTTCCATGGGCGTGGGGTCGATCATCCGCGCCGCGCCGCCGGTGATGCCCACGGCGTAGAGCTGGGGGAAGCGAGAGGGGAACCGCACGCTGGCGGCCTTGTCCTGCCGGGGCGCGTTGAAGATCACCTCGCGGCCATCGGGCGTGAAGGCGGTCGGGATGTCGCGGGAGGCGTTGAACGTGAGGCGCCGGGCCTCGCCACCCTCGGCGGGCATGATGAACACGTCGAAGTTGCCGTAGCGGTCCGAGGCGAAGGCGATGGATTTCCCATCCGGCGACCAGACCGGCGACATCTCATGGGCCTCGCCCACGGTGAGCGGGATGGCCGGGCCGCCCGCGGAACTCACCCGGTAGAGGTCTCCCTGGTAGCAGAAGGCGATGGTCTTCCCATCCGGGGAGAGCGCCGGATACCTCAACCAGAGGGGGCTCTGGGTGAGGGCCGGAAGCGCCGCGAGGAGGATGGCCGCGATAGGGCGGAGGTGCAACATGGCGGGGCTCCGGGCGAAGTTGGGTTCGGGGAGTCTACCAGGGCCCCTCTGGGGCTCCGGGCGAAGTTGGGTTCGGGGAGTCTACCAGGGCCCCTCTGGGCCTCCCCGCCGGTCCACCCCGGAAAGAATGCTACTGGCCCGCAGCGAGGGCCCCCTGGGGGCTGGTATAGTCGCTGTCGCGTTCACCGCAGACGCTCGCTCCAGGTGCCATGCTGTTTCCCATCCCCCTTCCCGCGCAGGTGCGCCAGGATCCTCAGGCCGTTCCGGCGGCTTGGTGGAAGGCCCAGGGAGCGCCGAACTTGGCGGTGAGCCAGGCGCTGGTCGTGGAGGATGCAGGCGTGTCGATCCTCTCCTCCGTCTGCGCGGTGGATTTGCAGCGGTACCTCAAACGCGCGGGTGGAAAGGCCTCTGCGGAAGGGCTCCTGGAAGCCATGCAGCAAGGGTCGGTGTGGGCGGCGATCCATATCCGGTTCACGGAAGGGCTTGGCGCCCGGAACCGGCGCCGGTGGCTGGAGGGCGCCCTGGCCGCCCAGTTGCCCGGGGGCAGAGAGCAGTTGGGGGATCGGGAAGTGCAGGCTTTCTTGGATCTGCAATCCCGGGATGCCAACCTGGATGACCGCTTGGATTACCTCTTCCCCCCGCTGGGCAAGGTGATGTGGGTGCGCCACAATACCGAGCCACCGCGCAAGTTCACGAGCCCCGCCTTGGTGCGGGCGGTCCGGCGGATCCAGTTTTCGGATCCCAAGGGAGATCCGGGGGCCATGCTCCGCCTTCTACGGCCCATGCTCCCCCCCGCGCGGGAAGGGAACTGACCCACGCCATCGGAAACCCGATGGCGGGAGGCCTATTCCATGGGCAGCCGCCCCTGGCCGAATCGGATGATGGCCGGGACGTGCAGGTCCTCGTTGAAACCGGCCACTTCCCCACTGGGGGTGGGGGCCTGGGGGAGGAGGCGGGTGGGGGTCGGGGGATTCAGGGCGGCGGGCACGCCGGGCACCTGGGGCATCTCGCCATAGACGGCGCCACTGGTGACGTTGGGGGGCAGCACCACGTTGGCCGCCGCGGAGGCCGTGTGAAGTACCGGCGCCACGTTGTAGGTGCGGTCCTCCAGGTTCAGGCTGTGGCGGCGCTCCTGCTTCACCTGCTCATCGCCGTCGAAGCCGCTGGCGAGGATGGTGACGAGCACGCGATCCTCCATCTCCGGGGCTTCCACGGTGCAGGCCTTGATGTCGGGGCGGTGGCCGTAGTGATCCTGGAGGAAGTTCATGGCCGTCTCCATCATGGAGAGCTCCATGCGGTCCCAGTTGGCGGTGATGGAGAGCATCACCTGGCTGGCGGCGCCGCCCTGGGCGCGCTCGAGCAGGGGGCAGGCCAGCGCCTTCTTGAGGGCGTCGAGGATGGCCTCCTCGCCGCGGCCCTGGCCGGTGCCGATGAGGGCTTCGCCGCCTTCGCGGAGCACGGCCTCCACGTCGGCGAAGTCGGCGTTGATCATGCCGGGGCGGAGGATCATGTCGGCGATGCCGCGCACCCCCTGGATGAGCACGCCGTCGGCCATGCGGAAGGCATCCTTCATGCCCACGCGGGCATCGCACACGGACTTGAGGCGCTCGTTGCTCACGACGATGACGGTGTCCGCCGTCTGGCGGAGGTTCTCGAGGCCCGCCAGGGCGCGCTCGCCCTTGCCGCGGCCCTCGTAGGCGAAGGGCGTGATGACCACGGCCACCGTGAGGGCGCCCTGTTCGCGGGCGTAGCTGGCGATCATGGGTGCCGCGCCGGTGCCCGTTCCGCCGCCCATGCCCGCGGTGATGAAGACCATGTCGGCGCCGGCGAGGCAACCCAGGATCTCCTCGCGGCTCTCCTCGGCGGCGGTGGCGCCCTTCTCGGAGTTGCCGCCCGCGCCCAGCCCGCGGCTGGTGGTGGGGCCCAGGGGCAGCTTCAGGTGGGCCTGGCTCTGGGCGAGGCTCTGCTGGTCGGTGTTCATGGCGATGAGCTGCACGCCGGTGACCCCGCCCTCGACCATGCGGTTCAGCGCGTTGCAGCCGGCGCCGCCCACGCCGACGACTTTGATGTTGGCGCCGGGGAGTTCAGCGGGCACGGGCAGGAAGGGGATCTCGCTCATCGTCGCTCCGGTTCCTAGAACATTTCCTTGAGCTTCCCGAGGAAGCCCTTGCTGCGGTCCTGGTGCTTGCCCCGCTCCTGGAGATCCCGGGCGAGGGCCTTCACCGCGCCCAGCGCGGTCGTGCAGTGGGGGTTGCCCGTGGCCTGGGGCAGGCCGCTCACGCCGTGCACCCGGCCGAGCACCACGCGGGGGCGGCCGAGCACGGTCTGCGCCATGAGGGGCAGGTGGGAGAGGAGGCTGCCGCCGCCCACGAGGTGCACGCCGCCGTGGATCTCGTAGGTGAGGCCCGTGCGGCCGATCTCGGCGGTGACGTGGTTGAGCAGTTCGGCGGCGCGGGCGTGGAGCACCTCGGCGATCTCGCGGCGGCTCACCTGACGGCCCTCGTCCTCCAGCTCCACGTACTCCTCGGCCACGAGGTGCGGCGGGAGCACGTGCCCGTAGCGCACCTTGATGCGCTCGGCCACGGTGAAGCCGCCCAGGTGCTTGGTGATCTCCAGGTCCTGGGTGAAGTGCTTGCCGCCGATGGGGATCACGGCGGAGTGGAAGAGGCTGCCGTGGAGGAAGATGCCCACGTGGGTCAGCTCCGCGCCGATGTCCACGACCACGGCGCCGTTCTCGCGGTCCTCGCGGTTGAGCACGGCCTCGGCACTGGCGAGGGGCGCGTGGATGAGTTCCGCACCGCCGAGCCCGGCGTTCTTGAGGGCCAGTTCGATGTTCTTCACCACGGGGCCGGGGGCCACGATGATGCGGGCCTCGGCCTCCAGCGTCTCGCCGTACATGCCCACGGGGTTGCGCACATTGGCCTGCCCCTTGATGTGGAACATCTGCGGGATGCGGTGGAGGACCTGCTGCTCCTTGGCCACCTTGCTGGCGTTGGTGGCCTGATCGAGCACGCGGTCGCGATCCGTGGCGGTGATGATCTTGTCGGGATTCGAGATGGTGATGGTGTCGCGGAGGTTCTCACCGAGGAACTGGATGCCATCCACGGCCACGCGGATGCCATCCACCTGGGTCTGGCCCGCGGTGTTCATGGCCTCTTCCACGGCGCGCCGGATGGCCTTCGTGGCGAGGTCCATGTCGTTGATCTCGCCGAGGCGCAGGCCACCCTGGGGGTCCGCCTGTCCAGCCCCGGTCACCGTCAGCGTCCCGTCCTCCCCGAGCACCGCCACGACCGCAACCACCTTGCTGGCGCCTAGATCGAGGCCGAGAAGCACTGCACGTTGAGCCATGAAACCCCTTGAAGCTGATGGGAAACTTTAACCGATTTTGGACAGGGATAGGAGGGGGATGGGCAAAAAGCTGAATTATTTTTAAGGGGGGTCGAGGCGGGTTCCGACCCTCGGGAGGCACCCCAAGATCTGGGTCCCCGGGGGGTG
>DATEZP010000121.1:0-5947 GCA_035255465.1 Holophagaceae bacterium
CGGCCAGCCCCGGGCCCCTCACGCGGGGCTCGACATCAAGGCTCCGGCGGGCCAGGCCGTGCGTGCCCCCGCCGCGGGCGTGGTGGTGCTCACAGGCGACTTCTTCTTCAGCGGCAACGCCGTGTTCCTGGCCCACGGCGAGGGCGTGGTGAGCCTCTTCGCCCACCTGTCGAAAATCACCGTGACCCAGGGCCAGGTGGTGAAGGCGGGGGACCTGCTGGGCGAGGTCGGCATGACGGGCCGGGCCACGGGCCCGCACCTGCACTGGTCCCTCAGCCTCAACAACGCCCGCGTGGATCCGAGGCTCTTCCTGTAAGCCCCTAAGTACCCAAGAGAAGCAGGGCTGCCGAATTTGCTTGGCCGGCCCTTGACATCCTCTTGGTCGTGGACCACATTATCCGGTTAATGGGAAATACCGTCATTGATATTGTTTTGAATTTATATCAATCAGATGGAGGGAATGTGCCATGAGTCCCTGCTCTCGAGTGATAAGGCCTCTCATCGCCATAGTTTCCTTCCTGCTGGCCGGGTTGGCCTGGGCCCAGCCGGTCCCTGCCGTGGTGCAGGTGAACGGGATCGAGCAGCTTTACGCCGCCGTCAACGATCCGGCGAACGCTGGCGCGACCCTCGTGCTGGCGCCAGGGATCTACATGCTCTCTCGAACTGATTCGACAGGTCTGGCTCGTCCGAATGGCGGGCGGCTCGAGCTCCAGGTCGACATGTCGCTCACCGGCCTGGTGGGTGACCGGAGCGCCGTGGTCATCGATGCATTCGACCTTCCAAGATCCTCCTTTCCCGCTGCCAGCGTACCGAACGCGGCCGTGAGGACCGGAAAAGGGAGGAATGCGGTCGAGTGGCTGACGGTCCGAAACACCCAGAACGGGCAGGCCAACATCGACACCGGGCTTCAGCCGCTACTTCCCGGGACGGCCTTCGTCAGGATCGCCCACGTGGCCTCGACCGGCTCGGCGCGCGGCCTCAATGCCCTGAATTTCGGGCCTGCGGCATCAGGCGAAACGCTAGAGATCGACATCATCGACTGCGACTTCTTCAACAATCCCTTCGGCGTTTCCGAGGGCGTGCGGGTGGGCAACTTCGTGGGCGCGACCGGCAGCACCGTGAACGCCCGCATGATCGGGAACAGATCCTGGGGCAACCAGCAGGGCCGGCTGATCGTTAACAACCGGGCCCTCCGGTCCACAGTCAATGTCTTTTCCTCAGGGAACCGCTTCTATGCGAACGGGGCGGGGACGATCCTCATCGGAGGGCTGAGCTCCGACGCCACGGTCGCCAATGGGAACACCATCCACTTCGAGGCCCATGGCGACCACTTTGTGGATAACACTGCCCCCACGATATTGGACGTCGGCGGCCTGGTGATCCTTGGCGGAGAGAACATCTCGATCCCCAACGGGACCAACGACAACACCGTCTTCGCCTCGCTCTGGGGCTGCCGGATGGGTGATAACAACACCCACGATCTGGCGGCATGGGGAGCCCGGTCGGTGCCGGTCAGCATCGGTCTTCCCGGTGTGAACAACCACGTGACCATCGAGATTCATGGCGATGGCGGCCAGAACGGGAAATGGCAGCCGATCGAGTTCTTCCTGGACGGAGAGCCTGACGGCCCGAATGCGAACAACACGGTGGTGGTGTTCAGGAAGCCATGACGCAAGGGAACGCCTGGGCCACCAGGGCACGCGGGCGGGCGACGACTCAACCCAATTCAAAAGGAGACGGCTCATGAACCCTGCTCTCATGCAAGGAACCTGCGCACGGCCGTAATCACGCTTCTCCTGGCCTGCCCGGCCTGGGCCCAGCCGGCGACCGTGACCGTCGTCGCCACCTGCCTGGACGGGCCGCGGGGGCTGACCTTCGGCCCGGACGGGGCCCTGTACGTGGCCGAGGCGGGGCGGGGCGGACCCAGCGGCGGCTTCGCCTGCGACCAGGTGCCGCCTCCCGTGGGTCCTTACCACGGCGGGCCCACGGCGCGGGTCTCCCGGATCTCGGCCACGGGTGAGCGGACGACGGTGGTGGAGGGCCTGCCCTCGGGCATCTCGAGCCTTCCCTCCGGGGATACCCACGGGGCTGCGGACGTCGCCTTCCTGCGGCAGAACCTCTATGTGCTCGTGGCGGGCGGAGGCTGCTCTCACGGCAACCCGGACGCCCCCGCCGGCATCGTCCGGGCGGACCTGCGGAAGGGAACCTGGGCCTACGTGGCAGACCTGTCCGCCTACCTCCAGACCCATCCCGTGGCGAACCCCGAACCGGACGACTTCGAGCCGGACGGATCGCTCTTCACGATGCTGGCGAACAACGGCCATTTCTTCGCCGTGGAGCCGAACCATGGCGAGATCATCCGAGTGAACCCCGGCGGCCATGCGGAGCGGCTGATCGACCTCTCCGCCAGCGAGGGCCACGTGGTGCCCACCGCCATCGCCTATCGCGACGGGTTCTTCTACGTGGGAACCCTGAGCACCTTCCCCGTCCAGCCGGGTTCGGCCCGCATCTACAAGATCTCGGAAACCGGCCGGATCGTGGAGACCATCACGGGGCTCACCACCGTCACCGGGCTGGCTTTCGACGCCCAGGGTCGCCTCTACGCCCTGGAGTTGTCCGCGGCGGCGGGTTTCCCGAACCCCGGCGCGGGGAAGCTGGTCCGGGTGCTGGGCTCCAACCAGCTCCAGGACATCGCCACGGGCCTCGTGGTTCCCACAGGGCTGACTCTGGGACCGGACGGCGCGCTCTACGTGTCGAACTTCGGCGCGGCCCCCCCTGGGCTGGGCCAGGTGCTGCGGGTGGCCCTCCAGGACTGAGGGGTTGCCGGGCTAGGAGGCGGTAGCCCGGTCGCCCTTCGTCTGCACGAGGATGACGCCCAGGATGGCGATGGCGCCGCCCAGGATGGTGAGGAGGGACGGCACCTCGTCGAGCCACACCCAGGCGATGAGGCTGGCCAGCACCGGCGAGAGGTAGAGGAAGCTGGAGAGCAGGGAGGCGGGCATGCGGGAGAGGGCGAGGTTCCACAGCACGTAGGCGATGGCCCCGGGGAAGATGCCGAGGTAGACCACCGCCAGCGTCGCGGAGGGTGCGGCCAGCGGCGCCTTGTGGAGGAGGCCCGGCAGGAACACGAGCATGGGCAGGGTGCCTGCCCAGATGGAGTAGCAGGTGAAGGCGAGCGCGGAATGGTGCCGGAAGCTCCGCTTGGACAGGATGGAGTAGACGGCGGCCACGGCGGCGGACAGCAGGATGAGCAGGGCGCCGGGCGTGAAACGCAGGCCCCGGCCGCTGCTGAGGGCGATGAGGGCCACACCGGTGAAGGCCACCAGGATGCCGCCCCAGCCGAGGCGCGTGAGGCGCTCGCCCAGGAAGAGGGCCGAGAGCAGCGCCGTGAACACGGGGCCGGCGGCGATGAGCAGGGAGGCCGCGCCCGCCTGGACCGTCAGTTCCCCGAAGTTGAGAGCCACGTGGTAGACGCTGATGCCCAGGAAGCCCGCCAGGGCGATCATGGGCAGGTCGCGCCGCTCCGGCAGCCGCATGCGCGTGGCCAGCGCGTACAGGGCCAGGACGATGGAGGCCGTGCCGAAGCGCAGCAGGGCCAGCTCGCCGGGGCCATACCCATCCAGGCCCGGCAGGCCCGCCGACGTGATCCGCAGGCCGGCCCGGATGCCGGCGAAGGCCGAGGACCACAGCAGCAGCACGCCGGCGATGGCCATCCAGGTCCGGGGGTCGCGCTTCCAAGTCATGCTTCCAGCCTACCGGAGCGCCCATCCTCTAGTCCCGCGATGGGGATCTACTTGGACTTCGGGGTCCAGCCCGGCATGGCTCGAAGCATGAACTGATCAAATAGGGGCACGGTGAAGGTTGTATCACCGTGGGCGGGGCTGTAGATCATGCCTTTCCGGATGAGGTTGTTCCTCAATGAAGCGGCACTGCTGATGGGGATCTGGAGGAGATCCGCAATGTCACCTGATCGCTGCGGTTCCGCACCCAGACTTGCCAACGCACGCATGTAGTCCTTTTCGCGAGGTGTTAATCGATCAAACCTGACGCGGAAGAAACTCTCGTCAAGATTGCGGATGGCTTGGGCAGAGGCCTTGCTGACATCGTCCCTCGTGATTGGAGATTTCTCTGCTGTATTCCACGCCTCGTAACCCCACTGCTGAAGGAAGTAGGGGTAACCCTGTGTGACGCGGATGATTTCCACAACAGCTTCTTCGGTGAAAGCGACGCCTTGGTTTGTGACTGGCGCTGTGAGGGCTTCCCTGGCATCCGGCTCCGCCAAGGCTCCGATTCTCGGGAAGTCGAACAGCCGCTCTGAATAGGATTTTGATCGGCCAGCCAAGGCCAGGATTTGAGGCAAACCCGCGGCGACCACAACTAGTGGGAGGTTTCTCTGCGTCACCTGATGGACGGCCATGATGAGCGCGCTTAATTCCTTCTGGGAGAGGTATTGGATCTCATCGATGCAAAGCGCAATGGCGGTTTCGCGGTCTGCAGCCGCTTCTCCGACGGCCACCAGCAGGGTCCCGAGATCCGATTCAAGGTCCCCGCTGTCGGCTGAACCCACTTCAGGCTCGATGCTGAGTTCTAGTTCTCCGTATTTCAATTTGGCGGTAGAGATGAAGCTTTTCAGGACACGGAGCCCTCTTTTTACTTTTTGACTGAGATCCGCCATGCCATCCATCGACAACAGGAGTTGTCGAAGTGGTGGCACCAACAGGTCTACCAAAGCCTTGTCTTCCGGGGCTTCGATCATGAGCGCCCGGTAGCCGGCCGCCTCAGCTTGGCTCCGGATGCGGTAGAGGAGCACGGTCTTTCCCACGCCGCGCAAACCCACCAAGATCATGCTCTTGGCTGGTCGGCCGATCCGAATCCGCCCAAGAGCCACCTCGGCCTGCCTGAGGAGTGCATCACGCCCGGCCAATTCAGGCGGTGGCGTGCCTGCGCCTGGCGAAAAGGGGTTCTGGATGGGGTCCATGTTTCTATTTTTGTTCAATATCTCAAATTGTCAAGATATTCATGAAATTTCAAGATAGATGGGGACGCGTGATTTTTTGCAGTCGCTCCCGCAACGCCTCGCAGGCCCGGGCGCGGTGGCTGAGGGTGTGCTTGGTCTCCGGGGGCAGCTCGCCGAAGGTCCGGTCGAAGCCGTCGGGGATGAAGATGGGGTCGTAGCCGAAGCCGCCGTCGCCGCGGTGATCGAAGGCCAGGGAGCCCTCCACCGCCCCGCTGGCCGTGAGGGGTTCGCCGCGCAGGGGTGCGTAGGCCAGCACGCACACGAACCGGGCCGAGCGGTCCGCCCCATCGGGAACCATGGCCAGCAGGCGCCGGTTCTTGTTGCGGTAGGCGGGAAGGTCGGGCGCGAAGCGGGCGGACAGCACGCCGGGGCCGCCCCACAGCGCGTCCACGCAGAGGCCCGAGTCGTCCGCCAGCACGCCATCCACGGGCTCCGGGCCGTGCGCCAGCCACCAGGCCCGCGCGCCCTCCGCTTTCTGCAGGGCGTTGTCCTGGAAAAAGGCGCCCGTCTCCGGTAGCTCCGGCGCGTCCACAGGCCAGGGAATCAGGCGGACATCCGGCAGCAGCTCCGCGAACTCGCGCAGCTTGCCGGCGTTCCTGGAGGCAAGGAGGATCTTCAACATGGGGACATCACCTGTTCGTCAGAGATAAGGAATGTTGAAAGCGGAGGATAGCTGAGGAGCTGAGGAAAGCGGAGAAAGGAACCCGGGGGCCTCAGCGGGCTACTTCAGGAAGTGCCTCCGCTTTCCTCCGCCCCTCCGTTTTCCTCCGCTTATCTCAATTCTTTCAACCTTCAGCACCCGACAACTTCCGTGTACCAGCTGCGGGCGCGCTCGGGGGTCATGGGGCCGTGGACGAGGGCGCGGCCGTCGGCGAAGAGGGTGATCTCGTCGGGGCCCTCCTGGCCCTTGAGCATCATTCCGGCCTGCCT
>DATEZP010000122.1:0-9381 GCA_035255465.1 Holophagaceae bacterium
GCCTTGCAGCGCCTGGACGAGGATGCGGTGGAGACCACCTGGGCCACCAGCCTCTCCCGCGAGCAGGAGGAGGAGGTCCTGGGCTCCCACGAGGGCATGTTCCTGGAGCGCCACCACCGGCACGTGAAGGCCCCGCCTCGCGCGGTGTTCGAGACCTTCTGCGCGCTGGGCGGGGAGAATGGCTGGCCCGCGGGCAACTGGCTGTGGCAGATCCGTGGCTTCCTGGACCGGCTGTTCCGCGGCATGGGCATGCGCCGCGGACGCCGGCACCCGCGGCAGCTCCGGGTGGGCGACCCGGTGGATTTCTGGCGTGTCGAGGCCGTCGAGGAGGACCGCCTCCTGCGGCTGCGCTCCGAGATGAAGCTGGATGGCCACGCCTGGCTCCAGTTCACCGTGCGGCCCGAGGGGACGGGTTCGCGCCTGGAGCAGACCGCCTTCTTCGAGCCCCACGGCGTGCTCGGTCTGATCTACTGGTACTCCGTGCTGCCCTTCCACCTCTTCGTGTTCCCCGGCATGATCCGGGCTTTGAAGAAGCGGGCGGAGGCCCATGGCAGAATCTGAGAGGTCATGACAAGGCCCCGTGGCGTCTTGTCATGACTTCTCCAGGGAGCCTGACATGTACGACGCGCAACGGGAGGCTTGCCTGGCGGCGGCCCAGGCCGGGGGAAAGGTGCTGCTCGGCTACTTCCGGAAACTCGATCCGGCCACCATCACCGAGAAGACCAAGAACGACGTGGTGAGCGAGGCCGACCGCGCCGCCGAGGCCGCCATCCACGCCGAGCTGAACGCCCGCTTCCCGGAATACGGGTTTCTTGGCGAGGAGGGCGGGTTCACCCCGCCCGAGGCGCGGGGGCGCGAGGGGAAAGGCTCCGCATCCCCGAGCCAGGCGAGCGGGAGTGATGCGCTGGGCGCGGCACGATCGGCGGAGCAGGGGCCCGAAGGGCCTGGCGGTCACCCCGCGGAGCATCGCTGGATCGTCGACCCCCTGGACGGCACCCTGAACTTCGTCCAGGGATTCCCCCACTGGTGTGTCTCCGTGGCCCTGTGGGATGCGGAAGGCCCCGTGGTGGGCTGCGTGCTGGACCCTCTGCGCGGAGACACCTTCCTGGCCGTGCGCGGCATGGGCGCCACCTGGAATGGCAGTCCCATGCATGTGTCGCGGCAGGGGGGACTGGACGGCGCCTTCCTCGCCACCGGCTTCGCCTTCCAGCTGGGCGAGCGCTGGCCCGCCTTCAACGCCGCCCTCAGCCGCGTGTTCCCCCGGGCCAAGGGCATCCGCCGGGCGGGCAGCGCCGCCCTGGACCTGGCCCACGTGGCCTGCGGCATCTTCGACGGCTACTTCGAGCTGGGCCTCAAGCCCTGGGACCTCGCCGCCGGCGCCCTGCTGGTGCAGGAGGCCGGCGGGGTCATGACCGACTGGGACGGCGGGCAGGGCTGGTTCGAGAGCGGGAACGTGGTGAGCGGAACGTCCGGCACGGCTCGGGAATTGCTGGCCTGCCTCAGGGAGTCCCTGGCCGGATCGGATCAGGGCCACTCCTAGGCTCGCCCGCGGCGAGGGGATTCACGCCATGCCGCATGAGGGTATGTTGGAACAGCTTGTTCTCCGGAAGCTGCCGCCGGCTGAATCATGGCACATCAAACACCCTCCCTTTCAAGGAACCGGAATATGAGCGCACCCTTGAATGACATGAACCCAAGCCAGATGGATCTGACCCTTGAATTTCGTTTCGCGAATGGATCGTCATCGGAATTCTATGCGACCGATGAAGCGCAGGTCCGCGAATCGCTCCGCTTGCTCGCTGCGCCGCGGCTGTTCGCCCAGCCTCACCTGCTGCTGGCTTCGCCACACATGGCCAGCATGATTCCATGCAAGGGGATCGACATGATCCTCGCCCACACCACTGGGCCCTTGCCTGTGAAATTCCCGCTGGATTTTGCCACAGCCCAGTTTGACGCCGTGGAACAGCCCATTGCTTGGCTGGACGAAGACTCCGCCGCCATGGAAGAAGAACCTGCGCGGCACGGGCAGCCGCGCAGGCACAGCTCGCAGGTGGAGATTCATACCCTCGGCGGCTGGGCTGTCACCTTGGATACCGTGGCGGTGTTCCGCGGACTTGTTCAGGACGAGCGTCAATTTTTTTCGCATCTGCCTGAATTGCCGACCATTCCTTTCCGCCTGGAGGAGGGCGGCTTCGGCCTCATCAACACCCTCAACATCCTGCGGGTGACCGCATGCCCTAAACCCGAGACGCTCGCCGGAATCGCACTGCCACTCACCCTGCGCCAATAGTGCAGCGAGACGCCCCGAGGTGATCGTGCATCCGAAGATGCCATGGCATGTCCCGCCTCCGCACGGCCGGCCTTGCCGGCCGGGGGCCGGACGCACATTCGGTTCCACCGCACGGGTACACCATGCACAAGGCCACCATCTCCAAACAGGAAAAACATGAACGCAATCGCCTGTATGGCCGACGTGCTCGCCCTTGAAAGTATGCAGGCCCCCTCCCAGCCGAACAGCAGCTATGAAATGATCCGCGCCGCCGCGGCCGCGAATCCCGGAGCCCCGGCCCTGTCCTTCTTCCCGCGCGTCGAGGACCATGAGCGAGCGCAGGTCTGGAACTACGAGGCGCTGCTCGCAGGCATCAACGCGAGCGCCAACCTGTTCCACGAGGTGGGCGTGGGCGTGGGCGACGTGGTCGCCTTCGTGCTGCCCAATCTGCCCCAGACGCATCTGGTGATCTGGGGCGGACAGGCCACCGGCATCGTGTTCCCGATCAATCCGATGCTTGAGGCGGCGGCGATCGCTGACCTGCTCATCGCCGGCCAGGCCAAGGTGCTGGTGACGCTGGCGCCGGGAACGGAACTCTGGCGCAAGCTGCGGCCGGTGCTTGGCTCGGTGCCAAGCCTCGAGCAGGTCTTCCTCCTGGACCCGGCCGGGGCTGATCTTCCCGATGGCCTGCCCGGCGGGCGCGACGCACTGCCGGTCCGGATCGGCGTGCATGACTTCACAGCCGGCATGCGCAAGCAGCCGACGGATCGCCTCGTCAGTGGCCGCCGCATCCAGCCCGGCGACCTGTCGTCCTATTTCTGCACCGGCGGCACCACGGGTGCGCCCAAGATCGCGATGCGCACGCACGGCAACGAGGTGGCCAATGCCTGGAGCACGGCCCAGCTGCTGGGAGACGGCATCGGGCCGGGGAAGAACATCTTCTGCGGCCTTCCGCTGTTCCATGTCAACGCCGTGCTGGTGACCGGCCTGCTTCCCTTCTCGAAGGGCGCCCATGTCATCCTGGGCACGCCGCAGGGATATCGCGACGCCGACGTCGTGAGCCGCTTCTGGGAACTGGTGGAGCACCACCGGATCAACTTCTTCAGCGCCGTGCCGACGCTGTATGCCGCCCTGCTGCAGCAGCCCATGGAAGGGCGGGACCTGAGCTCGCTGCAGTACGGCTTATGCGGGGCGGCGCCCATGCCCGTGGAATTGATGCGAAACTTTGAGCAAAGGACCGGGCTGAGGATCCTTGAAGGCTACGGCCTGACGGAAGGCACCTGCGTCAGCAGTTGCAACCCGCCACGGGGCGAGCGCCGCATCGGCTCCATCGGGCTGCGCCTGCCATGGCAGCCGATGAAGGCGGTCGTGCTGGACGAGGCGGATGCCTACCTGCGCGACTGCAAGACCGGCGAGGTCGGTGTCTTCCTCATCGGCGGCCCCAATGTCTTCAGCGGCTACAAAGCCGCGGAACACAACCAGGGCCTGTGGGTGGACTGCGGGGACGGCCGGCGTTGGCTCAACACCGGCGACCTGGGCTGCCAGGACGCCGAGGGCTATTTCCATCTGACGGGCCGCAAGAAGGAGCTCATCATTCGCGGTGGCCATAACATCGACCCTGCCAGCATCGAGGGGCCGCTGCACCTGCATCCAGCGGTCCAGCTCGTCGCCGCGGTCGGTCGTCCCGACGTGCATGCGGGCGAACTTCCGGTCGCCTATGTGCAACTCAAGTCCGGCGCATGCGTGACCGAGGACGAGCTGATGTCCTTCGCCATGGACCAGATCGCCGAGCGTGCAGCGAGGCCGAAGGCGATCAGGCTCGTGGCCGCCATGCCCCTCACTGGCGTCGGCAAGATCTTCAAGCCCGAGCTCCGGCAGCGCGAGATCGAGGATGCGTTGCGCACCGCCTTGCACGATTCGGGCGCCTCCATCGCTCGGATGCACGTGATCAACGATCCGAAGTCCGGGATTCAGGTCGAAGTCACGGTGGCAGGCAGCGCCACCGCCGACACGGTCCGCGAAGTCTTGGGCCGCTTCCCGTTCCGCTTCGAAGTGTCCTCAGCGAGCTGATACCGATTCGCTTTCGAGGGTGAAGGATTCACCACGGAGACACGGAGCATGGGCACACGGGAGGCGCCGGGCCCGGATACCCGATGAAGGATCCGGGCCGGGCACCTCCCGTGGCTTCCGGCTTGGCCGGAAGCGGCCTTCGGCCTTCCCATGGTGGAGGGTCACGGAGGTCTCCGTGCCTCCTTGGTGGCCTTGGTGCCTCCGTGGTGGATCTCTATCTTTGAATGCAGCGTGGTATGAGAACCTCGAGGAGGGGCCGAGCCGGAGGTTCCGAGTACGGCTTCGCCCACCCTTCTGGACCCGTGGGGCCGCCACGACCAAGACGCCCTGCCGGCAGCGGGGACCGGATGAGGTCCAAGTGGGCGCGGGTCGAAGCAGACGGATGGGCTAGAGGCCGCCAGGCGACGACAACGCTCCAGCGAAGCCACTCGTCCGCCAACGGGACGAAGGTCACTTGCGACCGCGTCCCCGAGCCGACCCGCTTGGGCATGAGGGCCGGGACCATCCCCGAGGCCAGCAGGCCTGGATGAACCAGGCTTCCCGCTGAAGGCGCAACAGGGGGAGGATCCTTGTGCGGGTACGCGCCGGGGATCTGGGAATTAAGAGCGCCCAACAAAACCCCCACGAGGCCGCGCGAGGGTCGCCGGGCTAGGAAGGGGAGGGAGGCTCCGGCTCCGCACCTGGTCAGAACTGGAAGGGATGCCCCACCATCATCTGCACCCCGGTCTGCTCCCGGGACCGGCAGAAATCGATTCGCGCCACCAGGCCCTTGGCCTGGAACCGCACGCCCAGCCCGGCATCCCACTTGAGGGCGTTGGACCACTGTACGAACTGCCACGTGGGAGCAACCCGGCCCACCTCGACGAAGGCCACCAACTGGATCCATTGGACGCCGACCCGCCGCTGGATCCAGGGCAGGCGCTCGAAGGGATTCCATGTTGGAATGACGCGGTATTCCGCGGCCGCGCAGGCGGCGGCCTTGTCGCTGAAGCGCTCGGCAGGATAACCGCGCAGGCGCCACAACCCGCCCAGGGTGGCGCCGGTGTATCCCGGGGGTCCATGGCGCACGGTACCGTCCGGGTTGGTTTCCCAGGTGGGCGAGTAGGCCGTCCAGAAGTCCAGGGCAAGCACCTGCTGGCGGATTCCCGAGGGGCGTCCGAGGGGGTGATACCAGTCGGCCTCTCCTTCCACCACGGTCCAGGAACCGGAACTGCCGGCCGCGCCCCAGTCGCGCGAGACCCGGGCGCGCATCGACCCGCCGCGGGTCGGGTTATCCGGGTAGTCGCGGTTGTCCCAGAAGATCGAACCGTCCAGGCCGCCGGTCCGGCGCGTGGAGTGGATGCCGGCATCGGAGCTGGCCACCCGCAGGGAACGGTAGAACGGCTGCAGTTCCAGGAAGGTCCTGCCGCTCTGGAGGGGATTCCAGGAATCCCCTCCAGTGGCTCCGGAGACCGGCAGGCCATCCACGTACTGGTACGAGCCGACGGTCTGGTCGCGGCCGTGCCCGATGGGCAGCAGGTACTTGAACCTCAAGCGCGTGAAGATGTCCTTGCCGTTGCCGGTGATGTAGTTGTCCGAATGTGAATCGTTGCTGCCGGAGCGTTCCATGGGGTAGGCCGGATTTCCATCCACGTAGGCGCGGTTGTCGGCGAAATAGCCCAGCGAGACCCAGGGATCCAGGAACAGGCGCTCCGTGCCGGGCATCCGGATATCGCGGCCCATGAAAAAACCCATTACCGACCCCTTGGTGCCGGCCATCACCGTGCCGAGCAGCCGGGCCTGCGGCTGGGGATAACCGGACAGGAAAGAGACGTAACCTGCCGCCGCGCCGAAGAATTCGCTGTAGAAGGCGAAGGGCACGTTCATCGCCCGATCGGCCTCGGCCGTCGCAGGGACAACCTGTGGTTCCTCGGCGGGCCCAGCGGCGGCCCCCGCGCAGAGCGCACCCAGGAGCAAGGGGTAGAGTGGCCGAATGCGCATGATTGTCTCCGTCTCCAGGCGGGAAGGAAGCGAGAGCCGGTCCAAGTGTTCTGCGGTCCCGTGCTGGCGGGGGATCGGAACGGGCTTCTCCGCTGCTCATACGATATCCGCCCTTGTACCGCCGCCATAAGGGCTCCAAACGCCGGAGCACATCGACATGCATCCATTCTGGACTCTCAGCCGGCGGGCTTCCGGTAGTCCGGCATCGCCTTGCCCTTGGCGAATTCGAAGATGAGGCTGGTCTGGAGGTGGGTCACCTCGGGGCGGGCGGTGAAGGCGTCCAGGGCCAGGAAATCGCGGAAGCCCGCGAGGTTCTTCCAGGCAACATCCGGATGAAGGGCCGTCTGGGCCCCGGGCCGGTGCATGCAACTTTGGCCAGGGTTGGTTCGACAGCGGGAACCTGGTGGCCGGAACCCCGGACGTGGCGCGGAACCTGGTGGGAAGCCTGAAGGGCTGAAGAAAAAGATCCACCACAAAGACTGGAAGGCCATGAAGAAAAGCGGCTTCTTCTTTGGGTCTTCCTGTCTTCGTGGTTGGATTTTCCGCTAATTCACGCGCCGCGCGCTGAGTACCACGATGAGGCCGCGATCCTTCACTACGGTGGTGCCCACCACCACCTTTTCGCCTTCCTTCAGGTTCACGCTGGTCTCGATCTTGGCAAGGTTATGGCTCGGTCCCGCGCTTTGTTCCTCAATGGCGACGAACTGGAATTTGGAGATTTGCAGCGGGGGCATACCGCTCATTCGTTGATCGAGGTTCGGGCTCGGGGAAGCCTCCCATTCAAGCAGTAGCCGCGAGGGGTTCTGGACAGCCCCGAGGCCCAGAGTGGAACCCTCGACCTGGCCTTTGCCTTGGGCCATCCGGCCACTGCTGAGATCCCACCGTTGGACGAAACTGGCCGCCAAGGTGTAGCCACGGTAGGCGAGGGCACCTTTCAGCGACTTGATGATTGGCTGGAGCTCTTCTGGAAGACCGCCCTCGGGAACGGGATGCTTCGACGCGACCAATACCTGGAGCGTCAGATCCACATCCATGGCCTTCTGGATGGCTGATGGCACATCCAGGCGTTTGACCGCCTCCTCGATGGCGGCAAGGTTCTCAGGGAAGTCACGGACGCTGATGAGCTTCAGCCCATCGTTGTCGGTCCAGTTGAGAAACGTTCCCCTTACCCCGCTTTGAAGGGCCCTAACACTGTTGCTGAGCCATAGTGGGCTGCGATGTTTCACCTCGAACACCTTGCTCTTCATGGTTTTGAGCATAGAGGGATCGGGATCTGGTTCTTTGGGCTGGGTGGCTTGGGGCGTAGGCGCAGTCGGGGGCGTCTGTGCGGGTAGGGCCGGGGACAGCAATGCGGCGAGAGTGAGGGCGAGCAAGGTATTCATGGTGCCTCCTGGAGGGACGGGTTCGTGTCGGGAAGGGGCGTGGCTCGGGCCAGCCAGATGATGCGGATGTTCGGATCGGCGGTCTGGAATTCGATGCGGGCGGGCTCCGCCGGAGGTGGCGATCCGGCTTTCTGGGTGAGTGCCATCCGCGGAGAGGGCTGGGCCAGCCGAGGCGTTTCGCGGGGGGCATGGCTGGGCTGTGCATCCGGCGGTGGGGCCACGGCCATGGTTTTGGGCGCCGGGGGACCTTCAAGCCCAAAGAGCTGGACTGCCTCCCTGGGCCCCCGGCGCCAGACCAAGGTGGCGATGAGCAGTGATACCGCGCAGGCGGCCAGCAGGGCAGGGCGGGTGGCGAGGCGGCGAACGGGTTTGGCTGCCGCTTCCGTGCGGAGCTGGGTTATGACGGCCAGGCGCAGGTTCTCATGGTCGATGGGGACGAAAGGTGGTGCCAGTGCCTCCCGCAGCCAGGCCTGGCTGGTCCGCAGGCTCTCCGCGGCGGCCTGGCAGGTTGGGCATTCCGCGAGATGGCCTTCGAGCAGGGCGAGGTCCGCGGCGCTCAGATCGCCTTCCACCCAGAGGGGAAGCTGCTCGAGGACATGGACTGTCATGGGCGTCCTCCGTCGGTGGGTTTCAACAGGCGGGCGCAGAAGGCCTGGACCTTGGCCCGGGCCGAAGCGGCCTGGGAGCGGATGGTGACGGGGCGGACCCCCAGGATGCGGGCCGCTTCCTCCGTGGAGAGGCCTTCCAGGTCGCGCAGCACGAGAGCGGCGCGTTCGGCCGGAGGAAGCGCGGCCACGGCCTGTCGCACCAGGGTGCGGCGCTGGCGGAGGAGGACGGCCTCTTCGGCGCTCATGGGCGCGGCATCCCCCGCGAGGACTTCCAGGGATTCCATCGGCGCGGGCGCGGGGCCCCGCTTTCGGGCAAGGTCGCAGCAGACGTTCACGGCGATGCGGATCAGCCAGGCTTCGAAGGGTTCGCCCAGCCGGAAGGCACCCAACGACCGGAACACGCGGAGGTAGGTCTCCTGGGCCGCGTCCTCGGCCAGGTGCCGGTCCCCGAGCATCCGCCAGGCCAGGGCCAGGATCCGGCCTTCGGTGCGGGCCATCAGATCCTCGAAAGCCTCGATTTCACCCGCGCGGATGCGCCGGACCAGCGGTTCCAGCGGGTCCGCCGCCGAAGCCTCCGGAAGGGACCGGAGCCCCTCCTCCATCAGCACGGCCTCGGATCCCGGAAACACGTCACGATTCCTCCCTCACCTATCCATACCGAGGGCACCGAAAATGTGTTGATCCGAAAGGGGGAAATAATTCATCACCACCGCCCGGCAGCCCAGTGACACCGGAGGCCAACCTCTTTGGCGACCGGGTCCCGGAACAGGAGATCAGCCGGAAGGCACCATCGATATCCAGGCGCCTTCGACCCGGATCCGAGCCTGCGCCGATCCAGGCCGCCCCCTGGGCACGAACCTAAACGGGGCGTTTGAATCCCATCTGCACTTGGCGGCACCCTCTTAGAACAGCTAGCAAAACCCTCTTGTACAAATTTTGCGGATGCAGAATATAGAGGGATGGCCAAAGAGATTTTACCACCAGGACTGTGGGAGCGCATCGAGCCGGTGCTCGCGGAGATGGATCCGCGGCGCGGGACGGGAAGGCCGAGGATTCCGGATCGAGCGGTGCT
>DATEZP010000123.1:0-13058 GCA_035255465.1 Holophagaceae bacterium
GCGAAGGAACCCCATGTCCGCCTACGACACCCTCCACTCCCCCGCCTGGGAACCCCTCCTGGAAGCCGCCTGGGCCGCCCGGGCCCGGGCCCACGCCCCCTATTCCCGGTTCCACGTGGGGGCGGCCCTGGCCTTCGGCGATGGGACCGTCGTGGGGGGCTGCAACGTGGAGAACGCCGCCTACCCCCTCTGCACCTGTGCCGAGCGGGTGGCCATGTGCGCCGCCGTGGCCCGGGGCCTGACGGCCCCCCAGGCCCTCGTGGTCGTCACCGAAGCCGAACGGCTCACCCCACCCTGCGGAGCCTGCCGCCAGGTGCTCATCGAGTTCGCGGATCAGCTGCCGATCCTGCTGGCCAACGGGAAGGCCCGGGCCCTCCACCACCTCGCGGATCTCCTCCCGGAGGCGTTCACGCCACGGGACTTAGGGATAACCATGTCTGTTCAATCCAAGGCCCCCTCCGTAGACTGAAGGGAAGACCTCTCCCCCTAGCCGTGCAAAGGCGGTTTGATGGCCATCGACCGAGCCAAGATTTCCAAGAACGCCAATGCCTACCTTTCCTCCGGGAAGGTGGAGAAGGCCATCGAGGAGTTCCGCA
This sequence comes from Holophagaceae bacterium, assembly GCA_035255465.1. Classification (GTDB taxonomy): domain Bacteria; phylum Acidobacteriota; class Holophagae; order Holophagales; family Holophagaceae; genus JAFDVN01. The sequence continues at coordinate 597 of DATEZP010000123.1, forward strand.
AGCTCGTCGATGACAATCCGAAGGACTACAACACCCTGAACCAGATCGGGGATCTGTACATCCAGATCAACCGCACGGGCGAGGGCGTGGAGATCCACAAGCGGCTGGGCCTCGCCTACGAGCGGGATGGCTTCCACGCCCGCGCCGCCGCCATCATGCAGAAGGTCTGCCGCAACGCGCCCGATGACATCGACGCGGCCCAGCGCCTGGCCGAGCTCTACCGGCAGATGAACAAGACCGGCGACGCGGTGAAGGTGCACCTGCAGGTCGCCGAGCACTTCACCAAGAAGGGCCTCATCAAGCGCGCCCTGGAAGAGTTCACCAAGGTCGTGGACCTCGACCCCAAGAACCTGAAGATGAAGGTCAAGCTGGCGGACCTCTACAACAAAGAGGGCATGAAGGATCGCGCCGCCGGCATCTACCTCGAAGTCGCCGAGGCGCTGGCCCTGGAGCAGAAGCACCAGGAGGCCAACCAGATCCTGGAACGTGCCAAGACGATGATCACCACGCCCCAGGTGTACCTCACCCAGAGCCGGCTGTGCGTGATCCAGCAGGACTACGCGGGCGCCGCCAACCACCTGCGCGAAGGCCTCACCACCAACCCCCGCAGCATGGAGCTGCTGGAGGCCCTGGCCGAGATCGAGATCCGCGCCGGCAATGCCGACCGCGCTCTCGAGGCCCTCACCCAGGTGCCCCAGCTCCCCGAGAAGAGCCTGCACCTCTGCGAGAAGGCCCTGCGCCAGCTGGCGGGCAATGGCCGCGCCGACGAGGGTCTGCGCCTCTTCCAGCCCATCGCCCAGGAACTGGCCCGCCGCGGCGCCGGCGATGCCGTGGCCCGCACCCTGAAGACGGGCCTCAACAACCAGTTCACGGTGGAATCCCTCATCCTCCTCGCCGAGATCGCCCACCAGAGCGGCAAGCGCGAAGAGCGCATCACCTACCTCCAGCACGCCCACGCCCACGCGGAACAGGCCAAGGACGCGAACCTGGTGGCCCACGTGAAGGGGCTCCTGGCGGCTGCGGGCGGCGCCCCCGGCGCCGGCGCACCCCTGCCCTCCCCCGCGGCCCCGCCCGCCATGCCCAGCATGCCTTCGGGCATGTCCATGGATTCCACCCATGGCGGCCTCACGGAAGTGGACCCCCTCAAGCGCATCAAGGTGGAGCAGTTCTCCAAGGAAGCGGAGGCCCTGCTCCGCACGGGCAGCGGCGACCGCGCCATTGAGGCCTACAAGAAGGCCCTGGAGCTGGATCCCGCCAACGTGCAGCTCATCGATTCCATCGCCGATGTGCACCGCAAGAGCGGCTTCCTGGGCAAGGCCCAGATGCAGTACATGCAAAGCGGCGAGCAGCTCCTGAAGCTGGGCCGCAAGCGCGAGGCCCTGCAGGTGCTGGATAAGGCCGAGGGGCTCTTCCCCAACAGCACGCGCCTCATCCGGCGCATGAACAGCCTGCCCGACTACCAGCCGGGCCAGCCCGCCGCCCCCATGGCCGCGAGTTCCCAGGCCATCGCCCTGGGCCCGCCGCCCGAAGCCATCCCCATGGGCGCGCCCGCGCTGCCCCCGGCGCCGGAGCCCCTCTCCGATCTGGATGCCCTCATCGGCCTGGACGACGCCGGCGACGGCTTGCCGATGCTCGAATTCCCCACCACGCCCGCGGCGCCGAAGGCCGAGGCCTACGCGCTGCCGCCGGACCTCAGCGGCGGCCTCACGGTGCCCGGGTTCGACACGACGCACTTCCCGGATTTCGGCGCGCCCACCGTGCCCCTGGAACCCATGGAGGAACTGGAGCCCCTCGCGGAGCTGCCGGAGGCCCCCATGGCGCCCCCCGAGCTGGACTGGATGGACGCCACGGCCATCGTGGAACCCGCCCCGCCGTCGGATCTGCCCTCGCACCTCATCCCCATTTCCCAGCGACCCGACTTCATGCTCCCCACCGAGCCGGAGCCCGAGCTGCTGGACGTGGGTGAACTCCACTTCCCCGAACCCGAACTGGCGGCGCCCCCGGCGATGCCCGTCGCGCCGCCGCCCGCGCCCCTGCCGCTGCCCCCCCTCGTGGCCGCCGCGGGTCCCGAGATCTCCGAGGAGCTGGACAGCCTCCTCTCCGACATCGACTTCCAGCTGGATTACGGCAGCCCGGAAGAGGCCTCCCTCGAGATCAAGCAGGCGCTCAACGATTTCCCGGATCATCCCGAACTCCTCGCCCGCCTGGAGAAGGCGGAGGGCGCCCTCCGCAAGCTGGGCCACGCCGACAAGGCCGCCAAGAAGGACGACGATTTCGAAAACTCCTTCTTCGACCTCACCGACGTGTTGGGCACCTCGCTCATGGATCAGGGCGAGGGCGAGGAGATGCACGACACCACCAACGTGGTGGAGAAGGTGCAAAGCGTCGAGGAGCTGTTCGACGCTTTCCGCAGCGGCGTGGAGCAGCAGGTCAACGCCGAGGACTACGACACCCACTACAACCTGGGCATCGCCTACAAGGAGATGATGCTCATCGACGCGGCCATCGAGGAGTTCAAGAAGGCCATGGGCGATCCCGAGCGCACGCTCGAGTGCTGCTCCATGCTCGCCATCTGCGAACAGGCCCGGGGCGACCTGGATGCCTCCATGGCCTGGCTCAACGAGGGCATCCACGCCCCCGGCTTCCCCCCGGAAGACAGCGTGGGCATCCGCTACGACCTCGCCGAGCTCTACCTGCAGCAGGGCCACACGGCCATGGCCCAGGAGGAGTTCCGCCGGGTCTACGAGATGGATCCCGAGTACCGGGACGTGGCGGCGCGCATCGGTTAGATGGTTTGAACAGGATGGACAGGCTGATCAGGATGGATTTCGAATCCTGTCCATCCTGTGAATCCTGTTCTTAAGAACACACCATTGAACCGCTCCCGCCCCAGGGTTGCAGCGCCTGCAGGGCGGGCTGCACGGGCTTGCCGGCGCGTTGAAGGGCTGTGAGTTCCAGGGCCTGGCCATCGCCGCAGGCGAGGAAGGCGCCCGCCTTGTCCCAGCGGAGGGTTCCGGGCGCGTCCGGCGTGGCCTTCAAGGGGCCCACGCCGAGCACCTTGAGCACCTGGCCTGCGAGGGTGATCTCCGCGGCGGGCCAGGGCTGGAGGGCCCGCACCTGCCGGTGCAGGGCCACGGCGGGCCGGTTCGGATCCAGGCGGGCCATGCCTTTGTCGAGTTTGGGCGCGTAGGTGGTGGGGCCCGCCTGATCCACGGGCGCCGCGGTGCCCGCGAGCAGGGCCGGCAGATGCGCCGTCAGCAGCGCCGCCGCATCGTGGGCCAAGCGGGCCAGCAGGCCCTCGGTGTCATCGGACTCGAGGATGGGCCGGCGGGATTGGGCCACCACGGCGCCCTCATCGAGGCCGGGGCTCACCTTCATGAGGCTCACGCCCGTTTCCGCATCCCCTTCGAGCAGGGCGAAGTTCACAGGGGAGGCCCCGCGCCAGCGCGGCAGCAGGCTGAAGTGCAGGTTCCAAGCGCCCAGGCTCAGGGAATCCAGCATCCAGGTGGGCAGGATGTGGCCGTAGGCCACCACGATGGCGAGGTCCAGGTTCAGGGACTCCCACAGCTCCCGGGTGGCGGGTTCGCGCCATTTCAGGGGCTGGTGCACGGGCAGGCCCAGGGCCTCCGCCGCCACCTTCACCGGAGGGGGCGTCAGCACCCGGCCGCGGCCCGCGGGCCGGTCGGGGTTGCAGAACACGGCCTCCACCTTCACGGCCCGGGCCAGGGCTTCCAGCACGGGCACGGCCACGGCGGGCGTGCCGAGGAAGGCGACGTGAGGCATCAGCCCGCTTTCTGGTTCTTGTTGTACTTCCGCTGGAGCACCTGCTTCTTCACGGGGCCGAAGTACTCCACGAAGAGCCGGCCGCGCAGGTGATCGATCTCATGGCAGAAGGCCCGAGCCAGCAGATCCTCGCCCACCAGCTCGTAGGTGGAGCCATCGGGCCGGTGGTTGCGGATGGTGACCTTCTGGGGGCGTTCCAGCACCTCGGTGATGCCGGGAATGGAGAGGCACCCCTCGGGGCCCTTCTGGAGGCCCTCTTCGGCGATGATTTCGGGGTTCAGGAGCAGGATCCGCTGGGCGGGGTCCTCCCCGCAGGAGCAGTCGATCACGGCCAGGTTCAGGTTGATGCCGATCTGGGGCGCCGCCAGACCCACGCCTTCCTCGGCGAGGGCGGTCTCGTACATATCTGCAACCAATTGTTCGAGTTCCGGGGTCCAGGGACCCACGTCCTCGCTGTTCTTCTTCAACCGGGGATCCCCCCAGGTGATCACTTCGCGGACGGCCATGTCCATCCCTCCGATCCTCCAGTTTAAGTCAGGCGGGCCCTCGCGTAACGGGTTAAAGGCTCCCGGGAGGGCCCAGCCAGTGACGTCATGACGCCTGGGAAGGGGATCCCTTGGTAACCTAGGGGATTCGACTGTGCCCCAGAGGATCTGATGCTTCGTAATTTCCGTTCTGTCTTCAAATCCAACCGCACCCCCATGGCCGCGGTCATGGGCGTGGTGCTCCTGGGCATGGTGGCCTACCTGGCCCCCTCCCAGGGCGGCACCACCCCCGATTCCGTGGTGGCCCGGGTCTACGGCCGGGAGATCCTCTTCCGGGAGCTGAGCGAGCTCACGGGCCGCTATGCCGAGATGATGCGCAAGCAGTTCGGCGGCCAGATGCCCGCCGAATCCCTCCACCAGTTCGCCCAGAGCCAGGCCCTTCAGGAGCTGGTGCGGGCCCGCCTCATGGATGAGCTGGTCGATCGCCACGGCGTGACCTACACCGACGAGGAGATCCGCACCGCCCTGGAGAAGCGCCTCCGCATGCAGGGCCCCGAACTTGCCGGCATGTTCGATGAGAACGGCCACATCAAGCCCTACACGGAACTGGAGAAGTCCTACCGCATCGAGCCCCTCAAGGCCTACCTCCGCCAGGAGGAAGCCAACGCCAAGAAGATGCTCCAGGGGGAGAAGCTCGCCCGCCGGGTCGCCCTCCAGGTGCCCGTGGATGAGGCCTGGATGAACCAGGAGCACCGCATCCGCGAAGAGCGCGTGGCCTTCGAATCCATCTCCCTGAAGGCCGATCCCAGCCTCGTGCAGGATCCGGGCGATGCCCCCCTCGCCGCCTTCCTCAAGGCCTCCGGCGCCCGCTTCGAAGAGGGCCCCCGCCGGGTCCTGCAGGTGGCCTCCGTGGATCGCGCCGCCCTGGGCGATCTCAAGGTGGATGACGCCGCCATCAAGCAGGCCTATGAACAGAAGCGCGCCACCTTCGCCCAGCCGGCCCAGGTGAAGGCCCGCCACATCCTCTTCCAGGCGGGCAACGAAGCCGCCCTGGCCGAAGCCATGAAGAAGGCCGTGGCTCTCCGCGCCAAGCTCGTGAAGGGCGGCGATTTCGCCAAGGCCGCGGAGGAGGAGAGCCAGGATCCCTCCGCCAAGGGCAACGGCGGCGACCTGGGCTGGTTCGCCAAGGACCGCATGGTGCCTGAGTTCAGCGCCGCCGCCTTCGCCATGAAGGAAGGCGAGATCAGCCAGCCCGTGACCACCAAGTTCGGCGTCCACCTCATCAAGGTCGAAGGCCACAAGGCCGAGCAGGTGGTGCCCTTCGAGCAGGTCAAGGATCAGCTCCGCGCGGAACTGGAACAGACCCGCGGGGAGGCCAAGGCCAAGGATCGCCTGGAGGCCCTGCGCAAGCGGGCCGGCAACGGCGATCTCACCAGCGCCGCCAAGGCCCTGGGCATCAAGCTCGAGGTGCTGCCCCCCTTCAGCCAGACCGATACCACCGTGCCCGGCCTCTCCGCCGGCAACCCCCTCATCGGCCAGGCCTTCAGCCTGAAGGTGGGCGAGGTGGGCAAGCCCGTGAACACCGGCACCGCCTGGGCCGTGGCCCGCGTGCAGCAGGAGCTGCCCGTGGCCGTGCCCCCCCTCAAGGACATCCGCGCCAAGGTGCTGGATGCCTGGAAGCTCGAAGAGGCCCGCAAGGTCCTCATGGCCAAGGTCCAAGCCCAGCTCAAGGGCGGCGATCTCAAGGCCCTGGGTGAGGTGAAGGCCGAGGACAACATCACCGCCAAGGGCTACGCCCCGGCCACCTCCCCCGCCATCCGCCAGGCCCTGCTCGCCACGGCGGAAGGTCAGGTCACGCCCGCCCTCTGGACCCCCGAGGGCCAGCTCTGGGTCGCGAAGATCACCAAGCGCATCCCCGCCCCCGCCCTCGACTTCGACGGCCGCCGCAAGCTCATCACCGAGATCCAGGATCAGGAGGCCCAGCGCCGCCTGGAAGCCGAACTCCGCAGCCTGGATGCCGAAGGCCGCCTCCACGCCGGCTTCAGCTCCCTCTGGGGCCGCCTGCGCGGCATCTACCTCAACGAGGACATCAAGAAGGGCCCTGGCGGCGCGGAGGAATAACCCCCCACGCTCCCCTCACACCCAAAGGCCCCGCGTGCGGGGCCTTTTACATGGAGGTGAACGAGCACCCCGCCGGCCGAACGGGACCGCCTTGAATGAAGGGTCAAGCCACACCCCCGGTGCTCAGGACCGCGGATCCAATCCGAAGACGCGCAATTCCTGATCACACCGGCAAGCCTTGGCGATCCGCGCGGCCCACGCCACGGCTTCTTCGCGCGACGGCAGCTCCAGCACCGTGAATCCGCCGTCCACCGTCGGCGCCCACGGATAGCCCCCTGCGGCCACGTTGCCCTCGGCGGAGACGCGTACCGGTGGCACGCCTTCGTCGATGCCGCCCGCGAAGACATAGACACCGGCGGCTTTCGCCGCCTCAATCACCGCGTGCGCGTCGCGGCCGACGGCTTCCATTTCGCCCTCTGGAACGACCATGGCTTTGCTGGGGAAGGAGATGAGGTATTTGGCCATGGCGCTCCTTGCTCGGGGATTGAGGCCCAGGTTCATGGCGCGTGCGTGGACTAGCTTTCGATATCACCAGCGGTGGCGCATAGCGCCAGCATCTGGTGCATTGAGTGGCTAGGTGCGAATGGCACTCAGAAGCCCCATTGCAATGAGAACACCAGCGACTCCGATTAGAGAAGCCATGAAAATTTGGCCAAAGATGATGACCCAATACCAACCAGCAGAATCGGCCCTCGTGGTTGGGGACTGTCCAGGTCCAATTTCCCCAGATCGAATCCATCGAATGATCTGAACTCCTATTCCGATCACCAGGAGCATGCAGAAGATTGGGAAAGTCCAAAATAGCCAGACCGGAATGAAATTTGGATTCGGAAGAAAATCTCGAATGAAGGCAAGGAGGGTAATGATTGCAAAAGCCGATTCTAAGGCCGCCATTAGCTTAAATAGGCCTGGGCTTGTATCTCGATTCAAGGCCAGTCCAAAGCATTCGAATGACCCCGACCGAATACCTTTGGTCACGGAGTTTGCAGAGTGGAGCACCAAAAGGGGCAGCATGAAATTCGGCTTGATCATGGATCACCTAACTTGCCCTTGGAATATCGCCAGCCCCCAAATCCATCCACGCGACTCGCAGGGCGGTGACGGACCCTCCGCCTAGCGGATGACTTCGAGCCCACCCATGAAGGGCCGCAGCGCCTTGGGGACGATCACGCTGCCATCGGGCTGCTGGTAGTTCTCCAGGATGGCCACCCAGGTGCGGCCCACGGCGAGGCCGCTGCCGTTGAGGGTGTGGAGGAATTGCGGCTTGGCCTTAGCCTCGGCGCGGAACTTGAGGTTGGCGCGGCGAGACTGGAAGTCGCCGAACCAGCTGCAGGAGCTGATTTCGCGGTAGGTGGCCTGGCTGGGCAGCCACACTTCCAAGTCGTAGGTCTTCTGGCTGCTGAAGCCCATGTCTCCCGTGCAGAGCAGCACGCGGCGGTAGGGCAGTTCCAGCGCTTCGAGGATGGCTTCGGCGTCCCCGGTGAGGCGCTCCAGCTCGGCTTCGGCCGCGTCGGGCGCGGCGAAGGTCACGAGCTCCACCTTGTGGAACTGGTGCTGGCGGATGATGCCGCGGGTGTCGCGGCCATAGCTTCCGGCCTCGCTGCGGAAGCAGGGCGTGAAGGCGCAGTGGCGCAGGGGGAGCGCGGAGCCCTCCAGGATCTCGTCGCGGTAGAGGTTGGTGACGGGCACCTCGGCCGTGGGGATGAGGTAGAGCTTCGAATCGCCGTGGGGCACGTGGAAGAGGTCCTGCTCGAACTTGGGCAACTGGCCCGTGCCGTACATGCTCTCCGCGTTCACGAGGTAAGGCGTGATGACCTCCTCGTAGCCCGCCGCCGACTGGCGCTCGAGCATGAAGGCGATGAGGGCCCGCTCCAACTTCGCGCCCGCGCCCTTGAGCACGGAGAATCGCGCGCCGGCCAGCTTGGAGGCGCGGTCCAGATCGAGGATGCCGAGGGTCGTGCCCAGGTCCACGTGATCCTTGGGCTTCTCGATGACAGGGAGCGTGCCCCAGCGCTTGATCTCCACGTTGGCGTGTTCATCGCGGCCGCTGGGGACGGAGGCGTGGGGCGCGTTGGGCACCGCGGCCAGGAAGGTTTGGAAGGCGGCCTCCGCTTCCTTCTCGGCGGCCTCCAGGGCCTTCATCTGCTCGCCCACCTTGCGCTGGGCCTCGATCAGGTGGCTGGCGTCCTGCTTCGCCCGCTTGAGCTGGGCCACTTCATCGGACACCCGGTTCCGCTCGGCCTTGAGGGCCTCCGATTCCTGGATCACCTGGCGGCGCGCCGATTCCAGGCGCTGGTAGCCCTCCCGATCGAAGGCATAGCCCCGCTCCGCGAGGCGGGCCACCACGGCATCGAGGTCGTTGCGAAGGCGCTGGAGGTCGAGCATGGGTTCATTCTACCGGGCTGGGGCCAGGGCTGGGCTCCGGTGGGGACGCCCCGAAGCAGGGCCGCGACCCCGCGGGAGTCGCTCCGATCGGGGAACCCCTAGCGGTGCCCCCAGGTGGCCGCGGGCATCGGCTCGCCCGCCCAGGACGTGGCGAAGGCCTCCCGGATGGCGGGCAGGCCATTCCCGGCGCCCAGGAGCAGGCCCAGCTTGGCCAGGACGGCCCAGCGGGTGTGGAGCCCGGCGCTGATGGCGCCGAAGCCTTCCAGCTGCCGGCCCAGTTCATAGGCGGCGAGATCCACGCGGCCTTCGCGACACTGGGTGGTGATGACCACGGGCAGGGCACGGGCGGCCGCATCCGCCAGAAAGGCCCGGAGGTCCGGCCGCTCCATGGGCAGGTTGCCCGCGCCGTAGGCGTGGATCAAAACGGCCTTCACCCCCTCGGGGGCGGGACGCCAGGACATGCCCGGATGGGGTGTGACCACATGGATGTCCAGCTCCAGCGCGGCGCCCAGGCCGGATGGCACTTGGCGAACGAAACGCCCCGCCTCCGGGTGCAGTTCGATGTCGGCGCCGATCTCCGCCAGGGGCGCGAGGTTGGGGCTCTCGAAGGCCTGGTAGTGGTGCACGCTCACCTTTTCGGCGGCGACGCCGCGCAGCCACGCGGTGCCGAAGCAGATGCCCACTTCCGCCACGCCCCGGGTGGCGAGGTCCACGGCGTTCACGAGGTTGCCGCGGGCATCGCTGCGCACGAAGGCCAGGGGACGTTGGCTGCCCGTGAGCACCACGGGCTTGCCCAGGTCCGCGAGCAGGAAGCCCAGCACGGAGGCCGTGAAGGCGAGGGTGTCCGTGCCGTGGACGATGACCACGCCTTCGCAGCCCGCGCTGCGCTGCCGCACCAGGCGCGCCAGCTCCAGGATGTCCGCGGGCTCCGCCGTGGCGCTGTCCTGGTTGTAGGGGACTTCGAGGTCGAAGTTCGCGAGGTCCCGAAGCTCCGGCACCCGCTCCAGCAGCCCCTCCAGGAAGGGCCCCGGCGCCAGCCCCACCGGAGAGCCCTGGGGGGTCATGCCCAGCGTGCCGCCGGTGTGGACGAGGAGGATGGAAGGCTTGCCCATGCCTTCCACGGTACCGGAAGGCCCGCTGCGGGGGATCACCGCCTTGACGGGTCGTCAGGGCCCCGGAGGCCGTCGCCCTTGGACTCTGGGCTTTGGGCGCTGGCAGTGAACGGCTGCATGCTCCGTCCACCCATGGCCGATCTCTTGCACGACGTGGATCCGTTAGAGCCAGAGCCCAGAGCCTCAGGAGTGGAGGACGGCCTTCACTTCATCGAAGCCCAGATCGGAGATGCAGCTCACCACTACGGCGCACTGGCCGGGCTGGCTGGAGGGCAGGACAATCTCGCCCAGGTAACGGCCTTCCTCGTCGGTCTTGCCGTTGGCGAGGCCCACGGCCTTCTTGAGGCTGGAGACGAGCTTCACAGTGACTTCCGCCCCGGGAATGGCCTTTTGGCTGCCGCAGAGGCGGGCGCGCACCTGGAACCGGAACACTTCGCCGAAGGTGGGCCGCAGGGGCTGATCCAGCACCAATTCCAGCGTGTCCACCTCGCCCTCCTGTTGGAGGTATTCGAGGATGGCCTGATCCAGGGGCCGCCCCCCGAAGGCCTGCTGCTCAAGCAGATCCGGCGGCGTGGGGTCGTACTTCCCGTTCTTGATGTCCTTGATGATCGCCTTGTGCTGCTCGTCCATGCGGGCCTGGAGGACTTCCTCCTTCAGGCCGCTGGCGATCATGTCCTCGTAGGAGCTGCGAAAGCTATCCAGGATCTCGCCGCCCACGTAGATGAGCGTCTCCACCTTGGGGTTGCCGATGCCCTTGTCCTCCGTCTGAACGTGGAAGACGCGGTTGCCGTGGCGGACATCGGTGTTATAGCCAGTGATCATGGTTCCTGCGGGCGGAAGGGGATGGGAGCAAGCATCTAAGAATGCAGCTTCCTTGCCAGATCGGGGATCACTTCCCAGGCCACTTCCTTCAGGGCCTTCTCGCTGAGGCTGCCCGCGATGGCCTTGGACAGGGCTTCCACCAGGGCGGGGTTGGCCAGGATGGCGCGGACGAGGGCCTCGGGATCGCTGGCGGGCAGGGCCACGGAGGCCACTGACGCCGGAGAGGACGCCGGGGGCTCGGCGACCGGGACCTCGGGAACCGAGGCTACCGGCGCGAAGGGCTCGGGCGCCGCCATGGGCGATTCAAAGGCTTCGAAGGCCGCCGCCACCGGCGCGATTTCGGGCTCGGCTTCAGGCTCCACCGCACCGCCAAGCTGCACCGGCTCGGGTTCATAGGCCATGGAGTGGAAGGGATCCACGCGGGCCTCGGGCAGCACGGGCAATTCTTCATCCAGGAAGCCGCCCAGCTCCTCGGCACCCAGGGTGTCGAGGTCGGGGAGGGCCGGAGATTCGATGGTCGGGAGGCCTTCGGGCACCACGGGGGATAGGGGTTCCTCCGCGGCCAGCTCCAGGTCCAGATCCAGCTCGTGATCCACTTCAGGCACCGGCACCACGGCGGCAGGCTCGGGCAGCACGGGCTCCGCGGCGGGGGCCACGAAGGCTGCGGGGGCAGGCGCGGGGGCCAGGTCCTGCAGGCCCTCCAGATCCAGCTCCTCCAGCTCGAGGTCGGGGAGGCCGGCCTCCATCACGGGCGCGAAGGCCGCCGCGGGCGCGGCGGGGGCCTCCGGCTCCATCCAGAGATCCTCGGGACCGAGGATCAGCAGATCCTCATCGGGCAACTGGATGGTGGGCCGGAACTCGGGGAACTCCTCCACGGCGAGGGCGAGGTCGTCCTTGGTCATGGGGCGGGTGGCGGTGGGCCCCAGATCCAGCGGCGTCACGGGGCCGGCGGCGGGCGCCACGGGCGTGGCGAGCAGGGCATTCACCCGATCGCCCAGTTCGCGCAATTCAATGGGCTTCTTCAGGAAACCCTGGATGGGGGCGTTCTGGATCTTTACGGGGTCCACGGGATCGAGCACCCCCGCCATCATGGCGATGGGCATGCGGGCCGTGGCTTCCATGGAACGCAGGCGCTCGAGCAGCGTCCAGCCATCCATGCCGGGCATGGCCGTGTCGATCATGGCGACGTCGAAACGCTCGCCGCTTTGAAAACGTTCCAGGGCCTCGGCGGCAGAATCCACGCACACGAGCTCGATCGCCGTGGGCGCGAGCAGGGACTCGGCAATCCGATGGATGCTTGGATTGTCGTCCACCAAAAGCAGTCGCGGCATTGGGACCTCTAGGAGCGTGTCCATGAAATCCGTCGGGCAGCGCTGGGGCGCCGGCCGAGGCAGACGAGGAAGGGGAGGACAGGCGTAGTTGATACTACGCTGGCCGAACCTGACGAAGTATGCCGACCGCCGCCGCCCCAGCCCCGGAGGGGTTGAGCGGAAAGGGCCCGATGGCTTTGTCGGCGCGCTTGGCCGATGAGGCGGCATCGCCCGGCGCGCGTCTCCGCGCCCTCGGGCCCTTTCCGCTCAACGCTGCTCGCGACGGATTGCATGGACACGCTCCTAGGTTCGAGGAAGGTTGGGGTAAAGCTAACAGATTCCCATCGGCGCACCTAACGCCGGGTCTAAGGCCTGATCAATTTCCGAAGCGTGCGGAGGCGTGTGGAGTCGGGCAACCGGGTGAGAATCACCCGATCCCCCACC
>DATEZP010000124.1:0-51755 GCA_035255465.1 Holophagaceae bacterium
CCGCCCCTTCACCATCTCCGCCTGCAGACCCTTCACGGCGGCCTTGGGGTCCGCCGCTTTGAACACCGCATTCCCGGCCACGAGGCAGTCGGCGCCGGCGCGGATGAGGTCGGCGGCGTTCTTGGTGCCGACACCACCATCCACCTGGATCATGAAGGGGGTCTTCCGCTCGGTGCGCATGCGATCCAGGCGGGCCACCTTGTCGAGGATGCGGGGGATGAAGCTCTGGCCGCCGAAGCCGGGGTTCACGCTCATGAGCAGGACGAAGTCGAAGTCGCCCACGAGGTCCACAAGGGTCTCCACGGGGGTGCCGGGGTTGAGCACGATGCCGGCCTTGGCGCCGGCCTTGCGGATGGCGTCCAGGGTGCGATGGGCGTGGGGGTCGGCCTCCTGGTGGATGCTCACCCAATTGGCGCCGGCGGTGACGAAGTCCACGGCGTAGCGGCTGGGTTCCACGATCATGAGGTGGCAATCCAGGGGCAGCGTCGTGACCTTGCGCATGGCCTCCACGATGGGCATGCCAAGGGTGATGTTGGGGACGAAGCGACCATCCATGACGTCCACGTGGGCCACTTCAGCGCCGGCTTCCTCCAGCATGGCGAGGGCCTCGGCCAGCCGGGTGAAATCCGCGGAGAGGATGGAGGGGGCGAGAAGGGGCGTGGCGGGGCGCAGGCTCATGCCCCAAGGATACCCCGGGGGGCAGGATCCTTCACGGGAGCCGAGACCGCGCCACGGCATCCCGAAAGGGCGGGCCCGTGAGCCCACCCCGGCCTTGGAGGGGCCGTTGAGACACAACAAGCCTTTTCGTGGCGCCGTGGCGCTGAACAGAATCCGCCCTACTCGATGATCAAGAACCTCGAGCTGGATTCCAGGTTCGTGAGCTTGTCGGAATAGCCAAGCTTGCGAAGGGCTTCGCCGTGGGCGTCGGGCCCGGGTTGGGCGATGCGCACCGTGTTGCGACCGGCCTGTTTGGCGCGATAGAGCGCGGCGTCGGCGAGGTTGAGGGCGGCTTCCCAGGAGAGGCCCCCTGGGTCGAAGGGGCTGAAGGGGAAGGGGGCCCCGCCGATGGAACAGGTGGCCTTGAAGCGCAGGCCATTGGGGAGGATGAACTCGAAGGCTTCCACTTCCATGCGGATGCGCTCGGCCAGGGCTTTGGGATTGTCGCGTTCCACATCCTGCGCGATGAGCAGGAATTCCTCTCCACCCCACCGGGCCACGAGGTCCGGGCGGCGGGAGGCGAGGCCGAGCACCATGCCCAGCTGGGCGAGCACCGCGTCGCCGGCGGCGTGGCCATGGGTATCGTTCACCGATTTGAAATGATCGATGTCGAGGATGTAGAGCCCCAGGCTGCGTGCGTTGGAATCGCCGCGCGTCCATTCCCGGAGGATCAGGCTGGTCGTGGAATCCATGATCTCATCCACGAAGCGGCGGTTGTGGAGCCCCGTCAGGCCGTCCCGCAGCGCGGCATCCCGGAGTTGCAGGGCCGTGAGGGCCTGGGCTTTCACTGCGACATGCACCTGGTGGGCCATGAGCAGGGCCACGGCGGTGAAGGCCCCCATGAAGACGAGGAAGGCCTGGGGGATGCCGGGCGCTGGATGGATCCAGAGGCTGAGGAGGAGCACCACGGCGTTGGGCACGAGGTAGAGGGCGTAGGCCAGGAAGCTGGAGCCCATGCTCACCAGGGCGAGGGAGGTGAGCCCCACGTGGCAGACGCAGTAGAGGGCCACTTCCAGGGGGGTGAGTGCGTGGAAGGCCCGCAGCGTGATGGCCCCCAGCAAGAGGCCGGTGAAGAAGGCCCCGAGGGCGAACAGGACGTGGCGGCGGTGGGGATCCGTCACCCGCTTGCAGAGTTCCGGGTAGAAGAAGGACGTCACCATGCGGGCGAGGATGAGCCCCGAGATGGCGAAGAACAGGTTGCGGAGGCCGGGATCCGCCGTGAGGGGGGTGTCCAGCAGGTGCGAGAGCAGGAGCAGGAACACGGATAGCCCCAGCAGCCCGGAGCGGGAGCGTTCGTAGAGGTCGCGCACCATCTCCCAGGCCAGATCCTGTTGATAGATCTGGTCCTCGGGAGGAAGGAAGAAGTGGGCGAGTCTCAGGCCCATGGGGGAAGGCTCATGGGGTGGTTTCCAGGCCGTTCACCCACAGCCGGCCGGGCCGGAGCTTGCGGAGGGCGGCGGCATCCGCGGTGGGCAGGGCGACCTCCACCCAGAGGAGGTCGGCCACGGCCCCGGCGCGGATCACGCCGAGGTCGGCGTGGCCCAGGGCCTTGGCGTTCCAGGCGGTGTAGGCCATGAGGGCCTCATCGGGCGTGAGGCGCTGATCCGGGAGGAAGCCGCCGGGGGGATTGCCGTCGGGATCCTGCCGGGTCTGGGCCGCGGCGAGGCTGATGAAGGGGTTGGCATCCTCCACCGGGGCATCGCTGCCGAAGGCCAGCAACGCTTTGCCATCCAGGAAACGGCGCCAGGGGAAGGCCTCCGGAGTGCGCTCCGGGCCGAGGCGGCGGGGGGTCCAGCTGTGATCCGACGTGCAATGCACGGGCTGCACCGAGGCCACGACGCCGATGCTGCCGAAGCGGGCGGCATCTTCCGCGGTGACGATCTGAGCGTGCTCGATGCGGGGCAGCACGTGGTTCTGGGCCTTCCTGCGGGCCTGGCTGAGGAGATCCAGGGCCGCGCGATTGGCCGCGTCGCCAATGGCGTGGATGGCCGGCTGGTATCCGCTGCGCAAGGTGATGGCCGCATCCCGGGCCACGAGGGCGGGATCCGTCACCCAGAGGCCCTGGGTTTCCGGCGCATCGGCGTAGGGGGCCAGCAGGCGGGCACCGCGGCTGCCCAGGGCGCCATCCATGTAGAACTTCACGCCCTGGATCTGGAACCAGCCCGTGGCCTTGGGGCGGGGGGCCCTGAGCTCTTTGAGCATCAGGTCGCGGTCATGGCTCAAGTACGCGAAGACGCGGATGGGCAGGGTGCCGGCCGTGGCCAGGTGGCGGTAGGCGGCGAGGTCGGCGGCGGTGATGCCCATGTCGCAGACGGCGGTGAAGCCCTCGGCGCGCAGGGCCTTCAGGCCCGCCACCAGGGTGCCTTCCACTTCGGCGGCGGAGGGAGTGGGGAGCACCTTCTCCACCAGGTTCATGGCGTTATCCACGAGGATGCCCGTGGGCAATCCGGCCTCGTTGCGCAGGATTCGGCCGCCCTCGGGATCGGGCGTGTCCTTGTCGATGCCCGCGAGATCCAGGGCCGCGGAGTTGGCCCAGAGGGCGTGGCCATCCACGCGGAAGAGCACGGCGGGGCGGGTGCCCGTGAGCCGATCGAGGTCGCCCTTGGCGGGGAAGGCCTTGGAGGGCCACCGGTTCTGGTCCCAGCCGCGGCCCACCACCCAGCCCTGGGGATGGGCGGCGGACCACTCGCGGACCCGCCCCAGCGCCTCGGGGAGATCCTGGCAGCCCACGAGATCCACCTGGGCTTTGAGTTTTCCGAGGCCGCCCACGTGGGCATGGCCCTCGATGAGGCCGGGCAGGAGGGTGCCCCCCTTGAGTTCGACGACCTTCGCTTTGGCATGGGCCTTAGCCATGGTGGCCTCAGGGCCCACGGCGAGGATCTTGTGCCCCTTCACCACCACGGCCTGGCCCGTTCGGAGGGCTTCCCCCGTCCAGACGTCCGCTCCTTTGAGCAGCAGATAGGCCGGGGGCGGAGGCGGAGGGGTCTGCATGGGGTGTCCTGGGGTGAGCCTCTTCAGTTTAGTCTTGGTCGCCGGGACGTTACATTGAAAGGTTGCCGGAGGCCCCCCTCATGTACTCCCAGGACTTTCTCGATCAGGTCCGCACCCAGCTCGCCGTGAAGGAAGATCCCTCCAAGCTGCGGCAGCCATCGTTTGAAACGACCTCGGGCATCCCTCTCAAGAACAGCTACACCCCGGCGGACGTGGCCTCCCTGGATCCCTTGACCGATCTGGGCGCCCCCGGGAAATATCCGTACACCCGGCACGTGCAATCCACGGGCTACCGGGGCCGCCTCTGGACCATGCGTCAGTACGCGGGCTTCGCCACGGCCGAGGCCAGCAACGAGCGCTACCGGTACCTCCTGGCCAACGGCACCACGGGTCTGAGCGTCGCCTTCGACCTGCCCACCCAGATCGGCCTGGATCCCGACCACGCCATGAGCTTCGGCGAGGTGGGGAAGGTGGGCGTGTCCATCGCCTCCATCCACGACATGCGGATCCTGTTCAAGGACATCCCCCTGGACCAGGTGACGACCTCCATGACGATCAACGCCCCGGCCTCGGTGCTGCTCGCGCTGTACCTCGCGGTCGCCGAGGAGCAGGGCGTGTCCTGGGACAAGGTGGGCGGCACCATCCAGAACGACATCCTCAAGGAGTACATGGCCCGGGGCACCTACATCTTCCCGCCCCGACCCAGCCTCCGCCTCATCACCGACATCTTCGCCTTCTGCGCGGAGCAGGTGCCCAACTGGAACACCATCTCCATCTCCGGCTACCACATCCGCGAGGCGGGCTGCACGGCGGCCCAGGAGATCGCCTTCACCCTGGGCGACGGCATCGCCTACGTGGAGGCCGCCCTGAAGGCGGGTCTCAAGCTCGAGACCTTCGCGCCCCGGCTCTCCTTCTTCTTCAACGCCCACAACCAGTTCTTCGAAGAGGTGGCCAAGTTCCGCGCCGCCCGCCGCCTCTGGGCCAAGATCATGAAGACCCGCTTCGGCACGGACGATCCCAAGAGCCAGATGCTCCGCTTCCACACCCAGACCGCGGGCAGCACCCTCACGGCCCAGCAGCCGGACAACAACATCGTGCGCACCACCGTGCAGGCCATGTCCGCCGTGTGCGGCGGCACCCAGTCCCTGCACACCAACAGCCGCGACGAGGCCCTGGCCCTGCCCACGGAGGTGAGCGCCATGATCGCACTGCGCACCCAGCAGATCCTCGCCCACGAGAGCCGCATCGCCGACGTGGTGGATCCCTTCGCGGGCAGCTACTACGTGGAGCACCTCACGGACGAGCTGGAGAAGCGGGCCGCCGAGCTCCTGGAGAAGGTGGACAACCTGGGCGGCATGGTGAGCGCCATCGAGAAGGGCTTCCCTCAGAAGGAGATCCAGAACGCCGCCTATGCCTATCAGAAGGCCGTCGAGCAGGGAACCCAGGTGGTGGTGGGCGTGAACAAATTCACCATCGCCAAGGAGGCCGCCCCGGATCTCCTCCGTGTGGACGAGGCTCTGGGCGCCGTGCGCCGGGCCCAGATCGCCGAGGTGCGTGCGCAGCGCGACAACGCCGCCTGCCAGGCCCGCCTGGCCGAACTGGAAGCCGCCGCCCAGGGCACCGAGAACCTCATGCCCCGCATCATCGCCGCCGTGAAGGCCGAAGCGACGGTGGGCGAAGTGTGCGAGACGCTGCGGAACGTGTTTGGGGAGTACCAGGAGCGGTTGGTGCTGTAGGAACTATGGGCTTTAGGCTCTGGGCTTTGGCTGGGCTCGACCCATCTGGCGGGTGCGGAGGGGGCAGCGGCAGCTAGGAGCGTGTCCAAGTAACCGGTGGGAGCCGCGTTGAAACCAAAGGGCCTAAGCCGAGAAGGCGCGCGCGGCGCGATGCGGTGCCATCGTGCAAGCGCGCCGACGACGGATCAGGCCCCTTTGATTTCAACCCTTCGGGCTGAGGCGGCGGCCGTCGCGCCCCTGCGTTGGCCTCCCTCAGTGGTGCGCCCACACCACCTTCGGTCGGCCGCCTTGGGGCGCTCGGCCGTCACCCCAGCGCGGCCCCACCGGTTACTTTGGACACGCTCCTAGAGCCAAGAGCCCAGAGCCGATAGCCTGTACCCATGCCCCTCCGCCGTCCCGTCGATCGCTGGCTCCTGTTCTTCGCCGTCATGCTCATGGCCATCGGCATGGTGTGGGTGTACTCGGCCTCGTGGGTGCGGGGTGCCCAGGGCGGGGGCGGGGCGGCGACGGCCTTCCTGGTACGCCAGTTCATCGCGGGGCTCATCGGCCTGGTGATGATGTTGCTGCTCACCCAGGTGGATGTGGCGGCGCTCCAGGAGAACGTCCGCCCCCTGCAGATCGCCTACGGGCTGTTGATGCTGCTCCTGATCGCGGTGCTGGTGGTGGGTCCCCGGGTGAACGGAGCCCATCGCTGGATCCGCCTGGGGCCCTTCGGCAGCATCCAGCCCTCGGAAATCTTCAAACCGCTGGCGGTGCTCATGGCCGCCGCGTGGATGGTCAAGCATCGGGAGGCCTGGAGCGATCGCATGGGCAGCCTGCCCAAGCTGGTGCAGCTCTTCCTGCTCTTCATCCCCCCCATGGCGTTGATCCTGCTGCAACCGGACCTGGGCACGGCCTTCCTCATCATCTTCGTGGTGATGCTCATCGTGTTCCTGGGGGGCGCGCCCCGATGGATCTTCGCGGTGACCATCCCCATCCTGGGCTTCGTGGGCTTCCTCTTCATCTGGATGACCCCCTGGCGCTGGGCGCGCATCATCGCCTTCCTCAATCCCCAGGCGGATCCCCAGGGCAAGGGCCACCAGGCCATCCAGAGCCTGCTGGCCGTGGGCAGTGGCGGCCTGCTGGGCGTGGGGCCGGGGCAGGGGCAGCAGAAGTTCTTCTACCTGCCCGAGGCCCATACGGATTTCATCTACGCGGTGATCGGGGAAGAAGCCGGGCTCGTGGGCACCGTCACGGTGCTGGTCCTCTTCATGGGCATTCTCTGGCGCGGCTACCGTATCGCCCGCCGCAGCACCGACAGCTACCTGCGCCTCGTGGCCATGGGGCTCACCCTCCTGCTGGTGGTGCAGGCCCTCATGAACATGAGCGTCGTGCTCAGCCTCGCCCCCAACAAGGGCATCCCGCTGCCCTTCATCAGCTTCGGCCCCAACAGCCTCATCACGAGCCTGATCTGCCTGGGGTTGCTGATGAGCATTTCGAAGGATGCGGCGGCCTGAAGGGCGTGGCTTCAACCACCAAGACACCAAGAAAAGCAAAAGGGGAATGAACGCCTTTCATCTTTTCTTGGTGTCTTGGTGGTGATCTCTGTTTCGCCTACTCCAGTATCAGCGGCTCGTCGTCGTCTTCGTCCACCAGGGTGATGTTGCCGCCGGCGGTGAGCAGGGTGGCATCTTCATAGATATTCTTGAGCTTGGTCTCGAAGCGTTCGGCCTTGGCAAGGCGGGGGTCCTCTTCGAGGATGACGTCCTCCCGCGTCAGGCCCCGGAGGGTATTCGGCTCCACGCCTAACACGCCGCCCAGCAACTTGAGGGGGTTCAAGGCCACGCCGGATTGCAGGGCCATGGTGAAGCGCAAGGTGCCGCGATCCAGGTGCATCTCGGTGACATGGGGGCGGAGGTCCACAAGCTTGTCGGCCTTCTGGCCCTCCACCTTGCCAGCCTTGCCGAGGTGGAAGGTGGATGCGGCGAGGAAGGACTCCACTTTGGCGCGGACCTCGTCCACGGGAAGGGCGCAGGGCCACGCGTAGTGAGCTTCCCGGGCGAGGCCCACGGAGGCACTGGCCCAGGTGGGCAGCTCGGTCCAGGAGACGAGGGCGAGTCCTTCGGGCAGGCGGTCATTGACCCGGTGCACCAGCTGATCAACGTCCACCCGCACGGGTTCGAACAGTTCGCATTCCGCACATTCCCGCAAACCCTCCACCCCGACGCTGAGGGGCGGCGCGATTTGGAAGAGCGGTTTGGGATTCCGGCTCAGTTCCAGGGCGGGGCGAAGGCCTTCCAGCCGGAGGGCTTCCACGAAGAGGGTCTGGAGCTCCGGCGTGCCCAGGGAGGCCAGGGCCGCACCTCGGGAGAAGCGGAGGCGGATGCGCACCCGTTTGGAATCCAATTGCCAGTTTGCGGAACGGCGGTTGCGAGCTTGTTCGGCGAGCGGATCCATTTCCAGTTTCAAGGCTTGGAGGGAAGGGGCCTGGCGCACGGATTCGCGAAGCCGCTCATGGGCTTCTTCCATCAATCCCTTTTGCTGGAGTTCCGGAAAAAGGGCCCGGGCGGCGCTGATGTCCCGGCGGCGGATGCTCTCGCGGAACATCAACAGCGGCGCGGGTTCACGGCTGACGGCCACCTGCGACATGCGGGAGATCAAGGATTCCAGAGTGGGGGGGGCGGAAGCAGGAGAGGTCACACCTCCAGCATACGTGGCCGCGCCGGATCCCCATCGTGCCATCCACGGGATTTAAGACCCGCGTCCTCAAAATGATTTCCACAGGACCCCACGGAGAACCCCGGACTGTCAGGTGGGCTTTCCATGAATCACAAGGCAGGGTGTGGGGTGCATCGAGGATGAGGCAGGCGCGGGGTGCCTATTGCATTGCCCGGAGGGCCGGGGTATTCGAGTGCTCCGTTTCCAACCGCTGAGGTTGATTGATCTCCTCGGCGTATTCGAGGAAGGCGGGCTTGAAGTACTTCCAGTCGTGCCCCCCCTCTCGCAAATGCAGGCGCACCACGCGCCCGGGGCCTTGGCAGTGCGCCGCCAATTCCTCGGTGGCCTTCCCCAGGCCGTACTTGTCCTGCAGGCCGCTGCCGAGCAGCAATTCAGCGGTGCCCCCCCGGTGCTTCCAGGGATTCCAGGGCGCGAAGGCTTCCTTGTCCGAAGGGAAGGCCTTCCGGATGCCCGGGCGCAGGAAGAAGCCCGCACGTTTGAAGGGGGGCTCCAGCAGGGCGGGACTGATGGCGGCGCAGCGGCCGAACAACTCCGTTCCGCTGGCGAAGTTCAGGGCGGCCAGCCCACCCATGCTCAATCCCGCCACGGTGCGCGATTCGCGCCGACCCCCGAAACCGGGATACCGGCGTTCGATCTCCGGGAGCAACTCCTCCAAGAGGAAGCGCCGGTAGGGAAAGGAGCCATCGAGGGCATCCATGTACCAGGTGCGGTAGTGGGTCACGGCCACCCAGAGGGCCGGGGCCAAGGTGCCGTTGGCTTCTCGCCGACCCAGTTCCTCGTAGATGCCCTGGCGGTGGAGATCTTCGGGGCCATCGAAGTAGCCCGGGAGGAAGAGCACGAGGCGCAGGTGATCCGCGGGATGGGACCGTTTCCACGCCTCCACCGCGGAACGCTCAGGCAGGTGCACGGCGATGGGAACCTCGCGGTCGAGCAGTTTCGAGGGGAACCCCTCAAGCGGTGCTTGGCCCCAGAGGCTGGAACAGGCGAAGCTTGTAAGGAACCCCATGGTCCAATCCCGAACGCCCATCCCCAGCCCTCCTGTTTCCTGGCCCTTCGAGCCTCGCACGGGAACGCCCGCCTTGGAACGGCGGGTGGATGTGGACATTCCCGGCTTTGGGTCAGGGTGGACCCTCGAAGCCACGCAGGGACTCCAACTGGAGGGTGAGCCCCGACCGCTGGGCGGCGCTTTCGGTCGGGGGGGCGTGGTGAAGCTGGGGGAGGTCGTGGTGCGGCCCTACCGCCGGGGCGGCTTGGCACGGCACTTGAATGAGCGCACCTATCCGGGGCCCTCCCGATTCTTGGAGGAGCTGGCGGTGCACCGCACCCTGTGGACAGCGGGCCTGCCCACGGTGGAGCCCCTCGGGTGCGCCTGGCGTCGTCACGGATGGGGCGTGGAGGGGCTCTACCTCACCCGGTGGATGGCGGGAACGCCGTGGCCGCGGCGCTGGGATGGCGCGGGGTGGCCCGACGTCGCGCGGATCCTCAAGGCCCTTTCGGATTGGGGCTGTTGGGTGCCCGATCTCAACGCCACGAACGTGTACCTCGACGAGACGGGCGCCATCCGCGTGCTGGATTTCGATCGGGCCGCCTTCCTCCCCGGGGAGCCCTTGGAAGGCCGCTACCTCAAGCGCTTGCGCCGCAGCCTGGCGAAGTTGGGCGCCCCGGGGGAACTCCAATCCCAGGTGGCGGGAGGCCTGGTGTGAAGGCCCTCCGCCCGATCCTGTACAACCTGGCGGTGGCGGTGGCCTACCTCGCCTGCGCGCAGCTGGGGCTGGCCCTCGGAGGCACCACGCTGCCAGGATCCCCGTTTTGGATTCCCAAGGCGCTGGGCCTCGCGGCCATCCTCCTCCTGGGGGAGGGCATGTGGCCAGGGGTGCTGGCGGGTTCCATCCTGACGGGCCTGCTGATCTCGCCGCAGTTGACTTGGGCGCAGCAACTGGGGCTCGGGGGATCCAACGCGTTGGAGGCCTGGCTGGGCGGCGTGCTGCTGCTCCGTGCGAAGTTCGGCCCGAGGATGGATCGATTCCGGGATGTGATGCTGCTGGTGCTCATCGGCGGAGCGGTCACCTCCCTGCTGGGGGCCATGACGCGGAGCCTGGTGTTGGGCTTTGGAGTGCCGTGGCACGAGGCGCGCTTCTGGGGGCACTGGTGGGCGGGGGATGCGGTGGCCGCCGTGGTCTTCACGCCGGCCTTCCTCCTGGCCGGGGAATTCATGGAGGGCCTCACGTGGCGTCGGGCCCTTGAATACGTGGGCGTGGTGCTCCTGGCGGCCCTGGGCCTCTGGATCGCCTTCGGGGATGCCATCGGCGCGGGCCAGCACCTCCCGTTGGAGTTCCTGCTGGTGCCCTTCCTCGGGTGGGGCGCCTTCCGTTTCGGGCCACCGGGCGCGGCCCTGCTGTTGGCGGTCGCGGCCCTGGGCATCACGCGCCTCACGGCCACGGGCCATGGACCATTCCTGGGCCACGGGGACCCTCAGACGGAGTACTTGCTCCGGAGCTACTTGGCCGTGGCGGGGGTCACCACCCTCTCGCTGGCGGCGCTGACCCGGGAGCGGGACCGGGCCTCCGAGCGCGCGGGTAAGAGCGAGGAGGGCTTGCTGATCCTCGTGGAGACGCTGGGTACGCCGGTGATGATTCTCAGCCGCGCCGGCCGGATCCGCTACGCCAACGAGGCTTTCCACGCCTTGCTGGGGCTGGGGCCTGGCGAGGCCGAGGGGAAGGATTCGGAAGCCTACTACGTGGATCCCAGCCACCGCAGGAAGCTGCGTGATCTCCTGGAGGCGCAGGGAAACCTGGAGAACGTGGAAGTGGAATTGAAGGACGCGCAGGGGCGACCCCGGCCCGTGCTGATCTCCGCGAGCCACCTGCATTTCCGCGGGGAGGCCGCCACGCTCGTGGTGTTCCAGGACATCAGCGAATTGCTGCGGCAACGTCAGGAGATCGAGGAGAGCGAGGCCCGGTACCGGGTGCTGGCCTCCACCACCGAAGAGGGCGTGTTGATCCTGGAGAACGGGGTGGTGGTGGATGCCAACGACGCCGCGGCCCACATGTATGGGGGCTTCATCTCGGAGCTGCTGGGCCGCCCGGTGCTGGACTTCCTGCATCCCACCAGCCTGCCCGCCGCCATGGACGTGATGCGGCGGCAATCGGAGAGCCCCTACGAGGCCCGCGGCCTGCGCAGGGATGGCAGCGACTACCCCATGGAAGTCCGCCCCAAGCGCGTGATGCGCCATGGGCATCCCGCCCGGGCCGTGGTCATCCGGGATCTCTCGGCGTGGCATGCGGCGGCGGAGGCCCTGCGCGATAGCGAAGAGCGCTACGCGCTGGTGGTGCGCGGGGCCCAGGTGGGCATCTGGGATTTCAACCTCCAGACCGGGGAGCTGTATTGGAGCCCTCGGCTCAAGGTGCAATCCGGCCTCGGGGAGGATGAAGCCACCCCCACGCTCCATGCTTGGCGGGAGTCCATCCACGAGGAGGATCGGGAGCGGGTGGATCGCGCCCTCAAGGATCACCTCCGCCATCGCACGCCCTATGCGGTGGACTATCGGATGCAGGTGCCCGGGCGGGGCTGGCGCTGGTTCCACAGCCGGGGGCAGGCCCTCTGGGACGCCCAGGGTCGAGCCCAACGGGTGGCGGGCAGCATCACCGATGTCACCGACCGCAAGGCCGCCGAAGCGGAGCTGCTCCGGGCCAAGGAGGCCGCCGAGGAGGCCTCCCGCGTGAAGAGCGAGTTCCTGGCCATGATGAGCCACGAGATCCGCACCCCCATGAACGCCATCATCGGGATGAACTACCTGATCCAGCGGACGGAGCTGAATCCGGATCAGCGGGAGCTGGCGGATACGGTGGGTCGCGCCGCCAAAGGCCTTCTCACGGTGCTGAACGACATCCTCGATTTCAGCAAGATCGAGGCGGGGCAGATGGATCTGGAGCGCATTCGGTACGAGCCGGGCGCCGTCGTCAAGGACGTGTTGGATCTGCTGCACACCCAGGCCCAGGAAAAAGGTCTGGAGCTGCGCCTGGAGACGGAAGCGCCGCCCTTGCTGGAGGTCGATGGGGATCCGGGCCGGTTCCGCCAGATCCTCGTGAACCTCCTGGGCAACGCCATCAAGTTCACGGAGCGGGGTTCGGTGACGGTCCGCACCCGGATCGAGGACCGTTGGCTGCTGGTGCAGGTGATCGACACCGGGGTGGGCATTCCGGCCCACGTGCTGCCCCTGCTCTTCGAGAAATTCACCCAGGGCGACACGAGCATCACCCGCCGCTTCGGAGGCACGGGCCTTGGATTGGCCATCAGCCGGCAATTGGCCCAGCTCATGGGGGGAACCCTGGGGGTGATCAGCGAGGAGGGGAAGGGCAGCACCTTCGAGCTGCGGCTGCCCTTGCCCGATGAAGGTGCGGGGGACTTGGATCTGGGCCGGGCCTCCATCCTCCTGGTGCACGCGCCGGGCGAGGATCCCACCCGCATGGCGGGTTGGCTGGAGCGTTGGAACGTGCAGCTGGAAGTGCGATCGCTGGAGGCGGGGATGCCGGTGATTCCGCCCCGGGGCGCCGTGGTCATCGCGCTGGGCCTTCCCCTGGCTGATGGCCTGCGGGGGATCTCGTTCCCCTCCACGCCGGAGGAACCCTTCACGCTGTTGGATGCCCTGATGGCGGTGATGCGCTAGGGGTTATTTCTTCCTGGGCGCGGCCTTCGCCTTCACTTCGGTGGCGTCCAGGATCACCACGGGCTTCACGGGCACGTCGCGCATGCCGTCGCGGATGGTGGTCTTGCCATTGCGGATCTTATCCACCACGTCCATGCCTGCGATCACCCGGCCGAAAACGCAATAGCCGTAACCGTCTGGCGCCGGGGGATCGAGCTTGGCGCTGTTGTTCACCACGTTGATGAAGAACTGGCCTTTGGCGCTGTCGGGGATCCAGGTGCGGGCCATGGCCAGCGTGCCGCGGGTGTTCTTGAGGCCCTTGGCGAGGGCCTGCTTGGCCTCGTTCACCACGGAGGCGCCGGCCTGCTTCTCTTGCATGTCCGCCGTGTAGCCGCCGCCCTGGACCATGAAGTCCTTCATGACGCGGTGGAAGATGGTGCCCTTGTAGAACCCCTTGTTCACGTAACCGAGGAAGTTCTCCACGGTCTTCGGCGCGGCGTCGGGCTCCAACTCCACCGTGAACGAGCCGGCGGAGGTCTTGAACAGCACCTTGGGCTTGGGCCCCGCCAAGGCGGGCAGGGCCGCGAGGAGCAGGGTCAGGGAAAGGCGGAGGAGGGGGCGCATGGAACGACTATAGATCAGATCCCCAAGGCCTTTTCCAGGGCATCCCGCTGGCCCCGGAACCCATCCACCCCTTTGGCCGCATGGAGGGTGGCCTTGGCGGCCTCCTTCTGGCCCAGCCTCAGTTGGGCTTGGGCCCGCATGAGGCTCACCCAGCCGATCTGGGAGGGGCTGGGTTTCGCAGGGTAGAGGGCGAGGGCGCCCCGGTAGTCACCCGTTTGGGTGCGGAGGTCGGCCACGCGGATGAGAAGGGGTTCCTTGACCTCGGCAGGCTCGGCGAGGCGGGGCAGCCAGCCTTCGGATTCCCGCTGGCGCTGGGCCGGGGTTTCGCCTTTGGCGAAGGGCCGTTGGAGGAGGGTGGTGATGGCGCGGATGCGCTCGGGGCCGGGGAGGGCCCGGGGGGCCGTGGCGCGGACGCCCTTCCAATCCTGCAAGGTGACCTGGGCCCGAAGCCGGGCGAGCTCCTGGGCTGCCGTGGCCTTGGCCGGCAGGAGCGCGAGCACGGCCTTGGGCTGGGCTTCGGGTTCCACCTTGCCCAGGGCGGCGAGGGCCAGGGGTCCCCGCTCGGGTTGGGGGGCTTCTTTGATGAGGCGGGGCAGTTCTACGGCGAGGCCCTGCTTCGCGAACAGCTCGGTCACACCCATCCGCTGCTTGGGGCCGAGGGCGGCGAAGGCCCCGGCCCGCATGCGTTCGAGCATTACGCCGGCATAGCCCTTCTCGATGCGGGAATCCACCCAGAGGCCCCAGGCATCCTTCCAGAGGCGCCGCACTTCGGCGATCTGGGCGGGGATGCCCTCTTGGGCATGGGCGGCCATCCAGGCATCGCCCTGCTTGAGGATCTCCTCCCAGAGTTCCTTCCGGTAGAGGATGCGCAGCTCCACGACGCCCGCCAGGGCCTCGTCGCCGGGATTGCTGCCCTTGCGCAGTTCCGCGAGCAGCGTCTCGGCATCGGGCATGCCCTTGAGATCCTTGCCCTTGAGGGAACCATCCGTGAGCAGGGTGGCCAGGGCCAAGCGGGCCTCGTCGGCCTCGGGGGCCTTGGGATAGTCCGTGATGAGCTTGCGGAAGGCCTGGGCGCTGGCCCGGGGATCGTTCATGCGCCCGAGCATCTGGCACCAGGCCAGCTCCACCCGGGGCGTGAGGGGGCCCTTTTCGTAGAGGTTGTGAAAGGAGCGGCGGTTGGCTTCCGCTTCATCCTTGCGCTTGGCTTCGCAGAGGATGACCACCATGGCCGCGAGGCCCTGTTCCGAGGGCTCGGCATCCTTTTCCAGGGGGCGCAGGGTGTCGAGGATGGGCAGGCCTTCGGCGGGACGCCCGGTCTCCACCAGGAGCCAGAGCAGCAACTCCTGGGAGCGGCGCTTACGCTCCCCGGGGATGTCGGAATCGAGGCTCGCCCGGAGGCGGGTTTCGCACTCCTTCATGCGCTTGCGGAGGAGGGCCTCCTCCGCGAGGGGCAACTGGGCCTCGCCCAGGAAGGCGGACTTGGGGAAGGTGGTCTCGAGTTTCTTCAGGGGCTCGGCGGCATCCTCCAGATGGCCCGTCTTCCACAGGGCCATGCCCTGGGCGAAGAGCACCACTTCGCGCTGGGGTGCCTTGCTGCTTTTGAAGACGTGGCCCTTGAGGCGTTTCAGGCCTTCGGCGAGGGCCTTGGGATCGTCGGTTCGGAGCATGCCATCGGCGACCTCGGCGGCCTGCGCATCGGTCAACCGGGCCGAAGCCTGGGGCGTGGCCATGAGGCCCGGAACCACCAGCCATGCCACGAGGCCCGGGCGGATCTTCACGGCAGCCATTTCGCCAGGAGGCTCTTTTTGGCGGCCTCGAATTCATCCTCGGAGAGCAGGCCGCGGCTGCGCAGGGAGGCCAGGCGTTCCAGGTCCCCCAGCTGGTTGCCGCCCTCCACGGGGCCGGCGGGGGTGATGCGGGTGGCCAGCATTTCCATGCGACCGAGGGTGGCGTCCTTCTGCTCGAGCTTGCCTTCCAGCTCCTTCACCCGCAGGCGCAGGGCATCCCGTTCCCGGGTGAGCTGCTGGTGTTCCATGAGCCGCCGCAGGGTGTTGCGGAAGGGATCGATCTGCATGGGCTTGGTGACGAAATCGAAGGCGCCCAGCTCCATGGCCTCGGTAGCTTCGCGCACACTGCCGAAGCCGGTAAGCATGAGCACGGTGCAGCTGCGGTTGATCTCCAGGGCGGTGCGGAGCACGTCCATGCCGCCCTTGCCAGGCATCACCAGGTCCGTGATCACCAGTTCAAAGGCGGGCTGGGCCCTCAGGAGCTTGACCTCGGCCTCCTCTCCGCTGGCGGCCTCGGTGACGGTGAATCCCTCCTGCTGCAAAAGAGAAGAGAGCGTTTCCCGCAGCACGGGATCGTCATCCACGAGCAGGATTCGGGGGGAGGGAAGGTGGGGGGGGACGATGGGGCGGGTCACGGGGTCACCGGGTGGATGGAAAGTCCATCGGCACGAGGGGCGGGTGGCTGGAGAGGGGCCCAGTAGCCTAGCACTGTGAGGGTGCCTCCGGGAAGGCGGAAGGCCTGCTTCAAGCCGCCCCCTTGAGCCGGTAGACGAAGGCGATGACCTGGGCCACGGCCTGGTAGAGCTCACCGGGGATGGGCTGGCCCACGTCCACCTGGCGGTAGAGGGCCCGGGCCAACTCGGGCCGCTCGAGGATGGTGATGCCGTTCTCCTTGGCCCTTTCGCGGATCTTGAGGGCCAGGTGATCCAGGCCCTTGGCCAGGCAGATGGGGGCCGCGGAGTTTTCGTCGTATTGCAGGGCGATGGCCACGTGGGTGGGGTTGGTGACCACCACGGTGGCCTTGGCCACGGAGGAGAGCATCCGATTGCGGGCGGCGGCCACCATGAGGCCCCGCTGGTGACGTTTGACTTCGGGGTTGCCGTCGGCGTCCTTGGCCTCGTCCTTGACCTCCTGCTTGGTCATCTTGATGGACTCCTCGAAGGCGTGTCGCTGGTACATGAAATCCGCCATGGCCAGGATAAACATGGCAATGAGCATGTTCCGGTAAAGCACGAACAGGGCGGCCTGCAGCAGCTCCATGGCCTGGGGGAGGGCCATGCGATAGGTGTCCAGCAGGCCGGGGATCCGCGGTTCCACCGCCCGCCAGGCCACGAAGCCCAGCAGGAGGAGTTTGAGGATGCTCTTGAGCAGTTCCACCATGGAGCGGGCGGAGAAGAGTTTCTTGAAGCCCTGGGCTGGGTTCAGCCGATTGAACTTCGGCGTGAGCGGCTTCATGTTGGGAGAGAATCCCCGTTGGAGGAATCCGCCCATCACCGCGATGAGGAGGTTGGTGGCGAGGAAGGGGCCCAAGGTGCGGGCCAGGACCCGCATGATCTCCATGAGGATCAGGCCCTGGCGCGCTTCGGCCAGGGCGCCGGGGCGAGCCAGCCCCAGGAAATAGGTCATTTCCTGGCCCAGGGCCACCACGATGCCGCCGCCCAGGGCGATGAAGAGGAACAGGTTGCCCCAGAGGAGGATGGCCGCGTCGAAATCCGCCGATTTCGGAACGGACCCCTCATCCCGGGCCATTTGCCGGCGTTTGGGGGTCGCTTTCTCGGTGCGTCCGGGTTCAGCCATCTAGATCCTCAGCCGGAAATCAACCTGGGCAGCAGGCGGGAGAGCTGCTCCATGAGGGGGCGCAGCCACGCGGAGAGTTCCCGGAGCATGAAGCCCAGGAGCAGGAGCCCCAGGGAGATTTTGAGGGGGAAGCTCAATTGCAGCAGCTGGAGCTGGGGCATGAACTTGCCGGCGAAGCCCATGGCCAGGTCCACCAGGAAGAGCAGGGCCAGTACCGGGAAGGCCAGCATGAACCCCCGTGCCAGGAGCTGGCCGAGGAACGCCACGATCCCCATGGCATCGATGGTGGGCAGGCGGCCCGGCGGCACCACGCGCCAGCTGTCGTGCAGGGCCTGGATGGCCACGTGGTGCAAGCCGGAGGTGAAGAAGAGCAGGAGCGCCACCTGGCCCATGAGGGAGCCCGCCACGGAGGTGGGGTTCGCGTTGATGGGATCCACGATCTGCACGAAGGAGAAACCCATCTGCGTATCCATGAGGTTGCCGGCGAAGGCCACGGCCTCGAGGATCCAGGCCACCATGGTGCCCAGCAGCAGGCCCACGGCCAATTCGCCGGCCAGGGCGAACACCATGTCCGGCAGGCCCCAGCTCTTCGCGTTGACGGGCAGGAGGAGGGTCGGCGTCATCAACGTGGCGATGCTCACCCCCAACACCACCCTGTACTGATTGGGGATGCGCTCCGCCCCGAACCCGGGCATGGCGCCCAGCAGGCCGCTCACCCGGCTCAGCGCCAGCATCCACATCAACACCCGTTCCTGGGTGAGGGCCCAGGTGGCGGCGTCGGTGAGGGTGGGCGGCAGCATGGGCTGGAGCATCGCCTACCCCAATCCGCGCGTGACCGGGCCCCAATCCGTGAACATCCGCGTGGCGAAGGCCATCATCACCCGCATCATCCAGGGGAAGGTGGCCACCACCACGGCCATCACCACCACCATCTTCGGCACGAAGGCGATGGTCTGATCCTGGAGGCTCGTGACCACCTGGAAGATCGAGACCGCGAGACCCACGATCATGGACACCAGAAGGGCGGGGCCCGCCACCATCAGCGAGGTCTTCAGCGCATCCTGGGCGAGCTTGACGATGACGAGTTCGTTCATCCGGTGTACCCCCGGACGAGGCTGTTCACGATGAGGTACCACCCGTCGACGAGCACGAAGAGCAGCACCTTGAAGGGCAGGCTGATCACCACCGGCGGCAGCATCATCATGCCCATGCTGAGCAGGACGCTGGCCACCACCATGTCCACCACGAGGAAGGGCAGGAAGATCATGAAGCCGATCTCGAAGGCGGTCTTGAGTTCGCTGATCATGAAGGCCGGGAGGATGGCCGACATGGGCACGTCCGCCTTGGTCTGCGGCGCGGGGGCCTTGGCGAGCCTGAGGAAGAGGCTCAGATCCTTCTTCCGGGTGTGCCGGAGCATGAACACCTTGAGCGGAGCCCCGGTGCGTTCGAAGGCCTGATCCACGGTCAGCTCATTGCGATTGAGTGGTTGGATCACCTGGGTGTTGATCTCGTTGATGGTGGGGCCCATCACGAAGAAGGTGAGCACCAGGGAGAGGCTGATGAGCACCTGGTTGCTGGGCGTCTGCTGCGTACCTAAGCCCTGGCGGAGGAAGTGCATGACCACCAGCATCCGGGTGAAGGAGGTCATGGTCATGAGGATGGTGGGGGCCAGGGTGAGGATGGTGAGCACCATGGCCGCCTGCAGGGCCGTGCTCAGGCCGGGGCCCGTGGGGCTCTTGCCGAAGTTCACGCTCACGGAGGGCAGGGGGGTGGCGCTGAGGGCCGTGCAGGCCAGCAGGAGGAGGGCCGGGAGGATCAGGCGGCGGAGCTTCACAGGTTCTCCTCCTGCTTCAGCCGGGCTTCCATTTCCTTCACGGGCACGGGGCGGGTCAATGCCACGGCCTGGGCCACCTGATCTTGGAAGGCACCGCCGGGGGCGTTCTCGAGGCCATCCAGCCGGGCCAGCAGGGAGATGCCCTGGGGGTGGAGGGCGATGAGGAAGCGCTCCCCTTCGGCCTCCAGGATGCTCACGTAGCGGCGATCGCCCAGGGCTAGGGTCTCCGCCACCTTGAGCCGCCCGCCACCGGAGCCCGGCAGGTGCTTGCGGCCGTACTTCTTCAAGGCCCAGAGGCTGGCGCCGGCGAGGCCGAGCACCACCAGCAGGGACCCGAAGGCCTGGAACCCGCTGGGGCCGGCCTCCGACTGCGCATTGGGTGTCGTCTTTCCGTCCTCCAGCTGGATCGGCTGGGCCAACTCCTTCTGGGAGGGCGTCGGCGCAGGCTGCGCCCCCAGGGCGGAACCCAGCAGGCAGAAGGAAAGGAGGGCAATACGGAGCACGACGGACTCCCGACAGGGGATAGGGAAGGGGCGAGGGGGATGCCAAGGTGGGGGAGCCCCGGAAAGACCACCACCAAGACCCCAAGAAAGACCTCAATAGGGAGAAGCCTGCCCGAACTCCTTTCTTGGCCTTTCTTGGTGTCTTGGTGCCTTGGTGGTGATCTTTTCATTTTTTGGGATGGCGGTTGTCGGGTTCCCCATGGGAGTACGATGGTCCCCTTCCGTCCTTCCAACCGAGGTGAGCCATGCCGGTTTTCAACCTCTCCATCAACGGTCGATCCCGTGCGGTCGACGTCGAAGGGGACACTCCCCTTCTTTGGGTGCTCCGGGATCACCTGGGCCTGACGGGCACCAAGTTCGGGTGCGGCATGGGGGTTTGCGGCTCCTGCACCCTCCATGTGGACGGCGAGGCCCAGCGGGCCTGCCAACTGCCCGTGTCCGAAGTGAAAGGCAAGATCACCACCATCGAAGGCCTCAGCGCCAAGGGGGACCACCCCGTTCAGAAGGCCTGGATCGCCTGCGACGTGGCCCAGTGCGGCTATTGCCAGCCCGGCCAGATCATGGCCGCCTCGGCCCTGCTGAAACAGCACGCCCACCCCACGGATGCCCAGATCGACGCGGGCATGGCCGAGAACCTCTGCCGCTGCGGCACCTACCAGAGGATCCGCGAAGCGATCCATGTGGCCGCGAAGGGGGGTGCGAAATGACGACCTCCCGCCGTGAATTCCTCCAGCACACGGGCTGCCTGGCCTTGGCCTTCCACGTGCCCATGGCGGTGAAGGGCTTCGAGCCCAAGGCCGCCCCCAAACCCGGCGCCGCCTTTGAGCCCAATGCCTTCCTCCGCATCGATCCCGATGGCGCCGTCACCGTGTGGGCCACCCGCAGCGAGATGGGGCAGGGGGTCCGCACCAGCATGGCCATGGCCGTGGCCGAGGAACTGGAGGCGGATTGGACCACCGTGAAGGTGAAGCAGGCGAGCACCGCCCCGCGGTTCGGCAGCCTGGGTGTCACCGGCGGCAGCCAGACCACCCGCACCACCACGGAAGCCTTCCGCAAGGTGGGGGCCCAGGCCCGGGAGATGCTGATCCAGGCCGCGGCGCAGGATTGGAAGGTGTCCCAATCCGACTGCCGGGCGGAGAAGGGCTTCATCCACGGCCCCGGCGGCAAGAAGGCCGGCTACGGCACCCTCGTGGCCACCGCGGCCAAGCTCACGCCGCCCAAGGAACCCAAGCTCAAGGCCCGGAAGGATTTCAAGATCCTGGGTAAGTCCACCCTGCGCGTGGACGGCCCGGACCTCGTCATGGGCAAAGCCCAGTTCGGCACCGATGTGAAGCTTCCCGGCATGCTCGTGGCCAGCATCGAACGCTGCCCCGTCTTCGGCGGTAAGCTCAAATCCTTCGATGCCACGGCCGCCCTGAAGCAGCCCGGGGTGAAGCACGTGGTGGCCGTGCCCAGCGGTGTGGCCGTGGTGGCCACGGACACTTGGAGTGCCTTCTCCGGGCGGGAATTCCTCAAGGTCGAATGGGAGGAGGGGCCCTCCGCCCAGGTGGACAGCGCTGCCATCCGGAAGCAGTTCGAGGAGCGGCTGAAGACCCCGGGCAAAGTGGTGCGCACCGAAGGCGACGCCGCGAAGGGGATGGAGGGCGCCGCCAAGAAACTCGAGGCCACCTACGATGCCCCCTTCCTCGCCCACGCCACCATGGAGCCCATGGTCGCCGTGGCCCACGTCAAGAAGGATCGCTGCGACATCTGGGCCCCCAGCCAGGCCCCGGATTGGTCCATGGAGGCCCTGACGAAGCTGACGGGGCTAAAGGCCGATCAGTTCGAGGTGCACGTCCCCCTGCTCGGGGGTGGCTTCGGCCGCCGGGCCATGGGCGATTTCATGTTCGATGCCGTGGCTTGCTCCAAGGCCGTGGGGGCGCCCGTGAAGGTGCAATGGACCCGCCAGGACGACATGCGCCATGACGGCTACCGTCCCGCCACCCTTCACCACATCGAGGGCGGGCTGGATGAGAAGGGTGCGCTCACGGCCTGGCGGCACCGCTTCGCCGGGCCTTCCATCATCCAATCCAACGGCATGAACTGGGGGCCGCCGGAAGGGGCCGAGCTCAGCGGGGCCGCGGATCTCGCCTATGCGGTGCCCAACCTCGAAGTGCAGTGGGCCCAGTCGGACACCCCTGTCCCCATCTGGTTCTGGCGGGCCGTGCCGGCCAGCTTCAACCCCTTCGTGACCGAGTGCTTCCTGGATGAGCTGGCCCATGCCGCGGGCAAGGATCCGCTGGCCCTCCGCTTGGAGCTCATGCACAAGGCCCCTTTTAAAATCGGCCGTGACACCGTGGACCCCAAGCGGCTCAAGGACGTGCTGGAACTGGCCGCGGCCAAGGCCGATTGGGGCAAGCCCCTGCCGAAGGGGTGGGGCCGGGGCATCGCGGCCCATCCCTACCTGGACTGCGGAACCTACGTGGCCGAGGTGGCCGAGGTGGAAGTGAAAGCCGACGGCACCCTCAAGGTGCACCGCGTGGTCTGCGCCGTGGACTGCGGCATGGTGCTCAATCCGCTCAACGTGAAGGCCCAGATGGAGGGCGCCGTGGTCTACGGCCTCTCCGCCGCGATCCACGGGGAAATCACCCTGGAGAAGGGCCGTGTGACCCAGCAATCCTTCAAGGACTATCCGGTGCTCCGCATGGCTGACATGCCCAAGGTGGACGTCCACTTCGTGGCCAGCGACCTGCCTCCCGGCGGCGTGGGTGAGCCGGGCCTCCCGCCCATCGCGCCCGCCGTGGCCAACGCCGTCTTCGCGGCCACGGGCAAGCGTCTGCGCAGCATGCCCTTCACGCCCGAGAAAGTGCTCAAAGCTTGAAGGAATTCCGCGACATCCACCGCCTGCTTTTGGATTCCCATGAGCCCCTCGCCCTCGCCACCCTCGTGGCGGTGGAAGGGGCCAGCTACCGGCGACCCGGCGCCCACCTCCTCACGGATGGGCACCGGGTGATCCGGGGCAGCCTCAGCGGCGGGTGCCTGGAAGGCGAAGTCATGGCCCGGGCCCGGGAGGTGCTGGCCGATGGGCAACCGCGCCTCCTCACGTACGACCTGCGGGGCGATGCGGATCTCGTGTGGGGCAGCGGCATGGGCTGCGAAGGCCTGCTGAAGGTGCGCGTGGCCAAAGTTGAACCGGGGCGGCCCCCGGCGTGGATGCGGGACGTGGATGAAGCCTGGGGCCGGCGGGAGGGCGTTCGCCTGCTGCTTCCCCAGGAGGCGGCTTCGGAGCCGCGTGTGGTCGCCGCGGCGGATCCCGGGGTCCCCCTGGTGATGCCGCCGCCCCTCGCCCTCTGGATCTGGGGCGGGGATGAGGACAGCCTCCTGCTGGCGCGTTTGGCCAAGGCCCTGGGCTGGTTCGTGGGCGTGGCGGATCACCGCCCGGCCTTCGTGGCCGAGGCGCGCTTTCCGGAGGTGGATGCCCGTCGGGCGGGTCACCCGGAGCAGATCATCGCCTCGCTGCCGTTGGATGCGCGCAGCGCCGTGGTGCTCCTCACCCACAATTACCTCAAGGATCTGGAATCCCTGCGACTGTTGTTGGAACGTCCCGCGGGCTACCTGGGCCTCATGGGCTCCCGGGCCCGGTGCGCGCGGTTGAAGGCGGAGCTGGGTCGGGCCGATGCGCGGTTGCACGCGCCGGTGGGGCTGGACCTGGGTTCCCGGGCGCCGGAAGCGGTGGCCCTTGCGATCCTCGCGGAGATCCAAGCCGCCCTGGATGGCGGCACGGCCCGACCCCTCTCGGAGGCCCCGTGATCGCGGCCATCGTGCTGGCGGCGGGCGCCTCCCGGCGCCTGGGCCAGCCCAAGCAGCTGGTGGCCCTGGCGGGTGAAGCCGTGCTGCGCCGGGCCGTGCGCATGGCGCTGGAAGTCGGCTGCGAGCCCGTGATTCCGGTGCTGCCCCGGGAGCACGAGCGCTTCCTCGCGGTGCTCGAGGGGCTGGCCGTGAGCCCCTGCATCAACCTCCAGGCCGACGAAGGCATGGGCGCTTCCATCCGGGCCGGGGCTGGCGCGCTGCCCCTAGGGGCGGAGGGCGCCCTCGTGATGACGGTGGATCAAGTGGCAGTGGACACAGATCTCCTGCGCCGCCTCGTGGCCGCCTGGCGGTTGGATCCGCGGCGAGCGGCGGGCTGTGCCTACGAAGGGCGCATCGGCATCCCGGCGCTCTTTCCGCGGAGCCTGTTTCCGGGATTGCAGGCCTGCAAGGGGGATCACGGGGCCAAGGGCCTGCTGAACGGGGCCCTGCAGGTGGCCTTCCCCCGGGGCGGCGACGATCTCGATACCCCGGAGGATCTGGCCAGATTCACGCGGTAAGGGATTCGGGGCCCTTCTTGCGGGCGTAGCCCTTGCGGGCCTTTTCCACCTCGGGAAGGTGTTCGATGGCCCACTTGGAGAGGCCGGACAGGGGCTCCTTCAGGGATTCGCCCAACGGCGTGAGGCTGTACTCTGTGCGGGGGGGCACCTCGGGGTAGATGGTGCGCTTCACGAGCCCATCCTCCTCCAGCTTGCGCAGGGTTTGCGTGAGCATCTTCTGGCTGATGCCGCCCACCTCCCGCTGCAGCTCGCCGTATCGTTTGGTGCCGCTGCTGAGCAGGTAGATGATCAACGCCGTCCACTTGTCCGCGATGAGATCCAGGACCATGCGCGTGGGGCAGGCGGCGTGGAGCAGGTTGGTGGGGCAGACCTTGCCTTCGGAGCCTTTGCTTACCATTGGGTACCTACCTTCCGAAATAGTGCCTACTTTCCAAAAGAGAGTGAGCACCTAAAGTTTCCCTCACGGCCCATTCGAATGCAAGGGTCGAAAGGAGCAAGATCATGTCCGCCCTCGTTTCCTCCATCATCGATGCCGAGTTCCAGGCCGCCGTGGCCGAAGGCGTCACCCTCGTGGACTTCTGGGCCCCCTGGTGCGGCCCCTGCAAGATGGTCGCCCCTGTGCTCGACGAACTGGCGGGTGAGCTGCAGGGCAAGGCCCGCATCGCCAAGGTCAACGTGGATGACAACGCGGAAGTGGCCGGAACCTTCGGGATCATGTCCATTCCCACGCTGCTGCTGTTCAAGGATGGCAAGCCCGTGGGCAAGCTCGTGGGGGCCCAGCCCAAGGCGAACCTCAAGGCCTTCATCGAACAGGCGCTGTGAAGCCGGGAACCGCCATGTCGACCCCCCGCATCCTTCGCGTGCCGATCCTCCCCCTGGGGCTGGTCAACGCCCACCTCGTCCTCGGGGACCGGGGATGCCTCGTCGTGGATACGGGCCTGCCCGGCTCCACGGCCAAGATCCAACGGGCCCTGGCCCGCCAGGGTAAGTCCCTTCAGGACATCACCCTGATCGTGATCACCCATGCCCACGTGGATCATGCGGGCAGCGCAGCGGCGCTCCGGGAAGCTTCCGGGGCGCCCATCGTGGCCCACTCGGGAGATGTGCGGCACCTCCGGCGGGAGGTCCCCATGACCTTCTGCCCCACCGGCTGGTTCGGGCGATGCTTCCTCCGGACCCGCCTGATGCTGCAGCCCTATATGGGATTCACTCCGGACATCCTCCTCTCGGGTCAGGAGGAGCTGGAGCTGGCGCCCTTTGGATTCGAGGGGGTCGTGCGATCCACGGCCGGGCATACGGCCGGGTCCATCTCGGTCCAGTTGGCCTCTCGGGATGTGCTCGTGGGGGATCTGATCGCCTCCGGCCTGCTCCTCGGGGGCATCGCCCGGACGGGCCACGCCAAGCGCCCGCCGTTCGAGGATGACCCGGCCCAGGTGAGCCAGGTTTTGTTGGACCTGGTGGACACCGGGGCCCGGCGCTTTTACATGGGGCATGGCGGCCCGCTTCCGGCCGCGGAAGTCCGTCGGCACGCCCTTCACCTCAAAACCCTCTCCCCGATTCAGGAGCTCCCATGATCCTCGTCACCGGCCCCACGGGCAAAGTCGGCCAGGCCCTCCTCGATGCGCTTCAGGCCAAGGGTGCGGCCTTCAAGGCCCTCGCCCGCACCGAGGCTTCCGCCCAGGCCCTGGAAGCCAAGGGCGTGGCCATCGTCCGCGGCGACCTCGCCAACCTGGCCCCCGCGCTGAAGGGCATCGACACCCTCTTCCTGCTCTCCTCTTCGGCGGATCCCTACGCGTCGGAAGCCGCCGCCGTGGCCGCCGCCAAGGCCGCCGGAGTGAAGAAGGTCGTGAAGCTCTCGGCCATCGGCGCCCAGGCCGATGCCACCAACCCCTTCCTCCGGGGCCATGCCCGCATCGAGCGCTTGCTGGAGGAGAGCGGCATGGCCTGGACCAGCGTGCGGCCCAGTTTCTTCATGCAGAACTGGGTGACCTACAACGCCGCGTCCATCAAGGCCGGCCAGCCCGTGTACGCCAACGCCGGCCAGGCGAAACTGGGTTGGGTGGATGTGCGCGACATCGCCGATGTGGCCACGGCCGCGCTCATGGAAGCGGGGCATGAAGGGCGCATCTACGAGGTGACCGGCCCCGAGGCCCTTTCTTACGCCGAGGTCACCTCCCGATTCGGCAAACTCGTGGGCCGCGGCGCCAGCTACGTTCCCGTGCCCGATGAAGCGGCCTACCAGGCCATGCTCGCCATGGGCATGCCCGCCGACTATACCTGGGCCCTGGTCACCCTGAACCAGTTGGTGCGCCGCGGGCTGGCGGATCTCACCACGCAGACCGTGCAACTCGTCGCGGGGCACGCGCCCCGTTCCATCGACGCCTTCCTCACCGAACACCGGGCCACCTTCCAGGCCTGATCCACCTTCCACCCGCTCGGCCACCGGCCTCCAGCCGGTCCGGCATCGCATGCTCACAAGGAGCTTTCATGACCCCCACCCAGACTTCCATTCCCGCCGAAACCCTGTTGGATGCGCTCCACTGGCGCTACGCCACCAAGGTCTTCAATCCCGCCCGGGCCATCTCCGTGGCGGATTGGCAGGCCTTGGAGGAATCCCTCGTGCTCACGCCTTCCAGCTATGGCCTGCAGCCCTACAAGTTCCTCGTGATCACGGATCCGGTGCTCAAGGCGCAACTGCGCCCCGTCTCGTGGGGCCAGTCGCAGATCACGGACGCCTCCCACCTGGTGGTCTTCCTGGCCCGCAACGCGATGACCGAGGCCTACGTGGATGGCTACATCGATCGCGTGGCTGAGGTGCGGGGCGTGGCCAAGGGCGATCTGGCCGGTTACCGCGACCTCATGGTGGGCAATCTCGTGGAAAACAAGCAGGGCCTGAACATTCCCGAGTGGACCGCCCGCCAGGCCTACCTCGCCTTCGGCCAGCTCATGCAGACGGCGGCCCTCATGGGCATCGACGCCTGCCCCATCGAAGGCCTGGATCCCAAGGCCTACGATCAGATTCTCGGGCTGGAGTGCGGGGACTACCGCACCGTGGCGCTGTGCGCCCTGGGGTATCGGAGCGAAACGGACAAGTACGCCACGCTGCCGAAAGTTCGCCAGAGCGCCCAGCACCTTGTGATTCACCGCTGAATCGAAACCGTCGACCATGGGGGATGGAGGTGCCGTTTGGCCGCTTCATCCCCTTTGCTCCTGCTCGTCGGCGCGGGCCCCGGAATGGGGCGCAGCCTGGCGCGGCGCTGGGGCCGGGAAGGGTATCGCCTCGCCCTCCTGGGCCACGACACCGCGCTTCTCGATGGGGTCGTCTCGGAATGCCGGAGCGAGGGCTTCGAGGCGCATGGCTTCACCGCCCACACGGGCAATCCCGAGGTCATGCGGGAGGCCCTGACCGAGGTGAAGGGCGGGCTGGGGGCGCCGGAAACCCTGATCTTCAACGCGTCGGTCGCCCATGAGGCCCCCGTGAGCGCGTTGCAGGCGGCGATGTTCGAAGCGGATTTGCGGGCCAACGCCGAAGGCTTCCTCCTGGCGATTCAAGCGGTGCTGCCCGCGATGAAGGCGGCGGGGCGGGGGAGCATTCTCCTCACCGGGGGTGGCAGCGCCCTGAAGCCCTCGGCCACCGGCGCCTCCCTGGGCGTGGGCAAGGCCGCCCAGCGCAGCCTGCTGCTCGCCTTGGCCCAGGAGCTGGAAGGCACGGGGCTCCGGGCCGCCACGCTGACCATTTGCGGCTTCATCCAACCGGGCAGCGCCTTCGATCCCGAGGCCCTGGCCCAGCAGATGTGGGAGCTCCACACCCAGGACCTTGCCCACCGGGAGATCGAGCGCATCGTTGGGTGATGGCGAAACGAAGCGAGGCCCATCCCGACAATCACCCTGGCGCCTATTTCGTGGATCGATCCTGCATCGATTGCGGCACCTGCTACGACTTCGCCCCTGAGCTCTTCGCGGATGCGGGCGACCATGCGCGGGTCCACCGCCAGCCCGAAGGCGAATCCCAGGCGCGGAAGGCCGCCCAGGCCCTCGTGGCATGCCCGGTGGCGGCCATCGGCACGGAGGACAAGACCCACCTCCAGCGGGCGGCCGCGGATTTTCCCGTGACTTTGGAGGGCGACGTGTCCTACTGCGGCTACGCCTCCGAGCGCAGCTTCGGCGGGCGCAGTTACTTCATCCGCCGAGCTGGTGGCAACGTGCTCATGGACAGCCCCCGGAGCGCGCAGCCGTTGTTTCAACGCCTGGAGGACTTGGGCGGCGTACGTTGGATGGTGCTCAGCCACCGGGATGATGTGGCCGACCACGCGGCCTACCAGGCCCGGTTCCGGTGCGAGCGCGTGATGCACCGGGACGATGGGATGAAGGGGCTGGAGCGATATGTGGAGGGTCAGGATCCCGTGCCTCTCGAAGCGGATCTGCTGCTGATCCCCACCCCGGGACACAGCCCCGGGAGCCAATGCCTGCTCTTCGGCGGGCGGTACCTCTTTACCGGCGATCACCTCTGGTGGAACCCCCAGGCGGGCCGGCTGTCCGCCTCGAAGGCCTATTGCTGGCACGATTGGCCGACTCAATTGCGA
This sequence comes from Holophagaceae bacterium, assembly GCA_035255465.1. Lineage (GTDB taxonomy): Bacteria > Acidobacteriota > Holophagae > Holophagales > Holophagaceae > JAFDVN01. The sequence continues at coordinate 28,282 of DATEZP010000124.1, forward strand.
AGCCTGGAACGGCTTCTGGCGTTCGAGTTCACCTGGGTGCTACCCGGTCACGGGGCCTGGTTCCAGGCGGACTCCCCAGCGGCCATGAAGGCGGAACTGCTGCGGGCGTTGGAGGCCCTAAGACGGTGAGCCCGGTTCCTTCGTGACGGCCTCGAACTCCGCCCGCAGCGCGTCGGCGCAAGGGGGACAGAGGCCATGGGTGAAGCTGGCCTCCGTGTGGGCGTGCATGTAGGTCTCCACCTGGTGCCAGTAGCCCCGGTCATCCCGGATCTTCTTGCAGCTGGAGCAGATGGGCACGAGGCCCCGCAGCGTCTTGATCCCCTCAAGGGCCTCCTTGAGCTCGTTGAGGGTGCGCTCCTGCTGATCCGCATGGTGGGCATCGCGGGCGAGCAGTTCCCGGAACATCAGCATCTGATCCCGTCGGACGAAGTTGAGCAGGAGCCCCAGCAGCGCGGCCCCCAGCAGATCGACCCCGAAATAGGGCCACTGCGGGGGCCGGTGGAGGATGGCGTAGGTGATCCATCCGCCCAGGGCCACGGCCAGATTGAGGCAGACCCAGGGCAGGGAGTAAATGAAGCAACCTGCGCCCACCGCCACCAACATCAAATGCGTGGTCTCCCAAAGGCGCACTTCCAGATGGAGGTGGCTTAGCGTGCCGAGCACCGCCAGCAGGGTGGCCACTCCTCCCAAGGCATTCACCCACCGCATGGGCCGGGGGCTGCGGAGCCAGAACACCAGGGCCAGGAGGCTCCCGAAACTGCTGGCCATCAGCACCATGGGCGTCCAATGGGAGTGCAAGCCCAACCATTCCCCATGCCCGAAGCCGTAGATGACGTCCAGCCCGATCAGGCCGAAGGCGAACAGGCGGGTCCGGTTCTGAATCAACCGGTCCACCTGCACCTGGGCTTCCCGGAGGTAGGGATCGCCATGATCATCCATGACGCAAGGATGCAGTGGTATCACCGGAATGGCACGGGCATCGGTCACCAAGTGGCCGCCCCAGCCCGTGGGTGGGATCATGGTCGCCCTGGAGTGGACTTATGACGACCCGCGCGACCGACGCTCCCGTGATCACCGCCCCCCGGGGCTCCCACCTCCACTGCAAGGGTTGGGTGCAGGAGGCGGCGCTGCGGATGCTCATGAACAACCTCGATCCCGAGGTGGCGGAGCGGCCGGAGGAACTGATCGTCTATGGGGGCTTGGGCAAGGCGGCCCGCAACTGGGATTGCTTCCACGCCATCGTGAAGGAACTGAAGCATCTGGAGGAGGACCAGACGCTCCTCATCCAGAGCGGCAAGCCCGTGGGGGTGATGAAGACGCACCCCGACGCGCCCCGGGTGCTCATCGCCAATTCGAACCTGGTGCCGAAGTGGGCGACCTGGGAGCACTTCCGGGAATTGGATCAGAAAGGCCTGATGATGTACGGCCAGATGACGGCGGGGAGCTGGATCTACATCGGTTCCCAGGGCATCGTGCAGGGCACCTTCGAAACCTTCGCGGAAGCCGCGCGGCAGCACTTCGATGGCAGCCTCGCGGGCACCTGGACCCTGACGGCGGGCCTCGGGGGCATGGGCGGCGCTCAGCCCTTGGCGGTGACCCTGAACGGGGGCGTCTGCCTGGCCATCGAGGTGGATCCCGCCCGCATCGAGATGCGGATTCGGACAGGCTACCTGGATGAGTGGACCAACGATGTGGAGACGGCGCTGCACCTGGTGCAGACCTACCTCGATGCGGGCGAGGCGCGCAGCATCGGCCTGCTGGGCAACGCCGCGGAGCTGCTGCCGCAGATCCTCGCCCTGGGCCACCTGCCGGACCTGGTGACGGATCAGACCTCCGCCCATGACGAGTACAACGGTTACATCCCCGCCGGGCTCACCCTCACGGGAGCGGCCGTGCTCCGCAAGTCGGATCCCGCAGCCTACGCCGAGCGCGCGCTCGCGAGCATGCGCACCCATGTGGAGGCCATGCTGGAATTCCAGCGGCGCGGCGCCCTCACCTTCGACTACGGCAACAACCTCCGGGCCCAGGCCCAGCGCGCGGGCTGCGAGCATGCCTTCGACTTCCCGGGCTTCGTGCCGGCCTTCATCCGCCCCCTCTTCTGCAAGGGGATCGGGCCCTTCCGCTGGGTGGCCCTCTCCGGGGATCCGGAGGATATCGCCGTGACGGACCGGGCGATGATGGAGCTCTTCCCCGAGAACGAAGGGCTGATCCGCTGGCTCAAGGCGGCCCAGGTGAAGATCGCCTACCAGGGGCTGCCGGCGCGCATTTGCTGGATCGGGGCGGGGGAGCGCCATCGGGCGGGGCTGAAGTTCAACGAGCTGGTGCGCACCGGGAAGGTGAAGGCCCCGCTCGTCATCGGCCGGGATCACCTGGACAGCGGCTCCGTGGCGAGTCCCCACCGCGAGACCGAGGCCATGAAGGATGGCAGCGATGCCGTGAGCGATTGGCCGCTGCTCAACGCCCTCACCGCGGCTTCGGGTGGGGCCTCCTGGGTGAGCTTCCACCACGGCGGCGGCGTGGGCATGGGCTACAGCCAACACAGCGGCGTGGTGATCGTGGCCGATGGTACCGAGCGTGCCGCGCGCTGCATCGAACGGGTGCTCTGGAACGACCCGGCCTTGGGCGTCTACCGGCACGCGGATGCGGGCTACGAAGCGGCCAAGGCGCATGGGCTGCGGATCGGCCTCCACACGCCCATGCCCTGACGGCGCCACCGGGATCGCGCCGCCGTGCCGGCACCTGGCTGAAGGTGGATTCACGGATGACGCTTCCCTGACTTGGTCCGGAAGGTTTGCTCCAGATCCACCGGGTCGATCCACTAGGCTTTGTACATGATCGTGGATTTCACCCCCGCTTCCGGCGGAGCCCCTCAAGGGGCCCTGGCGGAGGACTGGCGCATCACCCACGAACGCGGCCCCATGACCCGCCAGGTGAGGGCCGCGGCCATGGCGGAAGGCGGCGAAGCCGAATGGGAAGCTTTGCTGGCCACCGTATCGCCGCGCTGCCGGGAGCGGTTCCAAAAGCCCATCGGCTACTTCGAGTGGGTGGAATCGGAGCTGGCCCTGGAGCTTCACCACGCCTGGATCCTGCGGCGGGGTGAGGAATTCATGGCGCAGCGGGGGGCCGACGCCGCTCGCGAGATTTTGAATGGCGCGCAGAGCTGGTTGCTTCGCCTCGCCACGCCCGGCCTGCTCATTCAGACCCTGCCCAGGCTCTTCCACCTCTATTACCGAGGGGGGGACCTCTCGGCCTCGGTGGTGGCCCCGGGCCACGCCCGTGTGGAATTGCGCGCCACGGGCTATTTCCCTTCTTGGTACCGGGATGGCCTCCCTGCCTGGGCCATGGAGGCCCTGAGCCTCACGGGAGTGCAGGATCTTCGGACGCACTACACCGCTCCGCCCCCCCTTCAGCCCCACTTGCATCAGTACGACCTCCGTTGGCATCCCTGATCGAAGCCACGTGACATGTACATGGCGTTCCCCGGTTAGCCTTTGCCCATGACCTTGGTGGAATCCAATCTCTCCCATGGCCGGGGCGACGGGGATCCCAAGGCGGAGCGCTACCGCATCACCCACGTGCGCGGCCCCATGGCGCGGCGATTCAGGGCCATGGTGACCCAGCAGGGGGGCGAGGCGGCATGGAACCGGCTCCTGGGCCTCGTGGGGCCCGCCTGCCGGGAACGCTATTCCCGGGAATTGGGCTCTTTCGAATGGGTGGAGGCCGAGCTGGCCGCGGAGATCGGCGAAACCTGGGAGGCCTACGGTGGCGAAGGCAGCACCGCGAGCCGGGGCCAGGGCGCCGCGCGGGAGATCCTGGATGGCGCGCATCCCTGGCTGCTCCGGCTGGCCACCCCGTGGGTGCTCATCCAGGCCATGCCCCGCATGTTTGGGTTCTACTACCGCGGCGCGGAACTCACCCTGGATCGGCATGTGGAGGGCGGCGCCGACTTCACCCTGCGGGCCTCGGGCTATTACGCCTCCTGGTACCAGCGGGGCGTGCCCGCCTGGGCCCAGGAAGCCCTGCGGTTGGCGGGCGCCCGATCCGCAGAGGTGATCCACCTCCCCCCCGGGCCCGGCGAAGCGCCCTGGTACCACCGGTACGAAGCGCGTTGGCAGGACTGACGGCCAAGTCCTCTAGACTGAGCCATGCCTTCCGTCTCCATCCCATCCGAGATCCTCGTCGCATTCGGCCTCGAGGGGATTCCCGCGACGCCCCTGGGGCAGGGCCGCATCAATGCCACGTACCGGTTGGGTGAGTGCGTGCTGCAGCAGCTCAACGAGGACGTCTTCCCCAGGGGGGAGCGGGTGATGGTGAACCTCCAGCGGGTGCTCACCTACCTCGGGGCGCGGCGGGCCACGCCGCTGCGTTTGCTGCCGGCCCGGGACGGTGTGCTATGGGTGCGGGATGCGAAGGGGAAGCTGTGGCGGGCGTTCAACTTCCTGCCCGGCACCCGCACCGTGGAAGGCCGCGCTACGCCCGCGGAAGCCACGGCGGCCTCCAGAGCCTTCGGCGCCTACCTCCGGGCCCTCGCGGATCTGCCCGTGCCTTCGCTGCAGGTGGTGATCCCCGGATTTCATGACACGCCCGCGCGGCTGGAAGCCTTCGAGCGGGCCCGGCGGCTGGATGCGCTGGGACGGGCGGCGGAGCTTTCGCCGCTGGAAGCCGCCTTCGAACGATTGAAGCCGCACGCGGCCGATCTGCAGGGTGGGGACCTCCCTCCGCGCATCGCCCACGACGATACCAAGCTCAACAACGTGCTCCTGGATGCGGCCACGGGGCAGGGCGTCTGTGTACTGGATCTGGATACGACGCAACCGGGGAGCTGGCTGGCGGATTTCGGCGACATGGCCCGCAGCGCCTGCAATCCCGGCGGCGAGGAGGCGGCGCCCGAGGGGCCGTTGGAGCCCGACCTCGTCACCTTCCAAGCCTTGGCGCAGGGATTCCTCTCAGAGCTGGGGCCCCTGCTCGTGCCCGCAGAGCGCGGGCGCTTGGCGGTGGCGCCCGCCGTGATCGCCTTTGAGCTGGGGCTCCGCTTCCTCACGGATCATCTGGAGGGGGACCGGATCTTCCGCGTGGCCCGGCCCGGCGACAACCTCCGGCGGGGGGCCTTGCAATGGGCGCTGGCCGAGGGCTTCCTGAACGCGCGGCCGCGGATGCAGTCGATCCTTGAGGCCGCGCTAAAGGGCTGACGAGGGGCGCCGCCTGCGCGACACTGGAGTGTTGCTTCCGGAGTCGCCGTGTCCCGTCCCTGCCCCTGCCAATCCAAGAAGACCTTCGATCGCTGCTGCGAGCCCTTCATCTTGGGGAAGGCCTTGCCCGAGACCTGCGAAAAGCTCATGCGCAGCCGGTTCTCCGCCTACGCCTTGGCCAAGGTGGACTACCTGCTGGCCACCACGGCCAAGGCCAAGCGCGAGGAGGAGAAGCGGGATGAGCTCCTGGATTACTGCCTCAGCGTGAAGTGCGTGAACCTCAAGGTGCTGGAGGCCAAGGGTGGCCCCGGCGATGAGGAGGGGGTCGTGCGCTTCCACGCCAGCCTCTCCGTCAACGGCAAGCGCCACCTCCACTCCGAGCGCAGCACCTTCGCCCGCGAAGAAGGCCGGTGGGTCTACATGGACGGCGAGACGAACTAGGGCCTGTTCACCCTAAATCCATGCCAGCGTTGGCAGCTATCCGCGCCATCCACCAAGGCAGGCGCCGCAGGCCGTAGCGGGTTCTATGGACAAGGCGCCTAACACAGGTGGTGGCGCGGATAGCTGCCAACCCTTCTCGGTATCGAAGGCCCCACCGGGGCCTTCTCCCGCTCGGCTGTTCAGCCGAGTGGACCGAGGAACCGGGCGAGGGGCGGCGGCTGTCGCAGGCCAGCGTTGGCCTCCCGTCGTGTATTCCCGATACATCGCCGGTCGGCCGCCTCGGCCTGCTCCGCCGGCGCCCCTCGCGCTGGTATCGATTTAGGGTGAACAGGCCCTAGGCCTGTCTCAGGCCGCCCAGGTCACAGACCGCAGCGAGAGGTTGCCCTGCTCCCAGCCCTCGAAGAGGGTCGCCGCAGGGCCGCCATCGGCGGCGCCCCACGCCACGAAGAGGGGATCGAGGTGCTCCGGTTTGGGCACCGCCAATTCCGCGAAGGGCGCCGAGGTCCGGTAGGCGGCGGCCTGTTGGAGCTGGCCCGCGTGAAGGTGACGGCCCATCCATTCGTCGAAGGAGTGGGCCCAGCCCTCCGGATGCGTGGCCCCGGGGCGCAGGCGTTGCGGGTTGTGCACCAGGCTGCCACTGCCGAGGATCAGCACGCCATCCTCCCGGAGCGGGGCGAGGGCCAAACCCAGCTCCACCAACCCCGCGGGCTTGATGCCGATGGGCAGGCTCATCTGCACCACGGGGATCTCCGCCTCGGGGTACATCCAGCGGAGGGGCGACCAGGCGCCGTGATCCAAGGGGCGCTGAGCATCCACTTCGCCTTGGATCCCCGCATCGCCCAGCAGCTCCAGGGCGTGGATCACCAACTCCGGGTTGCCCCGGGCGGGGTAGGTGAGCTCGTAGTGGGAGGCGGGGGCTCCGATGAAATCGTGGAGCACTCCGGGCACCCGGCCTCCGGTGAAGGTGGGGCGCGGCGCCCGCCAATTCGAGGAGATGGTGAGGATGCTGGTGGGGCGCAGGGTCGCCGACCATCGGGCCACCGCTTCGGACCACGGGCTCACCTCCCCGATGAGCAGGGGAGACCCATGGGCGATGAAGGCGCAGGGCATGGCGGGCATGCCCCGATGCTACCTCGTAAAACGATAGATCTTCATGCTCCCGTCATACTTTGATGTAAGGAAGGCACGAGGCCCGGCCCCTTGAAGATCAACGCGGAATAAACCTGCACGAGGGCCGCGCCATCCGCGAGAGACTCCTGCACCTGGGCGCCGGTGCCGATGCCGCCGCAGGCCACGAGGGGCAGCCGGCCTTCGAGCCGGGACAGGATCCGCTGCTGGACCTCCCGAGCCTTGGGGCGGAGGCCGACGCCGCTGAGGCCGCCGGCGCCCCAACCTTCCACTTTCGCCCGGTTGGCCTCGGAAACGATGCCCCGGTCCAGCGTGGTGTTGGTGGCGATGAGGCCATCGATGCCACTGGCCACGGCCACATCCACGATGGCATCCAGATCCGATGCGTGGAGATCCGGTGCGATCTTGAGGAGCAGGGGCTGGCGTTCGAGGCCCATCTCCTTGCGCAGGGCCAGCATGCCGTCGAGAAGGGGCTTGAGGGCTTCGGGGGCCTGGAGGTTGCGCAGGCCCGGGGTGTTCGGGCTGCTCACGTTCAGCACGGCGTAATCCACGCGGGGCGCGATGAGTCGGTAGGCCGCGCGGTAGTCCTCCAACGCCCCTTCCTCCGGGGTCTCCTTGTTCTTGCCCAGGTTGCCGCCCACGATGAGGCCTTCGGGCCGGTCCTTCAACCGCGCGGCGACCACTTCGGCCCCCTCGCTGTTGAACCCCATGCGGTTGAGGATCAGCCCCTCCTCGGGCAGGCGGAACAGCCGGGGTTTGGGGTTGCCGGGCTGGGGACGGGGGGTGACGGTGCCGATCTCCACGGAGCCGAAGCCCATGGACTTCCACAGCGGCAGCAGCCGCGCACCCTTGTCCAGGCCCGCGGCCAGGCCGATGGGCGAGGGGAAATCCAGGCCGAACACCGTGCGTTTCAGCTCCTTGGGGATGTCCGCGTCGGGGAGCTTGGGCCACTCGCAGATGCGCTCGCCGAGGGCGAAGGCCAGGTCATGGGCCTTCTCGGGGTCCATGCGGAAGAGCAGGGGGCGGAGGAGGGCGTACAGATCCATGAGGAATCCGAAAAAGAATGAACCACCAAGACACCAAGACACCAAGACACCAAGGAAAGACAAGAAAGGCCAGCCAGCAGCTTCTGCTTTTCTTGGTGTCTTCGTGCCTTGGTGGTGAATCGCTTTAGACGCCCACCATCTCGCGTACGCCATCCATGACGAGGGGTGGCTCGGTCTTGGCCTGCACTTCTTCCTTCGTCACGCCGGGGGCCAGCTCCACGAGGCGGAGGCCTTCGCGGCCGGGCACCACGTCGATGACGGCGAGGTCGGTGATGATGCGGTGCACGCAACGCTGGCCCGTGAAGGGCAGATTGCACTTGCGGAGGATCTTGAACTCGCCGTTCTTGTTGGTGTGCTCCATCACCACGACGACGCGCTTGGCCGCGGCCACGAGATCCATGGCGCCACCCATGCCCTTCACCATCTTGCCGGGGATCATCCAATTGGCGAGATTGCCCTCCATGTCCACCTGCATGGCGCCGAGGATGCTCAGATCGATGTGGCCGCCGCGGATCATGGCGAAGCTGTCGGAGCTGCTGAAGAAGCTGGCGCCCTTGGCGGCGGTCACGGTCTGCTTGCCGGCATTGATGAGGTCCGCATCCACTTCTTCGGGGGAGGGGAAGGGGCCGATGCCCAGGAGGCCGTTCTCGCTTTGAAGGATCACTTCCATGCCTTCGGGGATCACGTCCGCGATCATGGTGGGGATGCCGATGCCCAGGTTCACGTAGAACCCGTCGCGCAGTTCCTGCGCGGCGCGGCGGACGAGCTGATCACGGGTGAGCGCCATGGCGATCCTCGAAATGGGGTTTCCAGTGTAACGCCCCGGCCTCCGCTCCGCCCCCGGGAGCTGCGGCTCCCCGTGGGCTGGCGCGGCTCACCCCCATCCGCTCGCGGACCGCCCGGGGCCAGCCGAGATTGGAAGCTGAGGAACTCCCCATGAAGCGCCTGATGCCTCTGCTCGCCTTCTCCACCCTCGTGGCCCAGCAGTCGACCCACACGGCCCCTGAACAGCGGCAATTCGATTTCTGGGTGGGTCGTTGGGACGTGCGGGATCAGGCCGGGGCCCTGCAGGGGCGCAACCACGTGGAGGCCATCCTGGGGGGCAAGGTGCTCCAGGAGCATTGGCAGGGCGCCAAGGGCGGAGGCGGCACGAGCCTGAACGCCTACCTGCCCGGGAAGAAGGTCTGGCATCAGACCTGGGTGGATGACCAGGGCAACGTCCTCGACCTCGAAGGCGGAATGGAAGGCCCCTCGATGGTGCTTCGGGGGGAAACCTCGGCCAAGGGCGCGAAGCAGCTGGAGCGCATCACGTGGACGCCCTTGCCCGATGGCCGCGTGCGGCAGTTCTGGCAGCAGAGCCTCGATGGCGGCACCACGTGGAAGACGGCCTTCGAGGGGTTCTACAGCCGGACGAACTGAGCCGCCGGATCAGGCCTCAGCCCAGGAGTTCCTGGAGCAGGACCGTCTTTCCCGAGGCCACGTCCACCATGGGGCAGGTGGCGATGGCCTTCAGCCGATCCTGGCCTCCCAGCTTGCTCATGCGGCCCTGGGCGTCGCGGGAGTCCCGGAAGCGGCTCAGGACGAAGCCTTCCTTTGGGGTGAGCACCCGGAAGGGGCCGCAGAGATCCTTGCGCACGAAATAGGCGTTGATGCCGGCGTGGTTGCAGCCCACGAAGGCGTAGCCCTTTTCCTCGGCGAGCTGGCAGTAGGCGGGCAGCGACGCCCCCCAGTAGAGCCAGGAGGGATGGGCCTTGCTGCGCATGAACGCGGGATCGTAGGGGACCGTGAGGGCGCGCTCCGCGCCGAGGACGGCGTTGTACTCCACCACGACCACCTGGGGGCGCACCACGTCGATGGCCTTCCACACCCAGTAGTCATTGCCGTCGATGTCGACGCTGAGCAGGCCGATCTCGCCCGTGAACCCGGCTTCGGTGAGGAGCTGATTGATGTTCTCGGCGGTGATGAAGGCGCTGCGGACGGTGAGGTCATGCAGGAAGGGAAGGCCCTGACGGTCGAGCACGGCCTGGAGGTCGGGGCGGCCATCGAGGATGAGTCCGCGCCAGTTGTCGTGCATCAGGAGGAAGCGGGTGTTCGCTTCGGTGTAATCCTCCACCCCGAATTCCACGAAGGAATCCACGGCGGGAATGCGGGAGAAGAGGTACTGGAAGATCCCGTCATCCCCGAACTGGGAGAAGACCTTGAACTCGGCGTCCCGGAGCGGTGCCTTGTCGGGCAGGGCGCGGACCTGGCGGGATTGGAGGTCCCCCAGCTGCACCTTGACGGTTTCCCAGTCGTTGCGCTGGCCGCCCAGCAGCTTGGGGATGGCGTCCACGCGCTGGTAGAGGCCATCGAGCCCCAGCCGGCGGATCTTCCGGATGACATTCTTGAAGGTGCCCATGGAGCTAGCGGTATCCCGCGCGGTTGGCCTCGGCGTGGCCCGCGTCGAGGAGCACCTTCTCGCGTTCCGCCAGGCGCAGGTCGTTGTCGACCATCATCTTGGCCAGGGCGCGGATGTCCGTCTGGGCTTCCCAGCCCAGGATCTTGCGGGCCTTGGAGGCGTCGCCCTCCAGGTGATCCACCTCGGCGGGGCGGAAGTAGCGGGGATCGATCTCCACGTACTGCTTCCAGTCCAGATCCACGGCGCCGAAGGTGAGATCCAGGAATTGACGGATGGTGATGGCCTCGCCCGTGGCCACCACGTAGTCATCGGGGGTGTCCTGCTGGAGCATGCGCCACATGGCTTCCACGTAGTCGCCGGCGAAGCCCCAGTCGCGCTTGGCGTCGAGGTTGCCGAGCCAGAGCTTGTCCTGCAGGCCCAGCTTGATGCGGGTGGCGGCGCGGGTGATCTTGCGGGTCACGAAGGTCTCGCCACGGCGGGGGCTTTCGTGGTTGAAGAGGATGCCGTTGCAGGCGAAGAGGCCGTAGCTCTCCCGGTGGTTCACCACCTGGTAGTGGGCGTAGACCTTGGCGCAGGCGTAGGGGCTGCGGGGCTCGAAGCGGGTGCCTTCATGCTGGCGGGGCTTGGCGGAGCCGAACATCTCGCTGGAACCGGCCTGGTAGAAGCGGATCTGCTTCTGATTGTGCTTCATGTAGCTGCGGATCGCCTCCAGGAGGCGGATCACGCCCACGGCGGTGACATCCACCGTGTACTCGGGCTGATCGAAGCTCACGCGCACGTGGCTCTGGGCGCCCAGGTTGTAGACCTCATCGGGCTGCACTTCATCCAACACGTTGCGCAGGGCCCCGGCGTCGGAGAGATCGCCGTAGTGGAGGTGGAAGTTCGGATTGGGGTGGCCGCCCACGTGGAGGTGGTCGATGCGGTCGGTGTTGAAGAGGGAGGCCCGGCGCACGATGCCGTGGACCTGGTACCCCTTGCCCAGCAGCAGCTCGGCGAGGTAACTCCCATCCTGGCCGGTCACTCCGGTGACAAGGGCGATCTTGGGCTGGGACATGAGGGCTCCCTGAAGGGATGCGGGCGGGCCGCGATGAAGGCTGAATTCCCCATTCTAGAACAAGGCCGGGGATTGGCCACGCAGTTATCGTGCGGGAGCCCCGGCCCTGGATCGGGCTTCCCCAGATTTCTCCGGCATTCCCTGGTAAACATGAAGGATGGCTACCACCCCAGCGAACCCCGTGGCTTCCGACCGGCTCAAGGGCCTTGAAGGCTCGGCGGCGCCGCGGCCGGGCAAGGCGAGGGGCGCCCTCGGCGGTCTCAAATCCTGGCTCCGGCGCAAGCTCGCCAAGGCCGCGCTGCGGGGCACCCGGGAGATCGCCTTCGATCCGGAGGCCTTCCCCCAAGAGACGGTGACGGCCATCAAAGGCCTGCTGGCGCGGTTGGAATCCATGGAGCACCGGCAGCGCGCGAGCGCGGACGCCCTCTCGGGGGATGCGGCCCTGAAGGAAGCCATCCTGGGCCTCCGAAAGGAGGTCGCCGACCTCCGGGCGGCCCTGGTGGCGGGATCCTCCTCGGAGGAGGCCGCCTCCTCGGCGTTGGCCTCGGGGCCCGAATTCGGTCAGATGTACGCAGCCTTCGAAGCGGCCTTCCGAGGCCCTGAATCGGAGATCGAGCGCAGGCTCCAGGTCTACCTTCCGAACATCTCCGCCCGGCTCTCGGCCCTGGAGGATCCCCTTTGGCTGGACCTTGGGTGTGGCCGCGGGGAGTGGCTTCGCTGCCTGACGAGCCTTGGAATCCGGGCCAAGGGCGTGGATTCCAACGCGGGAATGGTGGCGCGGGCCCACGCCGAAGGCTTGGACGCGGAGGTGAAGGATCTCTTCGAAGCGCTGGTGGGGGTGCCCTCGGGAACCCTTGGCGGCCTGAGCGCCTTCCATGTCATCGAACACCTGGAGCCGCCGGTGATGATGAGGCTCCTTCATGAAGCCATGCGGGTGTTGCGCCCCGGCGGCCTGCTGCTTCTGGAAACGCCCAACCCGGAGAATCTGGATGTGGGCGCGAACACCTTCCACCTGGATCCCACCCACAAGAAGCCGGTCCCGCCCCTGCTCTTGGAATTCCTGCTCACGCACCTGGGATGGGAGGAGGTCGAAATCCTCCGCCTTCAGGCGGATCCCCCCGTCAAGGTGCCCAGCGCCGATTGGAACCGCGTGGAGCGGATGCTCACGGGCCCCCGGGACTACGGGATGTTGGCCCGTCGCCCCTGAGCCAGGGCCGCGGAGGCGGCCACGATGGCCTGGCTCGTCTCGCGCAGGGTCCTCCGAGCGGACCAACCGGTGGCCGTCCTTAGGCGGGTGGGATCGCCCGTCAGTGATTCATGCCTCGGGTCCGCGAAGGTGATGGCCCGGTGATCCCCGGCGGCGGCCTGGAGTTCCGCGATGAGGGCCGAAACCCGGGTTTCGCGGCCTGAGCAGAGGTTCCAGACGCTCCCGCTGGGGGCCTCGACCGCCAGGATCGCCAGGTAGGCATCCATGGCATCGCGCCAATCGAGGAAATCTTTGGAATCGTCGCGTCCCCGCATGGCGATGACGGGGTCGGTCGAGGCGAGCTTCTCCAGGAGATCGGGGATGAGCAGCCCCTTGGGCATGCCCGGGCCGATCTGGTTGAAGGGGCGGACGATCTGCAGATCGAGGAGGGGCCGCTTGGACTGGGCCCAATCTTCGGAGAGTTGTTTGGAGAGGCCGTAGGGATGGAGGGGGGCCACGGGATCGGATTCGCGGCGTTGGCCTTCTCCGGGCGTGTAGACCTGGCCGCTGGAGGTGAAGATGGTCCTGCAGCCCGGGGCATGGGCGGCCAGGTGATCAACCACCCGCGCCGTCATCCGCAGGTTCTCCATCACCAGCTCGGAGGACCAGGGAAGGCCCGGCACCGCATGGGCCGCGAGCATGAACGCCGCATCCCATGCACCCCCTTGCGGAGCGGGGAGGGCGGTGGGGCCCAGGAGATCCACCGGGAGTGAGTGGAGCGAACCCGTGGAGGGGCCTCCCCGGCGGCTCCAGGCCTCCACCGTGTGCCCGGCCTCCAGGAGGCGGGCGAGGAGGGCTTGGCCGATGAAGCCGGAAGAACCGATCACCAGGATCTTCAAAGGGCGGCGCTCCAAATGGAAAAATTCCATGCTACCCCGGCGGCCACCGGAAGGCGACGGCCCAGTGCAGTAAGATGACGTTTTAGGAAAAATCGATGACGCGTATCGCCATGTTTCATCCCGCCTTCGGCGTGCCCGGTGGGGCCGAGTTCCTCTGCATCGAAGAGGCCCTCTACCTGCGCGGCGCCGGCGAGGATGTGTCCCTGGTGACCATGGAGTTCGATCCCGACCGCTGGAACGGGCGCATCCAGGGCCTTCCCGTCCGCGTGGCGCCCAAGCGCCGGTGGACGGACATCTTCGGTGGCTTCACCAAGATGGCCAAGCTCCACACCCGGGGCCGACGGGCGGCGGGCTTCATGCGGGATTTCGAGGTGATCGTCGCGCACAATCACCCCTGCAACGCCATGCTGGGCGTCTCCGACATTCCCGGCCGGAAGGTGTGGCAGTGCAATGAACCGCCCCGGGGCCTCCATCCCCGGGAAGCCAATCCCCGGCTCACCGGGCAGCTCGAGGCCACGGGCGGGGCCGGGGAAGACGCCAGCACCCGGCTCTGGGCGAAGGTCCTGGATGACCATGAACGGCGTTCGGCGCAAGGCAGCTCCCGCGTCATCCGCGCCCGCTTCGACATCGAACAGACGGCCAAGCTGGAGCACCTCTACGCCATCAGCGAATTCTCCCGGGACAATGCCCGGGCGATCTATGGCCGCTGCGGGGAGGAGGTGGTGTACCCCATCGTCCGCTTTCCGGAAGGCGGGCATGCCCGGACGGGGCTGGACCGCTCCGGCTTGCAGGTGCTCGTCCACAGCCGGCAAGAGATCCTCAAGAACATCGACACGGTGATCCGCGGCTTCGCCCGTTTTCAGGCTCAGCATCCCGACGCCCACCTCCACTTGGTGGGCGAAGGCCCGGCCCGGCAGGATCTGGAGGAGCTGGCGGCCCGCCTGATCCCCGCCGGGGGCTGCACCTTCCATGGGTACCTCTCCACGGAAAAGCTGAAGGAGGTCTACGACCGCTGCGACGTGTTCGCCCTCCTGACCCTGGATGAGCCCTTCGGCATGGTCTACCCCGAAGCGGCCGCCAAGGGCCTGCTGATGATCGGCCCCGACCATGGCGGACCCTTCGAGATCCTCGAGGGGGGGAAGCTCGGCTGGTGCGTGGATCCCTTCGATCCCGCCGCGTTGAGCCAGGCCCTCGAAGAAGTCTGGGCGCTGCCGGATGCCGAGGTGGGGCGCCGACGGGAGGCGGCTGATCGCAGTTGCCGGGCCCGCTTCTCCGAAGCCGTCATCGGGCCCCAGCTCCGCCGGGTCATCCTCGAAGGCCATTGCTGAGGGCTGCCCCAGCACATGCATGTGACGGAGGCGGGGGCTTCGGGGCCACAATAGCCTCCATGCTGTTCGACTCCCCCTCCACCTTCGGCCGGGCCTTCCGCATCCTCACCTTCGGCGAGAGCCATGGGCCCGCCGTGGGCGTGGTCATCGACGGGGTGAAGCCGGGGCTGGCGTTCGATCTGGAGGCCATCCAGGTGGAGTTGGACCGGCGCCGCCCCGGCCAGTCGGACCTGGTGACGCCCCGCAGCGAGGCGGACCGCCTGCGGGTGCTTTCGGGCGTGTATGAAGGGAAGACCACGGGCCATCCCATCGCCTTGGCGGTGTTCAACGAGAATCAGCGCAGCGGCGACTACCAGAGCATCCAGGATCTCTTCCGCCCAGGCCACGCGGACCTCACCTATGATCGCAAATACGGCCTCCGGGATCCCCGCGGGGGCGGCCGCAGCTCCGGTCGCGAAACCCTGGCCCGGGTGGCGGCGGGCGCCTTCGCCAAACAGCAGCTGGCCCACCTGGGCGTCACGGTGCGCGGCTTCAACCGCGAAATCGCGGGCATCTCCGGGCCGCTCTTGGATTGGGCCTACGTGGAGCGCAACCCCTTGCGGGTGGCCGATCCCACCTGCTTCGACGACCAGAAGGCCGCGGTGGAGAAGGCCAGGGATGAAGGCGACAGCGTCGGCGGCGTTTGCGAAGTGTGGATCGAGGGCCTGCCCATCGGCCTTGGTGACCCCGCCTTCGGGAAATTGGACGCCCTGCTGGCTTGCGCGGTGATGAGCATCGGAGCCGTCAAGGGCGTGGAACTGGGGGCCGGGTTCGCGTCCGCCCGCCTGAGGGGCAGCCAGAACAACGATCCGCTGACCCCCCAAGGCCCCGCGAAGAACGATTCAGGCGGCACCCTGGGCGGCATCAGCACCGGGGCCCCCGTGATCGTGCGCGCGGCGGTGAAGCCCACCAGCTCCATCTCTAAGACCCAGGCGACCATCTCCAGGGACGGCGGATCGGCTGAGATCAGCACCCGGGGCCGCCACGACCCCTGCATCGCGCCCCGGGTGGTGCCGGTGGCCGAAGCCATGTGCGCCCTCGTCGTCTACGACGCCTGGCTCACCCAGCAGGACCTGCGGGATGGATCCATCGCCCCGGCGCCGGAATGGGATTGGGAAGCCGTGAATGCCCTGTTGGGCCCTATGTGACACCGCACCTGCTGCAAGCCCGTTGCAATCGCATTGCAATTGGTGCTGGGCTGTGACCTGGCTCACGCCAATCTGCTGTCGCATCGGCCAACTGTGGCGATAATGGGTCTCAGGGACGGATTGCGTTCGGTCCCGCTTCCGCGAGCATCCATGGAACCCATCCTTGTCAGCTTCCACGCGCCGATCCACGACCTGGATCAGGTCGCGAAGCATGTCGCGAAAGATGGCGTCCCCGAGAAATTGGAAACCTGGCAGGCCGAGACCGGCGCCCGGGAACTCGTGTATGTGGCCACCTGCCAGCGGGTGCTCTGGATCCTCTGGGACGGCGATCCCGAAAAGCTCGGCCTCGGCCCGGATCCCGTCACCTACAAGGGCGATGCCGCCTGGCGCCACCTGCTGGGGCTGGCCGCGGGGCTCGAAAGCGCCAATGTCGGCGATCGGGAAATCACGGGCCAGCTGACCGACGGTCTGACCACCGCCCAGGCCTGCGGCGTGGCGGGCGAGGAAGCCGCCGCCTGCTTGGACGAGATCATCCGCGAAGCGCTGCGCCTCCGCACCCAGGTGGGCCTCGCGGATGGCCAGGCCTCCGTGGCCACCGTGGCCCTGCGGCACATCGAGCAGGCCATGAACCCCGGGGACCGCATCGCCCTCGTGGGCGTGGGTCCCATGAGCCGCTACCTGGCCCAACGCCTTCCCGAGCGCGGCTTCAAGGTGGCCTTGGCCAACCGCACCGTGCAGAAGGCGAAGGATCTCGCCTTGGAGATCGATCCCGAGCATCCCGTGGACGTGGTGAGCCTCGCTTCCCTCCAGAAGGATCCCGTGGGCTTCGAGGCCATCGTCACCGCCACGGCCGCGGCGGATCCCATCTTCACCTTGGAAGCCTGGGGCGCCCTGGAAGGCAAGCGCGCCATGGTCCGGATGATCGACCTCGCGCTGCCTGCCGATAGCGAGCCCGCCCTGGAACAACTGCCTTGGGTGCACCGCGTGGATCTGCACGTGTTCCTCTCCGAGACGGCCAGCGCCAAGCGCCAACGGGCCGAGGCCGCCCAGGACGCCGCGCCCCACCTCCTGCAGGCCGTGGCTCGGGTCCGTCGCCGGGCGGCCGCCCGGAACCGCAAGCGCCGCTTGAACGAAGCCCAGGAAACGCTGAACGCCGCGTGGGAGGCCTTGGAAAAGGAATCCCTGGGCGGGGCCCTGGGCGAACTCTCCGAAGAACAGGCGGAGGCCATCCGTCAGCTCATGCGCCGGGGCCGCACCTTGGCCCACCGGGCCCTCATCCAGGGACAGCCGCCCGAAGGCGCCCTGGACGAAGTCGCCAAGATCCTTCAACTGGGAGCGTCGTAAATGCCGAAGGTCGTCGTTGGAACCCGAGGCAGCGACCTCGCCGTGGGTCAGGCCACGCCCCTGGTGGAACATCTGAAGGCCTGCGGCTACGAGGTGGAGTGGCGCAAATTCACCACGTCCGGCGATGCCTGGCTCGCGGGCCCGCTGAACAGCGCCAAGGCCCAGGGCAACGGCTTCTTCACCAAGGAGCTGGAGGACAGCCTCGGTCAATCGGAAGTGGATCTGCTCATCCACAGCCTCAAGGACGTGGCCATCGAGCGTCCCGCCGGCGTCATCCCCGCCTGCATCCCGCTGCGCGAGGACGCCAGCGATTGGCTCGTGGCCCGCAAGGATCGCCCTGAGGCCTGCGTGCTCGCCACCTCTTCCGTGCGCCGCAACCTCATGCTGGCGCCCGTGTTCCCGAAGGCCTCCTTCACGTGGATCCGTGGCAACGTCCCCACCCGCGTGCAGCGCGTGCGGGAAGGCCTCCTTCGCGACGAGCCCGTGCATGGCACCTTCCTCGCCGCCTCGGGCCTCAAGCGGTTGGGGCTCGACCTCTCGGATCTGGAGGTCCGCGCCCTCACGCCCGACGAATTGCTCCCGGCACCGGGGCAGGGCGCCCTCCTCGCCGAAACGCGCATGGATCGCCAGGACCTGGTGGAAGCCTTCCGTTCCTGGCACGACGAGGCCACCGCGCGCTGCGTGGCCGTGGAGCGCGCCGTGCTCAAGGGCCTTGGCGGAGGCTGCTCCCAGCCCCTGGGCACCCTCGCCACCCTGAATGACCAGGGTCGCTTCCACCTCCGTGCCGCTTGGGCCGAGGAGGGCCGCGTGATCCGGGCCGAGGCCCTCGGCGAAGCCGATGTCGTGGTCGCGCAGGTCGTGCAGGAGCTTCAGGCTCAGGGGGCGCCTTGCGCCTAGCCCTTCCGCGCCCAGCGGATCACCCGCTGAGCCAGACCGCCGCGGCGGCCGGGTGGACCCCGGTGCCCTTCCCGGTCACCCGCCTGGTGCCTTCCCAGGCGCCACCGCCCTTCGATTTGAATCACGACACCGACGCGCTCATCGTGCTCAGCCCGAGCGGGGCCAAGGCCGCATCCCCCTTGCTCCCCGCGGGCATGAAGGTGCTGGCCCAGGGCCTGGGCACCGCCGACGCTCTGGGCCGCAAGGACCTTGATCTGATGCTGGCCTCCGTCCCCCGGGCCGAGGCCCTGTGGGAGATCCTGCAACAGCGCTTCCCCAACGGCGGCAAGTTCGTGCTCGTGCGGGGCGAGCGAAGCCGCGAGTACCTGGAGCGGGTGGCCCGCGATACCGCCTGGGAAATCGAACCCTGGATCACCCACCGGGAGGCGCCGATCCTTCCCCTGCCGGACCTGCCGCCCGTGGATGCCGTGCTCGCCATGAGCCCCCTCCAGGCTCAAGTGCTCGCCGGCATGGCCCAGGATTGCATGCGCTTCGCCTGGGGCGAGGCCACGGCCCAGGCCTTCGAGCGCGCGGGCCAGCCCGCCACCGGCTGGTGTGAACCCAGGGTCAGCGCCTACCACACGATGCTCGCCGAACCTTTTGAGGAGGCATCCCGATGATGTTGAATCGCTCCCGCCGCCTGCGCCGCACCCAGGCCATCCGAGACCTCGTCGCCGAGACGGATCTGCGTCCCCGCCACCTCATCCAGCCCTACTTCGTGCAGAAGGCCAAGGGGTTCTCCGAGATCGCCGCGCTCCCCGGCATCGGTCGCACGGGCATCGACGAGACCTGCGCCCAGGTGGAGAAGGATTTGAAGAAGGGCCTGCGCAGCGTCCTCCTCTTCGGCATCCCCGACGAGAAAGCCCCGGACGCCCACGGCGCCCACGATCCCGACGGCGCCGTGCCCCTCACCATCAAGGCCCTCAAGGCCCGTTTCGGCGACGACGTCATCGTCATGACCGACGTCTGCCTCTGCAGCTACACGGACCACGGCCACTGCGGCCTCGTCCACGACGGCGAGGTGGTGAACGACGCCAGCGTGGCCCTGCTCGCCGAGATGGCGGTGCGGCACGCCGAAGCCGGCGCCGACGTGCTCGCCCCCAGCGACATGATGGACGGCCGCATCGCCGCCCTGCGCGTGCGCCTGGACGAAGAAGGGTTCCAGAACCGCGCCATCATGAGCTACGCCATCAAGCATGCGGGCGCCTACTACGGCCCCTTCCGGGAAGCCGCGGACAGCAGCCCCAAGTTCGGCGACCGCCGCAGCTACCAGATGGATCCCCGCAACAGCCGCGAGGGCCTGCGCGACGGTCTGATGGACCTGGAGGAGGGTGCCGACATCCTCCTGCTCAAGCCAGCGCTGCCCAACCTGGACCTCATCTGGCGCCTCCGCGAGGCGAGCCTCGCCCCCATCGCCGCCTACCACGTCTCCAGCGAGTTCTCCTCCGTGAAGGCCGCCGAGGAGAAGGGCTGGGTGAACGGCGACCAGCTCATGTTCGAGCACCTCATCGCCATCCGGCGCGCCGGCGCGGACATGATCGTCACCTACGCGGGCCGCGAGGCCCTGGAAAAGGGATGGATTTCGTGAACAACCAGCAGCTCTTCGACGAAGCCAAGACCCACTTCCCCGGCGGCGTGAACAGCCCCGTGCGGGCCTTCAAGTCCGTGGGCGGCACGCCCAAGTTCTTCAAGAAGGCCTCCGGCGCCTGGTTCGTGGATGAAGATGACCAGCGCTTCCTGGACATGTGCATGTCCTGGGGTCCGCTCATCCTCGGCCATGTGAATGCCGGCGTCATCGCCGCCGTCACCGAGGCCATGTCGGAAGGCCTCACCTTCGGCGCGCCCTCGCGCCGCGAGCTGGCCCTGGCCCGCAAGATCAAGGAGCGCGTGCCCTTCATCGAGAAGATGCGCTTCGTCTCCAGCGGTACCGAGGCCGTGATGAGCGCCCTGCGGGTGGCCCGCGGCTTCACCGGTCGCGACCGCATCCTGAAGTTCGACGGCTGCTACCACGGCCACGCCGACGCCATGCTCGTGAAGGCGGGCTCCGGCCTCGTCACCTTCGGCGAGCCCACCAGCGCCGGCGTGCCCGCGGCCATCGGCGGCCTCACCTCCGTGGTGAGCCTGGACGACCTGGAAGGCCTGGAGGCCTACTTCGCCAAGCACGGCGCCGAGACCGCCTGCGCCATCATCGAACCCATCCCCGCCAACAACGGCCTCCTGCTCCAGGACAAGACCTTCCTCCTGCGCCTGCGGGAGCTCTGCACGAAGCATGGCGCGCTGCTCATCTTCGACGAGGTCATCAGCGGCTTCCGCGTGGCCGCCGGCGGGGCCGCCGAGCGCCTGGGCATCACCCCCGACCTCGGCACCTACGGCAAGATCATCGGCGGCGGCATGCCCGTGGGCCTCTACGGCGGCCGCGGCGACGTCATGGGCCGCATCTCCCCGGACGGTCCCGTGTACCAGGCGGGCACCCTCAGCGGGAACCCCGTGGCCATGGCCGCGGGCCTCGCCACCCTGGAGCAGCTCACCCCCGCCTTCTACGCGAAGATGGACGCGGACGGCGCCAAGTGGGCCAAGGCCTTCGAGGCCATCCCCGGCCTCCACTGCCCGTCCATCGGCAGCCTCATGTGGCCCCTCTTCCAGCCCGGCGCCGTGAAGCGCGCCGACCGCATCGAGAGCGGGGCCATCGACCAGTTCAACCGCATGCACAAGCTCATGCTGGACCAGGGCGTGTACCTGGCCCCCAGCGGCTATGAAGTGGGTTTCCTCAGCGGATCCCATGGCGACGCCGAGTTCGCGCACTTCCAGAAGGCCGTGGCCGAAGTCGCCAAGGCTTTTTAACAGGATGGACAGGATGAAAGCTGAAAGCTACGACCTGCATCCTTAATCCTTTTCATCCTGTCCATCCTGTTCCATCCCCGCCAGATCTTGTTCGGAGCTCCCATGACCCGCATCCACTCCCTCGCCCTCGAGTCGGGCAACCAGAAGGAAGGCCGCTTCCTCCTCGTCCAGGTCGCCCACAAGGACATGAAGGGCGCGCTGCGCGTGGCCTTGGCCGAGGCCGCCAAGCAGGGCGGCGCCTGGCGCCTCGTCCACAAATCCGTGCGCCGCACGGGCCTCGCCATCCCCACGGGCGAAATCATGGGTGTGACCGGGCCCTTCGATTACTCGGTCGAGGACTGACCATGACCAACCAACTCGTCCGCGTCCTCCAGGGTGAAGTCATCGCCCCGCCGCCGGTGTGGTTCATGCGGCAGGCGGGCCGCTTCCTGCCCGAGTACCGCGCCATCCGCGCCAAGGCCACCTTCGAGCAGCTGCTCAACGACAGCGACCTCTCCGCGGAGGTCACCCTCCAGCCCATCCGCCGCTTCCCCAAGATCGACGGCGCCATCATCTTCAGCGACATCCTCGTGATCTTGGATGCCCTGGGCTGCGGCGTGACGATCCCCGAGGGCGGCCCCGTGCTGGCCCGCACCCTGGATCAGATCCCCCTCGACCAGCCCCTGGATGAGGCCGTGTTCAAGCCCGTGTGCGATGCCCTCCGCAAGGTGCGCAAGGAATTGCCCGCGGAGAAGGCCCTGCTGGGCTTCGCCGGCGCCCCCTGGACCCTGCTGGCCTACGGCCTGGAAGGGAAGGGGAGCAAGACCTGGAGCCGCGCCAAGGCCTTCATCCACAAGGAGCCCGTGAAGGCCCAGAAGTGGCTGGAGAAGCTGGCCGATGCCGCCGCGCGTCTCCTGAACCTGCACATCGAGGCCGGCGCCCAGGCCGTGCAGCTCTTCGACACCTGGGCCGGCGAGCTGGATGCCGACGACTACGCCACCTTGGCCCTGCCCGCCGCCCGCCGCACCCTGGAGCAGGTGAAGAGCGTCCCCACCCTCTTCTTCGCCCGCACCGGCTACCTGCCCGACGCCCTCAACGATCTGCCCTGCGCCGGCCTCGCCGTGCCCTGGCAGGTGCCCATCGCCGAGGCCCGCCGCCGCTTCAGCGGCAAGGTGCTCCAGGGCAACTTGGATCCCGTGGCCCTGCTCGCGGGTCCCGAGGTTGCGTGTCGGAAGGCCCGGGCCATCCTGGATGCCATGAAGGGCCACGCCCACGTCTTCAACCTCGGCCACGGCCTCGTGCCCGAGACGAACCCCGACGTGCTCGCCGCGGTCATCGAGGAAGTGAAGCGCACTTAATCCGGAAGGGGCGGTGGCTCCCGTCGCCGCCCCTCCGCCAGCTGAGTCGATCCCATGCACAACCTCATCGATCTCGTCCGACACTACGACCGCCCCGGGCCGCGCTACACGGGCTACCCCATGCCCCCGGCTTGGCATGACGACTTCCCGGAGTCGGAGCTGATCGAGGGCCTGAAGCGGGCCGACCAGAGCAAGGAGGCGCTGAGCTTCTACGCGCACCTGCCCTTCTGCAAGCGCCGCTGCGCTTACTGCGGCTGCAACGTGGTCATCAGCCCCCACTACGATCCCGTCGAGTCCTTCCTCCAGCACCTGGAGCAGGAGCTGGACCTCTGGGCCTCCCACCTGCCCAACCGGCGCGGCGTCTTGCAGCTGCACTGGGGCGGCGGCACGCCCACCTACCTGGAGGTGCCCGAGCTGCGGCGCACCTTCAAGATGATCACGGACCGCTTCCCCCTGCTGCCCGGCGCGGAAGTGAGCCTGGAGGCGGATCCCACCTTCCTGCGGCCCGACCAGCTGCCGGCCCTGCGCGACATGGGCTTCAACCGCGTCTCCTTCGGCGTGCAGGACCTGGACAAGGATGTGCAGGAGCTCATCACCCGCGGCCAGACCTGGGAACAGACGCTGGCCGCCGTGAAGCAGGCCCGCGAGGTGGGCTTCGAAGGCGTGAACCTGGATCTGGTGTATGGCCTGCCCGGCCAAACCTTGGAGAAGTTCCGCCGCACCTTGGACGAGGTCATCGCCCTCCAGCCCAACCGCCTCGCGGTTTACGGCTTCGCCTACCTGCCCAAGATGATGCCCTTCCAACGCAGCATCCCGGCGGAGACGATCCCCACGCCCGACAACAAACTGCAGCTCCTCCTCATGGCCACGGAGAAGCTGGAGGCCGCGGGCTACGTTGCCGTGGGCATGGACCACTTCGCCCACCCCGAGGACAGCCTCGCCAAGGCCGTGAAGGATGGCAGCATCATCCGCAACTTCATGGGCTACGCCGTGCAAGGTGGCCCCGACATGGTGAGCATCGGACCCAGCGCCATCAGCGACGTGGGCGGCGTCTACCACCAGAACGACAAGATCCTCTCCAAGTGGGAGAAGGCCGTGGGCAGCGGGCACTTCGCCATGCACAAGGGCCACACCTGCACCACCGAGGACCGCATGCGCCG
>DATEZP010000125.1:0-41447 GCA_035255465.1 Holophagaceae bacterium
GCCCGAAGGCCCGTCTTTTCAAGGGATCGAAAGAGCTTAGCTCTTCTTCTCAGCCTTCTTCTCGTCCTTCTTCTCAGCCTTCTTCTCGTCCTTCTTCTCGGCCTTCTTCTCGTCGAGGTTCAGGGCCTTCTTCTCGGCGGCAGGAGCGGCCTCGGCCTTCTTGGCAGCCTTCTTGGCCTTCTTGTGCTTCTTCTCGGCCTTGGGGGCGGCTTCAGCCTTCTTCTCGTCGGCGACGGTCAGAGCGGACTTCTTCTCGGCCTTCTTCTCGTCCTTCTTGTCAGCCTTCTTCTCGTCCTTCTTCTCGGCCTTCTTCTCGTCGAGGGTCAGAACGGACTTCTTCTCGGCCTTCTTCTCGTCCTTCTTGTCGGCCTTCTTCTCATCCTTCTTCTCGGCCTTCTTCTCGTCGAGGGTCAGGACGGACTTCTTCTCAGCCTTCTTCTCGTCCTTCTTCTCGACCTTTTCGACCTTTTTGGTCTCGGGCTTCTTGGCCTCGTCGGCGGCGAAGACGGGGGCGATCAGACCGGCGGCCACAATGAGGGCGGCAAGCTTGTTCATGGGAACTCCCAACATAAAAGATCCGGCACGGCCGGAAACTGGTTGGGAGCTAACAAGCACAAGGTGAGCCAAGATTCATGTTTATTGATATCAATACTTGTGATTTTCACCCCGGGGTGAACGGCGCTGCACGCTGCAACTCGTAGCAGATTGCAACAGCATCAGGGCCCCTCTTCGGGCCCTTCGTGGAAGCCGTAGCGCTTCAGTTTCCGGTAGAGCGTGGTGCGATCCACGCCCAAGATTTCCGCCACCCGCTGCTTCTCCTTGTGCCGCTTCAGGAGCACCTGGATGTACCGCCGTTCGAGCTCGTCGAGGCTCGGCCAATCTTGGATGAGATCCGAAACGGATTCCCCGCCCTCCCCCACCCGCAGGGTGCGCTTCAGGACATCCGCCTGGATCTTCGCGGGCAGCTCGTCCACGGTGACTTCCCGGCCCCGGCTCAGCTGGGTGAGGTTCTCCACCACGTTGGCCAGTTCGCGCACGTTGCCCGGCCAACTGTAGGCCTCCAACACCCGATGGGCATCGGGGTGGATGCGGTAGGCCACGCCATCCTTCTGGCCGAATTCGCTGATGAAGTGCTCCAGCAGGAGGGGGATGTCCTCCTTGCGCTCCCGCAGGGGGGGAACCGGCACTTCCACGACCCCGAGCCGATAGTAGAGATCCTCGCGGAAAGTGCCCGCCTTCACCATCTGGGGCAGATCCCGATTGCTGGCTGCAATGACGCGGACATCCACCTTCACCGTCTTGTTGCCGCCCACCTTGCGGACTTCCTGCTCCTGCAGCACGCGCAGGAGGCGCACCTGGAAGCTGAGGCTCGTCTCGCCGATCTCATCCAGGAAGATGGTGCCGCCATCGGCTTCTTCGAACAGGCCCTTCTTCTCCGACACGGCCCCGGTGAAGGAGCCCTTGGCGTGGCCGAAGAGTTCGCTCTCCAGCAGGCTCTCCGTCAGCGCGCCGCAATTCACGGCCACGAAAGGCCGATCCTTGCGGTCGCTGCTCAGGTGGATGCTGCGGGCCACCAGTTCCTTGCCTGTGCCGCTCTCACCGGAGATGAGCACCGTGGCCTTGGAGGATTGCAGGCTCGCGATGGTCTTGTAGACCGCCATCATCCGGGGGCTCGAACCGATCATGAGGCTCCGCCGGGCTTTGCCCGTGGCGATGGGAGCGCCGCCCTTGGAGGCCCGCTTCGCCAGGGCCCGCTTCACGAGCGCCTTGAGTTCCTCGTTGTTCCAGGGCTTGGACAGGAAGTCGAAGGCCCCTTCCTTCACCGCCTCAATGGCGGTTTCCAGGGTTCCAAAACCCGACAGCAGAATCGTATCCATGCCCAGGGGCTTGGCCTCCCGCAGGAGATCCAGCCCATCTTTGGCAGCCTCCAGGTTGATATCGGACAGGAGCAGATCGAACCCACCCCGCTGAAGAAGTTCCAGCGCTTTGTCCGGGTTGGTGGCCTTTTCCACTTCCAGACCCATGGTGCCCATGAGTTCCTCGAGGAGCTCACAGGTCGCCTTGTCGTCGTCCACCACCAGGATCCGCGCCATTCACGCCTCCACCCTTGAAGGTACCGGAACCAGGGCCCAGGTTACCCACACCGGTTTTTGACCATTGATGGCCGCGTCACAAATGGCTATCGTTGGCCCACACCTTCGGAGGTCTCATGCGTTTCGCCCCTCTTTTTGCGATGTTTGCAAGCCTCTCGGTCGTCGCGGCCCTGGCCGGCGATCTCACGATCACCTTCAAGAACAGCGGCAAGCACAACGAGGGGATCTCCCGTCAGTACATGACCGCCGACCGCCACCGCACCAACCACGAGGGCACCCAGATCGACTCGATGATGGATCTCCAGAAGGGGATGATCTACACCATCAAGCACAAGGAGAAGAAGGTCGAATTCATGTCCTTCGAAGACATGGAGAAGGTGGCCGAGGCCATGAGCGCCCGCATGGCGGAGATGCAGGCTCAGATGAAGGAGGGCCCCATGGCCGAGATGATGGCCAAGATGATGGGGGACCCCAATAACTTCTCCGTGGAGCAGGTGGGCAGCGAGACCGTGGCGGGCCGCAAATGCACCAAGTACCACATGGTGATGATGAAGATGGACATGACCCTCAGCACGGATCCCAACCTCAAGCTGCCCATGAACCCCGCGAACTTCGCCCGTTTCACGAAGTTCACCCACCTCATGCAATTCGCGGCCAGCCCCGCCGCGGCGAAGATGGCCGCGGAAATGGCCAAGATCAAGGGGTTCACCCTGAAATCCGTCACCGTGGCCCCCTTCATCGGTGAAATGACCCGGGAGGCCACCGAGGTGAAAGAGGGCGCCATTCCCGCCTCCGTCTTCGCCCTACCCGAGGGCTACAAGATGGAAGACACGGGCAAGAAGATGGTCGAGCAGGCCCAGAAGGGCAGCCGGAAGCGCTGAACCGCATCCTCGGCGTAGACTGAAGGGGGCCCCGTGGCCCCCTTTTTGCCGGTGCACCATGAGCCAGCCCCATCCCGAGGCTCCCCGTTTCGACGAGGGACTGGAGCGATTGGAGTCGCTCGTGCAAAAGCTCGAAGGCGGGGCCCTCAGCCTTGAAGAGGCGCTCGCCACCTTCGAAGAGGGCGTGAAGCTCACGCATTCGCTGCAGGGTCAACTCGGCGAGGCCCAGCGCCGCGTGGAGGTCTTGAAGGCCGGCCTCGGCGGGGAATACCGGGCCGAATCTTTGGATGGAGCCGAAGCTTGAGGCCGCAACAGGAGTGGAGGGCCACCGGCGCAAAGCGACGGCCCGTAGGGCGCCACACAGGAGGTCTGGCGTGAACGCCGCAGCCCACGTCCGGAACGATCTGGACCGCCTCCTTCCCATCCTGGAACCCCACCTGCTGGCCCCCTTCCAGGGCGGCGAAGCCACGCACCTCGCCGAGGGCATGCGTTACAGCCTCGAGGCCGGCGGCAAGCGCGTGCGCCCCGCCCTCTGCCTGCTCGCCGCGGAAGCCGTGGGCGGCCCGCTGGAAGCGGCCCTGCCTGGGGCCATCGCCCTGGAATTCATCCACACCTACTCGCTCATCCACGACGATCTCCCCGCCATGGATGACGACGACCTCCGCCGGGGCCGCCCCACCAACCACAAGGTCTACGGCGAAGGGCACGCCATCCTCGCCGGCGATGGGCTCCTCACCGAGGCCTTCGCCGTGCTCGCCACCACGGGCCGGGCCGATGCCGTGGCCCTCCTCGCGGAGGCCGCCGGATGGCGCGGCATGGTGGGTGGGCAGGCCCTGGACCTCGAAGGGGAAGTGCTCACCGCCTCGGGGACCGACTTCGGTCTGGAACACCTCCAAACCATCCACCGGCTCAAGACCGGCGCCCTGCTGCGGTGTTCCGTGGAGCTGGGCGGCCTCCTCGGGGGAGCCGATCCTGCCCAGCAGGCGGCCCTGCGGGCCTACGGCGAAGCCATCGGCCTGGCCTTCCAGATCCAGGACGACATCCTGGATGCCACGTCCGATGCCGCGACCCTGGGTAAGCGCGCCGGGAAGGACCAGGGAAGGGGTAAGATCACCTACCCAAGCCTTCTGGGCCTGGATGGCGCACGCCGTGCCCTCCAGGAAGCGACCGAGCGAGCCCTATGTCACGTGCCATCCCTTCCCAGCCCGTCGTCCCTGCAAGCCTGGGCCAGGTATTTGGCGGAGCGGATCGCGTGACCACCAAGTACCCCCTCCTCGATGCCCTGGGCACCCCCGAGGCTGTGCGCCAGTTCACCGATGACCAGCTGCGCGACCTCTCCGCCGAGGTGCGGCGCTTCATCATCGACAGCGTCAGCGAGACGGGCGGCCACTTCGCCTCCAACCTCGGCACCGTGGAGATGACCGTCGCCCTCTTCCACCAATTCGATTTCCGCCAGGATCGCGTGGTGTGGGACGTGGGCCACCAGGCCTATCCCCACAAGATCCTCACGGGCCGGAAAGACCGCTTCCCCACCCTGCGCCAGCACCACGGCCTGAGCGGCTTCCTCAAGATCGAGGAGAGCCCCGTCTACGATCACTTCGGCGCCGGGCATGCCTCCACGAGCATCTCCGCGGCGCTGGGCATGGCCGCCGCGCGGGATCTGCAGAAGGACGACTTCACCTGCGTGGCCGTCATCGGCGATGGCTCCATGACCGCCGGCATGGCCTTCGAGGCCCTGAACCAGGCCGGATACCTGGAGACGAAGAACTTCCTCGTGATCCTCAACGACAACGACATGTCGATCAACCCGAACGTCGGATCGTTGCAGGGCTACCTGAACCAGATCATGAACGGCCAGTACTACAACCGCTGGCGCGACCGCATCGAGCACGCCATCAAAGCCATCCCCTTGGAGAGCGTGAGCAAGGGCGTGGCCAAGGCCGCCAAGTGGACCGAGGAAAGCATGAAGCGCCTCATGGTGCCCGGGCTCCTCTTCGAGGACTTGGGCTTCCGTTACATGGGCCCCGTGGATGGCAATGATGCCGTGGCCACCAGCCGCGCCATCCAGGAAGCCAAGGAGGTCATGAAGGACGGCCCCGTCCTCCTCCACGTGCAGACCAAGAAGGGCTTCGGCTACGAACCCGCCGTGCAGGATCCCCTCAAGTGGCACGGCGTCACCGCCTTCGATGCCGAAGCCGGCGTCATGAAGAAGGGCGCCACCCCTACGGCCCCCGCCTACACCAAGGTCTTCGCCGACGCCCTCATCGAGCTGGCGAAGAAGGACGAGAAGATCGTGGCCATCACCGCCGCCATGCTGGATGGCACGGGCCTCAACCACTTCCAGAAGGCCTTCCCCGCGCGCACCTTCGACGTGGGCATCGCCGAGCAGCATGCGGTCACCTTCGCCGCGGGCATGGCCACCAAAGGCATGCGCCCCGTGTGCGCCATCTACAGCACCTTCCTGCAGCGCGGCTTCGATCAGGTGGCCCATGACGTGTGCCTCCAGGATCTTCCGGTGGTCTTCGCCATGGATCGCGCCGGCATCGTGGGCGCCGACGGCCCCACCCACCACGGCCTCTACGACATGTCCTTCCTGCGGAGCCTGCCGCACATCGTGCTCATGGCCCCCAAGGATGAGAACGAGCTCCGCCGGATGCTCATGACGGCCCTCTACTGCGGACACCCCGCCGCCCTCCGGTACCCCCGGGGGAACGGAGTCGGGGTGACCCTGGATGACACCATCACGCCCCTGCCCGTGGGCAAAGGCGAGTTGCTGCGCGAAGGCGCCGACCTGGCCCTGGTGGCCTACGGCAGCCAGGTCCAGACCGCCCTGGAGGCCGCCGAGGTGCTGGCCAAGGAGGGCATCGCCTGCGCCGTGTTCAATGCCCGGTTCCTCAAACCTCTGGATTCAGAGCAGATCCTGGCCCTGGCCCGCAGTTGCAAGGGCGTCGTGGCCCTGGAGGAGGGCATCGAGAAGGGCGGGTTCACCTCCGCCGTGGCCGAGGCCATGGCCGATGGCGCCGTGGTCAAGCCCCTGCTGCGCATCGCCGTGGCCGACCACATCGTCCACCACGGGGACCAGAAACGCCTCCTGGATGAGGAAGGTCTGAGCACGGCCCGCCTGGTGGAGCGCATCCGGGCCTTCCAAAACGGACTCTAAAAACTTCTTTGCCTAGTCCGGCTTGCTTATTTTCCGGGAATTTCCTATCGTTGCCCATACGTTCTGTTCCACCACCATGAGGCCCGCCGTGCGGCTCCGTACCTTTCGCTCCCTCTCCCTTGGCTTCGCCCTACCCGTCCTGTGCGCGGCCCAGGCCTGGGACGGTGCGTCCCTCGCCAAAGGGTGGGCCCGTCAGGATGTTACGGGTGCCCTGACCTTCCGGGACGGCAACACCCTTCGCACCTGGACCAAGGACGGCAGCCTGAACGGCGCCGTCGACATCTCCAAGGTGGAGGGCACCCCCGAATTCTGGGTCCTGGATGCCTGGGACAACGCCTGGGTCGCCACCGGCACCACCCTGGAATGCGTGGATAAATCGGGAAAGTTGGTGCGGCGGGATAACCTCCCGGCCACCGTGGCGGACCTGGCCTGGGATAGCACCGGCATCTACCTGAGCTACCGCACCGAAACCTACTATGTGGAGAAGCGCGACTACAAGCGGGGCGATCTCCTCTGGAGCAGCGGAACGAAACCCCGGAAGGGGGAGTCGCCCGCCCCGAGGCTCTATCGCATCGCCTCCAGCGGCTCCGGGCAGCTCATCATGAGCCTCGGCGCGGATTTGAACTTCATGATCCTCAACGCTGCCAATGGGAAGGTCGCGGGGCAGACGGCCCTCGCCCTCGCCAACGCGCCCCTGCCCCCCCTCCAGGCCATCGCGCCCGATCGCATGCCCCTCGTGACGGCCGAATCGGGTTCCGTGCTGTTGGCGGCACTGCCGGCCTCCCAGCTGGCCCCCGCCGTGAAGGGCAACCTCACAGGCCTCATCCTGGCCAAGGCGGACCTTTCCAAAGGCACCTTGGAACTGCTGGCGACGGGGCTCGATGAGACCGTCAACCTCCTCGGGGCCCAGGAGTCGGAAGTCTGCTTCTCCAAGCCCGGAGGAGGCCTGATCTTCCTGCCCCTCAAGTGACTCGGGGCCGGGACGGCGCTAGCGTCCCCCGGCCTGCATCACCCGCTCCCGATCCAGGTAGGGGATCGTGCGCCAGTTGTGATCCGGCAGCCCCGTGAGCGTGGGCGCCTTGAGCACGAACTCCAGGAACAGGTTCCGCTGGGACTCGGTCGTCACGAGTTCCGGAAGGCCGGACCATCCCATGGCATCCATGTATCCCCCGCCCCCCCGCAGCCGGTAAGAGGTGACCGCCAGGGTGAAGGACTGTCCGGCGCCCACGGGTTGTCCCTGGTAGCGCAGGTTCACCACCCGCCGCCCCATGGGTTTCATGAGGTCCAGGGCGTAGGTTACGCCCTCCACGGTATCGAAATCGTAGCCCCCCATCAGGCCACTGGTGAGCTCGGGCATGTAAGGCGGGTTGTAGTAGCGGGCGGCATGTTCGAGGTAGGCCTTCAGTTGCTGCCCCGAGATGCGGATCCGGGCCAATCGGTTCTCGTAGGGCAGGAGGGCGTACCACTGCCGCACGCTCGTGGGCCCCTTGGGGATGTAGAGCCCGCCATTGAAGCAGGCGGCCGCGGTGAGCTGGGCCCCCGTGGCTTCCCGCATGCTCCGGTGGAGCAGCTCCATCACCGGCGTATCCTCCATGCGGGAGAAGCGGGTGTCGATGTCCGTCCCCAGGTTCGTGGCGAAGGTATCCAGGTAGGTGCGGGTCCCCTCCCTCAACTCGGCCGTGAGCGCCAACACCGTGGGATCCACCGGCGTGTCTTCCGCGGGGCGCAGGAGACTCGCCTCGCTGGCGGCCACCAGCCAGCGGCCCTTCTCCTTCCGCAGCGCCATTTCGAGCACCCCCAGGGCCAGGCCGTGCATGTGGGCCTGGAGGATGGGGATGCCGTTGTGGCGCGTGACGATGGGGCGATGGGTGTGCCCTGAGAGGATCGCATCGATGCCCGGCACTTCCTCCGCGAGGCGGAGCGCGGCGTTTTCATCGCCGAGCTGCCCGCGCACCTCGCCAAGGCCGGAGTGCATGGCCACCACCACCAGGTCGACCTTCTCCTTCTCACGCAGGCGCGGCACCCACACCTTGGCGGAGGCCACAATGTCCTCGAAGATCAGGCCCTCGTAGTTCTCAGGCTCCGACCATCGGGGAATATGGGGGGTGACGAAACCGAGGATGCCCACGGTCACCTCGCCCACCTTGACCTTCACGAAGGGCTTGAAGGCGGGTTGGGAATCCTTGGCCCTCAGCGCGTTGGCGCAGATCCAGGGGAATTTCGCCTGGGCTTCCACCTCCCGCAGCACGTCCAATCCGAAATCGAATTCGTGGTTGCCCACGGCCATGGCCGCGAAGCCCAGGTCGTTCATGATGGGCATGCTGGGATCGGGCAGATCCCTCCGCAGGCGGTGGCGCACATAGTTGATGGGCTCGCCCTGGATCGTGTCGCCGCTGTCGATGAGGATCGTATGGGTGTTCAGGGCTTTGCGCTGCCGGATGAGGGTGGCCACCTTGGCCCAGCCCAGGTTCCGGGGCTGCATGCTGTAGGTGTCCTCCGCCATCACATGCCCATGCACGTCGGTGGTGGAAAGGATCTGCAGACGCAGCTCCTGGGCCTGGAGGGAGCCCAAGAGGCACAGGACGAGGGCAAGCTGACGCAGCATAAGGGGCCTGTAAAGGAAGGGGCTTGCCCATCGCGGTGGAGCCAGGCAAGGGAAGTAAGGCCCAGCGTACCAGGGACCCATCGGCGGAGTGGGCCGCCCACCCCCACCCTCCCGGCACGACCAAGCTGATTCATTTGCAGGCCCTTAAGCCCGGGAGGGCGCCCTTCGTCACGCTTGGCTTGGTGGGGCTCCGACTCCCGGGTAAACTGATCCTTCCACACCGACTGCCAATCCCCTTTTCGGAGCTGTCATGCAGGAAGTCCAGATCAAGGCCCCCAAGCACGAGTTCACCCTCCTCTGTGACGACATCCGTCAGGAGATGGGCGGCAAAACCTCCCTCATGGGCCTCTACGATCACCACATCGTGGTCCCCCAGGTCCCCTTCTCCCTCCCCAAGGTGTGCTTCTACACCCGCTTCAGCCGCATGGACGGGGACTTCAAGTTCTCCTTCGCCATCGTCTCCCCCGGCGGCGAGCGCAAGGACGTGATCCGCGAGTCCGACGTGCAGATCCCCGAGGGCGCCAAGGAAGGCACCTTCAACGTCATCGCCTCCCCCTTCGAAGTGACCCAGGACGGCATCTATGAAGTGGTCCTCGCCCTCACCAAGGGTGCCGATCGCTTCGAGTACGTCTACAAGTTCGCCATCTCCGACGCCCGCCGCCTCCAGGCCGAGTGGGAGAAGGCCATGGCCGAGCAGCAGGCCGCTCAGGCTTCCAACTAAGACGCGGGCCCTCCCGGCCTCAGGTACGGCGCCCTCCGGGGCGCCGTTGCTTTTATGCTGATAGCGATCGGTGATCGCCCAAGGCCCCCATGACCCGTTATGCCAAGCAGCGCATCTATCTCGGCAAGGAGGCGGACGCCCGCCTCCGGGAGCGCCGCGTGGCCATCGTCGGACTGGGCGCCACGGGCTCCGTGATCGCCTCCTGGCTGGCCCGGGCCGGCGTGGGGCACCTCACCCTCCTCGACCGGGACCTGGTGGAGAAGAGCAACCTCCAGCGCCAGTTGCTCTACGGCGAGTCCGACCTGGGCGAGGCCAAGGCCGAGGCCGCCGTCCGGCGCCTGAAGGACGCCAACCCCGACGTGGAATTGACCCCCCTGGTGGCCGACCTCACCAGCGGCAACGCCCGGGAACTTTTGGAGGGCTTCGACCTCCTCTGCGACGGCACCGACAACTTCGAGGCCCGCTACCTCCTCAATGACGTGGCCATCGCCACGGGCACCCCTTGGATCTACTGCGGCGCCATCGGCGGCGAGGCCATGATCTGGCCCCTGAACCCACCCGCCACCGCCTGCCTGCGGTGCCTCATGGAGGAGCCCCCCGACAGCGCCGACGTGGATACCTGCGACAGCTCCGGCGTGCTGGGCCCCGCCGTGGGCGTGGCCGCCTCCTGGGCCGCCCTGGAGGCCCTGAAGCTCCTCAGCGGCGCCTCCCCCCACCCGGAGCTCGCGCGCTTCGATCTCTGGCGCAACGAACGGCAATTCCTGAAGCCCCCCGCCACCCGCTGCCGCTACTGCACGGAGCGCATCACCGAATTCCTGGATGCCCGCTGGACGCTCAAGGCCAGCCGCCTCTGCGGGCTGGAGGGCGTGCAGATCCGGGTGAACCCACCCCGCCAGCTGAACCTCGCCCAACTCCAGGAGCGCCTCCAAACCCGCACCGGCGGCGCCTGGCACAAGGCCCCCATGCTGCTCCGGGGCCAGGAGGGGGAGAACCGCATCACCCTCTTCGCCGATGGCCGGGCGCTCATGCACGGCCCCATCACGCCGGAGCGGGCGCGATCCTGGTACTCGGAGGTCATCGGGGTATGAAGGTCATCGTGGCCACGCGCAACGCCGGCAAGCTCCGGGAATTCCAGGCCCTGCTGCCCGGGGTGGAGCTCCTGCCCTGGCCCCTGGAGGCCCCCGAGCTTCCGGAAACGGGAGCCTTCTTCCACGACAACGCCCTGCAGAAGGCCCTGGGAGCCCGGGCCTGGTGGCTGGCCCAGGGGCGGGAAGCCGTGGATGGATTCCTGGCCGATGACTCGGGCCTCTGCGTGGATGCCCTCTGGGGCGGCCCCGGGGTGTTGAGCGCCCGATTTGCCCCGGACCTCGCCCAGGACGATAAGAACCCCATGCTGCTCAAGCTGATCCCGGCAACCTCCCCCCGCACGGCCCGGTTCGTTTGCGTGCTCGCCTTCGCCCCGGCCCAAGGGGAGGCCTGGACCGTGGATGGCGCCATCGAAGGCGCCCTCGCCCCAGCCCCGAAGGGAACGGGCGGCTTTGGCTACGATCCCATCTTCATACCCGATGGCCACGCCCGCACCTTCGGGGAACTGCCCCCGGAGGTGAAGCACACCCTCAGCCACCGCGGCCGGGCCACCCGCGCCCTGGCCCACCGGCTCGGCCTTCGCGGATGAGGAGCCTCCGCAGGGTCCTGCACAAGGAGCTGGTCCTGCTCCTGGGCGCGGTCCTTGCCATCGTGTTGGGGCTCTCCTGGGTGGGCATGGCCCGGCTGGCCAGGACCCAGGCGGATGAGCGTGTCGTGGCCGAACTCACCCATCTGGAGCGGGATCTCGGCGCCGGCATCCGCCAGGTGGAACACACCGCCCGGATCATCGCCCAGGCCTGGGCCTCGGAGCGGTTGGACCCCCTGAAGGACGTGGCCACCTTCGACCAGCTGCTTCCCTTGGTGGAGGGCGTACCCCTCATCACCGGGCTCAGCCTCGTCCGGGTGGATGGCGGTGGCTTCGGCATGAGCCGGCTCGCCCAAGGCTGGGGCGGTCGGAGCATCCAGGCCTCGGGGGATGGCTGGGTCTCCGGGCCGATCATCGGCGATCCCGCCAACGCCGTCCGATCCGATGGCACGCGGGGCACCCAAGTCATGGATTTCCGCACGCGCCCCTGGTTCACCTTCGGCGCCTCCCGCAGTGGGCCCGCCTGGATGGAGCCCTACCCCTACCTCGGCCGCCTGGCGGGACAGCACGGACTGGCCTACGTGGTGCCCCTGAAGAACCGGCAGGGCGAACTCGTCGGCGTGCTGAGCATCGATGTGCTCCTCGAGGAGCTCACCACCATCCTCCGCACCATCAAGCCCACTCCGGGCAGCGTGGTCGTGCTGCTGGATCAGAGCGGCCGGATCCTCGTGCCCCCCACCAACGCCCGCTACGCCGACCCCACCCTGCGCCGGGAGGTCACCCTCCGTCCCATCACCGAAGCGCAATTCCCCCTCATCTGGAAACTCCACCAGAACGCCCGCCAAGGGCAGGATCGGGCTGAATCCCTCGACCACAACTCGGGGCAGTGGAGCGGCCGGCTCCGGGCCTTCGCCCCCTCCGACGGCATCCAATGGGAGTTGGTCCTGGCCCAACCCGAAGCCGACATCCTCTCGGCGCCCAACCGCCGGGCCCTCGTCGTCGCGGGGCTCGCGGTGCTGTTGATGGTGGGGCTCACCTGGCAGGCGCGCCGCCTCGCCGCCCGGTTCACGGGGCCCCTGGACGAACTGGCCGCCGCCGCCCAAGCCTTGGGGCGACGCGAAGTACCCGCCCTGCCCCCCTCGGATCTCGCGGAATTGCACACGCTGGGCGAAGCCCTTGCCCAGGCCCACCGGGCGCTGCTCGAGCGGGAAACCCTGCAAGATCAGCTGCGCCAGAGCCAGAAGTTGGAGACCGTGGGCACCCTCGCCGGAGGCATCGCCCACGACGTCAACAACCAGCTCACGGCGATCCTCGGGCAGATCGGCCTGGGCATGGAGCACCTTCCGGAAGACCATCCCGCCCATCGCAACCTGCGGGCCGCGGAGGATGCCACCAACCGCTGCGCGGAAACCACCCGCGCGCTCCTGTCCTTCAGCCGCCCCTCCCAGTCCGAACTCGTGTCGCTGGATCTCAACGCGATCATGCGGGAGGGCCTAGTGCTCCTCAGCCGCGTGCTCGACAAGCGGGTCACGCTGACCACCGACTTCACGGAGCCCCTTCCCGCCGTGCTCGGCGACCAGGTGCAACTGGAGCAGATCCTCGTGAACCTCGTGGTCAACGCCCGGGATTCCCTCCCCGCCGGCGGCACCATCCAAGTGGGCACGGGGTTTCACGAGGATGGCCTGGCCTTCTGGGTGCGGGATAACGGCGTGGGCATGACCCCCGAAGTGCAGGCCCGCATCTTCGAACCCTTCTACACCACCAAGGACCTGGGCAAGGGCACGGGCCTCGGCCTCTCCATGGTGCTGGGCCTCGTGCAGGCCCACGGCGGGCGCATCGAGGTGCAGAGCCAATGGGGCCTCGGCTCCACCTTCCTCGTGCACCTGCAGCGCGCCCAGGCGCCCCTCTCCGGCGGCGCCGTGGCCACGGCGCCGGTGCCCCGCCAGCTCAAGGGCCGCCGCATCCTCGTGGTGGAGGATGAGGATTCCATCCGCGCCCTCGTCCACGAGGCCCTTCGCGTCCATGGCGCCGAGGTCACCCTCGCGGGCAATGGGATGGAGGGCTGGGATGCCTTCCTGCAAGGCCCCTACGACCTCGTGTTCAGCGATCAGTTGATGCCGCTGCGCACCGGCCTGGAAATGCTCGCCCTCATCCGCGGCGTCGCGCCCACGGTGCCCGTGATCCTCGCCAGTGGTCGCGGTCTGGAGGGCCTCGAAAACGAACTCAAGAAGGACCCCCACCTCACCCTGCTCCCCAAGCCCTTCACGCTGCACCGGCTCTTCCAGGCCGTGGAGCAGGGGCTGCTCGGAGGCTGAGTCAGCTCGGCAGTCCGCCTTCGCGCAACCGCACGGCTTCTTGGTAGGCGCCTAACACCGCCGTCTTCACTTTCTTGGTATCCCTGCGGGATACGCAAGACCTCTCAGCTCGGCAGTCCGCCTTCGCGCAACCGCACGGCTTCTTGGTAGGCGCCTAACACCGCCGTCTTCACTTTGAAATAGCCGCTGTCGGTGACCTTGGTGGCGAAGGTCAGGGTGGCCACCAACACGAAGCCGCCACCGGGAAAGGGCTGGGGCGGGCCCATCATGAGCTGGGGCTGCAGCACGCCGCCGCTGCTCTCCTCCCGCAGCCGTTCGGAGACCTGTTCCGCCCACAGCTGCAGGCCGGGCTGCAGGGCTTCCGCGGTCGCCTCGTCCTCCGCCCGCAGCCGCCCGTACAGCGTGAACTGCAGGCGCAGCTGGGGCAGATCGAACCCGTGGTTGAGGAAGCCCGCCATGGCCGCGATCTGCTGGAACTCCTTCAGGAGTGATTGCAACTTGGGGCTGGGTTGGGGGGCGACACGGGCGGCCATGGCCTTGAGGATGGCAGAGGACCGGCGGAATGCACGGCTCGACCCCACGGAAAGTCCGTTCCCCCAAGTGAAGCGGTGCAGCGCCCCGGGATCCCTATGCTGACCCCTCGGAGGAAGCCATGGCCCGTCCCCGGTGGTCCATCCTGGTGCCCGCACTGGCCCTCGCCCCCTTCCTGGGCTGCGGTGGCGGGGGAAGCCCCACCCCGACGGCCCCCTCCGCGCCAGCCCCGACGCCGCCCCTGAGCGTCACCGTCACCCCCGGTACGCCGACCCTGGCCCCCGGGGGGAGTCAAGCGTTCACGGCCGCGGTCACCCACAGCTCAGATCAAGCCGTCACCTGGACCGTGGAGGGCACGGGCCACGGCACCATCAGCAGCGCCGGCCTGTACACCGCGCCCATGGCCACCGGGGCGTTCACCGTGCGGGCCACGGCCCATGCCAACCCGTCGATCTCCGGCACGGCCAGCATCACCGTGAGCGGCGGCGGCGTGATCACGCCCGGCGATCCCGGCGCCGCGGACCTCGCCATCACCGTGAACACCACCACCGGGGTGCGGGCCATTTCGCCTTTCATCTACGGCATGAACTTCTACGGCGGCTATGCCAACATGCCCGGCCACCTCACCCTCAACCGCGAAGGCGGGAATCGATGGACGGCCTACAACTGGGAGACCAACGCCTCCAACAGCGGCAGCGACTGGGGCCCCTACAGCAATGACACCTACCTTGGCGGCGGCAGCACCCCCGCGGGCGCCATCCCCATCGCCGCCGACCGCACCCAGGGCGTGGCCACGCTGATGACCGTGCAGATGCAGGGCTACGCCTCCGCCGATACCAACGGCCTCGTGAACCTCGGCGACCCCAACCACCTCGCCAACAGATTCAAACAGGTGGGTTTCAAGAAGGGCGGCGCCTTCGCGGATCCCCCCAGCACCGCCGATGGCTTCGTTTACATGGATGAGGAGCTGAATTACCTGCAGAACCACTTCCCCGCGGATCTCTTCACGAGCCCCACGGCGCCCCTCTTCGTGGATCTCGACAACGAGCCGGAGCTCTGGGGCGACACCCACGCGGAGATCCAATCCGGGCTCATCTCCCCCGCCGCCTACCTGCAGAAAACCCGGGACCTCACCAGGGCCATCAAGGCCGTGGCCCCCCAAGCCCAGCTCTTCGGGCCCGTGCATTACGGCTTCGCGGGGCTCGTGAACTGGCAGGGATCCAGCGGCTACACCGGCTCCTTCTGGTTCACGGATGACTACCTGCAGCAGATGAAGGCCGCCTCCGACGCAGCGGGCCTGCGCCTGCTGGATGCCTACGACTGGCATTGGTACTCGGAGGTCTATGCTCACACCCCGGCCATCGATCCCGGCGATGGTCAACTCAAAACCATGAACATCCGCGTCGTGTCCGCGGATCGCACGGACCTCTCGGACGAGATGGTGGACGCCATCGCGCAGAGCCCCCGCAGCCTCTGGGATGACACCTACCTCGAAGGCTCCTGGGTGGCCTCGTACCTCGGCGCCCCCATCCGCCTCCTGCCGCGCATCCAGGCCAAGATCGACGCCGCCTTTCCCGGCACCAAGATGGTCATCGGGGAATACGACAATGGCGGGGGCCGCCACATCGCTGGGGCCCTGGCGCAGGCCGACAACCTGGGCGCCTTCGGTCGCTACGGGGTGTACGCCGCCAGTTTCTGGGGCGGCAGCGACGATGCCACCCGTTACGCCTTCACCTACGCGGGCTTCAAGATGTTCCGGGATTTCGACGGCGCGGGCGGGCACTTCGGCGATACCTCCGTGGATCGCACCGTCAGCGACAATGCCAAGGCCTCGGCCTGGGCCTCCATCGATGGCGGCCACGACGACCGCGTGGTGCTCGTGCTCACCAACAAGGCCAAGACCGCGCAAACGGCTTCCCTGCGCTGCTTCCACACCCGCACCCTGCACACGGCCCAGGTGTTCGAGCTGAGCGGCACCAACACCACCCCGGTGCGCAAGGCCGACATCGCCCTCACCCTCGCCAACGCCCTCAAGGTCACCCTGCCTGGGCGCAGCGTTACCACCCTGGTGTTGATCCCCTAGGATGGGGAGTCCTCATACCTCGTATCGCGTCCAAACTTCATTCGGTTTTTTCCCGGCGACGTGTCCTAGAGTGGGCGGATGCACCTGCCCCAGCTTCCGCACCTCGATCCCGCCTTCGGCCCGCTCGCCCAGGCCCATCTGGATGACCTCACCAAGCCCCTGGGCGCCCTGGGGCAGCTCGAACGGGTGGGGCTCCGCCTGGCCCGCGTCGCAGGCACCCTCCGTCCCACGGATCCCCCGGCCTTCCTGCTCACCTTCGCCGGAGATCACGGCATCGCGCGCCATGGCACCTCCGCCTACCCCGCCGAAGTCACCCCCCAGATGGTGGCGAACCTCGCGGCCGGGGGCGCCGCCTCCTCGGTGCTGTGCCGCCTCCACGGCATCCGCCATCGCGTGGTCGATGTCGGCGTGGCCGTGCCCTGCCCCTTTCCCGGCGTGAGCCAGCGCAAGGTGCTGCCCGGCACCCGGGATCCCCTGGCGGGCCCCGCCATGACCCGAGCCGAGGCCGAGGCCTGCATCCAGGCCGGCATGGACGAGGTGAAGGACCTGCCCTCGCCCCCCTTCGCCCTGCTCTGCCTCGGCGAGATGGGCATCGGCAACTCCGCCGTGGCCGCGCTGCTCGCCTGCGCCCTGGGTGGCCTCACGCCCGAAGAAGCCGTGGGTCCCGGCACCGGCGTGAAGGGCGACGCGCTGCAGCGCAAGATGGACACCGTGCGCCGCGTGTTCGAGGCGCGACATCCCGATCCCGCCGATCCCGTGGCCGTGCTCGCGGAAGTGGGGGGCGCGGAGTTCGGCGCCATGGCCGGGGCCATGCTCGCGGGCGCCGCCCGGGGCTGGGCCATCGTGGTGGATGGCTACATCGCGGGTGCCGCCGCCCTGCTGGCCCTGCGATTGGATCCCCGCCTCGCCGACTTCCTCATCTGGGCCCACCGCAGCGCCGAGCCCGGCGCCGCCCGCCTGCTGGAATCCCTCGGGGCCGAGCCCGTGCTCGACATGGGCCTGCGCCTGGGCGAAGGCAGCGGCGCGGCCCTCGTGGTGCCCATCCTCCGCAGCGCCTGCGCCGTGATGCGGGAGATGGCGACCTTCTCCGGAGCCGGCGTTTCCGCCGCCACCGTCGAAACCGAACCCGCCTGATGCGCAGCCTCCTCGCCGCCTTCCGTTTCCTCACCCGGATCCCCTTTCCGGGAAGACCCACGGAGGCGGACGAACTGCAGGGCGCCGTCGTCTGGTTCCCCCTCGTGGGCGCCTTCGTGGGCCTTTGCACCGCGGGCGTCTTCCACCTCGGCTGCCGCTTGTGGCCCGCCCCCGTGGCCGCCGTGCTGGCCGTGGCCTCGGGCCTGCTGCTCACGGGCGGCTTCCACGAGGATGGCCTCAGCGACGCCGTGGATGGCCTCGGCGGCGGCTTCACCCGCGAGAAGGTGCTCACGATCATGAAGGACAGCCGCATCGGCGCCTATGGCAGCATGGCGCTCGTCTGCGCCCTGCTCCTGCGCTGGAGCCTGCTCGTGGCCCTGGGGCCCCGGGCCCTCCTGGCCTTTCCCCTGTCCATGGCCCTGGGCCGGTGGTCCATCGTGCACGTGCTCGCCCTCCTGCCCCCCATCGCCGAAGGCCTCGCCAAGGAGGTGCACCGCAAAGGCACCTTCCGGCTCTGGATCGGCAGCACGCTGCTCACCCTCCTCCTGGGCGCCCTGGCGCTCCGCCTGGGCCTGGGCCGGGTCCCCCTCGCCTTCGCCGCCGCCCTGGGGGCCAGCCTCCTCTGGGCGTGGCGCCTGAAGGTTCGGCTGGGCGGACACAGCGGAGATTGCCTAGGCGCAACTGCCATGCTCTCAGAGGCCGCCGCGCTCCTAGTATGGATAACGAAATGACTCCCCTTTACCTGCTTCGCCACGGACCCACCGCCGCCAGCCAAGGCGGCGCGCCCCTGGGTCGGCTGGATCTCCCCGTGAGCCCCGAGGGCGAGGCCCGCTGGCCCATGGCCAAAGACGAACTGATGCAAATCGGACTGCAGCGCGTGCTCTGCTCGCCGCTCCAGCGCAGCCGCAAACACGCCGAGGACCTGGGCCTGCCCTTCCTCGTGCTGGAAGACCTGGCCGAGCAGGCCTTCGGCGCCTGGGAAGGGCGCTCCTGGGATGAGCTCTCCGAACAGGACCCGGTAGCCACGAAGGCCTTCTTCGCCGACCCCGTGCGGGCCACGCCGCCCGGCGGCGAGAGCTTCGGCCGCACCGCCAGCCGTGCCGTCATGACCCTCCAGACCGCCCTCGAAGGCGAAGCCCCCACCCTCGTGCTCGCCCACGGCGGAACGCTCCGCGCCCTGCTCGCCCATTTCCTCGGCCTCCCCCTGGAGCGCGCCCTGGACCTCGCCTGGGCGCCGTTTGGATTGAGCGCGCTGGAGGTCTACGGCCCCAATCGCGGCCTCCTGCGTTTCCATAACCGCGTTCTGGGCTGAATGCCGGTCATCGGGCCTCGGTCGTCGGTCGTCGAATTCCGGTGTTCGAAGGACACGCCCATCCAGCCCTCCGACCCGTGGACCTGTGCGGCCTGGCCATCGCCGATCCCTTCATGCGCCGTGGACCGATGACCGACGACTGAAGACCGAAGACGGGCCGCTCGGGGCAGATACCACCCCTTGCCAGGAACCCCTCCCCATGGTCCCCTGGGAGTTCTGACATCGCGTCCTGTGATGTTCGGGAAGCCGGTGGGAATCCGGCACTGCCCCGCAACGGTGTGCACCAACCGCAAGGTTGAGACCGCAAGCCGAGCCACTGGGAAACCGGGAAGGCTCGGGAGGATCCAACGGTCCTTGTCGCGTGCGAGTCCGGAGACCGGTCCAGGACCTTGACCCCCGCCGTGGGAGCGGGCGGTGCACCCCCTCCCGGGGTCCATCCGCCCGCGCTCCGGCTCATGCGTGGAGGCATGATGGGCCTGCGTTCCCTTTCCCTGATCCTGGTGGCCGGTGTGGCTGCCCTTCCCCTCGTGGCCACCACCGAGGCCGTCGACAAGCCGAAGCCCAAGGCCGAGACGTCGGCCACGGTGACCATCACCGCCGAGACCACCCCCGTGGAGCGGCTGAAGACCCCGAACCCCGTGGTGGTGCTGGATGCCGAGATCATCCGCCAAAGCGGGGCTCGCACCCTCGGTGAACTGCTGGCCACCCGCTTCCCGGGCCAA
This sequence comes from Holophagaceae bacterium, assembly GCA_035255465.1. Classification (GTDB taxonomy): domain Bacteria; phylum Acidobacteriota; class Holophagae; order Holophagales; family Holophagaceae; genus JAFDVN01. The sequence continues at coordinate 19,230 of DATEZP010000125.1, forward strand.
GTCCTGCAGAACGGCGGCGTGGGCACCACCAGCTCGCTCTTCCTTGGCGGCAGCCGGGGCCAGGACGTGGTGGTGCTGATGGATGGCATCCGCGTGCAGGATGCCGCGGGCCTCGGGGGCGCCAACCTCAGCGGCCTGGGCCTGACCGGCATCGATCGCATCGAGGTGCAGAGCGGCCCCTGCTCCACCCGCTTCGGCGCCGAGGCCATGGGCGGCGTCATCGCCCTCTACAGCGCGGGCAGCGCTGCCCCCGGCCTCTCCGGCGAAGTGCGCGAATCTCTCGGCAACCGGGGCATCGCCCAGGTCAGCCAGATCGCCGCCTACGGATGGACCGGTGGCTGGGTGCGCGCGGCCCTCGGCGCGGCCCAGGAGAACCAGGCCACGGAGACCACCCAGCCCTACCGGGAGGCCGGGGGATCCCTGGGCTTCGGTCAGCAGCTGGGAGAGGCGACCCTCCTCACCTTGAGCTACCGCAACGCCTATTTCGGGGTGCCCATCCCTTGGGCCTCCGTGAGCTTCGGAACGACACCGCGCCCGGATTCGGCCTACAAGGACGACCGCCAGACCACCAGCCGCTCCCAGCTGCTGGCGGCCACCCTCCGCACCGAGTTCAATCCGGCCCTCGAAGGCGAACTCACCCTGGGCCAGGCCCTTCAGGCGCGCATGGAACCCGACTACTTCACGGGCCAGGCCATCCACCCCTTCGATAGCCGCCGCAACCAGCTGAACGGCAGCCTGGGGTGGAAACCCTCCGCTGCCATCTCGCTTGGTCTGGCCCTGGATGCCTACGAGGAATTCGCCGCGACTGACAACTATGCTGGTGGCAAGGATCGCGGGGCGGGCCGCCATCTGGGGCTCTCCGTGGAAGGTGCCCTGGAGCCAATGCAGACCCTGCGCTTCACGGCCTCCCTTCGGCACCAGAAGGACCGCCAGTCCTACGCCTTCACCACGAGCCCCGCCCAGCCCGAGCTGGACCTGAGCGCGGACACCTGGAAGCTGGGCGCCAACGTGATCCTCGCCCCGGGCCTTCGGGCTTATGGCGCCTTCGGCACCGGCTTCGGGGTGCCCTTCCTCTCCGCCGTCATTTACAACCAGCAGAATGCGTTTCCGGGCATGGAGCCCCTGCAGAAGGAGCGCAGCCGCTTCCAGCAGGCCGGCCTGGACGCAACCTTTGGCCCTTGGTCCCTCCGCCTCCAAGTGAATCGAACCCGCTACGACAACCTCGTCTACTTCGACCTCAACGATTACGTCTACCGCAACGGCTCCGATCTCCGCATCCAAGGGGCGGAGCTCACCGTGGGCTATCGCGTGGCCACCTGGAGCCTGGAAGGCACCTACCGCAACCAGGAGGCCCGGGACTTGAAGGCCGCCCCTGACGCCCAGCTCAGCAGCGGTGGCGTCATCCGCCGCCCCTTCCAATCCTTGGGGCTCCGGGGCGAGCGCACCCTGGGTGACTTCCGCGCCAGCGCCCACTGGGGCTGGTTTGGCAGCCGCTATGAGAACTTCGGCGGTTTCCCCAGCCGGCTCGCCGCCAACAAGACCCACTTCAATGATCTGGGCGTGGGCCTCGCCTGGGCCGCTACATCGGCCCTCAGCCTCGGACTCCGCGGCGAACACCTGCTCCAGCCCGCCACCTCCAAGGCTGATTGGTTGGCCCGCCGTTACGACCAGGCCAATGACGCCTCGATGATCTATGGCTTCCCCGCCCAGGGCCCCACGGCCATCCTGGATCTGAGGTACCGGTTCTGACATGCGCCTCCTCCTAGGCTTTCTCCTCTGCATCGCGGCCTGCTTCGGCGGGCCGCCGCGGCGGGTCGTCTCCCAGGCCGTGGGAACGGATGAGCTGCTCCTCGCCCTCGCCGATCCTGGCCAGGTGGCGGCCCTCAGCCACATCAGCCGCAACCCCGACTTCAGCGGCGTGGCGAAGGAGGCCGCGGCATACTCCCAGCTCAAGGGCGGCGACGCCGAGGACATCCTCAAGTTCAAGCCCGACCTCGTGCTCATGACCTCCTACAGCCGCCCGGAGCTGGTGGCGCAGGTGCGGCGGACGGGCGTGAAGGTGTGCTTCATCGAACGCTACGAATCCCTGGAGGACGCCTACGCCAACCTGCGCCTCGTGGCCCAGGCGGTGGGACACCCGGAGCGGGCCGAGGCCCTCATCCAGAAGTGCCGGCAGCGGGTGGACGCCCTCGCCGCGCGGCTGAAGGGCCTGAAGCCCTTGCGCGTGATGGCCCCCTCCACCTACGGCTACACCGGCGGCAGCGGCACCACCTTCCAGGACCTCTGCGACCACGCGGGCGCCACCAATGTGGCGGCCGAGGCGGGCCTCAAGGGCCATGCCCCCACGCCCGGCGAGCAGATGCTCAGTTGGCGCGTCGAGGTGCTCGTGCTCGGCGGCACCTCCTGCGCCGAGAGCCTCGCCCCCTTTCGCACCCTGGCCCCCTTCAAGCACCTGCCCGCCGTGCAGCAGGGCCGCTGCGCCCTCATCCCCGGCCACTTGCTCAGCAGCGTGAGCCACCTGCGCATCGACGGCTACGAGCTCCTCGCCCGGCAGCTGCACCCGGAGGCCTTCCGGTGAAGGCCCGGCGCCTCGCCCTGCCCGTCACGGCCCTGATCCTCGGGCTGCTGATCGTGGCGGCGCTGGGCGTGGGCGACATGCCCCTCTCCCCCGCCCGCATCTGGGAAGGGTTGCGCGGACGGGACGAGCTGGCCCACACGATCCTCCTCCAGATCCGCCTGCCGCGGGCCCTCGTGGGCATGTGCGTCGGCGCCGCCCTCGCGGCCTCGGGCACCGTCATGCAGGCCTTCTTCCGGAACCCCCTCGCCAGTCCCGGCCTGCTGGGCGTCAGCAGCGGCGGCGCCCTGGGCGCCGTACTCGCCATCGCCCTAGGCTGGGCGGGCCAGGGGCTTCTGCCTCTGCCGCTGGCCTCCATCACGGGCGCCTTTGGTGCCACCTGGGCCGTGCTGCTGCTCAGCCGCCGGGGGGCCGGCATGGAGCGCCTGCTGCTCTCCGGTGTGGCCCTCAACGCCTTCCTCGGCGCCCTCACCAGCTACGTGCTCATGAGCAGCGCGGGCCTCTACGAGCGCAGTGCCCAGATCCTTTTCTGGCTCATGGGTGGCCTGGAGGATCGCACCTGGGATCACGTGTGGATGGTGCTGCCGGGAACCCTGATCGCCTGCGCCCTGCTGCTGCCCCTGGGCCGCGCCACCAACCTCCTCAGCCTCGGCGAGACCTCCGCCCAGAGCCTCGGCGTGGATGTGCCGAAGCTGCGCCGCGGCCTCCTCGCCCTCTCCACCATCCTCACCGCCCTGGCCACCGCCGTGGGCGGCGTCGTGGGCTTCGTGGGCCTCGTGGTGCCCCACATGCTCCGCCTCGTGCTGGGCCCCGACCACCGCCGCCTCCTGCCCCTCTCCATGCTCGGCGGCGCCGCCTTCGTGCTGGCCTGCGACCTCGTGTGCCGGATCTTCACGCTCAAACTCGGCGTCGTCACCTCGCTTATCGGCGGCCCCTTCTTCCTGTGGCTCCTGCGACGGAGGCCGGCATGAGGCCCCGGATGGATCGAGTTCAGCGCCACGACGCCACGGCGCCAGGAAGGGCATGGATGCCATCGTCCTCCAGGGTGGAGACGCCCATCCCGCAGATGACCCGAGGTCCTATCTCCTGTCGTGGCGCCGTGGCGTCGTGGCGCTTGCAGGAGCCCACGCGATGACCCCCGCCCTCGACGCCCGCGCCCTCGCCGTGCCCGGCCGCCTGGGGCCGCTGGATCTGCAGCTGCCCGAAGGCTGCCTGGCGGCGGTGGTCGGTCCCAACGGCGCCGGGAAATCCACGCTGCTCCAATCCCTGGGCGGTCTTCTGGAGGCCACGGGCCGCGTGGCCTGGCGGGGCCGCGACCTCTCGGGCCTGCCCATGGTGGAGCGGGGCCGCACCTGCACCTGGGTGCCCCAGGAGAGCCGCTTTGAATTCGACTTCCCCGTGCGGGAGGTGGTGGCCATGGGCCGGCACGCCCATGGCGACGACGGCATCGGCGTGGAGGAGGCCCTGTCCGCCTTGGACCTGGTGCAGCTGGCGGATCGCCCCGTGACGCGCCTCTCCGGCGGCGAGCGGGCTCGCGTGATGCTCGCCCGCGCCCTCGCCACGGAAGCCCCCCTGCAGCTGTGGGACGAACCCCTCGCCCAGCTGGACGTGCGGCACCAACTGGAGGTGCTCGTGCTGGCCAAGCGCCTCGCGGAGCAGGGTCGCACCATGCTGCTGAGCATCCACGACCTGCGCGTGGCCCACTGCATGGATCGCGTGCTGGTGCTCCAGCAGGGGCGCCTCGTGGCCCAGGGCCAACCCGAGGAGGCGCTCACGCCCGAGCGCATCCAATCCGTATTCGGCGTGAAAGCCCGCCTCCTGCCCGGGCTCGTCTTGGAGCTCCCCGAATGAGCGATGAAGCCCACAAGGTCCGCATGCAAAAGCTCCAGGCGGCCATGCGTCAGCGCATGAAGGCGGCCACGGACCGCCGAGGCCTCGTGCTCGTCCACACCGGCAACGGCAAGGGCAAGAGCACGGCGGCCGTGGGCATGCTCGTGCGCAGCCTCGGCCATGGCTTCAAGTGCGCCGTGGTGCAATTCATCAAAGGCGAGCAACCCACCGCGGAGACGGCCCTCGTGCAGGCCTTCCCGGGCCAGCTCACCTGGGATCGCTGCGGCGATGGCTTCACCTGGGACACCCAGGATCGGGCCGCCGACATCGCCCGAGTGCGGGAGGGCTGGGAGATCGTCCTGCGCCACCTCGCGGATCCCGACCTGCGCTTCCTCTTCCTCGACGAGTTCAACGTGGTGCTCCAATACGGCTACTTCCCCGTGGAGGAATTGCTGGAAGCCCTGGCCTCGCGCCCGGAATCCCAGCACGTGGTGATCACGGGGCGCGGTGCGCCGCAGCCGCTCATGGACCTCGCCGACCTCGTCACCGAGATGCGCGAACTCAAGCACCCGTTCCAGCAGGGCATTCAGGCTCAGGCCGGATTGGAATTCTGATGGGCCACATCACCTACCTCACGGGCCCCGTGCGCAGTGGCAAGAGCCGCCGCGCGGTGGACCTCGCCACCACCTTCGGCGACCGCGTCGTCGTGCTCGCCACCTTCAACCCCCAGGGCGCGGATGCGGAGATGCAGGCCCGGGTGGCCCGCCACCGCGCGGAGCGCCCCGCTTGGCGCACCCTGGAAGCGCCCGAGGATGTGGTGGGCGCCCTCGCGAAGGTGAATCCGCCCCCCTCGGGCCTCCTCTTCGACTGTCAGACCCTCTGGCTCTCGGCCCGCTTGGACTGGCAAGACACCGTGCTCCTCGCCGAGTGGCAAAGCATCCTCACCGCCCTGCGCGAGGCGCCCTACCCCACCGTGATCGTGGGCAATGAAGTCGGGTGGAGCCCCGTGCCCGAGAGCCCCGTGCTGCGACGCTGGCGGGACCTCGCCGGATGGCTGGGGCAGGCCACGGCCGCGGCCTCGGACGAAGCGTTCTTGATGGTCGCTGGCTGTGCCGTGAGGTTGAAATGAGCACCCATCCCGCCCCCGGAACCCCCTTCATCTGCTCCTGGAGCGGCGGCAAGGACAGCGCTTTGGCCTTCCATCGCGCGGTGAAGGCCGGGCTGCGGCCCGTGGCCTTGCTCACCATGTTCAAGGAGGACGGCGAGCGCAGCCGCAGCCACGGGCTCCGTCCCGAGATCCTCGCGGCCCAGGCGGACGCGCTGGGGCTGCCGCTCCTCCAAGGCCACGCCACCTGGAATGACTACGAGGGCGTCTTCATCGGGAAGCTCCGCGAGGCCAAGGCCTTGGGCGCCGAAGTCGTCGTCTTCGGCGACATCGACCTCCAACCCCACCTCGAATGGGAGGAGATGGTGTGCGCCAAGGCCGGGCTCACGCCCCACCTCCCCCTCTGGCTGGAGCCCCGGCGAAGGCTGGTGGCGGAGCTCTTCCAGGAGGGCTTCAAGGCCCTCCTCGTGGCCGTGCGTGCCGGGCGGTTGCCCATGGAGTTCCTCGGACGCACCCTGGATCCCGCCCTGGTGGATGAGATCGAGGCGCTCGGCTGCGATGCCTGCGGCGAAGAAGGCGAGTACCACTCCGTGGTGGTGGATGGCCCCGGATTCGCGGCTCCGCTGGATTTGGTGCCCGGGGACATCACGAAGATCCAGGATGTGTGGGGCCTGGATCTGCAGGAGCGCGCGGGCTCTCAGGCCCTCGCCTAGGTTCAGGCCGTAGAATCGATTCATGCCGTCCCTGCGCGAAGTACTGCCTTCCTTGGATCCCCACCATCGCGCGATCACCGAATTGCTGGCGGCCTGTCCCGATGGTCTCTTCCAGAGCGACCTCGCCGTGCGCGCGGCGGCCTACCTCGGTCTCCGCCAGGCCCAGCCCAATTGGCGGGAGGCCGCCTTCCTCACCCCCCTCGTGAAGGCGGGCCTGCTCACGCAGAAGTGGAACCGTTGGCGGCTGCGGCGGGAGTGGCACGCGCCGATGCTCGAGCACCTGCTGGAGACCGACCGCTTCGAGCGCCTCGCCCGGGCGTTCAAGGCCGACGCGGCCTGGCACTATCCCGATGGCCCCTTCCCCCGGGATCAGGCGCTCATCCAGCTGCGGTTGCGCGCCCTGCTGGGCCAGCACCACCCCGTGCTCGACCTCCACCGCCGGCTGGTGGACGAACGGGGGCCCGGCGCCTACCCCGAATTGTTCGGCGCCTTCCTGGATCCCCGGTGCCCCGGCGTTTGGGATGCCCTGGATCCCCAAGTGCGGCGACTCGCGGGTTACGAAGCCTGGCTGCTTGCCATCCAGGATCTCGGGCGCGGTCAAGCCCGCGTGGCGGCCATCCTCGGCCTGGGTGATCCCGAGATCAACACCTTCCTGGAACCCCACCTCGCCCTGCTGGAAGGCGATCGGAAGCGGGCTGCGTCCGCCTTGGCCAAGGTCCAATCCCTGGGCGTGGCGAAAACCCTGAAAGGGTGGCTGGATCTGCTGGAGGGCCGCGTGCCCGCGGCGCTCGCCGCCTTCGACACCCGCCTCAAAGAGGAGCGGAAGGAGCGCCACCGCCGCCGCTGCGGCCTCCTGGGCCTCGGTGCGCTGCTCCACACCCTGGCCATCCTCAAGGCCGCGCCCTCTCGGCGGGAGGAGGCCGTGGAGTGGCTCAACGTGCAACTCGCCGTGCGCGATCCGCTGATGGAGGCCGCGCGCCGTTTCGCACAGATCCTGCAGATCCCGTCCCGCAATGCCCTCGTGTTGGAGGAGCTGGCCACGGACGTGGCCCAGCGCGGCAGCACCCCCCTGGAGCACCTGCTCGTGGGAGCCGCCTTCGCCTGGAACCACCTCCCCCTGCCCGCGGCGCTGGAGGCCCACCTGCGGCACCTCCGTTCGGAGCTCCCCGCCGGCGCCTGGGGCCGGCCGGAGCTGGATCTCATCCTGGATGGCGCCGCGCCACCAGCTCCAGGCCTGAACCTCGCCCGCTGGATCCAGCCCGTGCCCGCCTGGGAGCAGGCCCTGGAAGCCCTCGAAGCGCTCACGCGACCCGAAGCCCCTGTGCAGGAACGCCCCCGGCGCCTCGCCTGGATTGTCACGCTCGATGCCGAGGGTGAGGTCTGCGGCGTGGAGCCCCGGGATCAGAAGCGCGGCCCGCGGGGTTGGGCCAAGGGGCAGATCCCCAAGGTCAGCCGCGCCTTCAGCCCCGAAGATGATTCCTGGCTCCAGGTCCAGGATTACCGGGCCCTCGACGCCTGGCGGGAGCTCATGGATTCCGGTCCCTGGCCCCTGCCCAGCCAGGATGATTACGCCGCCGTGCTGGTCCGCCTCGCCGACCACCCCTTCGTCTTCCGGGAAGGCGCTGGCGCGCCGGAGCCCCTGCCCGTGCGCGTGGAATTGGGAAATCCCTCCCTGCGCATGGAGCAGGGCCCCGAGGGCCGCACGCTCCGCTTGCACCCCGCCCCTCCCCCCATGGGCAGCTGCCGCATCGAGGTGCAGGAGGATCGCCTCCGCGTGATCCGCTACCAGCCCGCCCAACGACGGGCCGCCGCCTTGCTGGGCAGCGGCGTCGCCATTCCTGAAGCCGCCGCGCCGCGCCTGGACGCGCTCCTGCCCCGCTTGGCCCGCCACTTCCCCGTGCAGGGCGATGCTCCGCTCCAGGGCGCGGCGGAGGTGCGGGTGGGGGATCCCACTTTGCACCTGGTGCTCCAACCCGTGGGCCGCGGATTGCGCATCACGGCCCGCTACCGCCCCATCCCCGGCGGCCCTTGGGTGCGCCCTGGCGAAGGCGGCACCACCATGGTGGCCACCGTCGAGGGAAGGCTCCTCCAGGCCACCCGGGATCTCGGCGAGGAACGGGCCCGCCTCGACGACCTGCTCGACAGCTGCCCGGCCCTCGCCGAAGGCGAAGACGGCCCCGATGAATTCCGCTTGCCCGAACCCGCCCAGGCCCTCGAATTGCTGGAGGCCCTGGATCCCCTCAAGGACCGCGTGCAGGCGCATTGGCCCGAAGGAGCGGTGCTCCGGCTCGCAGGTCGCGCCGATGGGCAGGGCTTCCGCGTGAACGCCAAAGGCGAAGGCGGCTGGCTCGAAGCCAGCGGCGAGTTGCGGCTGGACGATGGCAAGGTCCTCTCCCTCACGGAACTGCTGCGCCTGGTGGAGGGGCAGTCCGGCCGCTTCGTGGAGCTGGGCGAAGGCCGCTTCCTCGCGCTCACCGCCGCCTTCCGGAAGCGGTTGGGCGACCTCTCCGCCTTCGGCGAAGCCCACGGCAAGGCCTGGCGCCTACCCGCCCTCGCGGCCCCCTTGGTGGGCGATGAGCTGGAGGGCGATGAAGGGTTCCAAGGCCTCGTGGCCCGCTACCGCGAAGCCTTCGAGGTGACGCTCGCACCCCCCAAAAGCCTCCTGGCCGAATTGCGCCCCTACCAGCTGGAGGGCTTCCAGTGGCTCACGCGCATGGCCGCCTGGGAAGCCGGGGCCGTGCTCGCCGATGACATGGGCCTGGGCAAGACGGTGATGACCCTGGCCCTGCTGCTTCAGCGGGCCCAGGCGCGCACCGGGGGCGGCCCCGCGCTGGTGGTGGCGCCCACCTCCGTGATGGCCAACTGGGAGGCCGAAGCCGCGCGCTTCGCACCCTCCCTGAAACTCCACCGCTACCATGACGCGGATCGCGCCGACCTCCTGCGCAAGCTCGGCAAGCGGGACGTGGTGCTCACGTCCTACGGCCTCCTCCAGCGAGATGCGGAGGCCTTCGCCGGGGTGACTTGGAACACCCTCGTGCTCGATGAGGCCCAGGCCCTCAAGAACGCCCAGGCCAAACGCAGCCAGGCCGCGGCCCACCTCACCGCCACCTTCCGCCTGGCCCTCACGGGCACCCCCCTGGAAAACCATCTGGGTGAGCTGTGGAGCCTCTTCCGGGTCCTGAATCCCGGCCTGCTCGGCAGCCGCGAGCGGTTCCAGCGGCGCTTCGCCGGCCCCATCGAACGGGACAAGGATCGGGAGGCCCTGCACCGCCTCCAGCGCTTCGTGCGCCCGTTCCTGCTCCGCCGCACCAAGGCCGAGGTGCTGGAGGATCTCCCTGAGCGCACCGAGATCCTGCGCGAGGTGGAGCTGTCCCGGGAGGAGGTGATCCTCTATGAGGCGCTGCGTCGCCAGGCCCTGGAGGATGTCACCGCCGCCGCCAGCCAGCCGCCGGGCCAGCGCAGCGTGAAGATGCTCGCCCAGCTCATGAAGCTGCGGCGCGCCTGCTGCCACCCCGCCCTGGCCATGCCCGGCTGGGCCGGCCCCGCGTCCAAGCTGGAGGCCTTCCAGGAGCTGGCCACGGAACTGCGCGAGGGCGGCCACCGCACCCTGGTGTTCAGCCAGTTCGTGGACCACCTCCACCTCGTGCGGGATTGGATGGAGGCCGAGGGCATCCCCTTCCAGTACCTCGATGGCTCCACCCCCACGCGATCCCGCACCAAGGCCGTGAACGCCTTCCAGGATGGCGAGGGGGATTTCTTTCTCATCAGCCTCACCGCCGGGGGCACGGGGCTGAACCTCACCGCCGCGGATTACGTGGTGATCCTCGATCCCTGGTGGAATCCCGCCGTGGAGGATCAGGCCAGTTCCCGCGCCCACCGCATGGGGCAGCTGCGGCCGGTCACCGTCTACCGGCTCGTGGCCAAGGGCACCTTGGAAGCCCGCATCGTCAAGCTGCACCACCAGAAGCGGGAGCTCGCGGAGAGCATCCTCGCCGCCGGGGAAGGCGCGTCCCGCCTCAGTCCCGAAGCCCTGCTCGAATTGTTAGACGAGGGTTAGGGTGATCCCAATCTGCGGCGCCTGCCCCTAGACTGGCTGCATGCGCCCCAGCTCCAGCTTCGCCTCCGCGGCCTTCGTCATCCTGTGCCTGCCCCTCTTCGGACAGGAGGCCCCGGAGTTCGATGCCGGCGTCGCCCCCACCCGGGAGCTCTTCCCGCTGCAGCTGATCCCGCTCACGTACCAACCCCTCTCCCCCAAGCCCGTGGGCGTGGGGCGGTGGCAGGTGGCCCTCCACAGCCTCCGCGGCAACGTCTTCGAATTCAGCGATGCCATCAAGAATGGTCCGCCCACGGACCTCCAGGGCCGGGTCCATCTGACCCAGGCTTACTGGGCCCAGCACGCCGCGGACTACCCCCAGCTGCCCTTCGCCTTCTGGTTCGATGAGGAGATCCTGCGGACCACCCTGGACGTGCGGACGGGACTCGGCCTCCGCACCGATGCCTTTCTCCAGTGGGCCTGGGTCAGCCACACCGGCGGCTTCCTGGACACCACCATCGAGCGCTTCCACGCGGGACTGGGCTTCCGCCAGTGGGGCCGCGATCTCGTGGCGCGGCATCAGCTGGTGGTCGCCATGATGTCGCGCGGGCAGGTGACCTTCTACTCCGACGATCCCATCAAGCGGAAGCCCCAGGATCCCGTGCTGGGCCTCGTGCATCAGCTCTTCGTGGGCACCGAGGGCGGCCTCAGCCTCACGGCCACCCTCAAGCCGCCGATCACGAAGACCTACAACGTCTACCAAAGCGGCTGGGACACGCAGGTGGGCGTGACGGGGTGGTGGGATTTCGCCCGAGGCCATCAGCTCACCTTTGGCGGGGCCTACACCCACCGCGCCGCGGGCAGCGCCGCCTACGAACAGATCGGCTACCGCGACGAGGTGGGCGCCCACCTCGGCCTCCGGTGGCGCACCCGCAAAACGCTGCAACCCTACCTCCAGCTCCAGCTCCTCAGCGGCTTCGCCCGCCCCATCGAAGGCACCACCTTCCAGCGACCCGCTTTCACCCACGACCTGGGCTTCCACTGGTTCTGGTCCCCCCGCACCTTCGCCACCTTCCGTTACGTGAACAACATCTCCCACAACGAGAACACGGCCGACATGGCCTTCGCCGTGGGGGTCACCACGCGGTTCTGAGCGGGGATGAAAGGACATGGGCCACAGATGGACACCGATGGACGCAGATAAAAGCGGATAGAAGCAAACCGCGGTGTTCGAGGGCCCGGGCACCTCCTGTCGCTCCCCAAACGCCATCTGTGTCCATCTGTGGCTCAGATCCTTTTCTCCAACCGGAATCCACGCGATCCTGGCGGTTCCCATCGGAGTCCTCCATGAGCGCACCCATCGGCATCCTCGGCGGCAGCGGGCTCTACGGCATGCCCGGCGTGATCGTGTCGGAGCGGCGGGTCGTGGCCACGCCCTTTGGGGAGCCCAGCGGGCCCGTGGTGCTTGGCACCCTGGAAGGCGTACCCGTCGCCTTCCTCCCCCGCCATGGGGAAGGGCACCGCTTCACGCCCTCGGAGGTGAACTACCGCGCCAACGTGTGGGCTCTGAAAAGCGTCGGCGTGGAGATCCTCCTCTCCGTCTCCGCCGTGGGGAGCCTCCAGGGGCACCTCCACCCGGGCTCCCTGTGCGTGCCCACCCAATTCATCGACCGGACCCACCTGCGGAAGAGCACCTTCTTCGGCGAAGGCCTCGTGGCCCACGTGGGCTTCGCGGAGCCCACCTCCGCCTGGCTGCGTGAGAAGCTGCGCGGGGCCGCCGCCCGCATCGGCCTGGAGCTGCCCGAGGTGGGCGCCTACGTGAACATGGAGGGCCCCCAGTTCTCCACCCGCGCCGAAAGCCGCCTCCACCAGGCCTGGGGTGCCGACCTCATCGGCATGACCCAAGCCACCGAAGCGAAGCTCGCCCGTGAAGCCGAACTCGTGTGGGCCTGCATCGCCCTCGTCACCGATTTCGACGCCTGGAAGGATGACGAGGCCGTAGAGACCCACGACGTACTCGCCGTGATGGCCGCCAACGTGGACAAGGCCCAGGCGTTGCTCCGCGCGGTGGTGACGGATCTCGCCGCGGGCGCCCCCGCCGACGACCCCGCCCGCAGCGCCCTCCGGTTCGCCCTGATGACCTCGCCCGATCACGTGCCTCCGGCCACGGCGGCGAAACTCCGGCCCCTCATCGGCCGCTACGGCTATTAGGGGCTGTTGGGAAGGGCGCGTCCCTCAGCCCTCCCCTTTGAAGCCCCAGGGCAACCGATGGACGACCACCCGGCCGTCGAAGCGCACGTGGAGACCATCCTCCGCGGCATCCTGGTGGTTGAGCACCGTGCCATCGCGGCGCACCTGATCCAGCAGGGCCAGATCGAGGTCCGCCACCGCCACCATCTCCGTGTTCACGGAGACCTCCGTGGCCACGCCATCCTGGGGGAACGCGTAATCCGAAGGGGTGTACACGCCACTCTGCGCGTACTGGGCCGTCAAGTCCGTGATGAGGGGCAGGCTCCCCACCATGCCCGACGTGACGACGAAGATCTGGTTCTCCACCGCGCGGGCACGGGAGCATGTGGTGACCCGGGCCCATCCCCGGCGGTCATCCGTGAGGTAGGGCACGAGCAGGAGTTGCACGCCCTGTTCGGCCAGGATGCGGGCGATCTCGGGGAACTGATTGTCATAGCAGATCGTCACGCCGAAGGCACCGAAGTCCGTCTCCACCACGTGCAGCTCGTGGCCGGGCCGGAAGTTCCACACCCTGCGCTCCGTGGGCGTCAGGTGGAGCTTTGGCTGCAGGACCGGTGGATGGCCCGGCACGAAGGTGGCCGCCACGTTCAGGAGGTCCCCGTCCACGATACGGGGGTGCGTGCCCGCGAGGATGATCCGGTCGTAACTGGCGGAGAGCCCCCGGAAGAGGCGGTCGTACTCCTCGGTGTACCGCTCGGCTACCTCGCGCATGCTTTCCCCGGGATCGAAACCCTTGGGCAACGTGCTGATCAATTGGGCCGTGAGCAATTCCGGGAACAGCACCACGTCCGCATCGTAGTCATCGCCCACATCGACAAAGGTCTCCACGTGGCGCGCGAAGGCCTCGAAATCCACCACCGGGCGCAGCGCGTATTGGATGCTGCACACCCGGACGGGCCGGGAGAGGACGGGTTTGGGCGCCTTGAATCGCATGATTCAGATGGCCCGGTGCAGCAAGGCCGCGCAGCCCCGGGATTCCGGATCCGGCGCGTAGCGCTCCAACAATCCCAGCACCTGGAAGCCCATGGCCATCATCGGCCCCAGGCAGGGATCCCACACTTGTCGCCTGCGCACCCGCTCCAGGTAGGCATGGGAACTCAGCTCAGCGTGGGCCTGAACCCCCGCAAGCCGGGCTCCCCAGAGGAAGGCGCTGCATCCCAGGACCCGGCCCATCTCCACCTGGACCTGGATGAGGAACGAGCCGATGCCCTGGCCGCGATACTCGGGATCGATGGCGAGGCCCACGCCGTAGATCGCATTGCCCCATGGCTGTTCGCCTTCCACGCACGATTCGAGGATCTGCCGCCGGGTGTGGGGCGCCATCGCTTCGCCCAAGTCCACCCGCAGGCACATGGAGGCCCCGACCATCCGGCCATCGGCCCGTTCCGCCACCCATTGGCCCTCCGGAAACCAGGCCAGCTGGCGGCGAAGCTGGTCTTCGCTCCCCAGGAACCCCCTCCCGAAGCGAGGCTCGGGATAGGCCCGCGCGATCAGCGCCTCCAGGGCCTCGGCATCCCGGCGGGCCCGGAACCGGACCCGCACCGGGAGTTCCGACGGGCGCTCGGCGGCCCGGGGTACCCCCACGCGGGGCTGCCACAGCGTGTGGGATGGATCGTGCAATTGGAGGAGGTGGGCGCTTCGCATGGGCATCCTCACAGGGCGCGATAGATGAGGGCGGCATGGCCCCCCGTCTGGGGATCGGGCGCATAGTCTCGCAACAGGCCCCGCACCACGAAGCCCAGGGCCAATTGTTTGCTGAGGGTGGGGTCGTAAATCCGGTGGGCGCACACCTCGAGCAGGTACGCTTCCGGGGTGAAGCCGTTGTGGCGGTGGTAGCCCGCCAATCGCGCCCCCGCGACGAAGGCCAGGCATCCCTCCTCGTGCCCCAGGCGCAGCCGCGCTTGGTAGAGCAGCCGGCCGATGCCGAGCCCCTGGAGCTCGGGATCCACCGCGATGTTCACGCCGTAGAACGCCTTCCCTTGGGGATCATGGGATTCCAAGGTGCCGCGGGCGGTGAGCTCTTGCCACGTGTGGGGCGCGAGGGCTCGGGACAGCGGCACCCGCATGCCGGTGGCGGTGCCTGCGAGGCGCCCTTCCGAAGTCACGGCCACGAATTGGCCCTGGGGATAGATCTCCAGGTGGCGGGCGAGGCTGTGCTCCGACCACACGGCTTCGGGGCCGTACTGGGGCGGCGCGTACACGCGCCGCATGAGGCCGGGAATGCGGGGAAGATCCTCGCTGCGCAAATGACGAACCCGCACCAGCGTGCCGAAATTTTCGAGGGCCGTGGCCCCGATGTGAGGAAGGACGCTCGTCGCCATCGGATCCTCCGTGTGAAGTCTGACCTCAGGGTCCGCCCCTCACTCGCTCGGACAACCCTGCCCCCTCAGAGGCACCGATTCTCCCCCTTGAGCGGTGCCTCACTCAGGCTGGATGGCCGAGATCCCCGGCTTGGCGACCTCACTCCATGGAGAAGAAAAACGTCGCTTCCAAATCTTCCGCTTCCATCATTTGCACCACCGTGCCGAGGGCCGTGTTCACTGAAGCCAACTGCTTCGAAGACATGGCCCGGAGGCCGTGCAGCAGCCGCCCTTGCGCGGGATGAGGCGCCTTCCGAAGGGTCGCCTTGCCCTTCGGGGTCAAGCGCAAGCTCACCCGGCGCCGATCGGCGGGATCTTCTTTTCGGAGCACGAGGTCCTTGGCCGACAGGCGATCCACCACGCCCACCACGGTGCTGGGATGCAGGTGCATGCGCGCGGCCAGATCCTTGACCGCCATGGGACCTCCTTGCCCCAATTCCCACAGGGCCCAGAGCTGGGGCCCCGTCAGGCCGAAATCCGCCTCCACGTGCTTGGAGTACACCTCCAGCGCGCGGACGATCCGCCGCAGGTGGTTCATGGTGGATTCAACGAGGTCCAGGGCCTCGGAGCCGGGAGTCCGATTAATTGGCATGCCAATTAATCTGCCACACTGGGGGTTGGAAGGGAATCCCGTGGCCCAGGCGATGAAGCGACTGTTACTCACCCGGAGCCGCAACCTGCGCCTCCTCTCCCACACCCGGCGCCTGCTGCTGCTCGTGCTCCCCCTCGGCGCCCTCGCCGGCTGGATCCTGGCGTGGACGATCCGCGGAAGCCAGCACCTCTCCGAACGCCTGGTCCACCACCTGAGCCCCAGCCACCTGATCCTCTTGCTGCCCTTGGTGGGGCTCTTCATCGCCACCAACCTGCTGGCCCGCAGCGGCGTCGGCGAAGTGAGCCTCGCCGAGGACATCCACATGAGCCACGCGGATCCCTACGTGGCCTTCCCCTTCCGCGCCTCTCTCATCAAGGCCGCCGCCTGCGCCGCCACCGTGGGGCTCGGCGGTTCCAGCGGCCTCGAAGGTCCCGGCAAGTGGATGGGCGGCGCACTCGGGCTGCAATTGCATCGCGGGGCGGCGGCGCTCTCCGTACGCTTCCGCCCCATCCGGCGCTTCCTCACCTCTGCCCGCACCATGGTGACCAGCGGCGCCGCCGGGGCCCTGGCCGCCGTGTTCCGCGCGCCGCTGTCCGGCGCCCTCTTCGCCGCGGAGCACGACGGCTATCTGCGCACGGAACACCTCATCGCCCCCTTGGTGGCCGCGGCCGGCGGCTACCTCGCCTTCGCCGCCCTCATGGGCCACGGCTCCCTCATCCAGATGGCGCGCCCCTACGGTCTGCGCTGGACGGAGATCATCTACGCCCTGCCGCTGGGCCTCGCCTGCGGTCTCACGTCCAGCCTGTTCAGCGCCCTCCAGGCCTGGATGCGCCGCGCCCTGGCCCCGGTCCCCCTCCAGTGGCGGGGCGTCATCGGGGCGATCGGGCTGTGCGCGCTGCTCATGCCCGGCCACCTTCGGTTCCAAGATCTGCCCATCACCCTCGGCGGCGGTGTGGAGCTCATCAACCACCTGCTGGCCACGCCCCCGGATTTGAAACGGGCCCTGCTCTTCCTCGCCCTCAAGTTGGTGGCCACGGCCCTCACGCTGGCCTGCGGGGGCGTGGGCGGCACCTGGCTCCCCTGCGCGGCCATGGGCGCGGGGCTCGGCGCCGCCTTCGACGCCTGGCTGCTCCCGGGCTACGGCGGCCTCATGACCGTGCTCGGCGCCACGGCCCTCACGGGGGCCTTCCACGGCACCCTCCTCGTGCCCGTGGTCTTCCTCGCGGAGACCACGGCCCAGGCCTCCCTCGTGGTGCCCGCCCTCGTGGCGACGGCGGTGGCCTACCTCGTCGCCCAGGAATGGGACTGAAGCAGGCCGCCCCAATCCGGGCATCCTGGAACCATGCACGCGTTGGATTGGATCACCTGGGGCACTGCGCTGCCCATCTTCACAGGCCTCGGCCTCACCCTCTGGCATGACGCGAAGCTCCCGGAGCTTCCCGAAGCAGCGCCCGCCTCGGAGACCGGCGTCTGCCTCCTCATCCCCGCCCGGGACGAGGCGCGCGAGATCCGCGCCGCCCTGACCTCGTGGCTGGCCCAGGATCACGCCCATCTGCGCATCGTCGTGGTGGATGACGGCAGTACCGACGGCACCTCCGACATCCTGCGGGCGCTGGAAGCCGCCCACCCCGATCGCCTGGCGGTGCTCCGCAACGATCACCTTCCCTCGGGCTGGCTCGGGAAGAACCACGCGATGCACCTCGCCCAGGCCCACCCTTGGGCCCGGGAGGCCCCCTGGCTGCTCCTCGCCGATGCGGACGTGCAGGCGGATCCGGACGTGCTGCGCCGGGCCCTCGCCTTCGCCGAAAGCCAGCCCACGGATTTGCTGGCCCTGCTGCCCGGCATCGACACCGCGTCCCCGGGCGAGCGGCTGGCCCTTCCCCTCGCCTCCTCCGGGTTCCTCATGCTGGTGCCCCCCCACAAAGTGCCGGACCCCAAGGCCTTCGCGTTTTGCGGCGTGGGCGCCTTCACGTTGATCCGGCGCACCGCCTATGACGCCATCGGCGGCCACGCCGCCGCGCCCCTGGAGGCCATCGACGACATGATGCTGGCCCGCCGCGCCAAGGCCGCGGGCTTCCTCAACCGCGTGGCCCGGGGCGGCCCCATGCTCCACCTCCGCATGTACCACGGCCTCTGGTCCGTCATCCGCGCCATGCGCAAGAACGCCATGGCCCTGCCCCTGTGGCCCCTGGCGCCCCTCGGCATCGCCAGCACCCTCCTGCTCTTCCTCTCGCCGCTCTGGTTGCCCTTCGCCGGAAGGCCCGTGCTAGCCCTCCTCATCTGGCTCCTCGTACCCGCCCTCCTGGGCCACGTCGCCCAACGCATGACCCGCCGGCCCATGGACCTCATCTGGGCCTTCTGGCCCCTGCTGGGTCCACCCTTGGCCCTGGGCCAGGCCTGGGCCTTCTGGGACCGCCTCCGCGGCATCAATCACTGGCGCGGACGGAATGTGAAGCTGCGCTGAGGCGCGACTTACTGCGTCAACGCCACCATCTCATCGACCTTGCGCAGCACCTGCAGCACCTTGAAGGGTTCCACCACGAGGAAGTCCACGGCGCCGGCTTCCAGGGCGCGGTGGCGCTTCTTGTCGGCGTCCTCTTCGGTGCCCAACAAGAGCACGGGCAGGGGGCACTTCTCCTTCTCCAGCACCTGGCGGCAGAGCTCCAGGGGGCTCGTGAGGCGGAGCTGGTTGTGCAGCAGCAGGAGGCAGGCACCACCCCAGGGTTGCTCCTCGGAGGCCAGCTCGCCGAGTTGCGCCTTGAGGGGACCCTTCACGTAGTCCAGGTGGGCGAGCCCGTACTTGCGGCCCAGGGCCTCGCCCATGCGCTGGGCGAACTCCGCCTTTTCCGACAACAGGATGAGCATGGGCGCCTTGTCCACGATGACGCGGAGCTTGGGGAGCACCGCCGCCTGGTTGGCCCGCACGAGGGGGGCCACCACACCGGCGGGATTGAAATCCGCACTGTCCTTCTGGGCCTGCATGCGCTCCTGCTCCTGGAGCCAGGCCTGGTACTGGTTGAGCAGGCGGGGATCGTTGTCCTTGTTCAGTTTCAGGCCGACGTAGTCTTCGCCGAAGTAGGTGACGGTGGTTTTGGCCTTCAGTTGCAGGGTTTCCGTGAGGCGCACATCCACGAGGCTCTGCTCGCCCATGCGGAACGCTTCCTGGATGTTCTGCTTGGGATCCCTCAGGGCCAGCTCGAGGCCCTCGAGCCCGAAGCTCTTCACCGAGCCATCGAAGAGCCCGCCGCGACCATTGGTGAAGGCGGCGCGGGTGGAGGGATCCGGAATGAAGGCCGCCATGCGGTGGGCATCCGCCCGGCGCAACACGCGGGGGATGGCCAGGTTCACCACCTCCACGCCATCCATGTTCACGGGCGCTTGGAAGGCAGTAACGGATTCGTACTTGAGCCCACGATCCTCCAGGCGGAGGCTCACGCTATCCCCGGCCTTGAGCGCCCACTTCTGCACATCCTCGGCGCTCATCTTCAGGGAAAGGCGAACGCCATCCTCCACGTGCACGGGGAACTCCGCCCGTTGGCTCTGATAGGCCATGCCCACCTTGCCCCCGGCGATCACGAGGCGCTGGAGCACCATGCGGATGGCTTGGGCGTCTTCCAGGTTCGTGCTGCTCATTTGGATTCACCGACGGCGCTGGGCAGCCAGCGCTCCAAGGCCCCTTGCACCGCCTCGACCCGAACGGGCTTGGAGATGTAGTCGTCCATGCCCACTTCCAGGCAGCGCTCCCGGTCCCCCACCATGGCGTTGGCCGTCATGGCGATGATGGGGACGTGGCCCACCTCCCGGCTGCGGATGAGGCGCGTGGCCTCGAAGCCATCCATTTCGGGCATCTGGCAGTCCATGAAGATCAGATCGTAGGCCGTGCGATCCAGGCGATCCAGGGCTTCCTGGCCCGTGGCCGCCACGTCGGCATGGAGGCCGAATTTCTCGAGGATCTTGAGGGCCACTTTCTGGTTCACGAGATTGTCTTCGGCCAGAAGCACCTTGAACTCGCGTTTCTCCACGGGGCCCTTGGCCACGGCCATGGGCGTGTCCGCCCCCAGGGGGCCTTCCAGAAGGCGGGCGAGCTGGCTGGCCCGCACCGGGACGCTGATGGACTCGGAGATTCCCGCGGCCCGGGCCTCGTCGCGGAGGACGTTGTCGTAAAGGGGATGGAGGAGCACCCATCGGGGACCCGCCCCACGGTGCGCCTCAAAGGCCCGGTTCCCGTACAGCACCAAATCCGAGCTGGGCAGGGCGCCCTGGGGCGCCTCCTGGATCACCACCGGGCAGCCCCACCCTTCCAATTGCCGGCGGAGGAGGTCGGCGGCGAGGGGCCCCACGCCTGCCAGCACCACCGCGCGCGGCGAGGGTTTCACCTCGGCCACAGGCCGCCGTTTGAGGCGGAGCGTGAACCAGAAAGTGCTGCCCTGGCCCACGGCGCTCTCCACGCCGATGGCCCCGCCCTGCATCTCGGCAAGGCGGCGGCAGATGGCAAGCCCCAACCCCGTGCCGCCGTATTTCCGGGTGGTGGAGGCATCCCCCTGGAAGAAAGAGCTGAACAGCTTGGCGCTGACATCGGGCCGCATGCCGACCCCCGAATCCTGCACCTCGAAGCGGAGCAGCACATCTTCCGCGCCCAGCTCCTGGGTGGTGAGACGCACCTGCACCCCGCCCTTTTCCGTGAACTTGATGGCGTTGTCCACGAGGTTGGTGAGGATCTGCCGGAGGCGGACGGGATCGCCCACCACCTCCAGGGGGGTGCCCGGGGCGATGAAGGAGCCAAGCTCCACGCCCTTGTGGAAGGCCTTCACGCCCACCACGGCGAGGGTGTCTTCCAGCACGCTGCCCACGTTGTAGTCGAGGGCCTCGAGCATGAGCTTGCCCGCCTCGATCTTCGAGAAATCCAGGATGTCATTGATCAGGAGGAGGAGGGCATCCCCGCAGCTCCGCACCGTCTCGGCGTATTGCATCTGCTCGGAGTTGAGGGAGGTGTCCAACAGGAGGTTCGTCATGCCGATGATGCCGTTCATGGGCGTGCGGATCTCGTGGCTCATGTTGGCCAGGAACTCACTCTTGAGGTTGGAGCCCTCCACGGCGCGATCCCGGGCCACCGCCAGTTCGGCGTTGGCCATCTCCAGCTTGGCCTCCCAGGCCTTGCGCTCGGTGATGTCATGGAACATCCAGAGGTGGCCCAGGTAATCCTCGCCCACCATGATGGGAATGGCGTCCATGCTGAGCACACGACCATCCGTGAGGGGCTGTTCCACACCGTGCAGGGTGCCCTTCCCGTTCCGGATCTCCTCATGCCGGCGCTGCACGGCATCCGCTTTGGGGACGAGGGGGCGGCACTCCTCGAAGAGCTCCCGCGATTCCGTTTCCACCAGCAGGTGGGCCGGCACGGGCACCTGGAAGATCTGGCAGAACTCCTCATTGATGAGGGCGATGCGGCCCTCCTGGGTCTCCACGAGGATGCCCGCCCGCATGTGCTCGATGAGGGTGCGCAACCGGGTGGTGGCCGTACGCAGCACCCACTCGGCCTGCTTGCGCTCGGTGACGTCGTGCAGGGTGCCGGACACCCCCACGATGGTGCCGTGCTCATCCTGGGTCACCCGCTGGAAGAGCTCCATCCAGCGCAAGCTGCCGTCCTTGGCCAGCATCCGCAGCTCCCCCTGCACCTCCCGCTGCCCCGTCTCCATGGCGTAGGTCAGGAGGTTCAGGTACGAGGTGGTGTCATTGGGGTGGAGGTATTCGAGGTAGGGGGTTCCCAGGCTCTCCTCGAGGGAATACCCCATGGCCTCCGTCCAGGCCTTGTTGAGGTAGGACCAATTGCCCTCTCGATCGATCTGGAAGATCACGGACCGGAGGTGGTCCACCAGGGAGCGCAGCTTGCCCGCGTCGAGCCCCACGGACGGATCCGTGCGCTGGGCGAGCTCCTCCACGGCGTCGATGAAGGCCTCCCAGGCCGGGCCTGCGGGAAGGGTGCCCGCCGCCCGCAGGGCTTCGATGTGGCGCTCCAAAAGGGGGTGCATGGACAGGGCGGGCCTCGGGGGACACCTCCCTCATCGGTCTCGATCTTCCGGAACCTTTGCTTGGGCCTGTTCTTCAATTTATTGATTTAAATTGGTTTAAATATTATTTATCCATTTGTGGACACCGCACTGACCGAAAATTTTGGGCGCCAGCCGCGGGTCCGCAGGCCTAGAATGGCTCTCCCCGGGGGCGGAAAGATTTTCTTGTTTTTTTCGCCTTTGTCCTCATACTCGGGAGACCCCTTCCCGGAGGAAACGTGCCCCCTGTCGCTGAACAAGATGAACGCCTCAAAGTCCTGAGCCGGACCCTCGCCGACATCGAGCGGTCCTTCGGCAAGGGCTCCATCATGAAGCTGGGCGACCGCATGGCCGGCGCCGATGGCGTGGAGGTCATCTCCACCGGCTCCATCTCCCTGGACAGCGCCCTGGGCGTGGGCGGCCTCCCCAAGGGCCGTGTCGTGGAGATCTACGGCCCCGAATCCTCCGGTAAGACCACCCTGGCCCTCCACGCCGTGGCCCAGGCCCAAAAGAAGGGTGGCCTCGCCGCCTACATCGACGCCGAGCACGCCCTGGATCCCGAATACGCCCGGAAGCTGGGCGTGGACATCGACAACCTCTTCATCAGCCAGCCCGACAGCGGCGAGCAGGCCCTGGAGATCGCCGACCAGCTCGTGCGCTCCGGCGCCCTGGACATCATCGTCATCGACTCCGTGGCGGCCCTCGTGCCCAAG
>DATEZP010000126.1:0-44951 GCA_035255465.1 Holophagaceae bacterium
CCCACGCACCAGGGCCGCGCCGCCGAGCACCTCACGAGCCAGATCCGCATCAAGCCGGGCCAGTACGTGCCCATGAACATGTACTTCACCACCACCCGCGCCCACGCCGAGCGGGCCGGCGGCATCTTCTACGACTGCATCGTGGATGAGGCCCACGACAGCCACAGCGAGTTCCCCTGGAAGGGCAACATCGACATCGCCAAGCTCCAGAAGCTCGTGGATGAGCACGGCCCCGAGAGCATCGCCTACCTGAGCCTCGCCCCCTGCGTGAACATGGCCGGTGGCCAGCCCTTCTCCATGGCGAACATCAAGGCCGTGAGCGCCTGGGCCAAGGGCTACAACCTCCCCATCATCTTCGACGCCACCCGCGCCGTGGAGAACGCCTACTTCATCCAGAGCCGTGAGGAGGGCTACGCCTCCCGCTCCGTGGCCTCCATCCTCAAGGAGATGATGGGCTACGGCGAAGGCTGCACCGTGAGCAGCAAGAAGGACAACCTCGTCAACATCGGCGGTTTCCTCGCCACCAACAACGCCGAGTTCGCCCGCAAGACCAAGGAGCTCCTCGTGGTCTTCGAAGGCATGCCCACCTACGGCGGCCTCGCCGGACGCGACCTGGAGGCCATGGCCGTGGGCGTGCGCGAGATGGTGGAGGACGCCTACATTGCCAGCCGCATCCGGCAGGTGGCCTACCTGGGCCAGCAGCTGGCCGACGCCGGCGTCCCCACGGTGAAGCCCTTCGGTGGCCACGCGATCTTCCTGGATGCCAAGGCCTTCCTGCCCCACCTCCCCCAGGACCAGTTCCCCGCCCAGAGCCTCGCTGCGGCCCTCTACGTGGACAGCGGCGTGCGCGCCATGGAACGCGGCATCGTGAGCGCTGGGCGCGACCCCAAGACCCACGACCACTGCCGCCCCAAGCTCGAACTCGTGCGCCTCACCATCCCCCGCCGCGTCTACACCAACCTGCACATGGACGTGGTTGCGGAGAGCTGCATCGCCCTCTTCGAGCAGCGGGAGAAGATCCAGGGTCTCAAGATGGTCTACGAGCCCGAGAGCCTCCGCTTCTTCCAGGCCCGCTTCGAGCTGCTGGCCGCGGCGGGCGTGCGCGCCTGACCCTCGGAATGCCCAGGCGCCGGTGGCCCCATGGGGGCTTCGGCGTCTGGTGAAAAAATCGCCAATTTTGACTTCGGGTATTGATTATCTGGGGGCCAGGGGTACCCTGGCTCTCAATCTCACCTAGGAGTCCCCATGACCCGCGACCCCCGCGTCCTGGCTGAGGCTTCGCCTGCCTCCGCCACTCCCGAAGAAGGCCTCAGCCGACGGGATCTGCTCAAGGGCGTTGCGGTGGCGGCGTTGGCGGGGGCCGCCAGCCGCCCGCTCCGGGCGGCGGGCGGCACGCGGATCTTCCGGATCCATCCGGCCATCGGCATCGCGCGGGTGGGCAATGCGACCCCCGAAGCCTTCTTCCTGGGGCCGGAGGTACCGGGCCAGGGCCCCGTGGAGGTGGGAGGGCAACCGGTCACCCAGTTCAAGGTCGCTGGCCAGGTCCGCCCCCAGGCCGTGCGGTTCCGCCTCTTCGAATACGCGGACTTCGGACAGGGGCTGGTGCCCTTCCAGGAAATCACCCTCGGCACCAGTGGGGTGCAGGACATCCGGTGGACCGCCCACCTCGCCAACCGGAAGGCCTCCTTCCACCAGTTCCAGGGGCCCGCCGGCGAAGAGTACGACGCCATGGACCAGCGGGAAGCACAGCCTTCGGCTCCGCTCCGCAACCCGACCGTGACCGACCGCCGCAGCCTGGAGACGGACTTCGGCCCCCGCACCGTGAGCGCCCGGAGCTTCGCCGGGAACCAGGTTCCCCAGGTCTTCGACCTGGCCGGGGTGCCCGCGGGATATGCTGCGAGCTGGCCCTTGGACAGCAAGACCCAGGGCCCTGTGATCTCCACCCTCGGGCAGCTGCGGACCGATGCACAGGGCCGCCTGCTGGTGATCGGAGGCAAGGGCGCCACAGGGTACCAGGGCGCCGTGCCTCCGGATCTCCCCGGCTATGCGAACAACGACGGGTGGTTCGATGACGTGGCCGATGGTCCCCTCACCGCCACCGTGGTGCTCAGTGACGGCACCACCGTCAGTACCGATCCGGCCACGGGCAGCGCCTGGGTGCTCGGGGCGCCACCGGATTACGCCCCGGGAGTCACAGGGGCAGTCACCCTCTACGATCTGCTCCTGGATATGGCCGTGCGCAAGCTCCCGGTGCCCTCGGGCAACGGCCTGTACGGGCCCAACGGACCCCTCGCCCGGGTTCGGGCGCTCAAGGCGGACTTCCGGGCCGGGGCCCCCAGCGAGTTCACCACCACGACGCCCTACTTCCAGGACGACATCCGGCCCATGCTGGATCGCGCCTATGGATATCGCTGGGTCACCGAGCTGGTGAATGCGAAGCACGACAGCATGAACCTGGCCCTCCTCAGCAATGCGGCCTTGCAGGACCCTTCCCTCACTGGCGCCAAGGACCGCAGCGGCGTGTTCACGACGATGCGCCCCCCCCAGGGCGCGGGCCAGACCTCCTCCACCGCCAACGGCTCCAGCACCATGCCCCGCATGCAGGGCGATGATCCCTATGTGGGTCAGGAGCCCGATGCCGTGAAGAAGTGCACGGTTACGCACCTCCAGTTCGGCCTCCTGCAGCAGTGGGCCCGCCCCGAGAGCGGTTTCAACCCCGGCGCTGCGCCCCTGCCGCCGGATGGCACCCTCATCCGCACCATGTTCCAAGTCCACGGCCTCGACCGCGCCGCCCTGGAGCAGGCCAGCGGCGGCGCCTTCTTCCCCGGGATCGAGGTGAGCTGGCAGATCCGGAATCCCAGGCTCTTCAGCGAACCCTTCCGGCTCAACCACCTGGCCACGAGCCGCTACCTCGACACCACGGGCGCGCCCGAAGGCGGGCGGATCTCGGCGGGCCACTTCTCCCGCCAGATGGCCCTGCCCTGGCACGCGGACTTCAACGACTGCCGCTCCGAGGGTGGCTGGGCCTGGTGGCCCTCTCAGCGACCCACGGCGGTCTTCGCCGATGCCAGCAGCACCAGCCTCACCAAGCGGGTGGATTGGGCGCGCCCCAGCGCCGGCCGCCGCTACGCCAACGCCTCCGGCGTGACCAGCCACGAGGATATGGTGAAATACTGGTCCATGTATGGTTTCGTGGTGCAGAAGGACGGCATGTTCATCGAGCAGGAGCGGAACCCGGGAATCGGGACCTAGCCCATGGCCGACTTGGATGTGGCCGTCCTCGGGGGTGGGCCCGCGGGGCTCGCCCTCGCGGGGGCCGTGGCCCGCCGGGGCTGGTCGGTGGCGGTGTTCGAGCGGGAGCCCCGGACCCCCTTCAAGGCGGGGGAGACCCTGGGGCCGGCCCTGAGGCCCATCCTCGAGCAACTGGGCGCCTGGGAGGCCTTCACGGCCCTGCCCACGGTGCCATTCCGCAGCCTGCGGTCCGCCTGGGGAGGTCCGGAGCTCCAATCGCGCGACGCGGTGCTGCACCCCCTTGGTGAGGGCTGGTACGTGGATCGCGTCGCCTTCGAGGGGATGCTGGATGGGGTGGCCCGAGCCCAGGGAGCGCGGGTCCATCGGGGGGGAGGCCCCACCCGGGTGGCGCGCACGCCCCGAGGATTCCGGCTGGAGGGTGCGGGGGCCGGGGTCCACGCCCGGTTGATCGTCGATGCCAGTGGCAGGGGGGCTCCCGCCACGGCGGGACTCGGTGCCGAGCGCCGCTGGATCTCCGTGGATCGCCAGGTGGGCCTCCTGGTGGATCTTCCAAGCAAAGGCCAGGACCTGGGAACGGAGCTCCTGCTGGAGGCGGAGGCCCAGGGCTGGTGGTACAGCGTGCCCCAACCCACGGGGAGGCTGCGTTGTGTGTGGCTCACGGATGCGGATCTTCTGCCGCCCGGGGGGAAGCAGGCGCTCCAGGAGTCGTTCCAACAGGCGCTGGCGCGGGCGCCCCACACCTCCCAGCTGTTGGCGGGGCAGACGATCCCCACGCCCCGCGTGATCCGCGCGGATTCCGGTTTCCTCCTCCCCCCCCGGGGACGGGACTGGTGGGCCTTGGGGGATGCCGCCCTGGGTGGGGATCCTCTGGGTGGGAATGGGTTGGAGCGGGGGCTGAGCGGCGTCCTCGAGTCCCTCCCGGACCTGTTGGCCACGCTGGAAGGTGCGTCGGCCTCGGCGCCGGAGGAGCCCTGGGCGCGCCTCACCGCCTACCTCGGCACGAGGGGCCGCTACTACGCCATGGAATCGCGCTGGCCGGAATTCCGCTACTGGGCTCGGCGCCGCGCGGCCGCCCCGGACACGGTGCCGTTCTGGCTCGCCCCCGACGAGACGCTGACCTTCGCGGGGGGACCTCGGGGTTCCCTGGACCGGGCCGAGGCCTGGATCCCGCGGACCTTCCTGATGGACTGGCTGCGAAGCATCTCCGAGCCGGAGCCGGCCCACCAGCTCGTGGCGCGACTCAAGCGCTGGGCGCCCCTGGGTGACGGTCACCTGCTATCGGGTCTGCAGGTGCTGGTGGAGGACGGCGCCCTACGGACTTGCGGGAACCTGCAGCGGTAGACTCTTCGCATGGCCCGACACGCTCCCGCCGAACTCGGCGATGTCCTCACCCAGAAGAAGGCGGCGCTGAAGACGCCGCGGATGTTCAAGGTGTTGCTCCACAACGACGACTTCAGCACCATGGACTTCGTCGTCTTCATCCTGAAGACGGTGTTCCGCAAGTCCGAGGCCGAGGCCCAGACGATCATGCTGGCGGTGCATCGCCAGGGCGTGGGCGTGGCCGGCGTGTTCACCCGGGACGTGGCGGAGACCAAAGTGGCCCAGGTGAAGGCCCTGGCGGAGCGGGAGGGCTTCCCGCTCCTCTGCACGGCGGAGGCGGAATGAGCCCGCGCCTCACCCCCGGCCTCCAGAAGGCCCTGCAGATGGCCCTCCAGCTGGCCGCGCAGCGGCGCCACGAGCTGGCCTCCCTGGAGCACCTGCTCCTGGCCCTGCTGGAGGAGCCCAGCGCCGCAGCGGCCCTGGCGGGCTGCGCCGTGGACCTGCCCCGGCTGAAGGCGGACCTGGAAGGCGAGTTGGCCAAGCTGCACGTCCCCGTGCCCCCGGGTGAGTCCTTCGAGGTGATGCCCACCTTGGGCCTCCAGCGGGTGGTCGAGCGGGCCTGGTCCCAGGCCCTCAGCTCCGAGCGGGCCGAGGTGGATGGCGGCCTCGTGCTGGCCATGCTCCTGGAGGAGAAGGACAGCCACGCCCGGTTCCTCCTGCGCAAGCACGGGGTGCAGCGCCTCACCCTGCTGCGCACCCTCAGTCACAGCCAGCCGGCCGGGGCACCGGCGCCTCCGCCCGAGGGCGAGGAGGGCGAAGGTCCCGCCGTGGCGGAGGATCCCCTCACGGCCTACGCCTCGGACCTCGTGGCCCGGGCCCGCAAGGGGGAGCTGGATCCCCTCGTGGGTCGCGAGCCGGAGCTGAAGCGGGTGCTCCAGATCCTCCTGCGCCGCCGCAAGAACAACCCCCTCCTCCTGGGCGACCCCGGCGTGGGGAAGACGGCGTTGGTGGAAGGTCTGGCCCAGCGCCTCGCCATGGGTGACGTGCCTGAGGCCCTGGCCTCCGCCAAGCTCTACGCGCTGGATCTGGGCTCCCTCATGGCGGGCACCCGCTACCGCGGCGACTTCGAGCAGCGCCTCAAGGCCCTGCTGAAGGCCCTGCAGGACCAGGAGGCCAAAGGCGCGCCGGTGATGCTCTTCATCGACGAACTGCACACGGTGGTCGGCGCCGGGGCCACCTCGGGCGGCAGCCTCGACGCGGCCAACCTGCTGAAGCCCGCGCTGTCGGGCGGCAGCCTCCGCTGCATCGGCGCCACCACCTTTCAGGAGATGAAGCAGAGCCTGGACAAGGACCGGGCCCTGGCCCGCCGCTTCCAGCCCGTGGACCTGGCGCCGCCCTCCGAGGCCGATGCCGTGGAGATCCTCAAGGGTCTGCGCAGCCGTTTCGAGAAGCACCACGGTGTGAAGGCCCCGGACGAGGTGCTCCAGGCCGCCGTGCGCCTGGCGGCCAAGCACTTGGTGGAGCGCCACCTGCCCGACAGCGCCTTGGACGTGCTGGACGAGGCGGGGGCGGCGGAGCGCCTGAAGCCGAAGAAGCAGCGGGTCAAATCCCTCACGGTGGCTCACGTGGAGGCGGTGGTCGCGCAGCTGGCCAAGGTGCCGTCGGAGAGCGTGGGCGCCGACGATCGGGAGGCCCTGCGGACCCTGGAGGCCGACCTCGCCGCCAAGGTGTTCGGGCAGGGGGAGGCCATCGCGAAGGTGGCCCAGACCGTGAAGTTGGCCCGGGCGGGGCTGCGCAACGCCGACAAACCCATGGGCTGCTTCCTGTTCGCCGGCCCCACGGGCGTGGGCAAGACGGAGCTGGCCAAGCAGCTGGCTTCGACCCTTGGCATCGCCTTCCTGCGCTTCGACATGAGCGAGTGCATGGAGAAGCACGCCGTGGCCCGCCTCATCGGGGCGCCGCCGGGCTACGTGGGCTTCGAGGAAGGTGGGCTCCTCACGGACGCCGTGCGACGCAGTCCCCACGCCGTCGTCCTGCTGGATGAGATCGAGAAGGCCCACCCGGATCTCCAGGGCATCCTCCTCCAGGTCATGGATCGCGCGGCCCTCACGGACAGTCACGGCCGCACCGCGGACTTCCGCCACGTGATCCTCGTGATGACGACGAACGTGGGCGCCCAGGACCTGAGCGGTCGCCGCCTGGGCTTCACGGGCGACTCCGCCCGCAGCGCCAAGGGCGCCCTGGAGAAGGCCTTCAGCCCTGAGTTCCGCAACCGGCTGGACGCCGCCCTCACGTTCCACGCCCTACCCAAGGAGGCCGTGCGCCAGGTGGCCGCGCGGCAGTTGGGCGAACTGGCGGCCCAGGTGAAGGGGCGTCGCGTGGATCTCACCTGGACGGAGGCCGCCCTGGACTGGCTGGCCGCCAAGGGCTACGAGCCCGCCTTCGGGGCCCGGCCCATGGCGCGGCTGCTGGAACAGCAGGTGAAACAGCCCCTCAGCGAGGCCCTGCTCTTCGGCGCGCTCCGCGACGGCGGCGCCTGCGAGGTGGACGCGGACGGGACCGGGCTCCGCCTCCGGACGCCGTGACCAGCTTCCCGCGCCTGGGCCCCCAGGGCCCGTGGTTGCTGGGGCCGGAGCCCGTGTTCCCCGATCCCGAGGCCACCGATGACGACGGCCTCCTGGCCGTGGGCGGCGACCTTTCGGTGCCGCGCCTCCTGGCCGCCTACCGGGCGGGCATCTTCCCCTGGTTCTCCAAGGGCGAGCCCATCCTCTGGTGGTGCCCGCCCGTGCGCGCCTGCCTGCATCCCGCGGAGGCCCACGTTTCCCGCAGTCTCGCCAAGGTACTGCGCCAGGGACGGTTCGAACTGCGCGTGGATACGGCCTTCGCCCAGGTGGTGCGGGCCTGTGCCAAGGCCCCTCGCCCCGGACAGCGGGGCACCTGGATCACGGCGGAGATGCAGGCCGCCTATACGGCCCTGCACCACCAGGGCTGGGCGCACAGCGTGGAGGCCTGGCGCGAGGGACGCCTCGTGGGCGGCCTCTACGGCGTGGCCCTGGGCGGCGCCTTCTTCGGGGAAAGCATGTTCAGCCTGGAACCGGACGCCTCCAAGGCCTGCTTCGCGACCCTCGCGGAGCGCCTGGCCATGTGGAGGTTCTCCTTGCTGGATTGCCAGGTGGAAAACCCGCACACCACCCGATTGGGCGCGCAGCCGGTGCCCCGGACCGAATTTCTGGCGCGGTTGCGGGAAGCGCTGACTTCGCCGGATCGTTGGGGTGGCGGCTCGGTCCCGCAGTGAAGGGCGGCGATCTCAGTTGTCCGAAGGTGGGAGGTCCGGCGGGGCCGCGGCATCGATCACTTCGTAATTGGTCGGGTGGAGGCGCAGGCCCCAGGTCCAACCCTCCTTCGGGCTGCCGGGAATCCGGAACCGCTGATCGGAACGGATCGGTCGGTCCTTCCCTGTGAACCCCTCGGAAGCACCGAGCCACCGGGTGCCGGAGACGTAGGTGAACAGGAATTCCCCTTCCGGCGCCTGGCCCCGGTAGGGCACGCCGCCATGGAGGTAGAGCGTCAGGACCCGGGCCTGGGTCTGGGCGTCGAGCAGCGTGAGGGCGTAATCCCGACCCGGATCGGTGTCGATCTGCCAGGGGATGCGCGGTGCAGCACCCGCCTCGAGCTGGACCCAGCCGTGATCGGGGATCGGCAGCGAAGGGCCCTCCTCGCGGCGGACGATCTCGGCGGCGACGGAGGCTGGACGGGGAGTCGCAGGAGCGGGCATCCCGAAGGCGGGGGAGGGCGCCACCACGGTCCGGGTGGCGGGTCGGGTGTCCATCCGGATCAACGCGAGGATGGCCAGGCCGACCATGCCGAGGGCGAGGGCCAGGTAGAGCCCGGAGCCGCTCGCGTGGGAGCTGGGAGGGATCGGGCGGGGGGTGGCAGCGGGTCGCGGGTCCGTCAAGGCCGGGTCGGGTGCGAGCCGCAGCCTCACGCGGGCCGAAGCCAGCTCCGCCGCATGCGCGAGCATCCAGTCATAGCGGGCCTTCCGGACCGGATCCAGGAGGATGAACCGGACCCGCGCCTCCAGGTCGGAGGTGCAACGTCCCTGGGTGAGCGCCTGGGAGATCCGACGCGGATCGGGCTCGATGCCCGGGAGTCCCAGAGCCTGGTAGAGGTCCTTCATCGCGGGGGCCCCAGCAGGTAGTCATGGGCTTCCTTGATCCGCAGGAAGGTCCGGGTGGCATCGCGCGAGGCTTCGCGGCCAAGGGTCTGGAAATGGTCCGGATGGTGGACCATGCTCACGCGGCGGAAGGCTTGCCGGATCTCCTCCTCCGTGGCCCCCTCGTCCAGTCCCAGCAGGGCAAGTGCTTTGATGCGGGCGATGCGCGCCGCATCGACGACGAAGGTCTCTGGCGGAGTCTGGTCCTCGGCATCGGGCCAGGAAGCGACGAGGCTCGGATCGGCTGGCGGCGGCAGCGGGTGACCCATGCGCCGGTGGTGAAGGTCTTCGAGATCCCGAGGCTCCAGGGCGAGGGCATCCAGCACCGTGCGGAGGGCGAGGTGCTGGGTCGCGGGCACACCTTCCGGTGTGAGCGCCACTTCAAGGGCGCAGGCAAGGGCGAACGCGCGGGTGTCCCGGGGTGCGTGACGCAAGTCATGAAGTGCCCCGATGAAGCCCTCGAGATCCCGACGGAACTCGTCCTGCGAGGGCCCAGGTCCCAGGCGTTCACGCAGGTCGTCGCGTGTGGCGGCGCGACGGACTTTGGCCTCTGCGGCTGCGGAATCCATGGGTTCCCAGCGGGTCATGGTGGCCATGAGATTCCAGAGCGCGGAGCGATGGGTCGTTGCTTCGGTTCCCTCGCGTTCTGATGGCGCTCCCACTGGTGATTTCATGCCGATGGTCGTCCCTGATGATTCATCTAGACTGAATATCTCCATCCAAAAAAGCATCATTCATTTTCAGGGCGCATCCATTGAGCGATCAGGATTCCGATTTCAAACTCATCCCCCTGGACCTTCCCGAGGGGCATGCCTCCCTGCAGCGTGCGCCTGCTGAAGGGACCGGCCGCATCGAACTCGGCGAGATCCCCGCACCCCGGACGCCCGCCTTCAAACCCCTGGATGATCCGCCGAGGCGTTCACTCCAGCCGACCTACCCGCCCGCGGAGGAACCGGCCAAACCTTCCAAACTCGCCCCGATCACTGGGCTGGTGAAGGCGTGCTACTTCGATCCGGCTGCGGCCTTCGAAACGAAGGTGGATTGGTCGCGGTTCCGCAGCGCGCAGATCAAGCTGTTCCTGATCTCGCTGGTGATGCCGTTCTTCATGCTGCTGCTCTTGGGCGTGGTGCTGGGCGTGCTGTACATGACCGGCGCCTCCCTCTACAGCACCGAGGCTCCGAATCCGATCTACCAGCTGATCCTCTACCCGGTGGTATATGTGCTGGCCCGGGGATATTGGGTGGCTTACCTCGCGCTTCCCCTCGGGCTGTTCGCGATGGGATGGCTTTGGGCCGGGCCCACGGCCTGGATCCTCTCGAAATATGAAGGGGGCGCCAACATCGACTTCAAGAAGGCCCTGAGCATCCTCGCCATGTTCGGCGCCATGCTCGCACCGTTCACGATGTTCCCCTTCCTGCGGCTCGTCGCCCTGGCGGTGGTGCTGTGGATCATCGTGAAGCGGATGGAGGACACCTTCGACATCGGCTTCTGGCATTTCGTGGGCCGAGGCGGGGTGCTGTTCATCCTGGCGATGGGTCTCTACGGCGCCTACGAGCGAAAGGTCGAGTCGTACTTCTCCGGCGCCGAGGAACTGCAGGCCAATCTGACGTCGTTCATCCGCGACCGGAAGATGCTCGAATGGCCCTCCTTCCGCCGGGTGGCGTTCGTGGATCCCAACGAACGCATCTACAACGATCTCTCCGATTTCACCCCCAAGATCCGAGAAGCCGCGGTGGCGAAGGCCTTGGCGATGTTGAAGGCGGGCGGGGGGACCCCCGAGCTTCGCTTCCGCTTCGCCAAATCCATGTCTGATCACGGTCAGACGGAGGCCTTCATCTACCTCTCCCGCTATTACGCCACGGGACAGGGAGCGCCCGCGGATCCCGCCCAGGCCCTGGAATGGTCCAAGCGATTCACGGATGCCAACCGCGGCAACCTGGATGCCGGGTTGGAACGAGTCCGCCTGATGATCCAGAACGCCCAGCGCCTCGAGGGGAAGCGCTACCTCGTGGGGATCGCGAAGGATCAGCCGGGCTCCATCGGCAAGATCGCCGATTTCGTCCAGAAGGAAGGGCTCGGCAAGGCGGACAATTCGCTGACCTACGAGGTCCAGAGCCTCTACCAGGTCGGCAACACCCAGAGCACCGTGGGTACCTATGTCAAAGACGCCTCCACGGGACGCTACACCTATGAGACGCAAACGAAGCAGGGCATGCTGTCGGCCCGCCTCTACGCGAGCGCTCATGATCAGTCCCTCTGGTTCTACCGGGCCCTGGTGAGCGAATACGGCCAGAGCGCTTCCGCGGGCCCCGAGGCCTATGGCGAGGCGGCCACGGACTTCGGCCAAGATGAGCTGGCCCAGAAGATCAAGGAAGGCGACCCCGTGGCCATGGACATCGTCGCGGATCGCTGCGCCCACGACGGGGACATCGTCAAGGCACGCCAGTTCTGGGTGGCGGCGACCCAGGTGCTGAACAATGACAACCGGGTCAGCAACGTCGCCTATTACATCAAGCTCGCCCTCAGTTACGACCCGGGTGAATCCTCCCCCGCCCCGGATCCCCGGGAAGCGGTGAAGTACTACCAGGCGGCGCTCCTGATCTCGAGCCAGCAGGGCAGGGCGGCACCGGTGGGGATGGCCTCCCTGCAGCGGCTCCAGGGCGGGAAGGTCCCCGATCCCTTGAGCCAGCCCTTTCTGGACCTGTGCCTCAAATCGGACATTCCCGAGGCTTGGGTCATGATGGGGACCCGCTACCTGAATGGCGACATTCCCGGCGTGCCCAAGCATGAGGGGAAGGCCCGTGAGTGCTTCCAGCGGGCCAAGGCCCTGGGCTACAAGGGGCCCCAGTTCCAGCGGCAGCTGGAATTGATGGGAGGGTGATCACCGCCTCCCGGATCCAGAGGCTCCGGGAGTGTCCGAACCCACGCAGGCGGGCTTCAAACGCAGGGGGTGCCCTTTGGCGAGGGCGCCCCCTGTCGTGTCTCGGGCCGTGAGGCGCATGGTCCGGGCCTTGCGCCAACTGCCTCCCCGCGGCAATCCGCCACGCCTGAATCCGGGCCGCTGAGGCAAGGATCCTCACGGGAGGCCTTAAACCTTTCCCATCGATTGGGAAGTCTCAGGTTGCAGCTTGGCCCGACCTTGGCTGAGTACGGTACCAACCCCCCTGCGGCCGATGCCGCTCCAAGGAGATCCCATGACCCCGAAGAAGACCCTCGCCGCGCTGGCCGCCGCCGGCCTGATCGGAACCTCCCTCCTCGCGCAGGCCCCTGCGCCCGCGCCCACGGGCCAGCAGGTGGAGCAGAAGGGTGAACGCCTCGAACGTCGCGGCGAGCGCAATGAACGGAAGGGCGAGCGCATGGAGCGTCAAGGGGAGCGACGGGAGCGCCACGGTGAGGCCGAAGCGCGCAAGGGCGTCCGCGAGGAACGCAAGGCCGAGCGCCTGGAGAAAGAGGGCAAGACCGCCCAAGCTGAGCGCCTGGAGAGGAAGGGCGAGCGCGACGAGCAGAAGGGCGAGCGCATGGAGAATCAGGGCGCGCGACGGGAGGCCCGCGGCGAGCATGTGGAGCGCAAGGGCGAGCGCCAGGAGCGCCGTGGCGAGCACCTCGAGAAGAAGGGTGCGCGCATGGAGAAGAAGGGCCAGTGAAGCGGACGTCGACTGAATCGAAAGGGACGCCCATGAGCGCCATGCCTCGTACCCTCAACGCCGCCCTCGTGGCGGCCCTTCCCCTCCTCTCCCTCGCCTGCCAGGCTCGGCCCGTGGTGTTTGCAGCCCCGCCCCGTCCCCTCGTGGGTGAGGAGGGCCTCGAGGGCTGGGAGCGCCGCCATCCGGAGGCCTCCCGGGAACTGGGTGCCTGGGTGAAGGCCCACCCCGAGGCCGCGGAGCGGTTCTTCGATTGGGACAGCCATCACCCCGGTGCCGCCAAGGCCTTCGTGGGCTGGGCCATCCGCCACCCCGGCGAAGACATCGACGTCTTCGCCCTCACCCACCGGGAATGGGAGGAGTTCAACTGGGTGATGGAGCATCATCGCCCTGCTGCCAACACCTTCATGCAGTGGTGCCGCCGTCATCCCGAGGCCTCCGAGCGCCTCATGAACCACCCGGGCGGCCTCCACTGGGCGGGGCACCACCTGTATCAGAGCTATTGGACGATGCGGCGCAGCGGCTACTGATCCGCCCGGCGGTCCCTGAAGAACCGCCACGCCTCCTCTGCGGCCTCCAGATCATGATTCTGGGGGCCGCACACTTTCGTGTAGAGCCACCCGAGTGCATGGGCCCGGCTGGGCTCGCAGTGGCCACCGCCCTCGATGCGCAGGAGCGAGACCTGCCCGCCCTCGCCCCAGGTCAGGCGGGTGGCGCGGGTGGCGTCCCTTCCGACATGGGGGATCTCCTCCACGAGGGGGGTGTCCGGGAGGCCCTGGGCGGCGCGCCAGAATGCGAGGGTGGCGGGCACGCCCAGCACGGCGCCCCGCTTCCGGTCCCGGAAGCGGACCTGACCGCCCGCGTAGGGCATGAGCGGATCCTCCGTGCCGGCGATGAGCAGCACGGGCACCGGGCGCTTCGGGGGTGCCGGGGGCCGCTCACCGGGCATGGAACCGCAGGCGGCGGCCACGGCGGCGAGGGGGTGCCTCAGTTCGAGGGCCAGGCGGAAGGTGAAGACGGCGCCGTTGGACATGCCCATGGCGTACACCCGCGCGGGATCCGTGCCCTGCTCCCGCTCCACCCGGGCGATCACCGCGGCGGTGAATGCCACGTCATCGGTCGTGGGATTGCCCGAGAACCCGGGCCGCCCGTCATTCCAGCCCGGCTGGCCGTCCGTGCCCTTCGCACCGTCCAGGGCGACCACCACCACGCCCTCCCGATCGGCCACGGTCAGCCAGGCGGCCAGGGGGGAGGCGGGGCCGATCCCCTGGCCCAGGGTGTTCTTGGCACTGCCCATGTGGCCGTGGAAGAGGCACACCAGGGGGCGTCCAGGCCGTGCCGGACCGGCCGGCAGGGCGAGGCGGTAGGTCCGGGGCCCTGAGGGGGTCGGGATCACGCCTTCGCGAATCTCCGCGGCGTGGAGCTGAGCCCCGAGGGGGAGGATGAGCCGGAGCCAACGGGTCATGGGGATCCTAAACGGCAGGGGAGGTCCCGGGATCGGGGCCTCCCCATGGACCCGCTCCAGCGCGGAGGGGTTGAAGAACGCCGGGGTTCAGTGCGTTCCGAGCTCCGACAGCAGGCTCTTCACGGCCGCTTCCAGTTGAGTATCCCGGCCCGCGGCCATGTCCTCGGGGGCGATGGGGACGCGGAGGTCGGGCTCCAGCTGGGTGTTCTCGCAGTACTTGCCGTCGGGGGTGATCCAGCCCCCCTGAGGGATGCCGAAGACCATCGTGGGATCGATCTGGGTCTCCCACCACACGAAGGTGCCGGTGCCGGGCACGGGCATGCCCACGGTCCGGCCCAGCCCCTTGAGCTTGTAGGCCACGGGGAAGAGGTGGGCATCGGAGTAGTTGGATTCGCCCATGACGACGATGGAGGGCTTGATCCACTTCATGAGGGGCTCGTGGCCATAGGCCTGCCCCCGGGGCACCACGTCGAAGTACTTCTTCCCGGAGAGGAAGTCGGATAGCTGCTCGTGGATGTTGCCGCCGCCGTTGAAGCGGGTGTCCACCACGAGGGCTTCCTTCTTGCCTTGGCGTCCCAGCACTTCGTCGATGACCGTGCGCATGCTGGGGTCGTTCATGGCCCGCACGTGCACGTAGCCCAGGCGCCCGCCCGAGAGGCGCTCCACGGCTTCCCGGCTGCGGTCCACCCAGCGGGTGTAGAGCAGCTCGTTCTCCTGGGCCGCGTTGAGGGGCTTCACGGACTGCTCCCAGCGGGTGCCCTCCTTGGGGTCGGTGAAGGTGAGGAGGGTGGGCTTGCCCGCCTTGCGGTTGAGGAGGGCGGCGGGGTCACCGGCGCCACTGAGGGCCACGCCGTCGATGGCGGTGAGGATGTGGCCGGGACGGACCTTGGAGCCCGCCATGTCCACGGGGCCCTTCTTGAGCACTTCGGCGACCTTGAGGCCCTGGGGGGCGGGCTCCAGGAAGAGGCCCAGGGAGGCGGTGGCGTCCTTGCCATCCTGGGGCGGCGCGTAGCGGCCCCCGGTGTGGGAGGCGTTCAGCTCGCCCAGCAGCTCGCTGAGAAGTTCAGCGAAGTCGTAGTTGTTCGACACGTGGGGGAGGAATTTCCGGTAGGCGGCCACATAGAAGGGCCAATCCACGCCATGCAGGTTCTCGACGTAGAACTTCTTTCCGGCCTGCCGCCAGGCGTGTTCGAAAATGTAGGCCCGCTCTTCGGCGGCCTTGAGCACCAGCTCCCCGTTCACCGCGATGGGATCCCGCTTGCCGGATTCCGGGTCCACCTTGGAGAGTTTCCCGTCGGTCATGACGAGGAGGGACTTGCCGTCGGAGCTGCGTTCCAGGCCCACGGGGTTGTTGCCGGGGCGGGTCTCCAGCTTCGTGAGCAGCTTCATCTCCCGGGTGCGGAGGTCCACGCTCCAGAGGTCGTAGCCCTTGTCGAAGCGGTTGAGGGTGAAGAGCTTGTCGCCGGCCTTGGAGAGGAGGGCATCGCCCAGCTCGGCGGCCTGGGCGGTGAGGCGCACGGTGCGGTCCTCCAGGCCCTCCCAGTCGATGCGGAGGGTCTTGTCCTTGGGCTCATCCTTCTTGTCGTCCTTCTTCTCCTTGTCGCCGCTCTTGGGCTTGTCCTTCTCCTCCTGCTCCTTGAGGAGGGCGAACTCCTCCTTGTCCAGGCGGTAGCGGTCCCAGGCCTCCTGGGTGAGGAAGGCGGCGTAGACGTCGTGGGTGGCGGCCTGCTGGGCGGCGTTGCGGAGGCCCTGGCGGTCCGTGGTCCACATGACCATGGAGCCGTCGGGACTGAACCGGGGGTTGCCGTCGAAGTAGCCGCTGCGGCTCAGGTTCACGAGCTTGCCGCTGCCGTCCGCGGCGAGGATGCCCACGTCGCGGATCCAGCCCAGGCCCGTGTTGAAGGAGAGGGTGATCCACTTCGAATCCGGGGACCACGCGAAATCCTGGTCGCCATCGCTGTAGGAGTAGCTCTTCCCGGCGGGTAGCAGGGTGCGGGTCTTCCCGCTGGCGAGGTTCAGCACCTTGAGGGCCGTGCGCTCCTCGAGGTAGGCCACCTCCTTGCCATCGGGGCTGAAGAGGGGCTGGAATTCATCGGCCGGGGTGCCGAGCACCACCTTCTCCTCCAGCACCGTGGCGGCGTAGAAGACCTTCTCCTCGGGGCGGGTGATCCGGGTGGTGACCAGGTCCCAGCTTCCATTGCGCTCGGCCGCGTAGAGGAGGGTGCGCCCGTCCGGGCTGAAGCTCAGGCTGCGCTCCTGGCCGGGCGTGTCGGTGATCCGGCGCGTGTGGCCGCCGTCGAGGCTGGCCACGAAGACCTCGCCGCGGAAGACGAAGGCCACTTCCTTCCCGTTCGGGGAGGGCACGAACTCCGTCATGCCCCCGTTCACGGGGAGGATGCGCTCCACCTGGGCCCGGCCATCCACCCCGATCCGGATGGCCACCTTCTTCGGCGCGGCACCGGGGGCCTGGGTGTAGAGCTCCCCATCCCACGCGAAGCAGAGCGTGCCATCCTGGGCGGCGCTGAGGAAGCGCACGGGGTGCTTCTCGAAGTGGGTGAGGGGGGTGGCCTCGCCGGGCTTGTCCAGGCGGCCCCGGTACACGTTCGAGGTGCCGCCGCGCTCGCTGAGGAAGAAGTAGCTCGTGCCGTCGGGCCCGTAGATGGGGTTGCGGTCCTCCGCGGGATCGGTGGTGAGCTGGTGGTGCCGGCCCGTGGCCACGTCGAAGCTCCAGAGGTCCCGGGTCACCGAGGAGGTGTGGTGCTTGCGCCAGGCGTTCTCGAAGCCCTTCAGGTCCTGGTAGAGGATGTGCTTGCCCGAGGCGTCCATCACCGCCGCCTCCATGGGCGTGGGATCCACCATCCGGGCGGCGCCCCCGGTGACGCTCACCGCATAGAGCTGGGGGAAGCGGGCGGGGAAGCGGACGCTGGAGGCCGGGTCCATCCGGGGCGCGTTGAAGAGCACCTCCCGGCCGTCGGGCGTGAAGCCCGTGGGCAGGTCCCGGGAGCTGTTGAAGGTGAGGCGGCGGGCCTCGCCCCCTTCGGCGGGCATGATGAACACGTCGAAGTTGCCGTAGCGGTCCGACGCGAAGGCGATGGATTTCCCATCGGGGGACCACACGGGCATCATCTCGTGGGCCTCGCTCACCGTGAGCGGCACGGCGGTGCCCCCGGCAGCGCTCACCCGGTAGAGGTCGCCCTGGTAGCAGAAGGCGATGGTCTTGCCGTCGGGTGACAGCGCCGGATAGCGGAGCCACAGGGGCGTCTGGGCCAGGGCCGGGAGCCCCGCGAGGAGGACGAAGGCCAGGGGACGGAGGTTCATGGGGGCTCCGGGAAAGGTCCGGCGAGTCTAGCAGCGGGTTCCGGGAGGGTGGCTGCCGTTCCGCCCCAGGGCCGCCCCCATGAAAATGGCCCCGGATTCCGGGGCCATTTTCACAGGACGCAGGGCCCCTACTCCATGGGCAGCCGCCCCTGGCCGAAGCGGATGATGGCGGGGACGTGCAGGTCCTCATTGAGGCCGGGCACTTCGCCGCTGGGGGTGGGGGCCTGGGGCAGGAGGCGGGTGGGGGTGGGCGTGTTCAGGGCCGCGGGCACGCCGGGCACGGGGGGCATCTCGCCGTAGATGGCACCGCTCGTCACGTTGGCGGGCAGCACCACGTTGGTGGCTACAGGGGCCGCGTGGGCCGGGGCCACGCCGTAGGCGCGGTCCTCGAGGTTCAGGCTGTGGCGGCGCTCCCGGGCCACCACCTCCTCGCCGTCGAAGCCGCTGGCGAGGACGGTGACGAGCACGCGGTCCTCCATTTCGGGAGCCTCCACGGTGCAGGCCTTGATGTCGGGGCGGTGCGCGTAGTGATCCTGCAGGAAGTTCATGGCCGTCTCCATCATGGAGAGCTCCATGCGATCCCAGTTGGCGGTGATGGAGAGCATCACCTGGCTGGCGGCGCCGCCCTGGGCGCGCTCCAGCAGGGGGCAGGCCAGCGCCTTCTTGAGGGCGTCGAGGATGGCTTCCTCGCCGCGGCCCTGGCCCGTGCCGATGAGGGCTTCGCCGCCCTGATGGAGCACGGCCTGCACGTCGGCGAAATCGGCGTTGATCATGCCGGGGCGGAGGATCATGTCGGCGATGCCGCGCACGCCCTGGATGAGTACGCCGTCGGCCATGCGGAAGGCGTCCTTCATGCCCACGCGGGCATCGCAGACGGACTTGAGGCGCTCGTTGCTGACGACGATGACGGTATCCGCGGTCTGGCGGAGGTTTTCGAGGCCGGCCAAGGCGCGCTCGCCCTTGCCGCGGCCTTCGTAGGCGAAGGGCGTGATGACCACGGCGACGGTGAGGGCGCCCTGTTCGCGGGCGTAGCTGGCGATCATGGGTGCCGCGCCGGTGCCCGTGCCGCCGCCCATGCCGGCGGTGATGAAGACCATGTCGGCGCCCGCGAGGCAGCCCAGGATCTCCTCCCGGCTCTCCTCGGCGGCCAGGGCGCCCTTCTCGGCGTTGCCGCCGGCGCCCAGACCCCGGCTCGTGGCGGGGCCGAGGGGGAGCTTCAGGTGGGCCGCGCTCTGGGCGAGGCTCTGCTGGTCGGTGTTCATGGCGATGAGCTGCACGCCCGCGACACCCCCTTCCACCATGCGGTTGAGGGCATTGCAGCCCGCGCCGCCCACGCCGACGACTTTGATGTTGGCGCCGGGCAGGTCGGCGGGTACGGGCAGGAAGGGGATCTCGCTCATCGTCGCTCCGGTACCTAGAACATTTCCTTGAGCTTCCCGAGGAAGCCCTTGCTGCGGTCCTGGTGCTTGCCCCGCTCCGCGATGTCGCGGGCGAGGGCCTTCACCGCGCCCAGCGCGGTGGTGCAGTGGGGGTTGCCAGTGGCCTGGGGCAGGCCGCTCACGCCGTGCACGCGGCCGAGCACCACGCGGGGGCGGCCGAGCACGGTCTGCGCCATGAGGGGCAGGTGGGAGAGCAGGCTGCCGCCCCCCACGAGGTGCACGCCGCCGTGGATCTCGTAGGTGAGGCCCGTGCGGCCGATCTCGGCGGTGACGTGATTGAGCAGTTCGGCGGCGCGGGCGTGCAGCACCTCCGCGATCTCGCGGCGGCTCACCTGGCGGCCCTCGTCCTCAAGCTCCACGTACTCCTCGGCCACGAGGTGGGGCGGGAGGACGTGGCCGTAGCGCACCTTGATGCGCTCGGCCACGGTGAAGCCGCCCAGGTGCTTGGTGATCTCCAGATCCTGGGTGAAGTGCTTGCCGCCGATGGGGATCACGGCGCTGTGGAAGAGGCTGCCGTGGAGGAAGATGCCCACGTGGGTGAGCTCCGCGCCAATATCCACGACGACGGCGCCGTTCTCGCGGTCCTCGCGGTTGAGCACGGCCTCGGCGCTGGCCAGCGGGGCGTGAATCAGCTCCGCGCCGCCGAGCCCGGCGTTCTTGAGGGCCAGCTCGATGTTCTTCACCACGGGGCCCGGCGCCACGATGATGCGGGCTTCGGCTTCCAGCGTTTCGCCGTACATGCCCACGGGGTTGCGCACGTTGGCCTGGCCCTTGATGTGGAACATCTGGGGGATGCGGTGGAGGACCTGCTGCTCCTTGGCCAGCTTGCTGCCGTTGGTGGCCTGGTCCAGCACGCGGTCGCGATCCGTGGCGGTGATGATCTTGTCGGGATTCGAAATGGTGATGGTGTCGCGGAGGTTCTCGCCGAGGAACTGGATGCCATCCACGGCCACGCGGATGCCATCCACCTGGGTCTGGCCCGCGGTGTTCATGGCCTCTTCCACGGCGCGGCGGATGGCCTTGGTGGCGAGGTCCATGTCGTTGATCTCACCGAGGCGCAGGCCACCCTGGGGGTCCGCCTGTCCAGCCCCGGTCACCGTCAGCGTCCCGTCCTCCCCGAGCACCGCCACGACCGCAACCACCTTGCTGGCGCCTAGATCGAGGCCGAGAAGCACTGCACGTTGAACCATGAAACCCCTTGCTGCTGATTGAAAACTTTAACCGAATTCGGACAGGGATAGGAGGGGGATGGGGAAAAACCGGAATTAATTTTTAGAAGAATCGGGTCGAGCCCGACCTGAGGTTCCAGGGCCTCCACCACCGGAAATCCCAAGCCGGATGGGCTCCCGGGGGACATGGACCGGGATGGGGGCGGAAAAGGGACCGTGGAACACCCCGAAAGGGGTATGTTCCATGGCTTCGGGCACCGGGCTTCCCGGCCATGGGAGGGATTCCGGGGCCCTTGGAACCCGGAGGGCCCCAGAGGGCGGATCCTCAGCGGCTCCGCTGGGTCGGCGCGACTTCGTCGTCGGTCCCCACGGCCACGTAGTTGTCGGTGCCCCACCGCAGGTCCACGTACTGGATCCGGTCGAAATCCTTCCGTTTCACGAGGTCATCGACATAGATAGCCTGGAAATTCGGGATGTTATTGCAGGGTTCGAAGCGAGATAGGTAAATCGGGGCCTGGAAGCCCTCGATGTAGGCCACGGGCCCCTTCGGATTCCATCTCAGCTCGGATAACCGGTCGAAAAAGCCCGGCTGGCGCTCCTTCAGGCGGGAGGCCGCCCGGATCAACTGCACGAGGGCCTCGTCGGATTGGCTGGCGGGGTCTGCCACCACGGGAATGGGCGTCAGGTTGGCGGGGCTCACCTTGTCCAGGAGGATGCCATCCTCACTCAATAAATAGGTTCCCTTGGGGCGCACCAGCCAAAGCAAGGGTTTTCGCTCTTCCACCACGAGGCTGAGGCGATCGGGGGGGTCCTTCCGGATCAGGAGGGTGCGCACCCAGCGGCGGGATTCCACCTGGGTGCGGAGGCTCTCCACATCCACCCAGAAGAGGGGCTTGCCCAGGCAGGCCTGCTCGGCCACCCGCTGAACCTCGGCCAGGCGCTCCCCGCGGCAGCCCGTCACGGTCACCTGCTCGATGACCAGGCGTTGCAGGCCCAGGAAGCGGTGGCCCAGCTCCAGGGCGCCCCAACCCGCGGCGGCCAGGAGCCCCACCACGATCACACCCCGGGCCCAGGGCATCCAGGCGGGGCGGATTCGTTTGACGGGCAGGAGGGACATCCGAACAGATTACTGGCTTCGGGGCTCAGCCCCGCCAGATCTCCACCTCGGCCTCGAGCTCCACGCCATGAAGGGCGCGGACCTTCTCCCGCACCACGTCCATGAGCTCCGCGAAGTCCCGGGCCGACGCGTGGCCGTGGTTCACGAGGAAGTTGGCGTGTTCGGGACTCACCTCGGCGTCGCCGATGCGGAAGCCCTTGAGGCCCGCCTGGTCGATGAGGCGGCCCGCGGAAGTGCCGGGTGGGTTCTTGAAAATGCAGCCGGCGTTGCGCTTGGAGAGGGGCTGGCTGGTACCCCGCTTCTCCATGTTGGCGGCCACGGTGGCGGCGATGGCTTCGGCATCGCCTTCGGCCAGCGCCACGGTGTAGCCCAGGGCCACGTGCCCGCCCGTGAGGAAGCTCCAGCGGTAGCGGAACTCGCCGGGCTCCGGGCGCTTCTCCACCAGCTCCCCCTCGGGGGTGAGGAAGCGGTAGGTGTGCAGCACGTCCACCAGCTCCCGGCCATAGGCCCCGGCGTTCATGCGCAGGGCCCCCCCGGTGGTGCCCGGAATGCCCGCGGCGAACTCCAGGCCCGCGAGGCCCGCCTTGGCGGCGTCCTGGCTGAGACGGATGTGGCCGTAGCTCGCAGGGGCCCACAGGCGGGTGCCATCGCGGGTGACGATCTTGGGCAGGGCGAGGCGCAGGACGGGGATCTCGATGTCATCCAGCACCACCAGGTTGGAGCCACCGCCCAACACCTTGTAGGGCATCCCTTCGCGGGCGCAGGTCCGCACGAAGGTTTGAACCTCGCCTTCCGTGGTGGGTTCGAAGAGCCAACGGCAGGTGCCTCCCACGCCCAGGGTGGTGAGCTTGGCGAAGGGTACGTCCCGGCGGTGGGGGAGCTTCAGGAGGTCATCGGGCAGGGGGCGCGGCATCACCTTCCAGTATCCCCTGGGAGCCTGTCCAAGTCGCGCAACCGCCGCAGCCGTTCCAGGCTGCCGAAGGCGCTCCAGCCCCCCTCGCCGGTGGCGGACACCACCCGGTGGCAGGGGATGAGTAGGAGTAGGGCATTGGCCTTCACGGCCTGGCCCACGGCCCGGGCGGCACCGGGGCGGCCCAGGCGGAAGGCGATCTCGCCGTAGCTGAGGCGATCGCCGGGAGAGGTCGTGCGCAGGAGCTCCGCCACCTCGCGTCGGAAGGGGCTGAGGCCCTCCAAGTCCACCGGCAGGTGCTCTGGTGGGGCGCCTTGACCTTCCAGGAAGGCGAGGATCCGCGCGGCCCCCTGATGGACCCACTTCGGGGCCGCCGCGGAGAGGCCCGTGGCCTTCGCCCCATCCAGGAAGGCGAGCGCCCGGAAGCCCCGGCCCGTCCAGGCCAGGCCCACGGGGCCCTCGGCGGTCTCCAGGATGGCGTCCATGCCCTTAGGTTAGCCGTGCGCTGTTTGGGTGAGAGGCTTCGACTCCCAGAGCACAGCGAGGGGGAGCACCCTGCGGGGCAGGGTGCGATAGTTGGAGGATGCGCTGGCTCTCCATCGACCACGGCACCAAGAAGATCGGCCTCGCCTTTTCCGACGAGCTGGAAATCATCGCCAGCCCCTACGAGGTGTGGCCCGTGCCCGCCCAGGGCGAGGGGGCCCTCCTGGAGCGCCTGGCCCGCCTGTGCAAAGAGGAGGGCGTGCAGGCCCTCTGCGTG
Organism: Holophagaceae bacterium; assembly: GCA_035255465.1. Taxonomy (GTDB): domain Bacteria; phylum Acidobacteriota; class Holophagae; order Holophagales; family Holophagaceae; genus JAFDVN01. The sequence continues at coordinate 22,605 of DATEZP010000126.1, forward strand.
GGCCTGCCCCGGCACAAGGATGGGGCGGAGAGCGCCACGGCCCCGGCGGCCCGGGCCTTCGGCGAGGGCTTGGCCCAGCGGACGGGCCTGCCCCTGCGCTTCGCCGACGAGCACCTCAGCAGCGCCGAGGGGGATCGCCTGCTCCGGGAACGGGGCGTGAAGCCGGACAAGCGGAAAGCCCTGCTGGATGCCGCGGCGGCAGCCGTGATTCTGCAGGACTTGCTCTCCCTCCGGCGGTCCTCGGGGATCCCCCCCGCGCAAATCGGGGATTGAAAATCCCGTCACGAAGCCGAACCTGGGGCATCCCATACCCTAACGCCTGATTGGAGACCCCATGCGCCGACCCTTCCTCTTTCTCGCCGCCCTCGCCCTCGTGGGGAGCAGCCTCATGGCTCAAGACCGCGCCATCGTCGTGGATCGCAACCACACCATGATCGGGTTCAAGGCGGCCACCTTCCTCTTCGGGGTGCCCGGCCGCTTCGAGAAGTACGCCGTGGACCTCAAAGGCAACCCCGATGCGGCGGATGGCGCGTCCGTGAAGGTGACCATCGATGCCGCGTCCATCAACACGGCCATCAAGAGCCGGGATGAGCACCTGCGTTCCGCGGATTTCCTGGATGCGGCGAAGCATCCCAAGATCACCTTCACCTCCTCGAAGATCTGGCACGAGGGCGGCAAGCTCATGGCCACGGGGATGCTGGACCTCCACGGCGTGCAGCGGGAGATCGTGCTCACCTTCGAAGAAGCCAAGGGCAAGAACGGTTCCGGCAACGACAGCTGGTCCTACTCGGCGACCCTACCCCTCAACCGCAAGGAGTTCGGCGTGGGCGCCGACAGCGTGGCCGCCAAGATCAGCCTCAAGGACACCGTGGAACTGAACCTCCTGCTGGTGGTCTACGCGGAGGACGCCAAGCAGGAGCCCATCCAGTTGAAGAAGGCGCCGGCTCGCCGGAAGGGCTGAGTTCAATTCCCACCACGAAGGCACGAACAAACGAAAGGCCACGAATGAAGGCTGTTCGTGGCCTTGGTCCTTTTAGTGCCTTCGTGGTGATCTATTCGCGGGAATGCTACCCCAACCGCACCGTCCGCTCACACCGCGCGGCCAGATCCGGGTTGTGGGTGACGATCAACGTGGTGGGGCGCAGCTCGCCGTGGAGTTTCAGCAGGAAACCGAAGACCTCTTCCGCCGTTTCGGGATCGAGGTTGCCGGTGGGTTCGTCCAGGAGCCAGAGGCCGGGCTTGCGCACGAGGGCGCGCACGAGGCCCACGCGGGCGGCCTGGCCGCCGCTGAGCTGGCTGGGGTAGCGGGCGCCGAGGTCCGCGAGGCCCACGGTGGTCAGGAGGTGGGTGATCCAGGATTCGTGCGCATCGGTGACGGGGCCCTCGGCGAGCAGGGGGAGGCTCAGGTTCTCCCGCACGGTGAACTCGGGCAGCAGGTGGGGGGATTGGAAGGCGAGGCCGATGTGGTGGCGGCGCCAGAGGCTGCCGGCGGTGGGATCGGCCTGGGGCACGGGTTTCCCGCCCAGGGTGATCGCGCCGGCATCCCAACGGTCCAGGGCGGCGACGCAGTTCAGGAGCGTGGTCTTGCCCACGCCGCTCATGCCCACGAGGGCGCAGAGCGTGCCGGCGGACACGGTGAGATCGAGGCCTTTGAACACGGGATGTTCGGCGCCGGGATAGGTCTTGTGCAGGCCCTGGATGGCGAGGTCGAGGCCGATCATCGCATCAGCCCCAGGAGCTTCTCGTACAGCTCGGCGGTGGCCAGCGCATCGCCGAGGGCTGTGTGGCGCTTCTCGGGCGGCACCTGGATGCCGAAGTGGGTGAAGAGTCCATCGCTGCTCAAGCGCACGCTGGCAGGCAGGCGGCCGGCCTGCTGGAGGCCGAAGGCCAGGGCGTGGGTGTCCACGGTGCGGTGGTGGAAGCGGGGCTCCAGCGCGGCCCCCTGGGAGGCGAGGAAGGCCCCCAGGAAGGCCCGGTCGAAGGCGATGTTGTGGCCCACGAGGGTGATGGGGCCTTCGCCGAAGTGGCGGGTGCAGAAGGTTTCCAGCTCCACCACGACCTGGGCGGGCTCCGAGGCCGAGGCGTGGTGGGCGGCGAGGTCGATGCGGTTCACCTTCATGCCCCCGCCAGTGACGACGTAGGGCTCGTGCTTCACGGCCAGTTCCGTGGCTTCGAGGATGCGGCCCTCCTGCCAGACCACCAGGCCCAGCGTGAGCAGGCTGTGGCGGCTGGCGTCGAGGCCGCCGGTTTCGGTGTCGAAGACGAGGAGGCGGGTCATGGGGTCACGGAGGGGTTGAGGGAGGTGGGAACAGGATGGACAGGATGAAAAGCTTGATCAAAGCCGGGAGGGTGGTTGGCATGATCCGAACGGCGATGATTGATTTCAGTCTTCATCCTGGGAATCGAGCTTTTCATCCTCTCCATCCTGTTCCTACTCCGCCCTGAGTGAGTCGACCGGATCCACACTGGCGGCGCGCTTCGCGGGGAGGCGGCTGGCGAGCCAGGCCACGAGCAGGGGGAAGACGGCGGCGATGATTACGTCCAGTCCGGTGAGCCGGAAGGGGACGTAGGTGATGAAGTCGTAGACGCTGGCGGGGAGCTTCACGAGCTTGAAGTGGTCCGCGAGGAGGCAGGTGGGGATGGCGAGGCCGAGGCCCCAGGCGGTGCCCACGAGGCCGATGCGCAGGCCCATGCGCTGGAAGAGGCCCGCCACCTGATCCGGCGTGGCGCCCAGCGCCAGCAGCGTGCCGAGGTCGCGGCGCTTTTCCGTGATGAGGAGGACGAGGCTCGCCACGATGTTGAAGGCCGCGATGCACACGATGAGGCTGAGGATCCCCGTGAAGATCCACTTCTCCACCCGCAGGGCGGCGAAGAGCTGCTTGTTGGTGTCGCGCAGGTCCGTGGAGAGCCAGCCGGGTCCCATGGCCTTCTGGGCGCGGCCCTTCACTTCGTCGATGGCTTCCAGTTGCTCCGCGCGCACTTCCAGGAACTCCGGCCCTTCGGCGCGGGCGATGCGGAGGCCGTCCGCCAGGGTGATGAAGGCCCAGCCCCGGTCGTACTCGGAGATGTGGCTTTGGAAGGTGCCGACCACCTTGAAGGCCGCGAACTTGGGTTGCACGCCGCCCAACCCCAGCTCCAGGCGCATGAAGGCCACGGTCACGGTGTCGCCCACGCGCAGGCTCAGGATCCGGGCAAGTTCCTGGCCGATGAGGATCTGTCCGTCCTGCAAATCCGCGATGCGGAGGGGGGTGGTGCTTTCAAAGATGCTGCTGGTGCTGGCCGCGGTGGCGGGGTCCACGGCCTTGATCACCACCCCCTCGGGCGGGGCATCCGGGGCGCCGCCTTTGAGGAGGCCCTTCTCCAACCGCATGGGGCTGACCCCCGCGACCCCGGGCACGGCGCGCAGCTTCGCCGCCGCCGCGCCGGCCTCGCGCACGTCGCCCGCGTAGGGGGCGAGGCTGAAGTGGGCCGTGGCGCGGAAGAGCGTGGCTTGGATCTCCTCCCGGAACCCATTCATGAGGGCCATGCAGATGACCATGGCGAACACGCCCAGGGCCGTGCCCACCAGGGCGAAGCGGACCATCACTTTCACGAAGGCCCCTTTGCGGCGGGCCCGGAGGTAGCGGTCGGAGACGACCTGGATGAACGAAGCCATGCCCCTAGGCTACCCGTTGCGCGCGGCCCCGCCTATTTCAGGCCCTCCACGAGGTAGAGCTCGCTCAGCTTCTTCTCGTAGGTGAAGGCGAAGACCTTCGCATCCAGGGACATGAAGACACCCCGGGTCTGCACCTGGCCGGCGGCATCCGGCGGGGTGAAGGCCAGAACCTGCTTCCGGGCGCCGGTGGCCAGCTCCACCCGGGTGAGGGCGACGGGCAGCACGGACAGCTCGGGGCGAACGAAGACCGCCTTGCCATCGCCGCTCCAGCCGATCACCCGCTCCCGGGGCAGCAGGCCGGGAATGGGCTTGGGCTCCCCTCCGGGCAGGGGTTGGATGAACCAATCGTGGCCCGTGCCGGAGACGATGAGCCGCGAGCCATCGGGAGACAGGGGCACGAGGCCCGCCCAGATATCGGCGAGGCCTTCGCGGGTGACGACCTGAGGGGCCTGGCCCTTCCGATCCAACAGCACCCAGTGATCCTTCCCCCGCAGGGAGAGGCTGGCGAGCACGCGCTGGCCATCGGGAAAGAGGAAGGCGTAGCCAATGGGCACCGAGTCCTTGGGCAGCGGAACGGCCAGGGGGCGGCCCAGGCCCGTGGGGACGAAGAGCGCATAGCGGGCGCGGGCCTTGGGATCCTCCATGTCCTGGAGGGGCAGCCCCGCCTCCCGGTAGGCGGCCAGCCAGCCGGGATCGATGTCCTTCACCTTTTGGGTGGCGGTGTCCATGTGCACCCAGCGCCCATCCGGGGAAAGGGCATCTGGCGTGCCCCGCCCGAGGCGCACGGGCGGGCCGCCATCTACGGGCCTCAGGTAGGCCTCATCCCGGGAGGTGCCGCCATCCATGGCGGGGGATTCCAGCAGCAGCAGGTTCCTGCCATCGGCGCTGAGGCCGAAGGCCTGCGTGCTGCCGAGGATGGAGAGGTCCCGGGGGTGATCCTCATTCACGCGTTGTACCCACACGCCGCGCCGGGCCTGATGCTGCACCAGGAGGGCCTGGCCCCGGGGGGAGACGTCCATGAGCTGATGGTGGCCCTGGCCGCGCCAGAGGGGCCGACGGCGCCCGTTCATGTCCAGCGCCCAGAGGGCCGTCTGATCCCCCTGGAGCTCCGAGACCCACAGCTCGCCGCCGGGACCCCAGGCCAGGCCCGTGAGGGTGTTGCCGTTGATGTCCCCTTCCTGGGTGAACAGGGCGCGCCGCTGGCCCTCCCGGGTGAACACCACGATCTGGGTTTTGGTGCGGGCGTCGGCATCCACGAGGGCGAGGTGGGCGCGGTCCGGCGAAAGGCGGATCAGGCAGAGGGTCCGGGTCTGATGGTTGTCCCTGAGGATGCGGTTTCCAGGTGGAAACTCCAGGGTCACCTCCTGTTCCGTGGAGGTGACCGTCGCCAGCCCCTCCCCATCCCAGGCCACCTCGGTGACGTTCTCCTGCAGCTCGCGGAGCGCCCCGCCGCCGCCGGGGGCCCGGGCGAGGGTGCCACGGTACCGGCCGCTCACCCAGTGGCGGGGGTGGTTCAGGAAGGCCAGCTCGTTGGTGGCGGAGACGCCCAGCAACAGGGCGTCCTGGAGGCCCACGGGTTCGGGCCCGGCGGTGCCGGGGCGGGCGACGAAGATCTCGGGCTTGCCCCCGGCGATGCGCTGGGAGAAGTAGACCGACCGCCCATCGGGGCCGAAGCGGGCGGCTTCGAGGGTGCCGGGCACGAAATTGAGGCGCTGGAAGGAAGGCGGGGGAGGCGGCTCGCCCAGGCGCAGTCGGTGGGTGGTGGCCAGCAGCAGGCCCAGGAGGAGGATGGAAGCGGCGCCCGCCGCGAAGGCGAGCCAGCGGCGGTCGCGGGGGGTCGTGCTTCGGGCCTCCGCATCCTGGGGTGGGGCCGAGGTGAGGTCCAGCTGGCGGAGGCCGTAGGCGAGATCCTGCATGGATTGGAAGCGCCGGCCGGCCTCCTTTTCCAGGCAGTGCAGTACGAGCCGTTCCAGGGCGGGGGAGATCTGGGGTCGGAGGCTGGCGAACTCGGCGGGTTCATCCACGAGCACGGCCTTGAAGGTCTGCACGGCGGTGTCGCGTTCGAAGGCGCGGTGGCCCGTGAGCATTTCGAAGAGCACCGAGCCGAAGGCGAAGATGTCGGAGCGGTGATCCGCGGCCTCGCCGCGCACCTGTTCCGGAGCCATGTAGCCCGCCGTGCCGAGGATGGCGCCGGCTTCGGTGCGGCCCATGGCCGCCGTTTGCGTGGGGAATTCCGAGTGGGGGGAACCGGAATGGGCCCAGGCGGGGATCTGCTTGGAGAGGCCGAAATCCAGCACCTTCACGCGCCCTTCCCGGGTGAGGAAGATGTTCTCGGGTTTGATGTCGCGGTGGATGATCCCCTTGGCATGGGCCGCGGCGAGGCCCTCCGCCACCTGCAGGCCGATCTCCACGGCCTTCTTCGGGGGCAGTGGCCCCGCCTTCAACCGCTCGCGGAGGGATTCGCCCTCCAGCAGTTCCATGACCGCGTAGACGTGCCGATCCTGCTTCCCGAAATCGTAGATCCCCAGGATGTTCGGATGGTTCAGCGCGGCCACGGCCTTGGCTTCCCGCTCGAAGCGCGCCAGGAGATCGGGATCCTGCGCCATGGAAGCCGGGAGCACCTTGAGGGCCACCCAGCGATCCAGCTTGGGATCCCGGGCCTTGTACACCTCGCCCATGCCGCCTGCGCCGAGGGGGGACAGGATCTCGAAGAGGCCGAGGCGGGTGCCTGGGGCGAGGGGCATGGATTCACCGGAGAATCCCGCAACTATGCCAGCAATTCCCGATGGGCTACCGAAGCCCTTCCACCCGGTACAGCTCGCTGAGCTTCTTGTCGTAGGTGAAGGCGAAGGCCCTGGCATCGGGGGTGATGAACACGCCGCGGGTTTGGAGGTGCCCGGCGGGGTCGGGTGGCATGAAGGCCATGAGCTGCTTCCGCGCGCCGGTCCGGAGGTCCAGGCGGGTGAGGGTCACGGGGAGCACCGAGAGCTCGGGCCGGAGGTGGACGGCCTGGCCATCGGCACTCCAGCCGATCACCCGTTCGCCGGGGAGCATCCCCCGGATGGGCGTGGGCGCGCCCCCGGCCAGGGGCTGGATGAACCACTCCTTCGAATTGCCGGAGACGATGAGGCGGGATCCATCCGGGGAGATGGGATTCAGGCCCGAATAGAAGAGCCCGAGGCCATCCGGCGTGAGCACCCGCGGGGCCCCGCCCTTGCGGTCGAGGAGCACCCAGTGATCCGTGCCCTGGCTCGTGAGGGTGGTGACCACGTGTTGGCCATCCGCCAGCAAATGGGCATAGCCGGGATCCTCGTAACCCTGGGGCAGCGGAATGGCGAAGGGGCGGCCCAGGCTCGTGGGGACGAAGAGCAGGAAGCGGGCGCGGGCGGTGGCGTCGCCGAGGTTCTTGGGGTCCAGGCCCGCCTCCTGGAGGGCGATGACCCAGGCGGGGTCCAGATCCGCCGGGCCGAGGGCCGCGAGGTCTATGTGCACCCATCGCCCGTCGGGGGACAGGGTTTGGGGGAGGCCTCGGCCCAGCTTCAGGGCGGGACCCCCCTCCAAGGGCCGCACGTAGGCGCCATCCCGGGGGGTGCCGCCCTCCATCACGGGGGATTCCAGCAGGAGGAGGCTGCGGCCATCGGCGCTCAATCCCTTGGCCTGGGTGCTGCCCAGGATGGAGAGGTCCCGGGCCTGGGCGTCGCCCGCCTTCAAGGCCAGCACGCCGCGGCGGACCTGGTGATGGGTGAGGAGCACGCGGCCGCTGGCGGAGACATCCATCAAGGCGTGGGTGCCGCCCCCCCGCCACAGGAAGCGCTGCTGGCCTGACTGGGAGAGGGCCCACAGGGCCGTTTGATCGCCCTGCAATTCCGAGACCCACAGCTCGCCACCGGGGCCCCAGGCGAGCCCGGTGAAGGTGTCCCCGTTGCTGTCGCCCTCCTTGGTGAAGAGCACGCGGCGCTGGCCGCTGCGATCGTAAAGGGCGATCTCGGAGCGGGCGGCGGAATCCGAATCCAGGAGGGCCAGGAGCTGCCCATCCCGGGAGGCGCGGAGCTGCCGCAGCGTGCGCGAACTCCACCCGCCCGTGAGGATCTCCTTGCCGGCGGGAAATTCCAGGTGGAACTGCACTTTGGGATCGATGCTCAGCATGGCGAGGCCTTCGCCATCCCACACGGCCTCGGTGACATCCTCCTGCAGATCCCGCTGGGCGCCGCCGCCGCCGGGGGCTCGAGCCAGCAGGCCCTGGTAGCGCCCGCCGAAGCGCAGCCGGGGCGACCGGAGGAAGGCCAGCTCGTTGGAGGGGGAGACGCCCAGCAGCAGGGCGTCCTGGATGCCCAGGGCCTTGGGTTCGGTGTCATCGGGGTGGAGCACGTAGAGGTCGGGCCGGCCCCCGGCCACCCGCTGGGAGAAGTAGACCGTCTTGCCATCGGGGCCGAAGCGGGCGGCTTCGATGGTGCCCGGCACGAACGTGAGGCGGTGAAAGACCGGGGGCGGATCCGGGCGGCCGAAGTGGAGCAGGTTGCCGCCGCTGAGGGCCGCGGTGAGGAGGAGCACCGCACCCGCCGCGAGGAGGGCCATGTGGAGGGCCCTCCGGCGGGCCTGGCGCGTGGGTTCGGCCCCCGTGGCGGTGGAAAGGGTGGAGAGGGTGGCCAGGTCGTAGGCCAGATCCTGCATGGATTGGAAGCGTCGGCCGGGTTCCTTCTCCAGGCAGTGGTGGACGAGGCGCTCCAGGGCCGGAGGGATGATGCCCCGGGTGCCCGTGAGTTCCGCGGGCTCATCCTCCAGGATGGCGGCCAGGGTCTGGGCGGCCGTCTCCCGCTGGAAGGCCTTGCGTCCCGCCAGCATCTCGTAGAGCACCACGCCGAGGGTGAAGATGTCCGAGCGTTGATCCGCCGCCAGGCCCTTCACCTGCTCGGGGGACATGTAGCCCACGGTGCCGAGGATGGCCCCCACTTGGGTCTGGGCGCTCCCGGAGCCGCTTCCCGCCAGGGTGGGGATGGTGGACATGGGGCCGCTGGAGTTGGACCACCCTGAGAATTCCCCCGGGGGCCGGTTGGCGGCGGACCCATCGGCGATCTGGGTCAGCGGCCCCTCGCCTTCCAGGATCGCGGGGGCTTCACCGGGCGGGGCCGTGCGCACCTTGGCCAGGCCGAAATCCAGCACCTTCACGTGGCCATCGCGCGTGAGGATCACGTTGTCGGGTTTGATGTCGCGGTGCACGATGCCCTTGGCGTGGGCCGCGGCGAGCCCCTCCGCCATCTGCCGGGCGATCTCAACGGCCTTCTTCGGGGCCATGGCTCCGGCCTTCAACCGCTCGCGCAGGGATTCGCCCTCGAGCAGTTCCATCACGGCGAAGGTGTGATCGCCCTCCTGACCGAAATCGTAGATGCCGAGGATGTTCGGATGGTTGAGGGCGGCCACGGCCTTGGCCTCCCGCTCGAAGCGGGCGAGCAGATCCCCGCTCTTGGCCAGCGTGGGCGGCAGCACCTTGATGGCCACCAGGCGATCCAGCTTGGGATCCCGGGCCTTGTACACCTCGCCCATGCCGCCCGCGCCGATCTGGGACAGAACTTCATAGGGGCCGAGGCGGGTGCCGGGGGCGAGGGGCATGCGTTCACCGAAGAGTGGAGGCAGTATCGCAGAGGTCCGGCGGCCCGCCGGTGGCTACGTCGCCCTAGAGCCCCACGAGGCCATCGATCATGGTGGAGAGGTTCTCGTCGTGGTCGTAGGGCTTGACGAGGATCTGATCCACCCCGGCCCGTTTGGCGGCGAGCACCATCACGGTTTGCACCGTCTCCGCGGCCAGCATCACCGGGGGCTTGCCTTCCCCCAGGCGCTGTTTGAGGAAGTCCGCGAGTTCCATGCCCTTCAACTCCGCCACGCCGCCATCGATGAGGATGAGGCTGATGCCGGGCTGATCCAGGGCTTCCAGGATCTCCGTGAGGGTGGATGCGAGGTAGATGCGTTGGTAGCCCAGATCCTGCAGGAAGGCATTGAGCCAATCTCGATCCGGGTGATCCTCCATGGCGACGAGGATGGCGCGGGTGCGGCGCTTCAAATTGGAGAGCGCGGCGGAGCGATCCGCCTTCGCCTCGCCGTTGGCGGGGGCGGGGGCGGGTGGAGCGGGTGCGGCGGGCGGAGCGGACGGGGCCGGCTCGCTGATCGGGGCGGGGTGCTGGGGCGGGGCTGCCGCGGCCGGGGGGGGCGCGGGTGCCTCATGCCGGGATTCCGGCCGGGGAGCCTCGTGGTCCCGGGGCTTCTCGGCGGCTCGACGGGCCTTGGGAGGCACGGTGGTGGGGATGGCGCCGCTGCGGGAGGAGATCAGGCCCCGCAGGGCGCTCTGATCGCTGGAGAAGGTGATGCCCAGGTACAGCGTCGCGCCGTCCATCTGGGCATAGGCCACCTTGCCGTCGGTCTCGATGTTGGAGGCCTTGGGCAGCTTGCTGAGCTTCACCATCATCAACGGGGTGCCGGGCATCATGAGGTTCTGGGAGGGGTGCAGCTTGCGCTCCCCCTTGATCTCCATGGCCTTTTCCACCTTGAGGCGGAAGCCGCCTTCGCTCACGTTCTCCACGGTGCCGGTGGCTCCGATGCCATCGAAGAGGCCGGTCAGGGCGGTGCCCGTGGCGCCCTCTTTGGAACTGATGCGGGCGCGGGGCTTCTTGCGCCGCTCGGCCAGCTCGATCTCCGTGGGGGGGGCCACCTGGAGCACGCCGTTCTTGATTTCGTAGGCCCGGAGCTTGATGCGCAGCCGAAGGCCATCGATCACCAGGAGGATGCTGAACTTGTCCCCCTTCTCCACGGGCATGAGGCCGGAGGCGGAAAAGCTCACCCGATCTTCGAGCACGGCCTGCACGTGGGCGGGCAGTTCGCGCCCCTTGGGGTCGACGAGGGTGAGGGGGATCCGCTTGGCCTGGGCATCTTCCAGATAGGCCAGCGCCAGGTCGGAGTCTCCCCGATCGTCCTTGTCCTTGCCGAATAGTTTGCCGATCACCATGGATGTGCGGGCCCTATTGATGCTTCCTAGCGGGGCCTATCGGTCAGGCCTGGGGGGGACATGACAACGGTTCAATCCAACCTGGAGGCTGGTGCCGAGTATGGGGGCGCGGACAGTGCGATAATCGGGGGATGACAGGATCCCTCGAATTGCCCCGCTGCCTGCTCGTCGCCCACCAGGGGCCGGAGGATCGGGAGGAATTCATCGAGGATCATTTGGAGGAACTGGGCGAACTGGCCCGGTCCTGCGGCTATTCCGTGATGTCCCGGCACCGACTGAAGCGCTCCCAGGTGGCCGCCAAGACCTTCTACGGTTCCGGCCAGCTGGAGGCCCTGGCCTCGGAGGCCCGCCGCAGCGGCTGCACCTTGCTGATTTGCGATGACGAACTCACGGGCTCCCAGGTGGTGGCGATCGAGAAGATCACCTCCCTCAAGTGCATGGATCGCACGGGCCTGATCCTCAACATCTTCGAGCAGCGGGCCCAGACCCGGGAGGCCAAGGCCCAGGTGGAGCTGGCCCGCTGCGAATACGAATTGCCCCGCCTCAAGGGCCAGTGGACCCACCTGGAGCGCCAGGGCGGTGGCGTGGGCCTCCGCGGCGGCCCCGGTGAGACCCAGATCGAGGTGGACCGCCGCATGCTGCGCACCCGCATCAGCCAGCTGAAGCGGGAGCTGGAGCATCTGGAGACCGTGCGGGAGACTCAGCGCCAGGGCCGCCCCAAGGGCCTGCCCCGGGTGGCCCTCGTGGGCTACACCAACGCGGGTAAGACCACCCTTCTCAAGGCTTTGACGGGCGAGGGCGAGCCCCAGGATCTGCTCTTCGCCACCCTAGATACCACCACCCGCAAGGCCTGGCTGGGGTCCGACTTCAACCCCGAGACTGGGGAGGGGGATCCCACCCCCAAGCACGCCCTGGTGGCCGATACCGTGGGCTTCATCCGCAAGCTGCCCCACCAGCTGGTGGCGGCCTTCCGCAGCACCCTCGGCGAGGTCCGCACGGCGGACGCCCTCCTGGTGGTGGCTGACGCCAGTCATCCGGAGGTGGAGGACCACCTCAAGGTGGTGGGCCAGACCCTCCGGGAGATCGGCTGCATGGATCAGGGCGACCTGGCCCAACCCCGGCTCCTGGTGCTCAACCAGATCGACCGCCTGCCCCGCCCCAAGAAGCTGGACCTCAAGCGCCGCCACCCCATGGCCGTCCAGGCCGTGGCCGTGGAAGGCCAGGGCATCGATGAGATCCGGGAGTGGCTGCGGGAGCTGATCCCCGGCCCCATGCCCGTCCGGGCCCTGGAGTGGTGGGAGCTGCCCAACGGCCAGCCTCCGCGGGCCGTGGGACAGGAATAGGCGCTCCGCCAGGCCCCGCTCAGGGCCCGAAGGGGTGGATGGGGAGGCCGGCCAGGGAGGGCACCGTCGACATGCTGTCGGGCACCAGCCACACGAGCAGGCCACCCGTGGCATGGACCGCCAGGCAGGGGTACATGGAATCCCAAGGGGGCCCCAGCCAAAGGTCGCCTTGGGCGCTGGGATTCACCAAGGTGCCATCGGGCTTGATCCGGGCCCCCCGGAGGGAGGGGTTCAACCCGATTCCGGGGGCCTCCTGCCAGGCGAGCCAGCATTCGCCCTGCGCCCGGGCCAGGGTCAGGTTGAAGGTGGTGACGCCGGAGGCCGTGGTGACGGGGAACCCGCTGCTGGCGGGGGTGCCATCCAACAGGTGGCCCGTGGTGGAGATCCGGGCGGCGAACACGTTGCAGTTTCCCGAATCACCCTGGAGACGGGGATCCATCCAGGCCACCAGGTAGGCGGTGCCATCAAAGGCCACTTGGGGCGGGGCGGTGATCGTGGATTCCACGAGGATGCCGGAGGGATCGAGCACCACGCCCGCGGGCGAGACCCGGGTGCCCTGGATGCCGTGCACTTGGGTATCCCAGGCGGCCTGGGCCCAGAGCACGAGGTAGTTGGTGCCATCGAAGGCCACCACCGGATGGGTTTGATAGCCCGGCGCCGGGGCGATGGGGAAGGGGCTCCCGGAGACTGCCCCGGAAGGCGTCACGAACACCCCGAAGATCTGCCCGTAATTGCCCACGTAGGAGGAGGTGGAGTACACCACCAGGTAGCGGGTTCCATCGAAGGCCAGGGCCGGGGAGTTGGCCGTGTCGGGCACCACCTGGAAGCCGGTGGGCCCATCCAGGAGGGCGCCGGCGGGGGAGATGCGCTGAGCCACGAGGGGATGCTGCACGTCCCCGGGCATGCCCATCACGGCCAGGTAGTTCGTGCCATCGAAGCCAAGGGCCGCGTCCATGGCGACGTCATCCGAGGGTTGGGTGGTGGGGATGGGCACCGTCACATCGAAGGAGGTGCCCTCCCCCGTGCTGCCTAGGGTCCAGAGGGTGCCGCGCCAATTCACGGAATAGGTGGGGGAAGTGCCCGTGGCGCGGCGCCCCAGGACCAGGAACCCGCTGCCATCCGTGGCCACCGCGGGCCGGCCGTAGGGGTGGGGCATCATGTGGTCATCGGGGGCCAGGCCCGTCATCACCGGCAGGGGCAGGGTGAGGCCTTTGGGGATGCCATCGATGACGTAGCCCCGCACCTCGGATCGGAGCGTAAGGCTTTCCGACAGGCCCTGGAAGGAGACGGTGGTGTCCGTCGTGGTCTTCAACGCCCCCACTCCGGGGGCGGCCCAGGTGGTCTGGATGGCATGGATGGTGGCCGTTTGCGGCACGGAGGAGAGGTGGAGGGTGCCGTTCAGGGTGGTGACCCGCTTGCCGGCGCTGGGGAAGACCCCCGCTGGCACGGCCACTGGCTCGAAGCCGGTGATGGCGGAGCTTTGGGTGAGGTCGATCTTCTCTGGAAGGCCATCGCCATCCAGATCCTCGCCGAAGTTCAGGCCCGTTCGCGTGAAGCTGGCGATGGGCCCCACCCTGGGCGGGAAGAGCAGTTCCGGATTGGGTACCGTCTGGGCGGTCAGGAGGTCGGTGGGATCGTTGGTTCCCAGGAAGGTCACCCCGCCGGGGCTCTTGTAGTAGTAGCTCTGCAAAGGGGTAGCCCCCGAGCCTTCCGTGAGCACGCTGGCTTGCACACCGAAGATGGGGTAGCTGCCCGTCACGGCCATGGAGGTGAAGGGGTGGGCGGGGGGATCCGCGGGATCGCTGCTGGAGACGTTGAGGTACCAGGTGTCGCCAAGCGCGTTGGGGAAGTAGTGCTCCGTATCCCCGGGGCCCGTGGATGGCGCGAAGCCGGCCCCGCCCGTGACCGGAGGTGGCGGTGGCGCGTCGCTGCCACCCCCGCCTTTGCAGGCGGGCAGGAGGAGGAGCGCGAGGACTCCGAGGGACAGGATGCCCGACCGCTTGCGCATGGGATCCTCCCAGCGATTTCGCAGCCAGGAACCCCCTGCTGCGAAATTCCGCTGAACACCCCAGCTTGATTCCGGGGGTGGGCCCGTAAAGGGCAACTTGGGTGATGTAGCGCAACACCGCCGAAAGCGGATCAGGACTGGATCCGCGTCTCAACCACCCCCCTCTTGGGGCGCCTGAGGCCAGAGGTGGGGCGAGCCCCGTGGTTCGGCCCGCGGCTGCAACGGTAGGATGGGCCTTCGTCATCCCAGGAGTCGCCATGCACCTTCGCCCCATCGCCGGCCTCGCATGCATGCTCGTTGCATCCCAGCCCCTGATGCTCCAGGCCCAGGCCCCCGCCAAGGCTAAGGCGAAGGCCGAGGCGGAGACCTCGCCCCTGGCGGCCCTGGGCGGCCTGCCCTTCCGCAGCATCGGCCCCGCCCGCACCTCGGGGCGGGTGGTGGACATCGTCGTGGATCCCACCCGGCCGGCCACCTGGTACGTCGCCGCGGGCAGCGGGGGCGTTTGGAAGACCGAGAACGCGGGCACGAGCTGGACCCCCATCCTCGAACGGGAAGGATCGTACGCCATCGGCTGCATCACCCTCGATCCCAAGGACCCCCTCACGATCTGGGTGGGCTCCGGCGAAAACAACAGCCACCGCAGCGTGGGCTTCGGCGATGGCGTCTACAAATCCGTGGATGGCGGCAGGACCTGGGAGAACGTGGGCCTCAAGACCTCCGAGCACATCGGCAAGATCCTCGTGGATCCCAAGGATTCCCGTGTGGTCTACGTCGCCGCCCAGGGCCCCCTCTGGAGCGCCGGCGGAGAGCGGGGCCTCTACAAGACCACGGATGGCGGCAAGACCTGGAAGGCCGTGCTCACGGTGAGCGAGCATACCGGCGTCAGCGACGTGGTCATGGATCCCCGCAATTCGGAGGTGCTTTACGCCGCGGCCTATCAGCGCCGCCGGCACGTGTGGACCCTCATCGATGGCGGCCCCGAGAGCGCCATCCACAAATCCACGGATGGCGGGCTCACCTGGAAGAAGCTGGCCGGAGGCCTCCCCAAGGAGGAGATGGGCCGCATCGGCCTGGCCATCTCGCCCCAGGATCCCGACGTGGTGTACGCCACCATCGAAGCCGCCAACAAGGAGGGTGGGTTCTTCCGCTCCACGGATGGCGGCGCCAACTGGGAGAAGCGCAGCCCTTGGGTGTCGGGGGCGGCCATGTACTACCAGGAGCTCTTCGCGGATCCCACCCGGGCCGATCGCGTGTACGCCATGGACACCTTCATGCAGGTGTCCGACGACGCCGGAAAGACCTGGCGCCGCGTCGGCGAGAAGGATAAGCACGTGGACAACCACGCCCTGTGGATCGATCCCGCCGAGGGTCGCCACCTGCTGGCCGGCTGCGATGGCGGCGTGTACGAGAGCCATGATCAGGGGGCCACTTGGTCCTTCAAGGCCAACCTCCCCATCGCGCAGTTCTACCGCGTGGCCGTGGACAACGCGCTGCCCTTTTACAACGTGTACGGTGGCACCCAGGACAACTTCAGCCTCGGTGGCCCCAGCCGCACCACCAAGGCCCACGGCGCCACCAACGAGGATTGGTTCGCCACCCAGAGCGGGGATGGCTTTTACAGCCAGGTGGATCCCGAGGATCCCGACACGGTCTATTCCGAATCCCAGTATGGCGGCCTGGCCCGCTTCGACCGCCGTACCGGCGAAGCCATGGACATCCAACCCGTGGCGGCGCCGGGTGAGCCGCCCCTGCGCTGGAATTGGGACAGCCCGCTCCTCCTCAGCCCCCACCAGGCCAAGCGGGTCTATTTCGCGGCCAACAAGCTGTTCCGCAGCGACGACCGGGGCAACACCTGGACGCCCGTGAGCCCCGACCTCACCCGCCAGCTGGATCGCAACAGCCTCAAGGTCATGGGCCGCGCCTGGAGCGTGGATGCCGTGGCCCGGCATGCCAGCACCTCCAACTACGGCAACATCGTGGCCCTGGCGGAATCCCCCAAGGCCGAGGGCCTGCTCTTCGTCGGCACCGACGATGGGTTGCTCCAGGTGAGCGAGGATGGCGGCAAGGCCTGGCGCAAGCTGGACACCTTCCCCGGCGTGCCCGATCGCACCTACACGTCGAGCCTCTCCGCCTCGCCGCACCGGGCCGAGGTGGTCTATGCGGCGTTCAACAACCACAAGAACGGCGACTTCAAACCCTACCTTCTCCGCAGCGCGGACCGGGGCCGCACGTGGGTGAGCATCGCGGGCAACCTTCCCGCCCGCGGGCCCGTGCACGTGATCCGCGAGGATCCGGCCCGGGAGGGTTTGCTCTACGCGGGCACGGAATTCGGCCTCTTCTTCAGCCTGGATGGCGGCAAGGCGTGGACCCCCTTCAAGGAGCTGCCCACCATCCCCGTGCGCGACCTGGCCATCCAAGCCCGAGAGGGTGATCTGGTGGTCGCCACCTTCGGCCGGGGCTTCTACATCCTGGATGACCTCACGCCCCTGCGGGAGGCCAAGGCCGAGGCCCTCAGCGCCGAGGCCCACCTCTTCGCCACCCGCCCCGCGCCGCTCTACGTGGAAGCCCGGCCCTTCGGTTACCCGGGCAAGGCCTTCATGGGCGGGGACCTCTACACCGCGCCGAACCCCGCTTTCGGAGCCGTCTTCACCTACCACTTGAAGTCGGAGTTGAAGTCCCTCCGCAAGCAGCGCCAGGCCCAGGAACGCGAGGTGATCAAGGCCGGCGGGGAGCCCAAGACCCCCAGTTGGGCCGATCTCACGGCGGAGGCCCGGGAAGCCGCGCCCCAGGCGGTGCTCACCATCTCCGACGCCCAGGGCAAGGTGCTGCGGAACCTCGCCGCCCCCGTGAAGGCGGGCCTCCACCGGGTGGCCTGGGACCTCCGCCGGAGCGCCCCGGATCCCATCAGCCTCAAGCCGAAGGAGGAGGGGGATCCCTGGGAGGATGGCCTCAACGGCGCCCTGGTGCCTCCCGGCACCTACCGGGCCCAACTGGGCCTGCGGGAGGATGGCATCCTTCGCCCCGTGGCCGCCCCCATTACCTTCGAAGTGAAGGTGCTGCCTGGCCGTTCCACCGAAGGGCTGCAGGCCATCACGGATTTCCAGGCCTCGGCTTCGGAGCTGCTGCGCCAAGGCCATCAGGTGGCAGCCTCCCTCCAGGAGGCCCTGGATCGCCTGGCCCACGTGCGCAAGGCCCTGCAGGAGACCCCGGGCATCGCCCCGGAGCTCATCGGGCGCGGCAAGGCCCTGAACCTCCGCCTCCGGGACCTCCAGGTGCAATTGCGGGGCGATGGCGTGAAGGGCGCCTACCAGGAACCGCCCTATCCCGGCCTGTTGGATCGCGTGGAACGCGTGGCCAGCGGCGTCTGGGCCACGACCCAGGTGCCGACCTCCACCCAACGTCAGAACCTGGCCTGGGCGGAAGCGGGATTCGCGGCCCTGAAGCCGCAGATCCGCGAGGCGATGGAGCGGGATCTGAAGGCCCTGGAAGCGGCCCTGGATCAGGCCCGGGCCGTGCACACCCCCGGGCGCCTGCCCTGAGGCGGGGCGGGCCCACCCGCCGATCTGCGACGCAAAGGGGCCTCACCGCGAGGCCCCTTTTTGACGCTTCAGGCTTCCCTCAGTCCTTGGCCACGGGCCGCGGCAGGTGCTCCACCAGCAGCCCCAGGCCCAGCGCGAGGGCGATGCGGACGAAGAAGG
This sequence comes from Holophagaceae bacterium, assembly GCA_035255465.1. Lineage (GTDB taxonomy): Bacteria > Acidobacteriota > Holophagae > Holophagales > Holophagaceae > JAFDVN01. The sequence goes on from DATEZP010000126.1 coordinate 40,303, forward strand.
CGATGGTGCTGACTTTGTGGTTCCGCTCGTAGATGGCGCGCAGCGGGTGATCCAGGGCGAAGCCCTCGATGGGGCCGCCCATCTGGGCGCGCAGCTCGGCGAGGCGGGGAGTCACGAGGTTGTGACTGATGAGGGTGAGGAGGATCGGCACCATCATCGCCAGGGCCCAGAGTTTGGCGGGGCCGATGGGGCCCTCGTCCAACTCGCCCACCCAGCGGCCGCCGTAGCTGAGCACGAGGGGCACGAGGAAGGTGATCCAGGCGAGGGCGTCCAATCGGTGCACCATGACCCCGGCGATCTGGCCCGCGAGGTCGCGGCTGGGGAGCTTGGCGAAGAGGAGGGGGGCCAGGGCGCCGAACCCCAGGCAGGCGCCCGCCCACAGGAGAAGCAGCAGCATGGAGGTGCGGTCCAGTCGTCGAAGGAGGGTGTCGCTCATACCCTATAGAATCTCATGGCCCGCGGCCCGGAGGGTGTCGCAGGCCGCTTCAAAGCGGTCTGCCTTCACCAGAAGGTAGTCAGTGTCGAAGGTACTGAGGGCGAAGAGACTGATGCCGGCTTGGGCCAGCGCGCCCGTCAGTTCCGCGAGGATCCCCACCAGGGCAAAATCCAGCGGGCCCGCCACCTGCAGGGCCCGCCAGGGGGCTTCGCAGGGGATGCCTGCAGGTACAAGCTCCGCGAGGACCACGAGGCTCAGCTCCTCGCCCGTGCGGGTCAGGGCCGCGAAGGGCGACTCCAGGGCCCAACCGGGCCAGGGGGCGGCGGCTTCAAGGCGGGCGATGGCCAGCACCTCGGGCCGTCGCCGGAGCTTCACCGCTTGATCCCGATGAGCAGGCCGTCCGGCGTGGGCACCACGCAAGTGTCGAAGGCCTCGGCGGCCTCGCGGTGGAAGCGGCGCACCGCCTCGGCCTCGTCGCTTGCATCGAGCAGGCGCCCGAAGAGGTAGACGTTGTCGGCGATGAGGAGGCCGCCGGGGCGGAGGTTCTGGGCGGCCCAGGCGCCGTATTCCGCGTAGCCGCCCTTGTCGGCGTCCAGGAAGATGGCATCGAAGGGGCCTTCGATCTCCAGCTTGGGCAACGTGTCTTTGGCGTCCCCTTCGAGGAGCTTCACGGTGACGCCCGGTGGGGCGGCCACCAGCGCGGGCCGGGCCACCATGGCGTGGCGGGGGTGGTATTCCAGGGTCCAGAGGCGGCCCCCGGGCTGCAGGCCCCGGGCGAGGCGCAGGCCGGAATAACCCGCGAGGGTGCCGACTTCGACCACGCGCCGGGCGCCGATGAGGCGCATCAGCAAGGTGAGGAGCGTACCTTCCTGTTGGCCCAGTTGGATCTGCGGCAGCCCCGTGCGCTCGGGGGCGGAGAAGGCGAGGCCCAGTGCTTTGTCGTGGGTGCCATGGAGGCCATCCAGGAACGCGCGGATGTCGGCGGTGTCGTAACGGTGGCCCTCGCGGGACAACGAATCTGCCATGTCAGAGCCTTACCATTCGTTGTAGGGGATGCCGTTGGTCCCGATATCCGTGCTGCTGCTGCGCACCCGCCGGATGCCCAGCTCCGCTTCGGGGTTCGCGGGGTCGGCATCCTCCAGCTCCGTGGTCCAGGTGTCCTTGGATTGGGTCATGGGATCGATGGGGATCTCACGCAGGTACTGCAGATCCCGTAGGGCCGAGAGGCTGGCGGGGTAGCGGCCCCGATCCACCCGATGTTGTTCCAGGGCGTTGTGCATCTGGAAGAGGTTCTCCTTGAGCACCGCCTCCCGCGTCACCTTCGTCTTGTAGCGGTATCCCGCCAACCCCACCGTGGCGAGGATGCTCAGGATGCTCATCACCACCAGCAGCTCCATGAGCGTGAAGCCGCCTTGGCGGCGGGACGCGGAGCTGGAGGACAGGAGGGACATGGGAATCACCTTACCATTCCCGTGAGGTGATCCGGTTCGAGGTGCCCGCGGAAGCCTGAAAAGGAACGAGGCCGCAAGTTGCGGCCTCGCTTCTTGAGCAACAAGGGGGGTTACAGCACGCCGCGCCGCTTCTGATCGAGCTCGATGCTGTCGTAGAGCGCCTGGAGAATGAAGGTCCGGTGGGTTGAGGCGCTCCTCGTTCTGGAGGGACTACCGCCCTGACTGCTCACGCCCGTGCGGGGTCTGAGCCCGTAGGGCGAAGAGGTTACCTTCCCCGAAGCCCATATCGCGAGGAAAAGACGAAGGCCGCACAAGGCGGCCTTCGTCCCGAGCAGGCATGGCACGGGGGCATGGGCCCCCGGGCGCGGAAGAGGGGCGTCAGAGCACGCCGCGCCGCTTCTGATCGAGCTCGATGCTGTCGTAGAGCGCCTGGAAGTTACCTTCCCCGAAGCCCATGTTCCCCCGCCGCTGGATGATCTCGAAGAACAGGGGGCCGATCTGGTCTTCGGTGAAGATCTGCAGGAGGTAGCCGCTCTCGTCGCCATCGATCTGGACGCCCAGTTCCTCGGCCACGGCGAGATCTTCGCGCACGGTGTAGCCGCTCTTCTCGATGCGGCTGGGCAGCAGCTCGTAGTAGGTCTTGGGCACGCGGAGGAACTTGAATCCCTGGTCGCCGAGGGTGCGCAGGGTGTGGAAGATGTCGTTGGTGGAGAGGGCGATGTGCTGCACACCCTGGCCCTTGTGGCGCTTGATGTACTCCTGGACCTGGCTCTTCTCGTCCGTGGGCTGGTTGATGGGGATGATCACGCGGTTGTTGGAGGACTGGACCACCTTGGAATCCAGGCCCGTGCCCAGGGCGCCGCGGATGTGGAATTCTCGGGTCACGACGAAGCCGTACACGTTTTCGTAGAAGGCCACGAGGGCCTCCATCTCGTCGGGGCCCACGTTGTTGGTGAGGTGGTCCACGCGCACGAGTCCGGGATCGCAGAAGGCGGGGGCGGGATCCGCGGTGAAGCCGGGCCAGAAGCTGCTGAGCTCGCCCTTGCGCTCGATGAGGTAGTTCCACACGTCGCCCACGCCCTGGATGGCGGCGAAGCGCAGGGTGCCGGCGCCGAGGGTGTGGGTCTCGGGCTCGAGGAGCACCTTGGCGCCCTGGGCCCGCGCGCCGGCGATGGCCACGTCCAGATCGGCCACTTCGAAGTTGAGGGCGCAGACGCCTTCGCCGTGGGCCTGGAAGTAGCGGCCGGCGGGATGGGTGTCGTTCGCGTCGAAGATGAGGATGTCCATGCGCTGCTGGTGCAGGTGGACGGCCTTGCCCCAGGGGCCGGAGGCGCTGGCCACGCGGGCGAAGCCGAGCTTGCGGTACAGGGGCTCGAGGCGGGTGAGGTCGCCCGTCATCTGGAAGTGGTCGATGCGGCTCAGCCCCAGGGGGTTGGAGGCCGTCTTGTCGGTGGCCGGGGCGCTGAGAGCAAAGGAAGGTGCAGACATTGAGACTCCTGAAATACGGCTCATTCAGGATGGGGGTTTGGATGGGTGACGAGCATCACGTGAGTCGATTATTAACAAGACTCGTTGATCTTAAATAAGCGCTTTTGAGCGCGGTCAATTTCGGAGGGGCATGAAAAGGGGACCGCCGAAGCGGTCCCCTGGGGTCAGTTCTGGAAGGCCCGAACTAGAGCGAAGTCTGGGCGTACTTCTCGGTGGTGTGGAATTCGAGGGTGTCGCCTTCGCGGAGGTCATCGAAGCCCTGCAGTGAGATGCCGCACTCGAAGCCGTTCTTGACCTCGGTGACGTCATCCTTGAACCGCTTGAGGGCGGAGATGAGGCCTTCGAAGATTTGGTCTTCGCCGCGCTTGACGCGAACCTTGGCGTTCTTCTTGATGAAGCCATCCACCACGCGGGAACCCGCGATGACCGTCTTGCCGGCCTTGAAGATCTGCAGCACCTCGGCGCGGCCCTGGTAGACCTCGCGATCCAGGCTGTCGAGCTTGCCGATCATGGCCTGCTCGATCTCCTCGGTCACCTTGTAGATGATGTCGTGGAAACGCAGGTCCACGCCCTCTTCACGGGCGAGCTCTTCGGTCTTCTTCTCCGCCTTGGTGTGGAAGCCGATGATGGTGGCCTTGGAGGCTTCGGCGAGGAGCACGTCGTTCTCGGTGACGGTGCCGGCGGCGCTGTGGATGATGCGCACGCGAACCTTCTCGGTGCTGAGGCGCTCCAGCTGGCCCACGAGGGATTCCACCGAGCCCTGGGTATCCGCCTTGATGATGAGGGGCAGTTCCTTGACCTGGCCGTCCTTGAGGGTGCTGAACAGGGTCTCCAGCGTGGCGCGCTGCTTCTGCTGGGCCGCCTGCTTGGCCTTCTCCTGGCGGAAGGAGACGATGGTGCGGGCCTTGCCCTCGTCCTCCACCACCTGGAAGTTGTCGCCGGCGCTGGGCACTTCCTCGAAGCCGAGGATCTGCACGGCGGTGGACGGCTCGGCCTCGGTGACGCGCTGGCCCAGGTAGTCGAACATGGCGCGGACGCGGCCCATGGTGGCGCCAGCCACGAAGATGTCCCCGGCCTTCAGGGTGCCGCGCTGCACGAGCACCGTGGCCACGGGGCCGCGGCCCCGGTCCAGGCGGCCTTCGATGATGGACCCGGCGGCGGGGCAGTCGTAGACGGCCTTCAGTTCCTTCAGGTCCGCCACGAGAAGCAGGGTTTCGAGCAGCTCGTCGAGGCCCTGCTGGGTCTTGGCGCTGACGAGGACGGCCGGCACGTCG
>DATEZP010000127.1:0-85605 GCA_035255465.1 Holophagaceae bacterium
AGCCGGGATTCGGATGGGGAGCCCTGGGGGCGCCCCCCAAGGGCCCCTGAGGCGCTATCCTGCCAGCACTTCCCATTCGAGGCGTGCATGGCGGACATCCGGCTGGCGTATTTCATGGCGACCAAGGAGGGCGCGAGCTACCTGGGGGGGCTGCTGGTGGTGGACGGGTCGGGGATCCCCATGGATTTCCGGTACACGGAGCCCATCACGCCCTCGAAGCTGCAGTCGATCCTCTACGGGAAGGCGCTGGAGCCGCACCTGAAGGAGGAGGTGATCCAGCGGACGCTGCTGAAGGAACTGAAGGGGCAGCCGGACCTGCTGATCCTGCCGGCGGCGGATCTGGCGGCGGGGTTGAAGGGCGAGGCCAAGTGCCCGGTGCTGGCCCTTCAAAAGAGCCAGGAACAGGCGCTGCCGCGGCTGGGCGAGGTGTTCCGCGTGAATCCCCGGGAGCTGCTGCTGCAGCTGGCGGAAGGGGCGGCGCCCCTGCGGGTGATCTTCGCGTCGGGGGTGGAGGCGTCCACCCAGGAGCAGGTGGCGCAGAAACTCGTGGAGGCGGGCTGGCAGATGGACCTGCTGGAGCCCCTGGAACGGGTGACGGCGGCGCTGGGCAGCCTGGTGCAGAAGGACTAGGTCCCCGTGGTCTTCGACAAGGCCTCCAGGGCGATCTCCGATGTGGCCCAATCCATCCGGCGGCTCTTCGGGGAGCCGAGGGTGGGGTCGCTCCGGGCCTCCCGATTCGACGCCCGGGGGCAGGGCGCGGGGCTGCTGCAGGCCACGGTGATGGATGGGCTGCCCCCCACCCGGGCCGAGGTCGGGGTGATGCCGCTGTTCCCGGAAGGGGCGGCGGGGATGGGCGAGTTGCCGCCCCTGGAGGCGGTGCTTCAGGAGGAGCATGGCTGGGACGCCTGGGCTTCCGGGAGCCAGGCCCTGGTGGCGCTGCTCTTTCATGCGGGGAAGGCCTCCCAGCTCACGGTGCCCGCCCTGCCCAAGGTGACGCGGGTGCAGGCGCCCCGGGAGCCGCTGCCCCGGCCGGAATCCCGGCGCCTGGAGGCGGCGGTGGCGCCTCCGAAAACCCGGGACTTGCAGGTGGATCGGGGGCTGGTCACGAAATCCCACGCGGCATTGGGGCGGGTGCTGGGGCAGCCCTTGGCGTTCCCCGGCGAGGACCTGGGGAGCCTGCCCAAGCACCTCTGGATGCGGTACAGCCTGGCCCTGGTGAAGGCCACGGGGGAGAACGTTCGGAACCTGGAGGTGGTGGGGCTCTATCGCTTGCCGCGCAAAGGCGTTTCGGACCTCCGGCCGGATGGGCAGGGGCGCATCTGGGTGCGCCTCACCCCCGAGGCGGTGGCGGCGAAACGCGCACCGTTCATGCTGGCGCGGAAGAAGGACGATGGGTCCTACGTGAGCGCGTGTGTCGATGAATCCTGAAGAACCCACCCGAAATCTGGATGAGCCCAAGACCGAACCCTTCAAGCCCTTGAAGACGGACGAGCATACCCTGCTGCGGGAGCGCCGGACGTCGGATCCCGGGCTGCCGGAGGAGCCGGAGCTGGCCCTGGTGGCCTACGCGGGCGAGGCCCTGGGCCGCGTGTTCCCGCTGCGCGAGGGGCGCTACGTGCTGGGCCGCAGCGCCCACTGCGAGATCCCCCTCATGGATGGGGAAGTGAGCCGGCAGCATGCGGCGATCACCGTGAGTCCCGGTTCCGAGGGGCTGAAGGTGGAGCTGGAGGATCTCCGGAGCACCAACGGCACCCGGGTGAACGAACAGGAACTGCAGGGCACCCTCACCCTGCGCCCGGAGGATCGCATCCACCTGGGCGGCCACGTCTTCAAACTGGTGGTGCTGGATGGCCTGGAGAAGGCCTTCCATCAAACGCTGCTGGAGCAGGGCAGCAAGGATGGGCTCACGGGGCTCTCCAACCGCCGGGCCATCATGAGCGAGTTGGGGTCCCGGTTCCATCTGGCCCAGCGCTACAGCCGTCCCTTCTCGGTGATCCTCTGCGATCTGGACAACTTCAAGCGGGTGAACGACACCCACGGCCACCCGGCCGGGGACGCGGTGCTGCGCATCTTCGCCGAAGTCACGGCCCAGACCTTCCGGGAACCGGATCTCGTGGGGCGCATCGGGGGCGAGGAATTCCTCGTGCTGCTGCCGGAAACGGATGTGGATGGCGCCCTCGTGGGGGCCGAGCGCCTGCGCCGGGCCCTGGAGGCCACGCCCGTGGACATCGGGGGCGACACCCTGCTGCGGGTCACCTGCAGCCTGGGGGTGGCCGCCCGCAAGGACGACGACCCCGAACCCGGGGCCCTGGTGGGCCGGGCGGATGCGGCGCTCTACAAGGCGAAGGCTGCCGGACGGAACCGCTCCGAAGCCTGAGCTTTGGATAAAATCGGCATGATTCCAAGGGCTGCCCGTCCAAATCGTGGCCTGGGTCAGAAACCCGGTGGAAAACCCCTGGTGCTTTCCAATCGGCCCCTAAAATGGTGGATCCACTTTGAAATCCACCATGCCCAACGTCCAGCCCAGCCCAGATGACCTCCAGACGCTCGTGAGCCCCCCCACCGGGAGCCACGTGCCCGCGGTCTTCCACGATTGGGCGCTCATCCGGTACGTGGGGCAGCCCATCGGCGAGTTGGTGCCCATCCCCTTGGATGGCCTCATCATCGGCCGGGCGGCCGATTGCGGGTTGTCGCTGCCCGAGGCGGAAGTGAGCCGCAACCACTCGCGCATCTCCCTCGTGCTGAAGGGGGAATCCGTGGTGGTGCACCTGCAGGATCTGGGCAGCACCAACGGCACCTTCGTGAATGGCCGCCGCCTGGATTCAGAAGTGCACACCCTCCTGGATGGCGACGTGGTGCGCGTGGGCGCCCACGCGTTCAAGCTGAAGAAGCTCGATGAGATGGAGCGCGTCTACCACCAGGCGGTGCTGGCGCAGACCACGGTGGATCCCCTCACGGGCGTGAGCAACCGGGCCACGGTGCTGCACCACCTGGAGAAGCACTTCGAGCTGGCTCGCCGGCATCGGCGCCCCCTCTCCGTGATCCTGGCGGACCTCGATCACTTCAAGCGCATCAACGACCAATACGGCCACCCCGCCGGCGACGCCGTGCTGCAGACCTTCGGCATCCAGCTGCTGGGTCGCCTGCGGGGCAGCGACCACGTGGGGCGCATCGGCGGTGAGGAGTTCCTCGTGGTGCTGCCCGAGACCGTGGCCCGAGAGGCCATCGGCGTGGCCGACGACCTCCGTCAGGGCATGGAAGAGGATCCCGTGGCCCTCCCCGGCTCCAGCAACGTGGTGCAGGCCACCTGCTCCCTGGGCGTGGCCGAGCTGCGGGATTCCGACACCGATGCGGGCAGCCTGCTGGCCCGGGTGGATGTGGCCCTCTACCGCGCCAAGGCCGCCGGGCGGAACCGGGTGGAGCGGGACTGAAGTAAACCGTCGGCGCGTGTTTCCGGGGTCTTTGACCCCGGTCCTTGGTCCTTGGTCCTTAGGCCTTGGCTGACTTCGACCCAGCTCCCCGACACGGCTGGTGGGCCATAGCGCCAGGCCATGGGATGGACCAATCCGGCTGGCACGGCCAAGCCAAGGACTAAGGACTAAGGACCAAGGACGAAGCACTCAGGACTCGGTAGGCTGAAGGGCATGGCCCTCCTCGTTCCCCAAACCCTCGGCGCCGTGCGCGTGAAGGAGCGCCTCGGCGAAGGCGGCATGGCCACCGTGTATCGCTGCGAGGATCCCTTCCGCCCCGAGCGGCGCCTGGCGGTGAAGCTCCTGAAGCCCGAGGTGCACGGCGAGGTGGATCTGGTGAAGCGCTTCCAGCGGGAAGGGGAGCTGCTGAAGGAGCTGCGCCATCCCAACCTCGTGGAGGTCTTCGCCTACGGAAAGTCGGGCAGTTGGCCCTACCTGATCATGGAACTGCTCCCCGGGGGCAGCCTCAAGGCCTGCATGGGGGAATCCCCGGCCCGCCTCATCTCGCGACTGGCGCCCGTGACCGGGGCCCTGCACCTGGCCCACGAAGCGGGCATCGTGCATCGGGATCTGAAGCCCAGCAACCTGCTCTTCGCGGAAGACGCCACGCTGAAGGTGACGGATTTCGGCGTGTGCATGTGGGAGGGCGATGACGCCACCCGCTTCACCAAGAGTTCGATGGTGGTGGGCACCGTGGGCTACATGGCCCCCGAGCAGCACGGCGATCCCCGCGCCGTGGACCGCCGCACCGACATCTTCGCCCTGGGCGCCATCCTCTACGAGTTCTGCACGGGCCATCCCTGGGCGCTGATGATGGTGCCGCCCGCCTCCACGCGCCCGGGCTTCCCCCCCCGCCTGGCCTCGATCATCATGCGCTGCCTCCAGCCTTCGCCCGCCAAGCGTCCGCCCACCATGGGGGCCTTGGGGGACGAATTGGGCGAGTGGCTCGAGGGCGCCGAAGCGGCGGGATGGGGCGCGGAGCCGCTGCCCGGCTGGAACCGCGAAGCCCAGGAAGCCCCCACGGTGGCCGCCGCGCGAACGCGCGTGCTGGAAGACGAAGCCACCGAGGGGCGCCTGGGCCCCTACCTGGATCCCCTGGCCGCCGCGAGCGTCGGCCAGCGCCGCCAGGCCGCGGAAGCGCTGCGCAATGCGGCCCGTCCCGGCGACGGCCCGTGGCTCGTGCAGGTCTTGAAGGAGGTGCCTCCTCCCGCCCGCTTCGGCCCCTGCCTCGCGCTGGAGCAGGTGGGGGGCGAAGAGGCCATCGATGCGCTGCTGGCCTTGCTCGAAGATCCCTACTGCGGCCGCGAAGCCGCCGAGGCCGTGGCGGCCATCGCCCGCCGCACGGGTCAGGAGGACGACGTGCGCCGCCGCCTGCGCGAAGTGGGTCTGGGCAGCCCCGCCCGCTGGCTCGCCCGCTGCCGCCTGGCCGATGGCACTTGGGCCGAGGTCCTCGCCCGGGACTGGGGCACCCTCTCCGAAAGCCACCGCCTCCAAGCCCTCACCGCCGCGAAGGAACTGCCCCCCGGCCTGCGCATGGCCCTGAAGGGCCGCTTGGGCTACGCCGCCGGTTCCGTGGGCGAGGCCCTGGCGGCGCTTTAACGAAGAGATCACCACCAAGACACCAAGACACCAAGAAAAGCCAATGCAGGTCAGCGCCTGGTCTTGTCTTTCCTTGGTGTCTTGGTGTCTTGGTGGTTCAAAAAAATCTACAACCCCAGCTCCGAAAACGGCTCGAGGTCCTCCAAGGGCACAGGCTTGGGGGCGAACCACCCTCCGGCTTTTTTCGCGGCATCGGATTCCGTCACGAGCACCGCGTGGGCGCCGGCGTAGAGGGCGCTCCACAGGGCGCCGCGCAGGGCGGGGGTGCCCCAGGCCGCGTGGGGCAGGCGGGCCACGGTGTCGTGGTCCCAACCCAGGTGCAGGTTCAAGCGGGCGAGGCGCCGGTGGAATTCGCCCTGGCTGAGGGTGGAGGTGAAGGGCGTGTCCTCGGTGACCTGGGCTTCCCGATCGTGGAAGAGGCCGCGGCCCGCTTCGGCATTGAAGGCCTCGCCGCCGAGGATGCCCGCGGGCACCGGGGGGGCGGCGGGATCCCAGCGCAGGCCGGCGGCGGCGGCGGCCAGCTCGGCCATCCAATCCCAGGGCGTGCCCGTGCTCGCATGAACCGCTTCCAGGTTCGCGGCGAGGAGGCCGAAGCCCACGCCCTCCACACGGTTGCGGAAGCCCGCGTAGTAAATGGTGGGCCACGGCGCGCAGGAGAAGGCGGGCCGCTGCTGGAGCCGGGCCGCACGCTGGATGAGGAGGAGACGCAAGGTCATGGCTACCACTATCGCACTCGGGCGGGGCCAGGTTGGGGGTGGCCCCCACGAAACAAATGTTGGCCCCGGCTTCAACCCCCTCCACCCCGGGCGGGTCCATTCCCCACGTCCCCCTTCTGGACCTTTCGGAGCCCGCCATGACCCGATTCCGCTTTGGCACCGCCACCGCTTTCGCCGTGGCCTCCATCACCCTCTTCACCGCCTGTGGTGGCGGCAAATCCTCGGGCAGCAGCGCGGCCGCCACGGGGCAGGTGGATTTCTTCGTGTCCGATGCGCCCGCGGATGCCTGGTCCGCCGTCAACGTCGTCCTGCAGAAGGTGGCGTTGGTGCCCCAGGGCGGGGGCGCTCCGGTGGTGGTGTACGACCAAACCACCTCGGGCAGCCCCGCCTCCCTGAACCTCGTGCAGCTGGATGACCTGGCGGACCTGCTCACCAGCGCCAACGTGCCCGCGGGCACCTACACCAAGGTGCTGGTGCAGATCGATCCTGCGTCGGTGTCCCTCACGGACAACCAGACGCCCAGCCACACCTTCGACGTGGCCAGCGGCACCGTGAAGGTGGTGGGTCTCCCGGGCTTCCTGGTGGACCTCAGCGCACCCCTCGTGGTCACCGACGGCGGCAGTTCCCAAGTGCAGTTGGACTTCGATCTGGGCCATCCCCTCTTCATCCTGGATCGCCCGGGCATGGGCCCTGGCGGGGCCGACCTCTACCTCGTGAACTTCGAGCGCTGCGTGCGCCACCGGCCCATCCCCGCGCTCGCGGGTTTCCTCCTCCGCCACCTGCGTGGCCAGGTGAGCGCCGTGTCCGGCACCTCGATCACCGTGAACACCGAGCACAAGGGCACCAAGGTCCTGGATGTGGATGCCACCAACGGCACCCTCTTCTATGACCTCGACCAGGCCCCGGTGACGCCCGTGGCGAGCACCACCGTGCCCGCCGCCCTCACCGCCGGCAAGTACGTGCGGGCCGCCTCCCGCTTCCAGGGTGCAGGCAAGCTCACGGCGGTGCGCGTGTGGTACAGCGCCGACCGTACGAAGCTCCACCGCTTCAGCCCCGAAGGCCACGTGGTGGCCGTGGACACCGTCGCCAACACCCTGAAGGTGCTGTGGAACCCCGCGGGCCCCGGCACGCCATTGGCCCTCACCACGGTGAACGTGGATGGCGGCACGACCTTTACCTTCCACGGCGGCGCCACCCCCATCGGCACGGGCACGGCCTTCCTCGCCCACATGACGCCGGGCTTCAAGGTGCAGATGACGGTGACGGATCCCACCGCCGCCGCCCTCACGGCCAGCGCCGTGGACATCGAGCGCGCCCACTACGAAGGCACCCTCGCCCTCTCCGGCGGCAACACGGGCCTCACCTTCACGAACCCGATCACCACCCGATCTGCGGACTTCGCGGCGACCAACTTCACCTGGTGGAACTTCACCTATCCCACCCTGGCCAACACCGGCTCCGCCGGCCTGGTGACGCTGCTGTCGGGCCTGCCCGCCAACACCGCCCGGGGGGCCAGCGGCCTCACCTGGAACGCCGGCACGAGCGACTGGAACGCCCAGAACGCGATCCTCCTGCCCACCGCCCAGCGCGGCCAGATCACTGGCGCCCTGAGTGGCAACACCTTCACCTTCACCCCCACGGGCGGCAGCGCTGCAAGCGTGGACCTCAGCACCACCCTGGGCAGCGCCACCTTGGTCTACCAGGTCACCAACCAGGGCGGCATCATCACCATCACACCCCTGGCCAGCACCCAGTGGAGCGCCGCCTTCATCCCCGGCACCCCCGCCCGCATCTTCGCGGTGCCCACCACCGGGAACCTCAAGGCGTACGTGGTCACGCTGGGGATTTAAAATCTCACCACGAAGGCACGAACAAAGCAGGAAGGCCACGAAGGTAACGCTTCGTGGCCTTCGGTTTTTGAGTGCCTTCGCGGTGAGATTTTTTTTTAGGCCCTGGCCGAGAAGGCCCCGACATTGAATCCGGGGAAGTGATCCATGAGCTTCCGCGTGGGCGGGAACTCCTGCACGTCGCTGAAGCCGGCGGCTTCCAGGGCGGCCACCCAGCATTCGGGGGTGAGGAAGCCGTGGCGGGGGCGCCACTCGGGATTCAGCTCCACATCCGTGAAGGCGTGGAGGTAGTTGAAGAGGAACTCGATGTAGATGGGGTGGTCGAGGTCGGGCTTGAGGCACTCGCCCACGATGAGGCGGCCGCCGGGAGCCAGGAGCCCCTTGAGGTGGCGGAGGGTGGCCCCGAGATCCTTGGCCACGTGGAGCACGTTCACGCCGAGGATGGCGTCGAAGGTGGCGCCGGCGAGCTTCTGCTCGGCGGGATCTCGGTTGAGGTCGAAGGGCTGGAAGGCGAAGTGCAGCTCCGGGAGCTCCCCGGGCAACTCGCGCTGGGCCTTGCGGAGGAAGTTGGGGGCCACGTCCGTGAAGCGGTATTCGGCCACCTCGCCGAGGCGGCCTTCGGCGCCCCAGCGCTGGCCCAGGAGGCGGGCGAAGGAGCCGGCGCCGCCGCCCAACTCCAGCACCCGCATGCCGGGCTTGCGGGCGTGCTCCAGGGCCAGCATGGGCAGCAGGTTGTTAGGGCGGTAGATGGCGTTGTGGTTGTCGAAGTAGGCCTGCCAGAGGGGGAGCAGCGTGAGGCTGAAGAGCAGGGCTTCCCCGGCCTTGCCCTCGGTGAAGAAGGGGGGGATCTGGCGGCGTACCGCATCGAGTAGATCGAGGTTGATGCCCTGGCCCGGCGCCACTTCCTCCGCGAAGGCGCGGATGGCCTCCAGTTGGGGATGGGCCGGGCCCGCCAGACGGTAGCGGTCGCCTTCCAAGCACAGGATCCCCTCATCCACGAGGAGGTCGAGCATCCAGGCGAGGGGCAGGCGCCCTTGGGCGGCGAAGCCGGTCATCAAGTCCTCAAGGCTCGCGCCCTCCCGGAGGCGGGGTTCCAAGCCCAGGTCCAGCAGCAGCGCCAGGGCGCAGTGGGCCGCGTAGACTTCGGCGGTGAGGTGCATGCCCCGGAGCTCCGTGGAGAATAAATCCCGGGCCTCCTTGCCCGCGAGGCCGAAGGCATCGGGGAGGGGGCGGTCGGATTGGGCCGCCAGCCGAGCCCGGAGGAGGGGCAGGGCGTCGTGGAGGTTCGATCCGGGTTGGGCGGCCGAACCGCTCAATCCATCATCTCGCTGATGCTGCGGCCGCCGTGGATGCGGAGGATGGCATCGCCGAACATCCCGCTGGTGCTGAGCACCCGGAGGAAGGGCATGGCCTTGCGCTTCTCGTCGGAGACGGGGATGGAGTCGGTGACCACCAGCTCATCCAGGCCCGCGGCGCTGAGGGTTTCGATGGCGGTGCCGCTGAACACGGGGTGGGTGACGCCCACGCAGACGGTTCGGGCACCGAATTCGCGCAGGATGCGGCTGGCCTCCTTGATGGAACCGCCCGTGGCGATCTCATCGTCGTAGATGATGGCGTCCTTGCCGGTCACGTCGCCGATGAGGGCCACGCTCTGGGCCTTCTCGCTGTCGTCGAAACGCCGCTTGTCGATGATGGCCATGGGCACGGACAGGCGCTTGGCGAAGTGGCCCGCGAACTTGGCGGCGCCGGCATCCGTGGCCACCACCACGGTGTTGGAAAGATCCTTGTTCTTGAAGTACTGGGTGAGGATCGGAGTCGCCAGCAGCTGATCCGCGGGCTTGCGGAAGAAACCGAGGATCTGGGGCGCGTGCAGAGTCATGGTGAGCACGCGATCAGCGCCCGCCGTCTCAAGGAGGTCCGCCACCAGGCGGGCCGTGATGGAAATGCGCGCCTCGTCCTTCTTGTCGGAGCGGGCGTAGGGGAAGTAGGGCAGCACCGCGGTGATGCGGGCGGCGCTGGCGAACTTCAGCGCGTCGATCATGATGAGCAGCTCCATGAGGCCATCGCTCACGGGGGGGCAGGAACTCTGCACCACGAAGACATCCGCCTCGCGGACGTTCTCCTCGATCTTCACCTTGATGTTCTCGTTGCTGAAGCGGGTGATCTTCACCTTGCCCAGGGGCAGGCCGATGTGCGACGCGATGCCTCGGGCCAGCTCGGGATGGCTGGTGCCAGAGAAGATCTTCATCTCGCCGAACATGGGAACCCCTTTGTGGATGCCCATCCAGTTTAAGGGATCTTGACCCCCGCCCGGAGGTCCGCAGCCTGACGGATGGGGTGGGATGCAGGCCCCATGCGGATCGGGGCGGCATTATTTTTTCCAGGCCCCAAGCCCGGGGCGTTCAAAGCACACTCGGAAAGCGTGGTGGCCGGGCCTCGGGGGCCGCGCCGAATCGGCCCGGGCTAGCGGGGGGCGGGCCCGTCACCCAGGGACTCGAGCTTCGCCAGCGCCTGCTCGAAATCCGGCGCCCGGAAGGGCTTGTGGATCACCAGGGTCCGGGGGTTGGCCTCCACCAGGGCCGTGAGCTGGTCATCCCGGTAACCCGTGGCCACGAAGGCCGGCAACTCCGGGCGGAAGGCGCGGACCTGCGCCAGGGTTTCCAGCCCGCTGAGGCCAGGCATGTTCTGATCCAGGATCAGCAGGTCCACGGGAAGCCCACCGCGCAGGAGATCCAGCCCCTCCGGGCCGCTGGCGGCCACGGTGACTTGGTGCCCCAGGCTCTCCAGGAGCCACGTGACGGCCTCGAGGATCAGCTCGTCATCGTCCACCAGAAGGATGTTCATGGGCTGGGTCAAGCGGCCCCCTCACAGGACGGACCGGATGGGTTCAAAGGGTCCAGGGGCATGATGGCCGAAGGGCCGGGCGCCGGCGAGGGCAATCCGGGCGGCGCCGATTTCACCTTTCCAGCCCCTCCGGACGATGGAAGGGGCAGCCCCATCCCGGGGAGCGAAGGTGGCTCAGGTGAACCGCCCCAACAGGGTGCCCCGTCGTCCGGCCAAGGGCCGGGGGGCCGGGCCTTCCCTGAATCCGGGGCCCACCGCGCGGAGGGGCGCGAGGTGAGTTCCGAGCACTCCGTGTTCCGCCCGATCCGGTCCATCAGGCTGCGGTTCAAGCTGCTGGTGGTGGTCACCACCTTCCTCACGCTGCTGCTGGGGTTCCTGGCCATCCTCGGATTCGAGTCGAGGCAGATCAAGAAGGCCATGGTCTCGGAGGTGCAGACCCTGGGGGAGATCGTGGCGGGGCGCACGGGGTACGCCTTGGCCTTTCATGATCCCGAGGTGGCGCGCGGTCATCTGGAAGCCCTGGCCGCCTACCGTTCCATCGAGGTCACCGCCATCTGCGATGCCAACCGGAAGCTCTTCACTGAGTGCCGGTTCAAGGGGGCCGAGGAGCCGCTGCCCCCGCCGGAGCAATGGCCCGGGCAACCCGTCTTCCGGAACCGGAAGCTCGAGATGATGGCCCCCATCCTGGTGGACGGGAGGACCCAGGGGTACGTGTACCTGCGGGCCAATCTGAACCTCCTGGACAAGCGGATCGCCACCTTCGGCACCATCCTGTTCGGCGTGTTGCTGGCTTCCATCCTGCTCGCCGGGCTGGCGGTGGATCGCTTCCAGAAGCCCATCACGGATCCGATCCTGCAGTTGGCCCGGGTGGCCAAGCGGATCTCCCGGGCCGACGCCGACTACAGCGAACGGGCGGTGAAGACCACGGAGGATGAGATCGGCATCCTGGTGGAGGCCTTCAACGCCATGCTCACCCAGATCGAATCCAGGGACGCCACCCTGGAACGCCGGGTGGATGAACGGACCGCGGAACTCCATGCCAGCGAGCAGCGCCTTCAGCACATCCTCGAAGTCTCCCCGGTACCCATGGTGATGAGCCGGGTGGGCACGGGGGAGATCGTGCTCGCGAACCGTGAGGTGGTGAGCCTCTTCGGCCTTCCGCCGGAAGCGATGATCGGTCGCCTCGGAACCGACTTCTACGGGGATCCCGCGGATCGGGACAAGGTGATCCTCCCTTCGCTGGGGGAGCGGGGCCAGGCCCGGAACATCATGCTCCGCATCCGGCGGGAGGATGGCGGCCTCCGGTGGGCTTCGATCTCCCTGGGGAAGGCCCAGATCGACGGCGAAGACTACCTCATCTCCGGATTGGTGGATTTCACGGAACGGAAGCGGTTGGAGGACGACCTCTCCGCGGCCAAGGAGGCCGCCGAAGCGGCCACCCAGGCCAAGAGCGAGTTCCTCGCCAACATGAGCCATGAAATCCGCACCCCCATGAACGCGGTGCTGGGCATGACCCATCTGGCGCTGCAGACGGAACTCTCGGCCAAGCAGCGGGATTACCTGCTGAAAACCCGCTCGGCGGCGGAATCGTTGCTGGGGATCATCAACGACATCCTGGACTTCTCCAAGATCGAGGCCGGCAAGCTGGACATGGATTCCCAGGAGTTCTTCCTGGAGGATGTGCTGGATACCACCAGCCTGATCATCAACTTGAAGGCCTCGGAGAAGGGCCTGGAGTTCATGCTGGACACCGCCGCGGACGTGCCTCCCTCCCTGGTAGGCGACCCGCTGCGGCTGGGGCAGGTGCTCGTGAACCTCTGCAACAACGCCGTGAAGTTCACGAACGCTGGGGAGATCGTCCTCGTCACGGTGAAATTGGAAGGGGCCGCCGAGGGCCAGGTGAGCCTTCGCTTCTCCGTGAAGGATTCAGGGATCGGCATGGACGCGGAGCAGGTCGCCCTCCTGTTCCAGCCGTTCAGCCAAGTGGATACCTCCAGTACCCGCAAATTCGCGGGGACGGGACTGGGTCTGGCCATCAGCCGCCGGCTCGTCCACATGATGGGGGGCGAAATTTGGGTGGAGAGCGAGCCGGGTCGGGGGAGCGAGTTCTTCTTCACGGCCACCTTCGGCCTGGGCAAGGCGGAGGGGCTGCCCCGCCTCGACCCCGCCTCGAGCCCCCAGGGCTTGAAGACGTTGGTGGTGGATGACAGCCTGCAATCCCGGGAGATCCTGCGGGGCCTCTTGGTGGGGCTTGGCCACGAGACGGCCGTGGCCTCCTCCGCGGAAGAGGGGCTGGCGAAGCTCAAGCAGGAGGAGGGGAGACCTTTCGATCTCGTGCTCATGGACTGGCGGATGCCCGGGCTGGATGGATTTGAAGCGGCGATCCGGATCCAGGACCTCGCCAACCTCATCGCCCTGCCCCGGGTGATCCTCGTGACGGCTTATGGGGATGACGATGTGCGGTCCCGCGCCAAAGAGGCCGGCCTGGCCGGCTACCTCACGAAGCCCGTCACGGCCTCCTCGCTGTTCGAAGCCATCGCCGCCGCCTTCGGGCGGGAGGTGCTCCAGCCCGCGGCGGGCCCCTTCCGGGGGCGCGTGAGTCCCGAGGAGCTGACCTCCTTGAAGGGCTCCCGGGTGCTGCTGGTGGAAGACAACGACTTCAACCAGCAGGTGGCCACAGAGCTCCTGGGCATGGTGGGCATCGAGGTGGGGATCGCCGGTAACGGGCAGGAAGCCCTGGAACGGATCCGGGCCGAGGCCTACGATGCGGTGTTGATGGACCTCCAGATGCCGGTGATGGATGGCTACGAAACGACCACGCAGCTTCGCCGGGAGTGGGATCCCGCCTCCCTGCCGATCATCGCGATGACGGCCCACGCGCTCATCCGGGAGCGCGAGCGCTGCGCGGCCATCGGCATGAACGACTACCTCACGAAGCCCGTGGATCCCGCAGAGCTCTACGCGGTCCTCGCGCGGTGGATCGGGCCCCGGGTGCCCGCGGTGACCTTCGAATCGCCAAGCCCCGTGGCCCCGCACCGTGACCCGGATGCGGCGAGGGACCTTCCAACCTTGCCGGGCATCTCGGTGGAGGAGGGGCTCGCCAACCTGATGGGCAACTGGGAACGGTACCGGAAGATGCTCGCGCGCTTCTTGGAATTGAAGGCCGGGGTCGCGCTGGAACTCCGGGCCGCGCTGGCGCGGGGGGAACGAGACGCCGCCGGGCGGATCGCCCACTCGATGATCGCGGGAGCCGGCACCATCGGGGCCATGGCCCTCTCCCAGAACGCACGCAGCCTCCAGGATGCGTTGGGAGGAGAGGGATCCGAGGATGTGGAACCCCAGGTGGTGGCCCTGGAGGCCGAACTGAAGGTCGTCATGGAGGGGCTGCGCGCCCACCTTGCGGGGGAGGGCGCATGAGGCACCCGACCGCCTTGTGGCGCGCTTTCCTCCTACGACCGGTCCTCATGGGCGCGTTGCTGATGCCCGGGCAGACGGGCGGCGATCCCATCAGCGATTCCTCGCTGAAGGTGGCCTACGTCTACCACTTCCTCAACCTCACCCGCTGGCCGGACCAAGGCGCGACGCTCGTGTTCGGCATCTATGGGGAGTCCGAGGTGGGGCGGCAGCTGCAGGCCACACTGCCGAAAAAGGTGGGCACCCGGGACATCGTGTTCCAGCGGATCTCCACGGAGGATCCCCACCCGAAGGCTTGCCACGCGGTGTTCATTCCCGCGGTCTACCACCGGGAGATGCCCGAGATCCTCGGGAGGTTCGGATCCCATCCCACGGTCTCCATCAGCGATGCCCCGGAGTTCGCCCATCAGGGGGGGGCCATCGGCTTCGTGGTGGTGGGCGATAAGCTCCGCTTCGACGTGAATCAGCGGGCTTCGGCCGCCAAGGGGCTGCAATTCAGCGCCAAGCTGCTCGAGCTCGCCCGGGCCATCAATCCATGAAGAGAGGATGGACCTCCATGATGCCGATCGTGCGTTCATCCATGCGGGGACCATCGCCCAAGGCCTGGCCCCGCCCATTGCTTCCCTGCCTGCTCGTGGCCTGGGGCGGCGCGGTTTCCGCTCAGGAGGTCCAGACCGTTTCGCTCTTCGAGCGGAGCCTGACCGAATTGATGGACCTGCGGATCACCTCCACGGCGCGCAAGCGGGAGGAACCCCTCCAGGAGATCCCGGTTTCCGTCACGACCTTCTCCGATCAGGACATGCGGGACTACGGCCTCCGCACCTTCTTCGACTTCGCGGCGATGACCCCGAGCATGTCCTTCGCCTATGGCAACGGGTTTACTGTGGGCAATCCCTCCACGGGGATCAGCACCTCCCGGAGCGTGGGGATCCGCGGCATCACGGGGGCCCGCACCACTGGCTTCTATGTGGACGATACGCCCCTGCCCAGCTCCATCGATGTGCGCATTCCGGACATGGCGCGATTCGAAGTCCTGAAAGGGCCCCAGGGCACCCTCTATGGGGAGAGCTCCCTCGGGGGCAGCGTCCGCATGATCTTGAACCCGCCGGATCTGGAGCGGAATGGCTTCCGTGGGTTGCTCGAAGGCGGGGTCACCGAAGGGGGCGGTTCCTTGAATCGCGGATTCGAGGGTGTGGGCAACATGGTGCTCGCGCCGGGCAAGGCCGCGGTGCGCGTGGCGATTTCCGCCTCCCGATCCGCGGGCTGGATGACCCGCACCTTCCCCTCGGACCTCAATGATCCCAACTCGCCTCGGGTCGAAGTCGATGATCAGGGCGCGCAGCGGGTGTTCGCGGGTTCCATGACGGGCCTCTACCGCGCCTCCGATGCGCTCCGGGTCGCCGTGAAATGCCTCTATCAGGAACTGCACGACGAGGGCTTTCCGGCGAGTTGGGCTCCCCTGCCGGGCTTCGAGCCCACCGCGAAGATGGCCCGCATGGCGGACCTCCAACCGCGCTCCGACGACCATTGGACCCTGCCCTCGGTGACGCTCACCTACCAGGGCCGGGGCTGGACGCTCACCTCCTCCACGAGCCTCTTCAACCGGCGCACCCGGGACGCGGAGGATTCCAGCGAGGGGACGGTGCAAATCTACAACGGCACCTATCCCGCGCAGCCCTTCCTGTGGACGGGTCGGTCGACCACGGATCAGGTGGCCCACGAAACCCGGATCTCACTCGACGCCACGGGTCCCTTCAGTGGCACCTTCGGCGTGTTCCTCGCGCGGTACCGCACGGAGTACGCCATCCTGCCGATCCACGAGCGCACCACGGGTTTCCTGCTCTGGAAGGAAAACGAAACCAACACCCAGCAGGATGGGGCCCTGTTCGGGGAGTTCTACTGGAAGTTCCCCAAGGGGCTCACGCTCACCCTGGGGGCCCGTCAGTACTGGTTGGATCAGGATGACGTCCACACGGTGCTGCTGGGCAATGTGGATGACACCATCCGGGGGCGCAGCGGTTCCAGCGGCCTCAGCCCTAAGATCGCCCTCTCCTATCAGCCCCACGCCAATGCGCAGTTTTACGCTTCGGCCTCCAAGGGTTTCCGCCAGGGGAACGCCCAATTGGATCCCGAGCTCCTGGGGGGCGGCCCGGAGTTGGCGGCCCATGGGAAGGCCGGCTCCTCCTTCCTGAAGATCCGCCCGGATTCGCTATGGAGCTACGAACTCGGCGCCAAGTTCCTGTTCCCGCGGCCCGGGCTCCAGCTCACCACGAGCTACTTCCACATCGATGTGAAGGATTTCCAGCAGCAGGTGCTGCTCAAGAGCATCGGACTGCTGCTCCAGGGCAACGCGGGCGCCGCCGACATCGATGGCGGCGAGCTGGAACTCACGGGCCGACCCGTGCCAGACCTGAGGTTCCGCATGGGTCTGGGCTATCAATCCGCCCGCATCTCGGAACCCGGGAACACCTTCCAGGCCACCGACTCCCGGATCTACCACGTGCCCAACTGGACGGCCTCCTTCGGCCTCTACCATGCGCGAACGCTCTCTGGGGAGCTGAAGGCCTTCCTGGGCGTGAACGCCAGCCACACGGGGGAGAGCCTTTCGGGCAACACCGGCACCGATCAGAAGCGCCCGGCCTACACCCTGCTCGACGCGCGCACCGGCCTGATCCGGGGCGGCTGGGAGATCGCCTTGGGCGTGAAGAACGCCACCCGCGCCACCCCGAACCTCGGGGACCTCACCTACGTCGGCTACGGCCTTTACACGGACGCCTCGCGCACCACCCCCGTGCCCCAGGTGGCCACACTGCCTGCTCGCACCTGGACGCTGCAGGTCTCCACGCGGTTCTGAAGGGCAGGGACGGCTAGACGCGCCCGCCGCCGACCCGTTCGATGCGGGCGCCGACGCCCTGGAGCTTGGCCTCCAGGCCCGCGTAGCCGCGGTCCAGGTGATAGATGCGATCCACCACCGTTTCACCGGAAGCCACGAGGCCCGCGATGACGAGGGCGGCCGAGGCGCGGAGGTCCGTGGCCATGACGGTGCAACCCGACAGGGGTGAGGGGCCGGCGATGATGGCCTTGTGATCGTCGATGCGCAGGTTGGCGCCCAGGCGCTCCAGCTCCATGGCGTGCTGGAAGCGGTTCTCGAAGATGCCCTCATTGATGACGCTGATGCCCGCGGCTTGCGTCATCACGGTCATGAATTGGGCCTGGAGATCCGTGGGGAAGCCGGGGTGGGGCACGGTGGTGGCGTCCTTGCTGCGGAGTTTCTGGCCGCTGTCTCGCTTCACGCGGAGCTGCTTGCCCTCGGGGCCCGTGGCCTCGGTGAACTCCACGCCGCTGCGCTCCAGCAGGTCCATGAGGGCGCGGAGGTGGTCGGGCTCGCAGGCGTCGATCACCACGTCGCCACAGGCGGCGGCTACGGCGCAGACGTAGGTGCCCGCCTCGATGCGATCGGGGATCACGGCGTGGCTGCAGCCGTGGAGCTGCTCCACCCCATGGATGGTGAGCGTGCTGGTGTCGATGCCTTCGATCTGCGCGCCCATTTTCACGAGCAGGCGGGCGAGGTCGCCGATCTCGGGCTCGATGGCGCAATTGCGCAGGATGGTGGTGCCTTCGGCGAGGCAGGCCGCCGTGAGGATGTTCTCCGTGGCGCCCACGCTCACCTTCTCGAAGGTGTGATCCATGGCCTGGAGCTTGCCCTTCACGGAAGCTTCGATGTAGCCATGGGTGATCTCCAGGGAGGCGCCCATGCGCTCCAGGGCCTCCAGGTGGAGGTTCACGGGGCGGGCGCCGATGGCGCAGCCGCCGGGCAGGCTCACGATGGCGCGGCCCCAGCGGGCGAGCAGCGGGCCCAGCACGAGGATGGAGGCGCGCATGGTCTTTACGAGGTCGTAGGGGGCCTTCAGCTCTTCATTGCCCAGGGCCTTGAGGCTGGCGGTGAGCTCGTAGCCGCTGGCTTCGGTCTCGAGCACGGCCTCGGTGCCCAGGGCCTGCAACACCTTCACCATGGTGCGGATGTCGGCCACGGCGGGCAGGTTGGAGAGGCGGACCTCGGAATCCGTCAGGAGGGTGGCCGCGAGGCAGGGCAGGGCGGCGTTCTTGGCGCCCGACACCCGGATCCGGCCCTTGAGGGGGGTCCCACCTTGAATCACCAACCGATCCATGAATGCTCCTAGCCCTCCAGGTTACTGGAGTTTCCCTTGCCTACCGAGGCTGGGTGTTGAGAAGATTCCGAGACTTTTGCCCACTTGGTACAACTCATGCCCCGGCTCTCCCTGGCCCTGATCGTGACGGACGAGGCTCCTGGCCTGGGGCGGGCCTTGGCCAGCGTGCAGGCGCTGTGCGAGGAGCGGGTGGTGCTGGATGCCGGCGCGCCGGAACCCACCCGAGCCCGGGCTGAGGCGCTGGGGGCCCGGGTGATCCCCTTCCTTTGGACGGGCTCCTTCGCCGAGGCCCGTGCGGCGGCGGTGGCGGCCTGCACCGGCGACTGGATCCTGCTGCTGGAGCCGGACGAGGCCATCGATGCCCTGGATCAGGAGGCCCTGCGCGCGGCGCTCGAGGCGGAGGTCTCCGCCCATCGCCTCCTGCGGCGCAGCTACCTTCGCACGGGCACCGCGGCGGACCTGGAGGGGCCCGTGCGCGCCAACCTCAGCCGCTACACCGAGGGCTGTGCCTTTCCCCACTGCACCGAGGCGGGCAGCGTACGGCTCCTCCGGAACCTGCCGGGGCTCACCTTCGAGGGGCGCCTCCGGGGCCTGCCGGACGCCTGGTTGGAGCAGGGCGGGCACACCATCGCGCCGCTGGACGTGGTGGTGCACCACTACGGCCGGACGGAGGTTGGGAGAACCCCGGCCCAAGCCCGCCGCCGTTTCGACCTGGCCCGGGACGATGCCGAGGCGGATCCCGGGAACCCCCGTTTCCAGGAGGAGCTGCTCCGCCAGGCGCTGGCCCTGGAAGCCTGGGAGGTGGCTCTCCAGGCGGCGGAGCAACATCAGCGGATGCAGGTCCCCACGCCCTTCGCGGTGAGCTTCGGGGGCGGCCTCGCCCTGCAGCACCTGGATCGGCACGTCGAGGCGTTGGCCTGCTTCGAGCGCATCCTGGGGGAGGAACCCCGGCACGGCGCGGCCCTGGCCGCCGCGGCTGAAAGTCTCTGGTTGCTGGGCCGCATCGAGGAGGCCCAAGAACGCTTCACCCAAGCCCTGGAGGCGGACCCGGGCTATGGGCGCACCTACCTCAAACTGGCGGAGCTGGTGGAGGGCAGCGGCCTTTGGGAGGATGCGCGCCTCGTCCTGGAGGCGGGCCTGGATCAGAACCCGAAGGACCTCGCCCTCTGGGAAGCGCTGGTGGGCCGGGGCGCCGCCCGCAAGGATGCCCGGGCCGCGCGGGATGCCTGGAATGCCCTGCAGCAGGTTCCAGAAGGCGGTCGGGGGCTGTGGCACCAGCTGGTGATCCAGGCCTTCATCGCGCGCAACCAGATCCAGGACGCGCGGGAAGTGCTGCGCCGGGGCCTGGCCGCGGCGCCGGAGAACGCGGACTTGCTGGCCTTGCAGATCCGCATGGGGGCGGGCTCAGGGCCGTTCCGCCTCCTGCGCGGCTGAGTCGCCCGGGCGCACCCGGGCGAGGAACGCGGCGCGCGGCAGGGGGCCCCAGGCGCGGCCATCGTGACTCTTGGGCCGGTTGTCGCCGAGCACCAGGTAACCCGCTCCGCAGCTCCAGGGTCCCTGATCCTGGGGCTCGGGCCAGCGCACATAGGGTTCCTCGATCCCGCGGCCATCCACGGTGAGGCGCGGTCCCTTGAGCTCTACGGTTTCGCCGGGCAGGCCCAGCACGCGCTTCACCGAGGGGCCCGCGGGGCCCAGCACCACCCATACCTCGCCCCGGGCGGGGGCGGGCAGGGCCCAGGCGCGGAGACCCCAGGCCACCTGC
Organism: Holophagaceae bacterium; assembly: GCA_035255465.1. Taxonomy (GTDB): domain Bacteria; phylum Acidobacteriota; class Holophagae; order Holophagales; family Holophagaceae; genus JAFDVN01. The sequence goes on from DATEZP010000127.1 coordinate 19,822, forward strand.
CCCTCATGGAAGGTGGGGGCCATGCTTTCGCCACGCACGGGGGAGGGCCGGAGCACCAGGAAGGGACTCAGCGCCAGGGCCAGCGCCGCGGCGGGTACCCAGGCCTTCACGCGCGGGGTTTCAGCAGGGGCAGGGCCAAGGCGGCGAAGGCGAGATCCCGCAGCACCTCCCAGCGCATGGCCACGAGCTTTTCGGCGGCGGTGCGCGCGGGGCCCACGCCGAAACAGCCGCAATCGATGGGGTTGCCCCTCAGCAGGTTGAGGGCGATGGCCCCGGCGAAGGCGAGCATGAGGAGGAAGGCCCAGCGTGCGGCCCCGCATTCGCCCCGGCCGGAGATCAACGCGACGCCCAGCCAGAGTTCCAGCCAGGGCAGGACGAGGGCCAGGCCGTGGCGGAGGAATTCGGGCACGAGGCGGTAGTTGAAAAGGGTCTGGGCGAAGCCCGGAGGATCGGCGATCTTGGGCCAGGCCGCGGCGAGCAGGATGAAGCCCAGGGCGAGGGCGCAGAGGCGGCGGACGGTCACTTCGTCACCTCCCGTCCGGTGGCGGTGGGGCCGCCCAGGGTCTTCCAGGCGGGCCAGCCCCCCTTGAAGATGCGGAGGTTGCGATACCCCAGCGGCCACATGCGATCCGCGAGCAGGTGCGAATCCCGGCAATCACCGCCGCTGCAATAGATCACCACGGGATCCTTGAAGTCGAAGGTGGCGTCCGCCAACACCTGCAGCTTGGCGTCGAGACCATCCTCCCAGTAGGAGAAGAGCCGCGCCCCGGCGATGTGGCCTTCCTCGTAGATGGACGTGCGGCGCGCATCCAGGAAGAGGGCGCCCGCCTGGTGCAGGGCCTGGGCTTCCGCATCCTCGATCTCCAGGGGTGCGCCGTCGGCCGGCGCGGGGAAGCGATCCTGGAGCGCGGGGGCCGAGGTCCTTGCGGCGGAGGACGCGGGGGGCGCGGAGGGGCGGGGCGCGGCCGTGGGCGTGGGCTCCGGCGTGGTCGCGGCGGGGGCCTGCGGGGCGGGCGGCGGCAGGCTGGGGTTGGGCGCCGGAGGCCGGGGGGCGGGGATCGGTGGCGCACACCAACTCAAGCGCCGCGTGGGCCCCGCCACGGCGTTGGAAATGAGGGCGAAGGCGAGGGCGAGGCCCAGCAGGGTCGCCATCTGGCGGCCAGGGCGTTCGTTCAGGCGCATTCCCGGAGCGAGGCTCATGGAGATGATTCTAGGGCCGAACCGCGAGGCGGCGGCCCCGGCCATCCGTGAGGGCCACTTCCTCGATGCGGGCCGGGGCATGCACCGTGGGCGCCAACTCCGCGGCGAGGCGCTGCGCCAGGGCCAAGGGGCCCGAGAGGCCGAGGTCGGCCAGCAGCCGCCCCTGCATCGGCGCCAGCAGCCCGTCCATGGCCGCCTCCAGATCCCGGAAGTCCACCACCACGTCGAAACCATCCAGCCCCTGGCGCGACGTGATCACCTCCACGCGGTAATCGTGGCCCTCCCAGAGCCCCCCGGCGGTCTGGAAGACCACGGACAGGGGCCGCTCCACGGCGGCTTGGAAGGTATGGGAGGAAGAGGCGTGGGTCATAAGCGGGATCCGGAATCCCAGTTTCCCATGCCCCGCGCTAAACTGCCTGCTTCAGCCTTGGGAGATGACCATGCGCGATTTTTCCACCCAGTCGGCCCGGCCCGACGTGGAACGCGAGGACCTGGACTTCGATGTCCTTTTCGTGGGCGCGGGCCCGAGCAACCTGGCGGGGCTGTGGCGCCTGCTGGATAACATCGAGGCCCACAACCGGAAGCCCGGCGTGAAGAAGCTCGAAGGGCTGACCATCGGCCTCATCGAGAAGGGCGACGAGATCGGCGATCACGCCTTCAGCGGCGCGGTGCTGGATCCCCAGGCCCTGAAGGAGCTCTGCCCCGACTTCATGGACCGCGACTTCCCCACGGAGGGTGAGGTCAAGGAGGAGGAGGTGTGGCTCTTCACCTCCGATCGCGGCGGCTTCAAGCTGCCCGTGCTGCCGCCCTTCTTCCACAATCACGGCAACCACATCGTGTCGCTCTCCAAGATGGTGCGCTGGATGGCGGCCCAGATCGAGGCCCGCGAGGTGCCCGGCGTGGACGTGATGTTGCTGCCCGGCTTCGCGGGCATCAACGTGCTGTGGGAAGACCAGCCCGATGGCTCCAAGAAGGTGGTGGGCGTGCAGACCGCCGACAAGGGCGTGAACCCCGACGGCTCCCCCAAGAACAATTTCGAACCCGGCAACAACCTGCGCGCCAAGGTCACCGTCTTCGGCGAAGGCCCCCGCGGCCACCTGTCCCGTGAACTGGAAGCGGTGCTGGGCCTCCAGGCCTCCGCCGCCAACCCCCAGACCTACGAGATGGGCGTGAAGGAGATCTGGGAGATCCCCGAGGGCCAGGTGCCCGAGGGCTTCGTGCTGCACAGTACGGGCTTCCCCCTGCCCGACGGCGAGAGCGGCGGCACCTTCGTGTACAAGATGGGCGGCAACAAGCTGGCCGTGGGCTTCGTGGTGTCCCTCGATACGAAGGATCCCTTCGTGGACGCCCACCTGCTGCTGCAGAAGTTCAAGAAGCACCCGCGCATCGCGTCCATGATCCAGGGCGGCAAGATGCTGCAGTACGGTGGCAAGGCCCTGGCCATCGGCGGCTGGTCCTCCATGCCCAAGCTGGCCTTCGCCGGCGGAATGCTGGTGGGCGATAGCGCGCAGATGGTGAACGCCGCCCGCCTCAAGGGCATCCACCTGGGCATGAAGGCGGGCCTCGTGGCCGCCGACACGATCCTGGAAGCCCTCGTGGCCGACGACTTCTCCGACCAGCGCCTCATGGGCTACAGCCGGGCCTACATGGCCAGCTGGGCGGGCACGGAGCTGTACAAGAGCCGGAACTTCCACGCCATCGTGGAGGAGGGCCTCACGCCGAAGGCCGGCCTCGAACTGGGCATCTCCATGTTCACCAGCGGCTGGGTGCCCGGTGGCACCAAGGCCATGCACGTGGACGCGCACATGACGCAGACCACGGAGGCCTACTACGGCAAAAAGGGCATGAAGCTCAGCGACATGGACCTCGGCATCAAGTTCGATGGCAAGCGCACCATCCAGAAGCTGGATGACGTGTACGCCTCCGGCACCATGCACGACGAGCACCAGCCCGGCCACCTCAAGATCGTGAAGGGCGATCACGTCTGCGCCACCTGCTGGGACGAGAAGGGCGCGCCCTGCACCGTCTTCTGCCCCGCCCAGGTCTACGAGATGCATCCCGATGCCAGCGGCAAGGTGGACAAAGTGGCCATCGCCTTCTCCAACTGCGTGCACTGCAAGACCTGCGACATCAAGTGCCCCGAGGAGAACGTGATCTGGACGCCCCCTGAAGGCGGCGGCGGACCGAAGTACACGTTCTGCTAGTTGAAAAGGGCCGGAGCGATCCGGCCCTTAGCTTGTCCGTGTGGGGATCCTCGGAACATGGGAATGCCAGCGCCCCGCCGCCGCGACCTGCGCAGAAGGTGCAAGCGAGGGGCCTGCCTTCTGTTGACGTAGCCCCGTGGCGCTAACCGGAATGACCGCCAGCCACCCTACATCACCAGGTGTTCCGCCACGAAGGCGTTCACCGCGGTTTGGAAGTCCAATGGCGGATCCACGAACTTGACGCCCAGGAGGGTGAAACCTTCGCTGTTGCCATGGCGCTGGGCCAGGAGGTGGGCGATGGCGCCTTCCACGATGTCGCTGGGCAGGTCGGGGTGTTCGAAGCGGATGTGGGTGATGGCTTGGCCGGGCTCCATGCCGGCGGTGACGGCGGCGGGCAGGCGCAGGCCGAATCCCCCCGTGGAGAGGGTCGTCATGGGGAGCCCCGGGAAGGTGCGGCCTTCGTGGGTGAAGGCGACCGCGTAGCCCGGTTCCAAGGTCACCCGCGCGTGGATCCGGCCTGGGCTGAAGGGGTCCATGGAGTCTCCTGGGATCAGGCCCGGGGCAGGGTGTCGTCCAGCACCCGCATGGCCATGCGCCGGGCCAGAAGGCCAGGGCCGGGGCCGCCTCGCAGGCTGGCGGTGGTGATGGCGCCTTCGTAGAGAATCATCAGCTCCTCGGCGAGGGCCTCGGGGTCCGGTGCTTGGCCTTCTTCGGCCAGGGTTCGCAGGAAGCGCGCCACTTCACCTTTGTGGGCGCGCACGCGCTCCCGGGTTTCGGCGCTTTCGCCGCCCATCTCCAGGCCGGCGTTGGTGAACGCGCAACCCCGGAAATGCTCGGTGCCGAACCACACGTCCAGTAACTCGAACACGGCGAGGATGCGGCCCCGGGGATCCTGGGCCAGCTGGCGGATGCCCTCGCCCAGGCGGCGCAGGGCCTCCACATGCTGATGTTCCAGGTAGGCCGCGATGAGATCTTCCTTGGACGGGAAGTGGGCATAGAGCGTGGTCTTGGCCACGTCACTTTCGGCCACCACACGATCCACGCCCACGGCCCGCACGCCCTCCCGGTAGAACAGGCGTTCCACCGTCTTGAGGATGCGTTCCCGGGCGCCGCGCCCTTTGCGAGGTTCGGACATGGGGGCTGAGGCTCCTGAAAGGGGGATGGACCCAGGGTAAAGCCTGAGGGGCCTCAAAAAAGGCATTTCAATAATACCTACAGGTCTGTAGCCTTTTGAAGGTCTTCCGACCCCTACCCCCTTCGAGGTGACCCATGCTGCTGCTGCCCCCCACTCCTCCCGCCCTGGAAGCCCCCGCCCCCGTGCGCCCCAACACCCTCAAGGTGGCCAAGGGCCAGCTGCTGGAAGTGGCCTTCGCCACCGTGAAACCGGGCAAGGAGGCCCTGCTCCTGGCGGAGGGCATCAGCAAGATGCAGCCCCTCGTGGGGCGCCACGGCGGAGAGCTGCAGGCGGGCCTGCGCATCCTCGCGGCCTTCGCGGATAAGGAGGCCCCCGCCTTCCAGGCCCTGCAGCTGCTGCGCTGGACGGGGGAGGCCGAGGCGAAGCAGGGCGGCGAGGATGCGGAGCTCAAGGCCCTGCGGGCCGAGGGCGCCAGTGGCGTGAGCGAAGGCAACCTCCTGGGCGTGGACAAAGCCGTGGAGGCGGTGCTGGAGCCCGGGATGGCCTACGCCGTGATCGTGGAGACCGTGGAGAACGCCGCCTGGGATCGCATGCGTGGGGCCCTGGAGGGCCGCTACAAGGGCGTGGCCAAGTTCCAGGCTGCCAAGGCCCAGGGCCCCCTGGGCGTGCGCCGTCTCACCCTGCTGAAGGTCGGCCCCGCCGAAGGCCTGGATGCCCAGAATTGGGGCCGCTTCCTGCCCGTGCCAGATGGCGGGTTTGTGGCGCTGGCAGTGGTGCCGAAGGGGTGAGCGGGTCCTTGGTCCCTGGTCCTTGGCTTGCGCCGACCCACCCGCACAGCCCGTACCCCTCGACAAGCGCAGCCGCCTATGGAGGGGTATGGCCTGGGCACTCCGGCCAAGGACCAAGGACCAAGGACGAAGGACAAAGGTCTACACTTGAATCCATGCCCCTCGATCCCCGCCTCCTCGAGATCCTCTGCTGCCCCGCCTGCAAGGGCGATCTGGACTTGCGCGTGGAAGGCGGGGCGGAGCGGGATCTGAAATGCCGGGCCTGCGGGCTCGTGTATCCCATTGAGGATGGCATCCCCGTGATGCTCGTGGACGCGGCGAAGAAGGAGGCCTGATGCGCCTCGATAAGGGCCAGGCCACGCAGCTGCTCGATCGCATCCAGGGCCGTAAGGTCCTCGTGCTGGGCGATCTGATGTTGGACGAGTACCTCTTCGGCGAGGTGAACCGCATCAGCCCCGAGGCCCCCGTGCCCATCGTGCGGGTGACGCGGGAGGCCTGGGTGCTGGGCGGCGCCGCCAACGTGGCCGCCAACCTCGTGGCCCTGGGCGCGGTGCCCCAGGTGGTGGGCACGCTGCAGAAGGATTCGGCGGGCGAACGGCTCATGGGCATCCTCGGTCGCCTCGGCATCGCGCAGGATGGCCTCGTGCTGGATTCCAGCCGCCCCACCATCATCAAGACCCGCGTCATCGGGCAGACCCAGCAGATGCTCCGCATCGACCGGGAGGAGGCCGGCGCCTTGAACGGCGACGTCATCGCCGACCTCGCGGAACGCTTGACGCGGCTCATTCCCGAATGCGGCGCCCTCATCGTGAGCGATTACGCCAAGGGCGTCATCGGCCCTGAAGTCATGGAAGTGGTGCATGGCCGCTGCAAGGCCCACGGCATCCCCTGGATCGTGGATCCCAAGCCCGCCCACAAGGCCCTCTATCAGGGCGCCACGCTCATGACGCCCAACACCAAGGAGACGGCGGAGCTGGCGGGTGTGCCCGCGAAGTCCGACGCCGAGGTCACCACGGCGGGCCACGCCATCATGCGCTCCCTCAACGTACAGGGCGTGCTCATCACCCGCAGCGAGAAGGGCATGGCCCTCTTCACCCAGGACGAGGCCCACCGCGAGCCCTGGATGATCCCCACCGAGGCCCGCGAGGTCTTCGACGTGAGCGGCGCCGGCGACACCGTCATCGCCACCTTCGCCGCCGCCGTGGCCTCGGGCGCGGACTGGAAGGACGCGGCCATGCTCGCCAACGTCGCCGCGGGGCACGTGGTCGCCAAGGTGGGCACCGCCACGGTCACGCCGGCGGAAATCCTCACGAAGTACCAGGAGCAGGAAGCCCGGTAACCGGCCCTACCTCACGAAGCAGGCCACCAGGCCTTCCAGGCCCTTCGCCCGCTCGTCGAGATCCTCCGCCTGCGCGGCAGCCTCTTCGACCAGGGCGGCGTTGCGGTGGGTGAGGGTCTCCATCTGCTCCATGGCCTTCCGGATTTCCGAGAGGCCGTTGCTTTGGGAGTGGGTGGCGGAGGCGATCTGCTGGATGGCGCTTCCGGCGGTGGTGACCTTGTCCTGGAGGGTGCGGATGCGTTGACCGGCGGCCTGGGCGAGACCCGTGGCTTCCCGGGTGCTCACCTCGGCGCCCTTGAGCAGGCTGCGGATTTCCTTGGCGCTTTCGGAGCTGCGGCCCGCCAGGGCGCGCACCTCGCCGGCCACCACGGCAAATCCCCGTCCGTGCTCGCCGGCGCGGGCGGCCTCCACGGCGGCATTGAGGGCCAGCAAGTTGGTTTGGAAGGCCAGCTCATCCACGACGTTGGCGATCTCGAGGATGCGGGCGCTTTGGGCGTGGGCGGATTCCACCGCCTTGCTGAGGGCCTCCACGGCCTTGCCGCCTTCCTGGGCCTGGTCCTGGGCGGCGAGGGCGTCTTCGAGCACCTTGGCGGCCTGCCGGGCCGTGAGGGTCACGGCCTCGCTGATCTGGTGGAGGCCCTGGCCCGTTTCCTCCAGGGCCGCGGCCTGGGCCTCGGTGCGGCGGCTCAGCTCAAGGTTGCCTTCCTTCAGCTCGCCACTGGAATCCCGCAGGCTCCGGCCCGTCCGCTTCAACTCCTGCATCACGCGGTAGAAGCGGGTGTGGAGCACGTTGATGCCGCTGGCGATCTCCGCCACCTCGTCGCTGCCATGGACGGGGATGGCGTGGCGGTAATCGGCGGTGCGCAGGCCCGCGGCGATGCTGGAAATGCGCGCCAGCAAGGGCGCCGCACCCCAACCCGCCAGGAGCAGGCCTCCGAGGAGGAGGAGGATCGCGGGGAAGGGATGCGCTGACCCCGCGAGACCCGCGGCCACGCCGAAGGCCACGGCCAGGAAGGTGAGGCCCATGAGGCGCTGTTGCACCGTGAGGCGCCACCCGGAGGCGAGGCTGGCCTTGCCCGCCAAGATCTCCGTGTACAGCGTGGAGGCGAACCGCACCTGCTCCGGCGTGGGCTTGCCTCGGATGGAGGTGTAGCCCACGATGCGGCCGGCCTCCCGGATGGGCGTGACGTCGGCCTGCACCCAATAGTGGTCGCCATCCTTGCGGCGGTTCTTCACGATGCCCGTCCAGGCCCGGCCGGCCTGCACGGTGTCCCACAAATCCTTGAAGGCCTCCGGGGGCATGTCCGGGTGGCGGAGGACGTTGTGGGGCTTGTCCATGAGTTCCGTCGGCTCGAACCCGCTGATGCGGATGAAATCGGCGTTGGCCCAGGTGATGAAGCCCTTGAGATCCGTGCGGGAGATGATCAGGTCATCTTCGGCGAGCGGGAACTCGCGGCCGGTGACGGGCAGGTTGCGGCGCATGGGACCTCCAAACGGAGTCGCGGGTCCTGTTCGGACCCCATGCCCTCTTCGAGCCGCCCGGCCCGGTCCATGAATCCTCAACCCCGGATGGAACCGGGATCACGCCCCTTAGCGGAGTTCCACCGTCAGGAGGAAGGTGGCCCCCTTGGGGATGCGGGCGTTCACTTGATCGAAGTTCAGGTCGAAGGTCTCCGTTTCGCCGGCCTTCACGCCCGTGAGCTTGGAGCCGCCGGTGGCGGCGCCCAGGAGGTGGCCCTCCGCATCCAGCACGGCCACGGCGAAACCGGGGATCTTGGTGGCCTTGGAGGTGTTGGTGACCTCGACTTGGGCCCGGGTGCCGAAGGTGGGGCCCTGGAAGAGCTTCACCTTGGATTCGCGCAGGTTGAAGAAGATGGAGTTCACCTTCAGGCCATCCACGGCGAGTTCCACCGGCAGGAGGCGATCCCACAGGTAGGGCTGGCGGATGCTGGCGAAGCTGAGGCTGGTGGCTTCGGTCTTCGCCTCGGCCTTGGCGGCGGCCTGGGGCGCGGAGGCCGGAGCCTGCAACAGGGGCAAGGTCGCGAGCAGGATCGGGAGCATTAGGGCCTGTTCATGAATAAAGTTGCCATTTGCGAGGGCCGTCGGCCGAGCAAGCCAAGGCGGCCGACCGAGGGTGTATCGGGAATACAAGGAGGGGAGGCTCCATCTCTGGGAGCCGAAGGCGACCAGGAGCGACGCGCAGCGCCGCGTTCAATGGAGCCAACGCAGGATTGCGAGAGCCGCCGGCCCTCGCCCAGAGGGTTGCCCCCTCTTCGCGCCCCCAGCTGCGTCGAGCCGCTTGCACGATGTCACCGCATCGAGCCGCGCGGCTCTCCTGGCTGGATGGCGCGAATAGGGGACAACAAATGGCAACTTTATTCATGGACAGGCCCTTAGTTGTCCTTTTTGCCGAAGAGGCCGCCGAAGAGGCTCTTCTTCACAGGGGCGGTGGCTTCGGGGGAGGCCTCGGGGCCACCCGCCCGCAGGCGGCGGAGGCGTTCGAACACGGGGCGCAGGCCCGGCACCTTGTGGGCTTCGATCCAGTTCTCGCTGAACTGGCGGGCCACGAAGTGGGTTTCGATGACGCGGCCTTCCTCCACCCAACGGATGAGCTGATCCATGGCGAGGTTGGGGTAGACCTCCTCGCCGATCTTCAGCCGCAGGAGGTTGGGGTCGTCGGAGGTGGCGGAGCTCTCGGCGGCGAAGGACGGCACGGGATTGGTGGCGCCGGGATCCGGCTGCTTGGCCAGCCGCGAGGCATCCACCATCTGGGTGACCTCGGAGGCCTCCAGTTCCTGGGCGGTGGGCTCGGAGGGCATGGACACCGCGGCGATGGCGGCCTGCATCTCCGAGAGGCTCATGCGCTGGGTGGCGCTGCTGGGGGCCGCGAATTCGGGTTCCGAGGGGGACAGGGGGGCCGCTTCGGGGGCTTTGGCCGGGGATTCGGAGCCGCCGAGGGTGTGTTCCAGGGCTTCCAGCGTCGCCTCCACCTCGAAGGCCCCGTTGCTGGTCTCCTTGCGGAGGCGGGGGGCTGAGGACGAGGGCACGGGCGTTTCGCCGAAGAGCTGGCTGATGGCGTCCTTCGCGCTGCGGTAGGAACCGGTGGTGCGGCCGCTGTTGGGCAGGGCCTCCTCCTGACCCGAGGCGGTGCGCTCTTCAGGCAGGGGTTCCGGCAGATTCGGGCTCGTGCGGATCTCGGGCACGGGCGAGGGCTCGGGGGTGGTGACGAGGGTCTTCTCCAGGATCTCGCTGTCGGCGCCCAGCAGATCGTCCGCGCTCAGGCTTTCGGCCGCGGGGAAGATGTCGGGCAGGGGCTCCAGCTCGGCCTCGGGTTCCAGGAAGACGGGCTCCTCGGGGACCTCGGTCAGGGCCGGAGGCAGGATGTGGAGCTGCTCCAGATCCTCCACCTTGAAGCCCATGGTGGCCGTGGCGTCATCGGGTTGTTCCTTGGGGGGCAGCTCCAGCAGCCGCGCGACGACATCGTAAATGGGGAAGACGCCCTGGCAGCGGTGGCACTGGGCCCGCGCGTGCACAGCCTTCACCCGCTCACTCCGCAATCCGTAGCGGGTGGAGCACTTGGGGCACTGGACCGCTTCAAGCACCAGGAACTCCTAAGGGTTTGGAGGAAGTCTAGCCCCTTCCGGGGTTTCGCTCAAACTCCCCCCGCAGGACGGGGAGGCAAGGGGCTCATCGGAGCCCGGCCCGGTATGCTCAAGGTTTCCCATTTGGAGCAGGCGTGGCAGGGGTATTCATCACCATGGAGGGCGTGGAGGGGTCGGGCAAGAGCACCCAGCTCCTGCGCCTTTCCGAGCGCCTCCGCCGCCTGGGCCTGCCGCTGGTGGTCAGCAAGGAACCCGGGGGCACGGCCCTGGGCCGGGAATTGCGCCGCCTGCTGCTGGAGCCCCACCCCGGGGGCGAGACCTGGTCCCCGGAGGCGGAGCTGCTGCTCTTCTACGCGGACCGCGCCCAGCACCTCAAGGATGTGATCCGTCCCGCCCTGGAGGCCGGGAAGGTGGTGCTCCTGGATCGATTCGAAGACAGCACCCGGGCCTACCAGGGCGCCAGCGGCGTGCCCGAGGAGGCCCTGGACGCCCTCAGCACCCTCGTCCTGCAGCGCCTGAAGCCGCACCTGACCCTCCTGCTGGATCTGGATCCCGAGTCCAGCCTCCAGCGGGTGGAAGTGCGGAACCTCGCCCTGGAGGGCTTCAACGAGACCCGCTTCGATTCCGCCCACCTGGAATTCCATCGCCGCGTGCGGGCCCGCTTCCTGGCCATCGCCGAACGCGAACCCAACCGCATGGCCATCATCCCCGCCCGGGAAGGCGAGGACGCCGTCGCCGCCGCCATCTGGGGTCGGGTGGCACCGCTGCTGCGCAATGCGGGCTTCCAGGTGGACTGATGTTCGATCCCCGCATCCAAGGCCATCAGGCCATCCGCGCCAAGCTCCTGGAGCGCCTCCAGGCGGGGAAGCTGCCGGGCACGCTGCTGTTCACGGGGCCCGAGGGCATCGGCAAGCGGCGCGTGGCGCTGGAGCTGGCTCAGCGGGAACTCTGCTTCCGCAAGACCGCCTGCGGTGATTGCGAAGGCTGCAACCTCTTCCACTCGGAGCCCCTGCCCATCGAGCTGCCGAACCTCCTGCGCATCGCCCCCGAGGGCAAGGCGGGCCTCATCAAGGTGGGCATGATCCGCGAGGACGACCTGGTGGAGGGCGGCGTCATCAACTGGGCCAGCCTCAGCCCCGCCCTGGGCTGCCACCGCTGGATCCTCATCGAGGACGCCCACCGCCTCAATGGCGCCTCCGCCAACATCCTGCTGAAGACGTTGGAGGAGCCGCCCCCAGGCACGCGTTTCCTCCTCGTCACGCACCGCCCGGAGGCCGTGCTGCAGACCATCCGCAGCCGCGCCCAACGCATCGCCTTCGCGCCCCTGGCGCCCAAAGAGGCTTGGGCCGTGGCCAGCGCCAAGGGCTGGCACGAGGGCTCCAAGCAGCGGTGGATGGCCCTCAGCGAAGGCACCCTGCGCTACCTGGAGGAGGATGCCTTCCAGCGCGCCCAGGCCCAGCTCGAAGCGTGGATGCTGATCATGGAGGGCGGCGCTTTCCCCTCGGCCTCGGAGCCCCTGCTGCCGGAGAAGGACGCCGAAAGGGCCCAAAACGAGCAGCTGCGCGAGGCCCTGGAAGTGCTGCTGCGCCTCGTCACGGACGTGGCCCGCGTGCGCAGCGGCAAGGAACCGGCCCTCACGCCCTGGGCGGATCGCCTGCGCAAGCTGGCCGTGAAGCCCCTGGACCTGCGCGCGCCTCAGGACCTCATCCACGACGCCCTGCGCAACCTCGCCCGCAATCCCAATGGGGAGCCGCTGCTGCGGGAAGTGGCGCTCAGCTTGGTTTAGGGCCCCGGGTCAGCAGGCGACGAGCCGGTCCCGACCCGTCTGCTTGGCCTTGTAGAGGGCCTGATCCGCGGAGGCGAGCACGTCGTCGGGGTGGGCGTGGCCTTCGCCCAGGTTGGCGAGGCCCATGCTGGCGGTGAAGCCCCGCAGGAGGGTGCCATCCGGGAGGGTGAGTTCAAGGGTGCGCACCTGGGCCAGCACGCGCTCCAGGCATACGCGGGCCTCTTCGACACCGACGTGGGTGAAGAGCACGCAGAATTCGTCGCCGCCGAATCGGGCGGCGAGATCCTCCCGGCGCAGGGCGCCCGCCACCACGCCTCCAAAGGCCTGGATGGCCTTGTCGCCCGCGGCGTGGCCATGGGAATCGTTGAGGGCCTTGAGGTGATCGAGGTCGCAGAAGGCCACGGACATGGGGTGGCCGTGGCGCCGGGCGCTGTGGAAGGCCTTCGTGAGGTTTTCCAAGTAGCAGCGGCGATTCGCGAGGCCCGTGAGGGCATCCCGGGTGACCTCCGCCTGCAGCCGTTCCTGGAGCAGTTTCATGGGCGTGATGTCCACCAGGGAGCACACCACCCCGCTCACTTGGCCGTCCGCACCGCGCAGGGGCACGGCATTGACGCTGACCCAGAGCACCACCTGGCCCGCCCGCGGGAGCCCCTGCACCACCTCCAGGCAGGGCCTCCCCGTGCGCAGGGCGACGCGGCTCGGATGCTCCTCCTCGCTGAAGATGGAGCCATCCTCCTTCAGCGCGTAGAAGTAGCCCGGGTCCACGCTGGCGCGGCCCTGCAGTTCGGCGGCGCTCACGCCGAAGATGCGCTCGGCGGCGGGATTGCACTGGAGGGTGCGGCCCTCGGGGTCCATGAAGATCACGCCCTCATGAAGGTTCTCCATGAGGTACTGGTATTGCATTTCGCCGAAGGGGGACATGCGCAGCCGCGCCACGGCCTTCCTCACCCGAGCATGGGCCGCCTGAAGCCGGGGCGTGGTGGGTAGATGGGGCACGCCAGCCCATCGGCCTCGGATTTCGAGGCCTTGAATGAGCGTTTCAGTTCCACGCCAGGCGGCAACGTGAGCCTAGATCCTGGCGGCCAGTTCTGCACCCTGCCGGATGGCCCGCTTGGCATCCAGCTCCGAAGCCAGATCCGCGCCCCCGATGAGGTGCACGGGGCGGCCCGCGGCTTGGAGGGGCGCCAGGAGGTCGCGGTTGGAGAGCTGGCCGGCGCAGTTCACCACCGTGTCCACCTCCAGGCAGCGGGCCTCCGAGGCGCCGGAGTCTTTGATCCAGAGACCCCGGTCGTCGATGCGCTCATAGGTGACGCCGCTCAGCATCTTCACCTTGAAGGCCTTGAGGCTGGCGCGGTGGATCCAGCCCGTGGTCTTCCCGAGGTTCGCGCCCATGCGGTCCGACTTGCGCTGGCAGAGGAAGACTTGGCGCGCGGGCTTCGGCGCCTCGGGCTTCTCCAACAGGCCACCGCGGGTGCTGTGGGTGGGATCCACGCCCCACTCTTTCAGATAGGCGTCGGTGGAAGGGCCATGGCCGCCTTGCACGAGGTATTCGGCCACGTCGAAGCCGATGCCACCGGCCCCGATGATGGCGACCTTGGATCCCGCGGCTTTGCGGCCCAGCAGGAGGTCGGGATAGCTCACCACCTTGGGATGGTCGATGCCCTGGAGCTCCGGCACCCGGGGGGTGACGCCCGTGGCCAGCACCACCTCATCGAAGGCCGCGAGGGCCTCGGCGGTGGCGCGGGTGCTCGTGCGTACGTCCACGCCGGCCACCGCCAACCGGCGGGCGAAGTAGCGCAGTGTTTCGAAGAACTCCTCCTTGCCGGGTACCTGCTTGGCGATGTTGAGCTGCCCGCCCAGCTCGGGCGCGGCCTCGAAGAGCGTCACGGCGTGGCCCCGCTCCGCGGCGTGGGCCGCGAAGCTCATGCCCGCGGCGCCGCCGCCGACCACGGCCAGCTTTTTAGGCGCCGCTGCCTTGGGGAAGTTCAGCTCCGTCTCGTAGCAGGCGCGGGGGTTCACGAGGCAGGTGGCCCGCTTCTGTTCGAAGACGTGATCCAGGCAGGCCTGGTTGCAGGCGATGCAGGTGTTGATCTCGTCGGCCCGGCCCGCCGCGGCCTTCACCACGAAGTCGGCATCGGCGAGCAGGGGGCGCGCCATGCTCACCATGTCGGCGTCGCCCCGGGCGAGGATCTCCTCGCCGACTTCGGGCAGGTTGATGCGGTTGGTGGTGACGAGGGGGATGCCCACCTCGCCCTTCAGCTTGCGGGTGACCCAGGTGTAGGCCCCGCGGGGCACCATGGTGGCGATGGTGGGCACCCGGGCCTCGTGCCAGCCGATGCCCGTGTTGAGGAGCGTGGCGCCCGCGGCCTCGAGGGCCTTGGCCAGCTGCACGACCTCCGCCCAGGTGGAGCCGTCGGGCACGAGGTCGAGCATGGAGAGGCGGAAGATGAGGATGAAGTTCGGGCCCACGGCGGCGCGGGTGCGGCGCACGATCTCCGTGGCGAAGCGCATGCGGTTTTCGTAAGGGCCGCCCCACTGATCCGTGCGGCGGTTCGTGCGGGTCACGAGGAACTGGTTGATGAGGTAGCCCTCGCTGCCCATGATCTCCACGCCGTCGTAGCCCGCATCCTGGGCGCGGCGGGCGCAGTCCACGTAGTCCTGGATGGTCTTCTCCACGCCCCGGGCGCTGAGGGCGGAGGGCTTGAAGGGCGTGATGGGGCTTTTGACGTTGGAGGCGCTCACGGAGAGCGGGTGGTAGCTGTAGCGACCGCCGTGGAGGATCTGCATGGCGATCTTGCCGCCCTCGGCGTGCACGGCCTCAGTGATGGGGCGGTGCCGTTTCGTCTGCCAGAACCACGCGAGCTCGCTGCCGAAGGGGGTGAGTCGCCCCCGCAGGTTGGGTGCGATGCCGCCCGTGACGATGAGGCCCACGCCGCCCTTGGCGCGCTCCGCGTAGAACGCGGCCATCTTGCGGAAGCCGTCCTTCTCCTCCTCCAAGCCCGTGTGCATGGACCCCATGAGCACGCGGTTGCGCAGGGTGGTGAACCCGAGGTCGAGGGGGGCGAGGAGGTGCGGGTAGCTCATGGGCCGTCCGGGAGGATCGCCCAGTGTAGGGCCACGGCGGGGCTACCCGGAGACAGGGCCTAGGGGCGGTGCGCCAGGGCGTAGTTGAAGGCGGCGCGCACCGCTGCGACCTGGGCGGCGTTGCACTGCTCCGGCGTGGCGCGGGGGCTGTCGGGGTAGACCTCGGTGGTGGTGCGGTAGGGGGCCTCGGTGATGCCGGCGCAGAGGCCGAGCTCCCGGCAGGCGTAGCGGATTACGCCCGGGGCCACCACCGGGGAGCCGATGATCTCCCCCTTCTCGTCGGCGGGCGCGATGTGGGTGACGCGCGCCACCGCGGCGAGGATGGCCTCCTGGAAGGCGGGCTGCGGGTGGTCCCGGTCGTCCACGAGGTAAAAACCATCGGGGATGCCCTCGGGCTCGAAGGGCTTGCCATCCCGGGCGGCCAATGCGGGACTGAACTCGGTCTCGTCGCTGTCGGTGGTCTCGTGCAGGTCGATGTGCACCAGGATGCGATCGCGCACCGGCGCCACCAGATTCATCAGGGCCGCGGATTCCGCCGCGGGGCTGTCTGGACGGAAGCACCGATTGGGATCGAGGGCGAAGGGATTCCACCGGTGGATGCGCTCGTAGGCCCAAGGGCTGACGCAGGGAGCGACGAGCAGGTTGAGCCGGCCCTCCAGCTCTTCCCCGTGTTGATCCAAGTATTGTAAGGCGCCGTGCACGCCGCTCGTCTCGTAGCCGTGCACGCCGCCGGTCACCAGGGCCGTGGGCAGGTCTGCGCGCCAGGTCCGGCTGCGGAGGGCGAAGAGCGGGTAGGGGCCATCCGGGGCGTAGTCCAGGCGGCCGTACTCGCTCACCTCGAAGCGGGCCCTTAGGGCGTCGATCTTAGGAACCACTTCCTCGGCGTAGCTGCGCCGGCGGCGCTGGCGGGCACGCCACTCGCGCTTTTCGGCCTCGCCCCAGGGCTGGCCGGGAGTCCCGATGGATGCAGTCGCTTGGTTGGTCATCGGGCCCGCCTTAGAAAAGCCCCAGTTTATCCCGCGGCCCCCTCGGTTCCCCGGTCTTAAGGGGTCGGGCGGTTGAAGCGCTCCCACTTCGCCGCCAGGGCCTCGGAGCCGCACTCGCGGGCGAGGGCCGCGGCCTGTTCGGCCATCTTGGAGCGGGGGGTGCGGCCGTAGGCGGCCATGAAGATGCGATCGGCCTCCTCGAACCGCGCGAGCCGGAGCTTGGCTTCCACCAGCAGGGCCAGCTCCCCGGTCCAGCCGCCGAAGCCGAAGGAGGATCCCAGATCGGGGCGGCCCCCGGGGGCATCTTGGCGGGCCGCTTCCTCCATGCGTTGGAGGAAGGCGAGGCTCTGCCGGTAGGCCTCCTCCAACAGGGGCTCCACGGTGCGCCAGTCGTTCTGCTGGCGGGCGTCTTCCACGAAGGCCTCCAGAGCGGCCGGGGGCGGCCAGGTGCGGGCGCCGGGCAGGGGCGGAAGCCCCGCCAGCACCTCGTGGGGGCGGCTGCCGGGCACGGCGGCGCGGAGGGAAAGCCACACCTTCCAACGGCGGGGATCCTCGGGGCGGGGACGCAGGTGGGTTTCCACCTCGGGGAGGAGGCGTTCGGCCAAGGCCCGCAGGCGGGGGCTGTGCACGGCCTGATCCGTGAGGGGGGCGGCCACGGGCAGGGGGCCTACGTCGCCGCCGGGGCGACGCCAGGCGCCGGAGGCCAGGAGCTGCTCGTAGCGGTCCGCGTAGGCGCCCCAGAGCCGATCATCGGCCTCGGAGGCCAGCAGGGTGGGGGGCTGGGTCGCCTCCTTGGGTGGCGGCGCCAGGCGCTCGGTGCGGCGCTCCGCGGGACCCCGGAGCTCCAGGATCAGCTGGGCCAGGGCCTCCTCATGGTCGGGGTGGGTGCGGAGGAAGTCTGAAAGCAGGGCGGCCCGGGTGGGCAGCCCACTGGCGCGGTGGGCCTCCCGCAGGGCCTCGGCGGTGGGCAGTTCGGCGCCCTCCGCGAGGATGCGGGGACCGGGGCCGAGCAAGGCCCAATGGGGCGTCTCCGCGTTCCAGCCCTTCATCCGTTGCAGCTCACGGCCGGCGGGCTGGGTGAGCGTGAGCTCCTGGGCCTCCAGCGCCAGGTCGAGCGCGGCCTCCTGGTCCAGGGCGGCGGTAAGGCCTTGAAGGAAGCTGCGGCCCCCGGCGGCGGGCAGGCAAAGGAGCACCCCTTCGGGATGCCCCTGGAGGAGGTGCCCGAGGCGCACCTGCGCATCGCCGGTGGCGACCAGGGTCTGGGCGCCGAGGGGCAGTCCCGGGGCGATGGCGAATAGGGTGGAAAGGAGGACGCGGCGGATCATGGGCGGGCGATCCCCCAGCGGGTGGCGAGGCTCAGTTGGCCGCAGCGCTGGGCGAGGGCCGCAGCGCGGGCGGGCAGACTGGACCAACGGGTGAGGAGCAGGGCGTCCTGGAAGACGGCATCGGCGGCGCCGGTATCCCCGGCTCGCAGCGCACTCTCCAGCAGGGGACCGAGGGTCTGCTCCCACAAGGGTTCGAGGGTGAGGGGCTGGCCGGGCGTCGCCTCCGGCACGGGCAGGGCCTGCCAGCGGGCGCGGTAGAGATCCTGCAGGGCGCGCCAATCATCCACGCTGCGGGCGGTGGCCCGCAGGGCTTGAGCCGCGGGTTCGGGGGGCCACTGGTCCGGGGAGGCCAGGGGCGAGGGCACGAGGCGCGCCATCAACAGGCGGACCCGGGAGCCGCCGGTGGTGGCCTGCATCCAACGCCACAGGGCCCAAAGGGGTTCGGATTCCGGTTGCCTCGGCAGGGCCGCCTCCACGGCTGGGAGCCAGCGCAGGTAGAGGCCCCGCAGGGTGGGGCTGGCGCCATCGAGCGGGCGCCCTTCCCGGGTCCAGGAGAAGTCCATCTCCAACCAGAAGCCCTGCTGGAAGGCCTCGTCGAGGGCCTGGGCGAAGGGGCCCCAGGCTTCCAGATCCTCGGTCGCGGAAAGGGTGCGGGCCCCGCGGAGATCCCCGGTGGCGGGGTCCCCCAGCGCGCGGCGCCAGGCCTCGGCATCGCCCCGGGCCAGGTGCTCCTGCGGGGTGGGGATGGCCAGGCCCAGAAGCCGCTGGGCGGTGTGCTCCCCCCGGCGCCGCAGCTCGGCGATGAGCTGCTCCCGGGCGGAGAGCGAATCAGGAACCTGCTTGAGGTAGGTGGCCAAGGCCCGAGCCCGGTCCTGGAAGCCTACGGCCACCAGGGCCTTGGCGAACGCTTCCGCCTCGGGCACTCCCGAGCCCTGGGCCTGCACCGCACCCCCGGGGCCGACCAGGAGCCACTGGGGCTGGGTGCCGCGCCGAAGGGTCGCGGCCTGCTCGCGGCCCAAGGCCGTGCCCAGGTCGAAGGCCTCCACGGGAACCCCGAAGCTCCGAAGGGCCGGGGATTGAAGGAGGGCGCGGAAGCCCTCCTGCAGCAGGCGGTTGCCGGGCGGTTCGAGGAGCACGAGGCGCGCCGGGGCCGCAGGGGCCTCCCGGGCCAAGTGGGCTTGGAGCATGGCGTCCTGGGCCCGCAGGGCCGGAATCAGGAGCAGGGGGAACAGGAGGCAGCGTCGCATGAGGGGAGCATCAGGATGGCCCAATCCCGGGCCAGGGGGCCGGGGATCGGGCCAAGGGTGGAACGGGCCGCGGGGATCGGCTCAGGGCAGGTAGCCGCCGGAGAGCACCTGGAAGGGGGCGGTGATGAGGCCACGGTAGTCGAAGGGCTTGGTGCCCGAGGCCTTGAACCAGGAGGGGTACACGAAGTCGCTCATGAGGATGCTGTTGATGCGGTAGCCCTGGGCGTTGGTCTCGCAGGCATCGCAGACTTCCACGTAGCCCGTGGTGCCGTTGGGGCGGGTGTAGGTGGTGTTCACGTACGGATCCCCACGCATCTCCAGGACCTCGTGGGACACGGAGTTGGTCCAGTAGTCGGTGGTCACGCCCTTCACGTGCACGTAGCCCACGGGGGTGCCGCCGGATACGGTGTGGTAGTCGCCCTTGGTCTGGCCCACGTAGATGTTCCAGTAGCTGCTGCTGGTGCTCTGGTTCTTGCCGACGAACACGAAGGTGGCATCGGTGCCCCACTTCGCCTTCCATTCGTTGTGCACCTGCTGGGCCACCGAGTTCATCACGCTCTTGAGCGTGGCGTCGGAGACGCTGGTGGTGCGGTTGACGATGGCGATGGTCTGCGCCTGGGCGAATACGGCCCCGGCCAACAGCAACGCGGAGAGGAACTTCATGGGTCCTCCTGAAGTAAGGGATATGGGGGATGGGAAGATCGGGCGGCAGCCCGGGAAAGGTGGTCCAACTCTAGACCTGGGATTGAGATTCATTTGTTAAAAGTTGTTAAAAAGCGGATGGACCCGGAGGCCTTGCCCTGGTCATACGCGAACAGGGGCCGGGTACCCTGGCCCATGCGCCGATTCCAGCCCTTGACCCTGCTCGGACTTCCGCTGGCCCTGGTGGCCCCCCTGGCCGCGCAAACGCAGCCCGGGACCTCTGGGCAGGCCCCCACCCCGAAGGCCCAGGTTCCCCGCATCGCCGTGCTGCCCTTCGAGGGCGGCCAAGGGGCCGAGCAGGAGGAGGTGGGCACCGCCTTGCAGGCCATGGTCATCACCGACCTGGCCGCGGTGCCGGGCCTGAAACTGCTGGAGCGGGCCCGCATCAAGGATCTGCTGGCGGAGCAGGAGCTGGGCCTTAGCGGAGCCCTGGATCCCGCCACGGCGGCGCAGACCTGCAAATTGCTCGGTGCCACCCACCTCCTCGTGGGCCGCTGCACCGTGGTGGGCGCCAAGATGCGCCTCGACGCGCGGCTGCTCCGCGCCCAGGCGGGGGACGTGGTGGTGGCCGCGGCCATCGAAGGCGAGAAGGAGGCCTTCTTCGAGTTGGAGAAGGATCTGGTGAACCGGCTCATCACGGCCATGGGCGTGAAGCTGCTGCCCAAGGAGAGGGCCGAGGTGGCCAAGGTGCATACGGCGGATTACGAGGCCTTCCGCACCTTCGGCAAGGGCCTGCGCCTCTACGATGCCAAGCAGGTGGAACCGGCCCTGGCAGCCTTGCGGGAGGCCATGGCCAAGGATCGCGACTTCAAGCTCGCGGCCCTCACCTTGGATGAATACCAGCGCATCCTCACCACGCTGCGCACCCAGGCCGACGACCTCCTCGTGGCCCAGGCCAGCCTGGAGCGGGCCAAGCGGGATCAGGCCGCGGCCGCCGAGGCGGCCCTGGTGGAACGGTTGGAAACCCTGGCCAGGAGCACGGATCGTGAAGACCGGCTCACGGCCCTGCACAGCCTCGCGGTGGCCTTCGGTAACGTGGGGGGCCGCCAGAACAAGCTCCTGAACCTGCGCCGAGTGGAGGACCGCTTCGCCTTTCGCCGCCAGGCGGATGCGGCCGCCGCGCGTTACGTCACCGAGGCCCTGGCGGCCTTTCCCGCGGCGCCATTGACGGTGGATGAGAGCCGCTACGCCCACGGCCTCACGGAGCATCCGGAGGACTTCGACAAGGAGTGGGCGTGGGCCAAGAAGCGGCTGCTCGGGGTGGGCGATATCGAGGAGAACCGCCGCAACGCCGTGCTGGACAGCACCCGCTATGTGGAGACGACCGCCGCGATGATGCTGCTGGATTCCCGGCAGACCGTGGCCTTCCATCAGCAGCTCTTCGACCAGAGCCTGACATTGAAACCCTCCGACTACCACGTGAAGGAGGGGCGCGAGACCCTGGCCAAGCAGTGGCGGCAGGTGCTGGAGCTGGACAAAAGCACGGCCCTGCTCGCGGAGCTGAGCCGCGGCACGGACAATCCCTGGGCTCTGAAGGGCCTCGCCTCGGAGGTCGAGCAGAATCGCGACCTGGCCAAGCTCCTGGCGGAATCCCCCACACCCTCCCTCGTGCGCGAATACCTGCTCCTCCTGGGCCACGATGGGGGCGTCGGCGCGGCCAAATCCCTCTTCGGGCCCGAGAAGACACCCACCCTCCGGGCCCAGCAGGAGCTCACGCGCCAGCGGAAGTGGCCCCACGAGAGCTTCCTCTGGGTGGGCGATCAGCCGTGCTGGAGCCTCAATGGCGACTTCTTCCTGCACACCGGGCCACGCGCGGACCTGCGCCGCACCGAGGAACTGCGGGTATGGCATCCCGCCGATCGCTTGAAGGATCCCGAGCCCCTGCTCATCCTCGGGGCCTCGCCCCGGGGGAACTTCACCGCGTCGTTCACCCTGGGCTTCACCGTGCCCCCGGACTTTCAGCCGCGGCAGGGGGAGGGGGCCGCGGGCCCTGCCCGTCCGGAGGTGACCTTCCTCTTCGGGGTGCAGGACGTGGATTGCGATCGCGTGGAGGATCCCGCCACGAAAAAGACCAAGCTCGTGCGCCCCCTGAAAGGCTATGGGGTGGTGCTCGCCGAGGGCGCGGTGAAGCTGGTGACGCTCGTCGAATCCGATCGCGACATGTGGGGCCGCAAGACCGCCTTCCAGGTGAAGGAGCTCGGGGCGAAGGCCTTGGACCTGGGGGCGGATCGCCTGCCCGTCACCGTGAAAGTGAACGGCCACCAGGTGTTCGTGGAGGCCGGAGGGCGCAAGGCGGCCTTCGCGCTGCCGTCCCCTGCCACCGGCTACGCGGGGCTGCGCGTCGCGGGGCCGGGGTATGTCTCCCTCGCGGGCCTGAAGGTCACCGTCCCGAAGGGCTGAATCACTTGGGCCACAGCCACCCGAACATCCCGCCCACCACCATGCCGTAGACGAGGCTGTCGATGAACTGCTCGAGGGTGGCGGCCCAGGGCTTGCCGCGCCAGATGCTTTCAGGGACGGTGTGGAAGGCGAAGGCCAGGGTGGTGCAGGCGCCGGCCAGGCGGTAGACGTGGCGGTAGTGGGCGCCGAAGGGCAGGGTGTGGCCCACCACGTAGGCCACGAAGACCATCACCATGGCGAGGAAGGCGAAGTACTGGAGCAGGGCCTTGCCGGCGCTGTATTCGCCGGGGTTGCGGAGCACGAGGTAACCGATGGGGCCCTTGCGGATCTCGGCTTTGCGATCGGCCTCCACCCGGGCCCAATCCACGGCGGGGAGGGCCCACTGGCCCGAGGGCGCCTGCGTCAGCGTGGCCATGATCTCGGCCTCGTTCTCCAGCCGGCCGTAGCCCTTGCGGCGCCAGAAGGGGAGGGCCACCCAGAGCAGGGTGCTCGCCACGGAGATGGCGAGGGTGGAGACCACGATGGCCTTCCAGAGGTCGAGGAGCCCGGGGTGGTGCAGGGGCAGATCCGGGGCGGTCTGGGCCAGCAGCATCAGCATGGGAGCACTCCTGGGGCCAGTGTAGGGGCCACTTGCCGCAGGGTCCATGGGATGCTGGAAGGTCTTGATCCCCGTCGGAGCCTTCATGCGTTACGTCACCCCTTTCGTCCTCGCGCTCGTTGCGCCGCTGGTCGCGCAAGCACCCGCGCCCACCGAGGCCCAGAAGTTGAAGGCCCTCCTGGACGCCCAGTGGGAGGAGGTCCTCCAGCGGAATCCCGTGCAGGCCACCGCCCTCGGGGATGACCGCTTCAATGACCGCTTCCCCAACACCCTCGCGCCCGCCTGGCGCGCCGAGGAGAAGGCCCTCACGGAGAAGTGGCTGAAGGCCTTCGAGGCCCTGGATCGCACCCAGCTCACGGGCCAGGATCTGCTCAGCCGCGACATCCTGGTGCGCGATCTGAAGGAGGGCCTGGAGGGCTACCGCTTCCCCAGCCACCTGATCCCCCTCAACCAGGCCGGTTCCATGGCCACCTTCTTCGCCCAGCTGGGCTCCGGCCAGGGCTTTCAGCCCTTCCGCAACGCCAAGGATTATTCGGACTGGTTGAAGCGCGCCGAGGGCGTGCTCGCCTGGATGGATCAGGCCATCGTGAACATGCGCGAAGGCATGGCCAAGGGTGTCGTCCAACCCAAGGTGGCCATGGTGAAGGTGGTGCCGCAGCTCACGGCCCTCATCAGTGAGGACCCCGAGAAGAGCGTGTTCTGGGGGCCCGTGGCGGCCCTGCCCAAGACGGGCCTCCCCGCCGCGGAGCAAGCCCGCATCACCGCCGAATACCGCGCCGCCATCACCGGGCGCATCAACCCGGCCTACCGCCGTCTGCGCGATTTCATCCAGAAGGAGTACCTGCCCGCCTGCCGCGACACCGTGGGCTACGGCGCCCTGCCCGATGGCCAGGCCTGGTACGCCTTCCAAGTGAAGGCCATGACCACCACGGATCTGGACCCCGCCAGCATCCACGCCATCGGCCTCAAGGAAGTGAAGCGCATCCTCGGCGAGATGGATCAGGTGCGCCAGCAGGTGGGCTTCAAGGGCGACCTGCCCGCCTTCTTCCGGCACCTGGATTCCGACCCCCAGTTCTACTTCACCAAGGCCGAAGATCTGCTGAACGGCTACCGGGATCTGCAAAAGAAGATCGACGCCCTGCTGCCCAAGCTCTTCGACGTGGCCCCCAAGGCCAACTATGAAGTGCGCGCCGTGGAGGCCTTCCGGGCGGAGAGCTCCGCCGGTGGCTCCTACGAAGCGGGCTCGCCCGATGGCAAGCGCCCCGGTATCTTCTACTGCAACACCTTCAATCTGAAGGCCCAGCCCAAGTTCGGCATGGAGACCCTGAGCCTCCACGAGGCGAGCCCCGGCCACCACTTCCAGATCTCCATCGCCCAGGAGGTGGAAGGGCTGCCCGCCTTCCGCCGCTTCGGCGGCTACGTGGCCTACCAGGAGGGCTGGGCCCTCTACGCCGAGTCCCTGGGCAAGGAGCTGGGCCTCTTCACGGATCCCTATCAGTGGTACGGGCGCTTGAGCGATGAGCAGCTGCGCGCCATGCGCCTGGTGGTGGACACGGGCCTCCACAGCAAGGGGTGGACCCGGGAGCAGGCCATCGCCTTCATGCGCGAGAACTCCTCCATGGCCGAGAGCGATGTCATCTCCGAAGTGGAGCGTTACATCGTGTGGCCGGGGCAGGCCCTGGGCTACAAGCTGGGCCAGTTCGCCATCCGCGAATTGCGCACGGAAGCCGAGCAGGTGCTGGGGAAGAAGTTCGATGTGAAGGCCTTCCACCGGCAGGTGCTCATCGACGGGGCACTGCCCTTGGACGTGCTCAAGACCAAGCTCCGGGCCTGGATCGCGGCGGAGAAGACCAAGAACTGACCCCATTCCGGGGGCTTTCCGCCCCCGGGGGAGGAACATGGGACCCCGGGAATCATCCATCCATGGACCCCCCGGGAGTTGCCATGCGAATCCCATATTCGGCCCTCCTTATCCTGGCCCTCCGGGCGCAGGAACCCACCATCGCCCATTTGGAACGCATGCGGGTGCAGGCTCCGCGTGACCCGCTGGTGCTGGTGAACCTGGCGGCCCTCCGGGCGGGGGAGGGTCAGGGAGCCGAGGTCGAAGGGTTGCTGGCCGCCCTGGCGGAAGCTCCCGGCGGCCTGGATCCCTCGGATCTCCGCAGCTTGGCACCTTGGCGCGGAACGGAGGCCTTTCGCCACGCCGTAGCCTCGGCACGGGCGCAGTTTCCCCCGGTGGTTCGGAGCCGAAGGGCGTTCACGTTGCTTGAGTCGGATTTACGGCCGGAGGGCATGGCCTTCGATTCCCGGGACCGCGTGCTTTTCGTGGGCAGCGCCAAGGCGCGCATCCTCCGAATTTCGGCCGATGGCGAGGTGCGGGACTTCGCCCAGGTAGAAGGGGCCGGGGCCTGGGTCCTGGGTATGCAGGTCGATGAACGGCGAAGGCAGCTCTGGGCGGTGGTGGATGATCCCCGCGCCTGGTCTGATCCCGCTGCAGGGGGGGCCACCCTCCAGTCCTTCGACCTGGCCACGGGGCAGCGCCTCCGCACGGTCCGGGGGCCGGCCTTCGGAGCCCTCAATGATTTGGTGGTGACTCCGGGGGGCACCGTCTATGCCACCAACAGCTCCGATGGGTCGGTGGTGCGGGGCCGGCCCGGCGCGACAGGAGTAGAGCCCTTCCTGCCGCCGGGCGCCGTGCCGGAAGCCAATGGGATCGCCCTCGCCGCCGATGGGCGGGCCCTGTACGTGGCGGGATGGTACGCGGTGCACCGAGTGGATCTCCGCACCCGTCGGCTCGTTCCCCTCCCGGCCCCGGAGGGGATCGTGAGTGGCAATCTGGATGGTCTGTACGTCCATCGGGGCCACCTGATCGGGATCCAGAACGGGGTCCATCCCGGGCGGGTGCTCCGCTTCCACTTGGATGCTCCGGGTCGGCGGATCCTGGACTGGGAAGTGCTGGAGGCCTACCACCCGGAGGCCGACGGGTTGACCACGGGCGCCTTGGATGGCGACTCCTTTTTGTTCTTCCGCAACAACCAGCTGAAGGCCATGGACGACCAGGGCCGCCCTCGGGAGGGCCGCACGCTCAAGCCCATTACAGTCGCTCGCCTGTCCCTGCGTTGATGGGGAACAACCCGAGGGTTCCGGCGTCCCCCCTAAGGGGCCATGCTGGAGGTCCTCCGGGCGGAACCCATGACCGAAGCGACGAAAACGAAACCCAAGGTGGACACGGCCCGCGCGTGGCGCGAAGCCCGGGCGCTGCTGAAGCAGCACCGGGGCTCCCTGGCCCTGGGCCTGGGCCTCATGCTCATCAGCCGGCTGGCGGGGCTCGTGCTTCCCGCCAGCACCAAGTACCTCATCGACGAGGTGCTGGGGAAACGGAACCTCCACCTGCTCATGCCCCTGGCCCTGGGCGCGGGGGCGGCGACGTTGATCCAGGCCATCACCAGCTACGCCAACTCCCAGGTGGTGAGCGTGGCGGCCCAACGGGCCATCATGACCATGCGCCAGCGGGTGCAGGACCACGTGCTGCGCCTGCCCATCCGCTACTTCGATGGCACCAAGAGCGGCGTGGTGATCTCCCGGGTGATGAACGATGCCGAGGGCATCCGCAACCTCGTGGGCACGGGGCTCATCCAGCTGGTGGGCGGCGCCCTCACGGCCCTCATCGCCCTCTCGGTGCTCTTCTGGCTCAACTGGAAGCTCACCCTGGCCACGGTGCTCTTCCTCGCCCTCTTCGGCGGGGCCATGGCCCTGGCCTTCCGCAAGCTGCGCCCCCTCTTCCGCAAGCGCAGCGAGCTCACCGCCGACATCACGGGCCGCCTCACGGAGTCCATCGGAGGCGTGCGCATCCTCAAGGTCTACGTGGCCGAGGAGCGGGAGCGGAAGATCTTCGCGGAAGGCACCGAGCGCCTGTTCCTGAACATCGCCAGCACCCTCACGGGCACCAGCGCCATCACGGCCTTCGGCACCGCCATCGTGGGCGCCTTGGGGGTGCTCATCATGATCCTGGGGGGCAAGGCCATCTTCGCCGGCACCATGACGCTGGGCGACCTCATCATGTACACCTTCTTCGTGGGCCTCATGGCGGCGCCCGTGGTGCAGATCGCCAACATCGGCACCCAGGTGAGCGAAGCTTTCGCGGGCCTCGACCGCATCCGCGAAATCCTCGACATGCCCACGGAGGATCAGGAGGACGCCACCCGCCAGCCCCTGCCCACGGTGGAAGGCGCGGTGGCCTTCCGGGATGTCCACTTCGCCTACGAGGCGGACGCGCCCGTGCTCAAGGGCATCTCCTTCGACGTTCCCGCGGGCAGCACCGTGGCCCTGGTGGGTTCCAGCGGCTCGGGCAAGAGCACCATCCTCTCCCTCGTCATGGCCTTCAACCACCCCCAGCAGGGCCAGGTGCTCGTGGATGGCCAGGACGTGCATGGCCTCAAGCTGCGGGAGTACCGCGCCAAGCTGGGCGTCGTCATGCAGGACAACTTCCTCTTCGATGGCACCGTGGCCGACAACATTGGCTTCGCCAAACCCGGCGCCACCCGGGCGGAAGTGGAGGCCGTGGGCCGCATCGCCCACGTGCATGAGTTCGTGGATCGCTTCGAGCAGGGCTACGACACGGTGGTGGGCGAGCGGGGCGTGAAGCTCTCCGGCGGCCAGCGCCAGCGCGTGGCCATCGCCCGGGCCATCCTCGCGGACCCCCGGATCCTCCTGCTGGACGAAGCCACCTCCAGCCTCGACAGCGAGAGCGAGGCCCTCATCCGGGATGGCCTGCGCAAGCTTCGCGCGGGCCGCACCACCTTTGTCATCGCCCATCGGCTCAGCACCATCGAGAGCGCCGATCAGATCCTCGTGGTGGAACGGGGCGAGATCGTGGAGCGGGGCGCCCACCGCGAACTGATCGCGCTGGGCGGCCGCTACAAGCAGCTCCACGATCGCCAGCATGGATTGGAGATGGATCAATTCATCAATCCCGGAGAGGATTTCACGGCTCCGGTCGGTGGCAGTGGGGGGCGTTGAGGAGGAGAGATGAAGGCGGTGGTCTACGGAGACTACGGATCTCCTGAACAACTCGTGCTTCGCGACGTCGAACAGCCCCTTCCCAAGGATGGCGAAGTCCTCGTCAAGGTCCACGCCGTCGCCATCAACGACTGGGATTGGGGCCTGCTGCTGGGTGATTCCTTCGTGAATCGCCTCTTGTTCGGGCTCCTCAAGCCCAAGCGGACCATTCTCGGCTCCGATGTGGCGGGGCGCGTGGAGGCGGTGGGCCGGAAGGTCGTCCGGTTCCGGGTAGGGGATGCGGTGTTCGGGGATCTGAGCGGACGGTGGGGGGGCTTCGCCGAATCCGTGTGCGCTCCCGAGACGTCGTTGGCTCTGATCCCCGCCGGGATGACCTTCGCGGAAGCGGCGTCAATTCCCCAGGCCGGCATGCTCGCGGTGCAAGGGCTGCGGATCGGAGGCGGCGTGAAACCTGGGCAACGCCTTCTCATCAACGGCGCGGGAGGAGGGGTGGGCACCTTCGCCTTGCAGCTCGCGAAGCCCCACGGGGTGGAGCTGACGGGCGTGGACAGTTCCGAGAAGCTGGATTTCATGCGCGGCCTGGGGTTCGACCATGTCATCGATTACCGGCTAGAGGATTTCGCGCGGGGCGGCCCCCGGTACGACTTGATCCTGGATGCCAAGAGCACCCGCTCACCCTTCGCCTGCGCCCGCGCGCTGAATCCAGGTGGAACTTACGTGACCGTGGGTGGATCTATGTCCCGCCTCCTCCAGATCCTCTGCTTTGGGCCCTTGATATCGTGGATGCAGGGGAAGCGCCTGCGGGTTGTCGCCCTCAAGCCCAACGCGGATCTGGACCACATGAGCGCGCGCTTCGAAGCGGGGGAAATCAGGCCCAAGATCCAGGCCTTCGAGGGACTGGAGGGCATTCGCGAAGCGATGCGGCACTACGGGACAGGCCAGCACCAAGGGAAGGTCGTCATCACCCTGATGTCCGAAGCGTGAAAAGCCCCTCAGAGGCCTGGCCGCGAGGGGGTTTGGCAAGGACGGGACTCAGTGCCGGTGGGCACCACTGTCCTTGATCTCCCGGTGGGTGGGCTTCACCGGAGCAGGCTGCCGTCCATGTTGCCCAGGCCCCAAGCGGTAGCGGCGAGGGCTTGGGCGTTCTGGATGAGCTCCTCGGGCTTGGCGTGATCGAAGGTGTCCACTTGGCTGTGGTGGGTCACCTTGAGGTATTCGTCGAAGTCCTTGCGGGGCTGTTGGGGGTTCAGGTCCGGTAGGAATCCATTCAAGGCAACCGTTCGTGGGAGCAACTGGAGGGGCCTCCCTTGGCGCCGACCCGGAAGGCCATGAACATCAGCCCGATGGACAGGCCCAGGAAGAGGCCCTGGAGCCGATCTCCGGTGTCGGAGCCCAGGCGCTGCACCCAGGTGGATCGCAGGGCGAAGCCCTGGATGAGCATGCTCAGGATGAGGAAGGTGAAGCCCATCCGGAGCAGGCGGGGGTTGGCGGGGCGGCGGAATCGCATGGGCTCAATCCTTGAAATGGAACCAGGTCATGGCTCCGAATTTGGTGATGAGCATGGCCACGAGGATGGTCATGAGATCCCGGTGCAGGCCCTCGCCCCGGAGCAGGCCTCGGAAGAGGAAGAAGCCCAACACCATCACGCCAGCCATGGCGGCATAGCTCAGGGATTTGTAGCGGTGGGTCCAGAATCGTTCGTCGATCATGAGCGGGTCACCTTGAGTTCGAAGAGGTCGTCCGTGGCGCACTTGAAGACCTTGGCCAGCTGCAGGGCCAGGGGCAGGCTGGGGATGTACTTGCCCTGCTCGATGGAGTTGATGCTCTGGCGGGACACGCCCACGGCATCGGCCAGTTCCTGCTGGGTGAGGCCCAGGGCCTGGCGGGAGGCGCGCACGGAATTCTCGAGGATGAGGGGGGACATGGGCCGCCGGAGGATGTCAAATGAACTTGACATGCCCAGCTTCGGCGCCCTGGAGGAGGATGTCAAGCCGGCTTGACGGGTTCATTTGACCAGGCCGGGAGCCCAGGGCACCTTCAGGCCCGCTCCCCCACCAGCAGCAGATTGCCGGGGTTCATGCGGTTGGCCACTTCGGAGACATCCACGTGGAACCCGGCCTCCCGCAGTTCCTGCACCCATTCATCCCGGGTGCGGAAGCAGGGGCGGGGGCCTCGGTTGAAGCCGAAGGCGAGGGCGAACCGCTCGAACCCCCGCGTGAAACGCGTGCCGCCCTGGAGGCCCGCGTCCGTCTCCCGGATGAGAATCCGGCCACCGGGGAGCAGGGCCGCCGCGGCGCGGCGCAGGAGGTCGCGCTG
Organism: Holophagaceae bacterium; assembly: GCA_035255465.1. GTDB lineage: Bacteria > Acidobacteriota > Holophagae > Holophagales > Holophagaceae > JAFDVN01. The sequence continues at coordinate 49,553 of DATEZP010000127.1, forward strand.
GGCGGGGACGTCGAGGTAGTGGAGCACGTCGAGGCAGGTGATGGTCTGGCAGGCCGGGAGGTCGAAGGTCCGGATGTCGCCGCACTCCAATCGTACTTCCGGCAGATCCCGCGTGGCCCTCAGGGCCGCCCGGTGCTTGGTGCGGTCGTACTCGACGCCATGGACCCGACGCCCTTCCCCGAGCCGGGCGAGCACGCCCGCCAGCAGGCCGAAGCCGCTGCCCAGATCCACCGTGAGGCTGTCGGGCGCGATGAAGGGGGCCACGGCGCGGTAGCAGGGGTCCAGGGCCAGTTTCCAGGAGCCATAGCACCAGGTGTTGAGGTTCCAACCACGGTAGCGGCCACGGGTGCGCTGAATGGCCGCATCGAGGGCGGCCTCGAAGGCGGGGGAGGACGTGAGGGGCATGCCCTCAGTCTAATGCGGCTCCCTCAACCCGCGTTGGGATGCCGCTCCAGGATCTGCCGCAGCACGGTGTTGCGCTTCACCAGATCCTGGCGCCGCAAGTGGGCGATGAGCTGGGGGGGGCAGGCGCTCCAGCGGGCGAGGTTCTGGATGAAGAGGGTGGAGCTGTAAGTGCGCCGGCAGAGGATCGCGGTGGCCTGGCCATCCAGGGTGGCGGTGGGGAGCAGGGCGAGGCAGCGGCCCTCGGTGTTCACGATGAGTTCGGCCCGCTCCTCACCCTGGCGTTGGGTGAAGGTGGCGCGAAGCACTTCCCGGGCCATGGTGCGGGTCTGCTCCGGGGCCTCCTTGGACGTGGCCACGAGGAACTGCTCCTGCAACCGCCGGTTCGTCCAGAGGCGGCGGTAGAGGGCCGGGGGCAGGATGGGGTTGCGGAGCAGGGCCCGCCGTACGCCATCGTCATGGGCGAAGGCGGTGCGGCCCGCGAGGGCCTCGAGGCCCGCGGCGGTGCGGTGGTGGGCCGCCACGAGCCGGGCCTGGAGGCCGGCCATGCGGGGGTTCTCCAGCAGGGCCTGGATGACCTCGGGCAGGGGATCGAAGCAGAGGGCGCTGAGGTCGGGCTCCTCGGCGCTGCGCGCCAGGGCGGCCCGGGCATCGCCGGTCATGGCCTTGAGCACGGTTTCGAAGCGCTGGCGTTGGGTGGTGGAATCGGCTTCGTCTTCAAGGCGTTCCGAAGGTGCTTCCGGGGCGGGTGGCTCGGGTTCCGGCTCCTCGGCCCGGGGCGTCGGGACGGCGGGTGGAGCCGCGGGCGCCGCGAGGGCCTCGGGGGGGGCGTCCAAGGCGCCCAGGACGACCAGATGCTCCAGGATGTCCGACACCTCGGCCTCGGCGGTGCCCATGAGCGCGGCGAGGCTCGGCACGTCCGTGGCACCGTCCAGCTGGGACAGGAGGAATCCCTGGCGCGGATCGAGGGGCAGGGTCGTGAGGTCGAGGCCAGGTTTCAGCTGGGGCTTCCAGGTCATCCAGCGAGGATACGGTGGAAGGCCGGGCCTCGGTGAGGATTCGGGCCGCCCCTACTCCCGGCGGGAAGACTCCCGTACCGTGAGCATGACCCTCGCCTTGATTCCCCTGGATGCCCGATGCGCGAACCTCGCTTCAAGCAACACACCGAATACGTCGTGGCGGCCACGGCCCTCTTCGTGAGCCTGAGCACGCTCGGGGTGTACATCTACCAGGCGAAGGTGATGAAGGAGCAGCAGCACGTCTCCGTCTGGCCCTACGTGGAGTGGGGCACGGGCAACGTCACTGATTTCCACATCACGGTGGTGAACAAGGGGGTGGGCCCCGCCATCATCCGCAAGGTGGAGATGCGCCTGGATGGCAAGGTGATGGCCGACAATCGGGAGTTGATCACCGCCGTGCTCGGGCCGGAGTGGACCCTGCCCTCCCTCATCAATTCCAGCCTCCACGATCGCGTGCTCTCCCCCGGCGAGCGGATCTCCCCCCTGCTCATCGGGGACGTGGCGGCGGGGCGCGCCTTCGAGACGAAGCTGCGCGCCCACAGGTTCGAATATCGGATCACCTACTGCTCCGTGTACGGGGATTGCTGGGTGACGGATGGGAGCACGGCCCAGCAGCAGCCCAAGGTGGATCTGGGGTTCTTCTAGGGGTGCAGCGTCGCCTTCATGAACGCGGCGATCTCGCGCTTCATCTGCTTCAGCTCGGGCTCATGGAGGTACATCATGTGGCCGGAGTCGAAATACTTTTGCACCACGTGGCCCCGGAAGGCGGGGGGCAGGTTCAGGTGGTCCATGGTGTATTCCGTGGCGGCGAAGGGCGTGGCGAGGTCCGTGAGGCCGTTCAGCACGAGCACCCGCAGGTTGGGGTTCGTGAGCAGGGCGCGGGTGAGATCCGGCGTGGTGTCCACCATGGGCTGGGTTTCGCCGCCCACCTTGTGCTTGAAATCCCAGGCCTGCCCTACGCCCGCGCCCCGCACCTGGTAGTCCTTCCCCTCACCGAACTTCAGCTCGCGCTGGAGGTAATCCATGAAGGCGGCGGTGAAGGCGGGGCCCACCGCATCGCTGTGGGGATCGAAGGACGCGGACTCGGCCAGGGGCCTCGGGCTCGGGGCCGTGAAGCGCGCATCGATGCGACCCACGGTGAGGCCCCGGGCCCGCAGCAGCTCCTGTCGGAAGGCGCCTGAACCCACCCGCAGCCGCGCGGCTTTGAGGTAGGCCGGGGAAAGGCCCGTGAGCTCGTGCATGCGCCGGGCCACGGATTCCAGTTCGGCCTCGGGCAGGCGATCCCCCTTCGAGAGCGCGGTGGCGTAGGGGCCCAGGGCGAAGGCCCGGGCTTCCTCCAAGAGGCCCTTGAGATCCTTGGGCTCCGTGGGCAGGGCGTGGTGGTAGGCGGCCACGGCGGTGTAGGTGGGCAGGAAGAAGGGGAAGGGCCGCTCATTGCCCGGCCACTGGAAGATGCTGCCGAGGTCCATGGCCACGGAGACGAGCACCACGCCGTTCAAATCCAGGCCCAGCTGGGCATGGAGATAATCCACGATGGCGGCGCCCCGGGTGGTGCCGTAGCTCTCGCCCAGGAGGAACTTGGGGGAGTTCCATCGCCCCGCTTCCGCGGTGAACTGCGCGATGAAACGGGAGATGGACTCGATGTCCGAATCCACGGTCCAGAAATCGGCGTTCCGGGCGGTGCCCACGGCGGTGCTGAAGCCCGTGCCCACGGGATCGATCATCACGAGGTCGGAGAGGTCGAGGAGGCCGTCCTCGTTGTCCACCACCTTGTAGGGCGCGGGGGGCGTGGCTTCGGCGTTCAGCGTCACCACCCGGCGGGGGCCCAGGGCGCCCATGTGCAGCCAGATGGAGGAGGAGCCCGGCCCGCCGTTGAAGGCAAAGGTGAGGGGGCGGGTGGTGGGCTCGGCGCCGTCCTTCACGTAGGCCGTGTAGCCCATGCGGGCCCAGGGCTCGCCCTTGGCATCCCGCAGGATGAAGGTGCCCGCGGTGGCGGTGTAGGCGAGCGACGAGCCGCCGGCGCGGAGGGTGTGTTTGGTGATGGATTTTTCGGCCTTGGGTTCGGAGGCGGCCTTCGGGCTTTCGGAAGCCGTGGGCTTCGGCGCCTCCTGGGCGCCAAGGACGGAGATGCTGAGCAGCAGGGAGAGCATGGCATTCATTTCAGTCCCTCGATGAGATGGAGGTCGCAGGGGGGGCGCACGTTGCTGCGAGCGGGGTGTCGCGGGTCCCTCGCCGGGGAGTATCCGCCCCTGCCGCCCGGGCCCAGGGGCGAACGGAGGGGATCGGGGCCGAGGCGGGTGCCTGCTGGGTTGGCCATGGGTCCTTGGGAAGGTTGGATCATCATAGGTCAGGCCCCGACCCCCCGGGCAGGCTTCCTTCCGGAGCTCACGGTGTACTTGCATCCTCCGCCCAGGTCACCTTCGCCAGGTTGACGCGGGCCCGGGCGTAGGTGGGGTCCAAGCGCACCGCCTGCTCAAAGGCCCTGCGGGCCTGGCCCGGGTGCCCGGCGTAGGCCAGGGCGCAGCCCAGGTTGTTGTGGGCCCGGGGGTTGCCGGGCTCGACCTGGACGCTGCGCTCCCAAAGGGTGAGCTCGGTGCGGAAGTCGCGGTTGCGCAGGGTGGTGAGGGCCAGGAGTCCCAGGGCCAGGGCGCTCCAGCCCACCGGTGTCCATCGCGCCAGGGCCCCCCGCGCCACGGCCTGCTCCAGGCCCACCACGAGCACGAGGGCCAGGCCGGCGGAGGCGAGGTAGAACTGACGCTCATTCACCACGTCGGGGCGGGGCACCAGGGAGTTGGTGGGCAGGAGGTGGAGCAGGCACCACAGGAGCCCGAAGGCCAGCCAGGGGCGACGGCGGAGCTGCAGCAGTCCCAGCGCGAGGGCGGCTGCCACCAGCACCGCCGCCAGGGCGAGCGGGCCCGTCCACGCGCGCACCGTCGGCAGGTGGGGATCGATGTTCAGCCCCCGGGGCCACCCCCATTTGGACATCAGGTAGGTCACGGCGCCGAGCTGGGTCAGCAGGTTGTCCCCCACGCCGCGGGTGTGGAAGTAGCCGGCGAGCAGGCGTCCATAGCCCCCATGCAGGCTCAGGAACAGGGCGAAGAGGACCAGCAGCCCCAGGTGCACCGCGGGCCCCCGGAAGCATCGCGATCCGCCCGCCTGGGGGGCGGGATCCGTGGCCTCCCACAGCACCAGGGCGAAGGGCAGCGTGAGGGCCGTTTCCTTGGTGAGAAGGGCAAACAGGAAGAGCCCCGGAGAGATCACCGCGATCCAGATCCGGGCGTTCCGTTCCCGGCCCACCACGTAGGCCAGCAGGCTGCCCAGGTAGAACAGCGCCATGAGGGAGCTGGAGCGGCCCGAGACGTAGGTGACGGCCTCCGTCTGAAGGGGATGGAGGGCGAAGAGGAGCGCGGCGGACAGGGCGCAGCCCCTGGCCGCGGGGAAGCGGGTCTCCCGGGGGCCCCGTTCCAGAAACCGCCGGAACAGCGCGAACACCAGGATCGCGTTGGTGCCGTGGATGGCCAGGTTCAGCGCATGGAAACCGAAGGGCCCCGGGCCCAGGGTCCAGTTCAGGGTGTAGGTGGCCTTGAGCAGGGGGCGGATCCCCCCGAGGCCCGCCCGCCACGCGGCCCAGCCATGGACCCCGGGATTGTCCACGATGACGTTGTAATCATCGAATTGAAACGCGGCCGGAAAGGCGTTGAGGTAGGCCAATAGCACGGCCACCCCCAGCAGGGCCGGCGCCAGCCAAGGACGGCCCCTCCCTCCGGACTTGCCCTCCCCGTGATCCGTCATTTGGGCGGCGGAGGTCCCGGAATGGGCTTGGGTTTGGGCATGGGCGGCGCCTTGAGCGGGGCCGGCTTGGAGAGGGGCGCGGGCTTGGTGGAGGGAGGCGGGTTCCTGGGCTCGTGATCGGGTTCGGGGTCGGCGTGGGACGAGGTGTAATCCCGGGTCGGCGTGCAGCGCCTCTCCAGATTCTCGATGAGGGTGCTGAGCGCTTTGACCTCCACCTGATAGGCCGCGATTTCATCCGCCGCCTTGCCGGCGGGCGTGAGGATGGAGGGGGGCAGGTGCTTGGAGGCGGTGCGGCCGTCGGCCCCCTTCACTTCATAGACCCACCACTCGCCCGCCACCTGCCGTTTGGCGCAATTCGCGGCGTGGTAGGCCTCATGGGCGGCCAGCAGATCCGCCAGCTGTTGGCAGGGCTGGGCCTCCATGGCGGCGTTCAATTGGCCGATGCAGGTGCGGCAGAATTCGAAGGTGTCCGTGGCCACCGTCAGATCCTTGCGACTGGAGTAGCCGCAGGTGGAGGCGCGGCTCACGTGGCTCGTGGCGGCGGTTTCCATGGTGGTGAACTGGGAGAGCTGGGTCAGGGTCGTCCGAAACACGGTGCTGCGCTCCGGTTCCTTCAGGCTGGCCAGGTTCCGCTCCAGCACCGGGTTGCCCGCGTCGTCCAGGTGGCGCTGGATCCAGAAGGCCTTTAGCCCCTCGTAGACCTGGATCATCTGCTTCTTCTGGGCCAGGGTGTCCCTCAGGCAGGGGAGGAATTTGCATTGGCTGCAGTCCTCCTTCTGCACCGGTCGGAGCTTCTCATTGCAGTCCACGGGCATGAGCCGTTGGATGGTTTCCGCCCGGGTCTCCTCGGGTTCCTCCTGGGCCCGGATCGGGGCGCCGAGGAGCAGCAGGCCCAGGAGCAGCCCTCGCCCCAAGATCCGGCGCTGCATCGCGAAACGGGACATGGCCACCTCCGGGACAGGGATGGGGAGGAGTGTGGGCCCATTGGAGGGCGAGGGCCAGTCCCGAAACGGTTCGGATCCTCCCGGGAGGTGGGTCAGCCCCGAGGGGTGGCCGCGCGGTGATCGTAGCTGTAGACCTGCGCCAGGCGCCACCGGCCCTCCACCTTGCGCCACACGTGGAAGAAGCGGCCGGTTTCCCGCAGCTGGTCGGGCTTGCCCGCTTCGAGCCCATAGAAGCGATGCTCCCCCGTGTGAATGGCGCCGTGCTGGGCCAGGGCGTAGATGGCCTCGCTGCCCGCGAGGGGCTCGCGCCGCGCGCGGAGGTTCTCGCCCGTGGCGCGGCGCTCGAAATTCAGGCGGATGGCGGCGACGAAGGCCTCGGGTGAGGTGAAGGTATCGAGTCCGCTCTTGTCGTGATGGAACTGGAAATCATCCGCGAGCAGGGCCCGCAGCGCGGTGTCATCCCGGTGGTCGAAGACGAGTTCGAAGAGTCGGCGGTCCAGGGCCGTGAGCTCCGCCACCAGGGCCGGGGAGGCCGTGGGTCCCGAGACCACGGGGGTGCCCAGGGGCGTGGGCTGGGCCGTGCGGTAACCGCAGGCCAAGGCGAGCAGGCTGGCGAGGACGAAGGGGACGAGGCGGGCGACCATGGGAACCTCCCGGGGCAGGTTCCAAGGTGCGGCCCGGGATTCAAGGGCTGGTCCTGGGATCGGCCAATGCCGTGGATGGATCGGTGAATGGCGGCGCCGAGGTGTGAGGATCTAACAACCACCACCAAGGCACCCAGAAAAGCCAAATCGGGGTAATGACCTACCTGCGCTTTGGCGTTTCTTGGTGTCTTGGTGGTCGAACCTCCTACCGGAATTCCCCGAACCGCACCAACCGCAGCACGGCCTGCTTCGCGGCCTTGCTGGCGGTGAGGTCCACTTCCACCTCCAAGGCCCAATCGTTGATTTCATCAGCATCCACGAGCATCTGCTGGACCACCAGGATTCGGGGGTCGTCGGGCTTGGGCTGCGCATAGGTGTGGCGCTGATTGCGGCCTTCGGGATCCAGACGGGGGCCCGTGTGGGTGGCGGTGTAGGATGCGAGCGTGGCCTTGAGGCGATCCGCCGTCCAGGGCTCGCCCTCGCCATCTTCGGCCCTCACGCCTTCACCGGCGGCTTCGCCGAGCACGGCCTCGGCCTCCTCCCAATCCTCGATGACGCAGGCGTGGAGGAGCGCGAAGAGGCGGGCTCGGATGGCGGCCAGGAAGGCCTTGCGATCCCGGGTGATGTCCTTGTCCTCGATGCCCGGCATGGCGACCGCGGCTTCCTCTCCGCGGATGAAGTCGGGGTTCTGCATCTTCTCCCAGGCGTCCAGGAGGCTGGAGTCCACCTGCTTGAGCATGGCACCGAGGTAGGCCTCCATCTCCCGAACCTCATCGGTTTTGAAGGCGTCGGGCACGGTCTTGGAGAGCACCTTGAAGGTGCTGTTGACGTGCCGCAGCAAGAGGCCCTCCGCCCGCTGCAGCTCGTAGGCCCGCACGTAGTCCGCGAAACTGAGGTAGCTCTCGAACATCTCCCGCACGATGGACTTGGGGCGGATGTTCTCCTGGCCCACCCAGGGGTGCGCGTCGGAAAAGGCGTTGAAGGTGCTGTAGATGAAGTCCCGCAGGGGCTTGGGGTATTCGAGCTTCTCCAGCTCCTCCATGCGTTGGTCGTACTCGATGCCCGCCATCTTCATCTCGGCCACGGCCTGGCCCTTCAGCTTGTGCAGCTGGCAACGCAGGATGAAGTCGGGGTTCTCGAGGATGCTCTCCACGAGGGAGATGAGGTCCAGGGCGTAGGTGGGCGAGTCCTCCTCCAGGATGGGCAGGGTGTCCAACAGGTAGAGGCTCAGCGTTTCATCCATGCCGAAGTCCGCCTGCAGATCCGCGTTCACGCGCACCTTGCGGCCGAATTCATCCGGTGCTTGGAACGTGACGATGCCGCGCACGACCAGCGTTTTGAAGAGCTGCCAGCCCCGGCGGAAGTGGCCGGCCTTCTGATGGTCCGTCTCGTGGCAGTCGTGGATGAGCTGGCGCATGGCCTTGCAACCGTCGCCCTTGCGGCTGAGCACGTTGAGCAGCATGCCGTGGTTCACCTGGAAGCGGCTCACCAGGCGCTCCGGCGCGGCGGCCTGGAGCTTCTCGAAGGTGGTCTTGTCCCAATGGGCGTAATTCTTCTCCGGGGCGGGGCGTTTCACGAACTTCTTCCCCGGCTTCTGGGAGAGGCGCATGTTCTCGATAACGTGCTCCGGGGCCTGGGCCACCACGTAGCCCACGGTGTCGAAACCCTTGCGGCCCGCGCGGCCCGAGATCTGGTGGAAGTCCCGGGCGCTGAGGATGCTCGTCTTTTGCCCGCCGTACTTGCAGAGCTTCGTGAAGAGCACCGTGCGGATGGGCACGTTGATGCCGACGCCCAGCGTGTCGGTGCCGCAGATGACCTTCAGCAGGCCCTTTTGCGCCAGCCGCTCCATGAGGATGCGGTACTTGGGCAGGAGGCCCGCATGGTGGAGGCCGATGCCCATGCGCAGCCAGCGTTTGAGGTCTGGGCCATAGGGGCTGTTGAATTTGAAGTCGCCGATCTCCGCGGCGAGGGCCGCTTTCTCCTCCTTGGAGGTGACGGCGAGGCTCGTGAAATCCTGGGCGCTGGTGGCGGCTTCGGCCTGGGTGAAGTGGACGATGTAGAGGGGGCCCTTGCCTTCGGCGAGGAGGTTCTCCACGGTGCTGGCCAGGGGCAATTCTGCGTAGGTGAATTCCAGGGGCACGGGCCGATCCGTCCCCTTCACGGTGACGGTGGGGTGGCCGTTGAGGCGGGTCAGTTCCGTCTCGAAGAAGGTCGTGTCGCCCAAGGTCGCGCTCATGAGCAGGAAGCGCGTCTGGGGAAGGGCCAGCAGGGGCACCTGCCAGGCGAAGCCCCGTTCGCGATCGGCGTAGTAGTGGAATTCATCCATGACCACGTCGAAGACCCGGGCCTCGGTCCCTTCACAGAGGGCCATGTTGGCCAGGATCTCCGCGGTGCAGCAAAGGATGGGCGCGTCGCGGTTGACGGTGGCATCCCCCGTGGAGAGCCCGACCTGCTCAGGCCCGAACTCTTTGCAGAGCGCCATCCATTTTTCGTTCACCAGGGCCTTGATGGGGCAGGTGTAGACGGAGCGCCGCCCCCCTGCGAGCGCCCCGAAGTGCAGGGCCGACGCCACCAGGGACTTCCCCGATCCCGTGGGCGTGTTGAGGATGACGTTCTTCCCCTCGAACAGCTCCAGGATCGCCTCCTCTTGGGCCGGGTAGAGGCTCAGCCCTTTGGATTCCGCATAGGCCAGGAAGGCCCCCAGCAAGGCCTCGGGGGACGTGTCGCCGTCGGGGGGCAAGTATGAAAAGAGGGACGGCGGCATCAAGGGCTCCGGGAACCATCATCCCAGGGGATCGGGGGCTCCGCCGGGAGAATCGGGCCCAGCCCCCCGGGCCTGCGTGATGGGGGCCGCACGTGGGGTGGGAGCCCTTTGCTTTGGGGCGGTTTTGTTCGACACTGCCCCCCATGCGGATCCCAGCCCAGCCGGAGCGTCAGTGATGAATCATCCGGTGAATCCCCTTCGCACTTGGTTCCAGCGGAAGCTCGCCCACTCCCATGGGGGCCTCCTGATCTTCTTCGGGGTGTTCCTGGCGATCTCCTTCCTGATCCGCGTGGCGTTGCTGATCCAGTCGTTCCAGGACGTGTCCTGGAACGCCAGCCTGCTCGCGGCCATGGGCTGGGGCGCGCTCTACGATCTGGGGGCCGCGGCCTTCCTTTCGATCCCCTTCACGGTGCTGATCACCCTCCTCCCACCGGGCGGCTTCCACCGCCGCTGGCAGCGGGGGCTCATCGAGGCGCTCAGCTTCGCGGTGATCTTCTTCCTGCTCTTCGGGGCCGTGGCGGAGTGGACCTTCTGGGACGAGTTCGGGGTGCGCTTCAACTTCATCGCCGTGGACTACCTCGTCTACACCACGGAGGTGATCGGCAACATCCGGGAGTCCTACAACCTGCCCCTGATCATCACGGGGGTGGTGGTGCTGGCGGCGCTGCTCTTCTGGGCCGTGAGCCATCCGAAGTGGGCCGATCACTGGTTCACGGCGCCGGCGGAGCCCTTGGGCAAACGGCTGCGCACGGCGGCCCTGTGGCTCCTCATCCCCCTGGCCTTCGGCAGCGTCTTGAGCAGTGATTGGCTGCCGGGCTTCAACAACAACTTCAACCGGGAGCTGGCCAAGAACGGCCTCTGGTCCCTTGTCACGGCCTTCAAGGACAACGCGCTGGCCTACGAGCACTTCTATCCCACCCTGCCGCGGGAGGAGGCCTTCTCCCGGGTGCGGATGGAGCTGGCCAAGGATCGCTCGGCCACGCTGGTGGATCGGCCCTTGGACACCCTGCGCCTCGTGCGCAACGCGGGGCCCGAGCTGCGCCCCAACGTCATCCAGATCACGGTGGAAAGCCTGAGCGGGGATTTCCTGGGCACCTACAACCCCGCCTCCAAGCTCACGCCGAACCTCGATGAGATCGCGAAGCGGAGCCTGGTGTTCGATGAGTTCTACGCCACCGGCACGCGCACGGATCGGGGGATGGAGGCCCTCTCCCTGGCGGTGCCCCCCACGCCCGGGCGCTCCCTGGTGAAGCGGCCGCGCAACGAGAACCTGTTCACGCTGGGCTCCGTGTTCCGGGCCAAGGGGTACGACACCGCCTTCATCTACGGCGGCTTCGGCTACTTCGACAACATGAACTACTACTTCGGCCACAACGGCTACCGGGTGATCGACCGCAACAGCGTGGCCAAGGAGGACATCACCTTCGCCAACGTGTGGGGCGCCTGCGACGAGGATCTCTTCCGCTGGACGATGCGCGAGGCCGACGCGGGCCACGCCGCCGGGCGGCCCTTCCACCACTTCGTGATGACCACCTCGAACCACCGGCCCTACACCTTCCCCTCGGGCCGCATCGACCTGCCCTCCAAGACATCGGGCCGCGCCGGCGCCGTGAAGTACACCGACTACGCCATCGGCCGATTCCTGAAGGACGCCGCCGCCAAGCCCTGGTTTAAGCACACGGTGTTCGTGATCGTCGCCGATCACTGCGCCTCCAGCGCCGGCCGGGCGGAGGTGCCCATCCAGAACTACCGTATCCCTTTGATGATCTTCTCGCCCGGCGGCCACATCGCCCCGGGGCACCTGACCACCCTCACCAGCCAGGTGGACTATCCCCCGACGCTGCTAGGGCTCCTGGGATGGACCTACCCCAGCCGCTTCTTCGGGCGGGACATCCGGGAGACGGATCCCCGGGAGGCCCGGGCCCTCCTGGGCACCTACCAGAAGCTGGGCCTGCTCAAGGGGGACTCCTTCGCCGTGCTCAAGCCCGTGCGGCAGCAGATGCAGTTCGGCTTCCAGCGGTCCACCTTCGCCTTGGCCCCGAAGGCCTTGGATCCCACCTTCAGCTCCGAGGTGATCAGCTACTATCAGTCCGCCAGCGACCTGTTCCAGCGGCAGCAGTACGCCGAGGTCAGCGCCGACGAGGCCAGGGGACTCTTTGAGGCGGCGGGGGCCCGGAAATAGGGCCGGGCGGCCCCCCGGGGCCGAAACGGGCACCCGGATCCTGAGCTTTGTGGTTAACTCCAGGCAATCGCCCCCCAATGGCTGCCAACTTCAACTTCCCCAGGATTGCCTTCGGCCCCCTGCTCGCCGCGACGGTCCTCGCGGCCAGCGTCCTCGTGGCGGTGCTGGGGGTCCGGAGCGTGGCGGAGGGCCGGGCGGCGGCCGCGCGCTTCGCCGAGATTCAAAGCCAGAACCTGGCCCAGGCCATCGATCACAAGATCTCCGGCACCATCAGCCGCATCGACCACGCGCTGAGCTTCGTGGCGGATACGCGAACGCGGGACCTGCGCGCCGGGAAGCGGGAGATGGCCCGCGTGGCCGCGGTGGCGGCCCTGGCGGAGCAAGGCCTGCCGGAGGTGGTGGCCATCCGGATCGTGGATGCGAAGGGGGTCATGGTCCTGGGGGGCTCCGCCGACGATCCGAACACGGGCTTCGGGGATCGCCCCTACTTCACTCACCTGCGGGATCACCCCGGCGCGGGGCTCTACATCTCGAAGCCCTTCATCGGAAGGTACGTCAAGGATTGGATCATCGTGTTCGCCCGGCGCATCGACCTGCCAGATGGCGGCTTTGGCGGCGTGGTGGTGGCCCCCGTGCGGGTGGTGCGGTTCGAGCAGGATCTGGCGGGCTTCGACGTGGGCCCACGAGGGCGGCTCACCCTGCGGGATGAGGAGGGCGGCTTCCTGGCCCGGCAGGCGCCCCCCTCCCCGGAACCGATCCTTCCCATCGGGGACCGCACCATCTCCAAGGAGTTGCGGGCGATCCTGGACGCGGGCCTCGCCCGGAAAACCTACTACACCATCACGCCCTTCGATGGCGTGCACCGCGTGTTCACCTTCCGGCGCATCCAGGGCGCGCCCTTCGTGGTGCTGGCGGGCCTCGCCGAGGAGAACTACCTGGGGCGGTGGCGCAAGGACCGCACCACCACCTTCCTCCTGGTGGGCACCTTCATCGCGGCGGCCTGGATCCTGGCGGGGCTGCTGTGGTCCCTCTGGATCGCCCATCAACGCAACCTGCGGGTCCTCCTGGAAAGCGAAGCGAAGTACCGGAGCCTGGTGGAGACGGCCCAGGAACTCGTATGGAAGTGCGATTCGGAAGGGCGGTTCACCTACCTCAACCCCGCCTGGGAGAAGACCCATGGCTACCAGGTGGCGGAGATGCTGGGGAGGTCCTTCGGCGACTTCCAGACTCCCGAAGTCTTCGCGCGGGATTCCGCGGCCTTCGCCCGCCAGATGCAAGGGGAGGGGGTCCGCGAATACGAGACCACCCACCTCGCCCGGGATGGCCGTGAACTGACCCTCTTGTTCAATGCCATCCCCCTGAGGGATGCCGAGGGACGGATCATCGGCTGCCAGGGCACCGCGGTGGACCTGACCGGACGCAAACTTGCCGAACAGGAGCAGGAGCGGCTGCGCGCCCAGCTCAGCCAGAGCCAGAAGCTGGAGGGCCTGGGCAGCCTCGCGGGCGGCGTGGCCCACGACATGAACAACGTGCTGGGAGCCATCATGGGCCTGGCTTCCCTCCACGTGAACACGCAGCCCCCGGGCAGCCCGGCCCAGCAGGCCTTCCAAACGATCCTGAAGGCCGCCGAGCGGGGCGGGAAGATGGTCAAGAGCCTCCTGGGCTTCGCACGGCAGACGCCGGCGGAACTCCATGAACTGAACCTCAACCACCTCGTGCAGGAACAGGTGCAGCTGCTGGAGCGGACGACGCTCGCCAAGGTGGCCCTCCGCATGGAATTGGAGCCGGACCTGCAGACCATGCAAGGGGATCCGAGCGCCCTGAGCCACGCCATCATGAACCTCTGCGTGAACGCCGTGGACGCCATGTCCGAGCAGGGCACGCTCACGCTGCGCACCCGCAACGCGGGCCCCGGGGAGATCGAGCTCCAGGTGGGTGACACGGGCACCGGGATGTCCAAGGAGGTCCTCGAACGGGCACTGGATCCCTTCTTCACCACCAAGCCCCAGGGCAAGGGCACCGGGCTCGGGCTGTCCATGGTGCACGGCACCGTGAAGGCCCATGGGGGACGGATGGAGCTCCTCAGCGATCCGGGCCTGGGCACCACGGTGCGGCTGCGTTTCCCCACGGGGCCGGCGGGCGGGCGCGGGGCGGAGCCCGGGGTGGAAGGGCCCGCCGGCGCCGCGGCGCGGGCCCTGATGGTGTTGCTCGTGGATGACGACGAACTGGTGCAGAGCAGCCTGAAGGCGCTGGTGCAGACCCTGGGCCACGGCACCGCCCAGGCCTTCCGGGGCGAAGATGCCCTGGTGCGCGTCGAGGATGGCCTGGAGCCCGATGTCGTCATCCTCGACATGAACATGCCGGGCCTGGGCGGCCAGGCCACCTTCGCCCGGTTGCGCGCCCTGCGCCCCACGCTGCCCATCCTCCTGTCCACGGGCAAGGTGGATGAGGCCGCCCTGCGCCTGGTGGCCGGCGACGCCTTCACCACCCTGCTGCCGAAGCCCTTCACGCTGAAGGAGCTGAGCCAGAAGTTGGATCAGGCCGCGGGGCGGACCGCTTAAGGGCGTGTCCAAGTCACCGGCGGGAGCCGCGTCCGACCCGTGGCGGGGGGGCCTTGGCCTTCGCGGCGTCTGGCCCTCAGTTCCCTTGGACGGTGCCCACCAATGCCTGGAAGGCGGCCTGCACCCGGCGGACGGTGGGGAGGTCGCCGTAGGCTCCCGCCGTGATCACCACGCTGAGGTCCAATTCCGGCACCACGTAGATGCGCTGGCTGCCGTTGCCGAAGGCGGCAGCCCAGGGCAGGGGCCGTCCCTTCCAGGCCACGGTGCCCGTCCACCATTGGTAGCCGTACTGGGTGCCATCGAAGCCCGTGGCGAGGCGGGGGCGCAGGGAGGCGTCGATCCACGCGGCGGGCACGAGGGGGCGACCCTTCCACATGCCATGATCCAGCACGAGGCGCCCCAGCTTGACCATGTCCCGGGGGCGCAGGCGCAGGCCGCTGTTGGCCATGGGCCGGCCCCGGAAATCCGTCACCCACTCCACGTCGAGGATGCCCATGGGTTCGAAGAGCGCCGTGCGGGCGAACTCGGGCCAGGGCCGACCCATGACCCGGCTCAGGATGTCCGCCAGCACCACGGTGCCGCCGCTGTTGTAGGTGAAGGTGCTTCCGGGCTGGGCCACGATGGGGCGGCTCAGGAGGAAGCGCGGGGGGGAGTCCTTCCAGGCGAGGCGGTCCTCATCGTTGGGGAAGCCCACGCCCGATTCCCGCCACTTCAAGCCGCTGCTCATGGTGAGCAGGTGCTCCAAGGTGATGCGACGCAGCTCGGGTGTGGCGAGGTCCTTGAACTCGGGATAGAAGTCGATCACCGGGGTGGAGAGCGCGCCGAGCTTGCCCTGGGCTTGGGCGATGCCCACGAGCAGATCGATGACGCTCTTGCCCACGGAGCGCGTGTCGTGGCGCGTGGTCGGGCCGAAGGCCACGGTGCGGGCGAAGACATCGAACTGGGGCTTGTCCTTGCCTTTGCGGTAGGCCTCCACCACCAGCTTGCCGTGGCGTTCCACCAGCACGGCGTGAAGGTTCGCTTCTCCGTTCAGCAGCTTGGACATCACGGCCTGCAGCTGCGCGGAGTCGAAGCCCGCCGCGCGGGGTTCCAGGGGCTCCCACCCATCGCCGAGGATGGCGGGCTGGGTGGGCACCTGCGCGGAGAGGGTCAGGCCGAGGAGGGGCAGCGCGACAGCGAGGACCTGGGATCGGAGCATCCCCGCATTATCCCTGGATGATGCTAGGGCGAGTAGGTGCCATACCCCCGGGACTCCGGATCCTCGGGGATCTTGATGACGTCGGTGTAGAACTTGATGATCTTGGTGAAGTCATCGGCGTAGGGCGGCGCCTTGCGGGGCACGATCATGAGCGGCTGCTTGGCCTTGGGATCGTTGGACTCGTAATCGGCGTAGGTGCCCAGGAAGGCCGCGTAGCATGGCTTCCCGGCGGCGGTGGCGAGCACCTGGGCGTAGGTGGTCTGGCGCCCCCGGTCGAGGAAATCCTTGATGTCCTTCCAGGTGCGCTTGAACTTCAGTTCGAACTTCAGGCGCTTCACCTTCTTCTTCTTGATCATCACTTCCTCCTCCACGGGCTGGGGGAAGAAGGTGTTTTGGGGGTAGAGCTCCTTAGCCTGGTCCTCGCCGAATTCGAACTCGAATTCATCCGTGTCCTTCAGCGTTCCCGGCTTGGTCTTGCGGTATTTGGGGTGCTTCAGGAGCTTGGAGATCACCTGGAAGAAGGTGTGGGTGAAGGCGCAGCCCCAGAGGCGGCAATAGGCATCCGCGGCGAAGGCCGCCTTGAAGGAGGCGAGGTCGGTGGTGGAGATGTTCTTGGGTTTGAAGTCCTTGAGGCGGGTGTCCTTGTCATCGGGATCCCGGGCCTCGGTGGTGGAGGTGTCATTGCTGTCCACGAGGATGGCGCCGCCCTTCCACCCATGGCTGAAGATGCTGAATTCCAGGAGGCTGCCCTTGGTGTCCTTGGCGGCGCCCAGGGCGATGATGGCCTGGTAGATGTCGGTGATGGAAATGACGCCGGTGGGATTGGTGTCGAAGGTGTGCGGGTGGTCGGGATCCGCGCCGGAGTAATTCTTCTTCGTCACGCCCTTGAAGGTGGTGGTGTCCTTCGTCTCGGTGCGGGCGGGTTTCTTCTTCTTCCCCGGAGGGGTGGGTGGTTGCTCGCTGGTGACGACCTCCCCGGCGCGCACGTCGAAAATGATGACGGTCGCGTCGGGGTGGGTCTTCAGCAGGCGGGCCTTCCGGTTGTTGACGATGGGTCGGAAGTCGACGCCGGATTGCGCGTAGTCGTACCCCGCCACGAGCAGGATGCGTTCAGTGGCCATGGGGGGCTCCCGAGCTGCTACGCGGTGGGCAGGATTTCGGCGAAGGCGATGTCGAGGGCGCTGGTGGGCGTGTACTCGTACCAGCGGCCGATGAGGGAGGCCTCGGCCCAGGAGTTCACGTCGGCGGCCTCATCCTCGCCGCCCAGGGCGCCATCGGAGCCCAGGGAGGCCAATTCGTAGTCCGTGGACACGCCCGGCGAGGCGTAGGACCAGGGGTTGCCCCAGGGATCTTTGGGCGGGAAGGTGCCCGTGAGCACGCCCAGGCCCTGGGCCGTGGTGGGGTAGTCGCCGTGGGCCGTCTTGTAGGCCTCCAACCGCGTCATGACGATCTGCATGTCCGCCCAGGCCTTCTTCTGGCGGGGCGAGAGCAGGGGGCGCGCGTCGTTCACGGGATTGGCGGGCCGGATGCCCGGATAGTTCGTGTTGGCGAAGGCCTGGATCTCCTCGGCGATGGTGAGGTAGGGATGGCCCGCGGGCAGGCCGTTGAAGGTGCCCGTTTCCAGGAAGCTCACGAAGTCCTTTTCGAAGCCCGGCCGGATGGTGAGCACCACGCGGGCGCTGCCGGCCTTCAGGAAGGTGCGGTGCATGAAATCCGGGTGGTCCAGGTACTTCTTGAACTCCCAGCGGCTGCTGTGGGACCAGAAGTAGGGATAGAGGAAGTACAGCATGTTCTCCCACTCGATGGCGTGGTGGAGGAACTTGATGATCTCGCCCTGGGCCAGCACCTTGTTCCACACGGCGGCGTTGAGCACGGAGCCGCCGGAGGTGTAAAGGTCCGCGGGCAAGCCCGGGGGCACGAAGGCGAAGGTGGGCCCGAACATCCAGCGCAGGACGTTCTTCATCACTTCTTCCCGCTCCAACTTGCGCAGGCTCAGGGCATCCTGGGCCCCCAGCGCGTTCTGCAGGTTCTCCAGCTCGTTCTTGAGCATGGCGCGGTTCTCTTCGTAGCGCGCCACGGCGGCATCGTGGAGGGCACCCCAGACCTTCAGCTTCCAGGCGGTGTACGCCGTGTCGGTGAGGCCCAGGGTGATGGTGAGTTCGATGTCGAAGGCGGAGACGTAGCGGGTGCCCACGGTGAGGGTGAGGGCCCCGGAAGCGCCGAGCCATGTGTTCAGGTTGGTGCGGATGTCGTAGTGCCACTCCTCGTCCTGCCAGGCCCAACCCTGGGAATTCCAGCTCACGCCATCCACCTTGTAGTCGGCGGGCACGTCCACCTCGAAGCTGGTGTACTCGTCGTGCTTGGCCTGGTCCTTATCCACCCACTGGTGGTTGAAGGACCGCACGATGGGGTAGGAGGCCACGGGCGGCGGGTCCACGGCCACGCCATAATCCGCGGCGTAGGTCATGTAGTTATACCGGCTGATCTGGCCGGGCTGCAGGGTGAACTTGGCCCAGGGCAAGGTGGAGTCCGGGGCGTTGAAGCCCTGGCTCAGGGCCGCCTGGAGGGCCTGGATCTCCAGGATCTTGGAGAGGATGTCTGAGCCCGGTTCGGGGAGGGTGAGGTCGTAGGTGAGGCGCACGCCGTAGCGGTAGAGGTCCACGCGCCACTTGCGGATGAGCTGGTAGTAGTCCACCCGTACGGCCTTGTCGGGGAAGGGGTTCTTGATGAGCCGCACGGCCTGGTCCTCCGTGCCGGAGGCCGAGGCCACCTTGAAGCTCATCTTGTGTTCCTTCTTCGTGCGGGCGGAGGCCTTCCGGGTGAGCGTGTTGCTGTGGTTGCGTGCGCTCTGCTCGGATTGGCTGGAGGAGGAGTTGAGGCTCAGGGAGGCCGAGGCGGTGATCGTCACGGGGCCGTAGCCGCCGGAGGCCGTCACGCCCGTGTTGAAGCCCATGGAGTGCTGATCCTGCGAGTTGGTGGATTGGGTGAGCTCCGATTTCTCGGTGACGCCCTCCTCGCTGTAGCTCTCGATGTAATCGGTGACGATCTTCTCGAACTCCTCGGAGGTGTTCGACCACTCCTTGTGGCTGATGTTCACCTGCTCCGCGGGGCTCAGGGGCACGGAGTAGGAGAGCTCGCCCCGCTCGATGCCCGCGGGGATGAAGCTCAGGCGCTCGAGGTGCAGGTAGCCCACGGGTTCCACGCCCATGCGCTTCAGGAAACCGAAGGCGGCGTCCCGGGTGCCCTTCAACTGCGCCTGGGAAACCTGGGTCACCTGTTCGAAGGTGGCGGAGGGATTCAGGCCGAGGCTCTCCACGTGGGCGAGGAGTTGATCGGCGGCGGCGAGGTGGGATTTCACCTGGCGGCCCCAGGTGAGCACCGGGTCCAGGGCCAGGGGGATGGGCGCCACGGCCGGTGCGCGGGGCTCGGGGGCCACGGGCCCGTGCACCAGGAGGGCGGTGCCCTTGACCTGGTGGCCCACGGTCCCCTTGGCCGGCGCCACCTTGGCGTTGCGGACCTTGGCGGTGACCTTGCCCAGCACGGCGGTTTCCAGCCGCTGGTAGACGCGGCTGCCGGGGAAGGCGGCGACCGTGACATCCGGGACGAGGGTGAAGCCCTTGGGGACCTGGGTGTCCACCCCGGCCTCCCGGCCAGGGGCGGGTTGGGCTTTCAGATAGGCGGCGCGCAGGCCCTCCTGGAGCTGGTGCACCTGATCCGCTTCCGTCTGCCGCACGTCCGCCAGCACCTCGCCGAAATGGGCCAGGGCCTCCACGCTGAGGGGCGCGAAAAGCGGCGCCGAGCGCAGGGCCAGGGCCTGCTCGGGCACATCGGAGGGCTGCCCCCACACCTTCTGGAAGACCTCGATCACCTGCTTGTCGGCGGGGCCCAGGGCCCCTTCCTTGCGCATGCGCGCGGCCACGGTGGCGATCTCCCGGGGCTTCACGGCCAGGTTGGCGGCGTAGCTCCACTTGTCCCAGGCCCGTCGGGGGCCGTCCTTGCCGCCGTCCTGGCCCCGTTTGATCTCCACGGGTGTGTAGGTGGCCCGCTCCATGCTGCGCTTGGAATTGTATAATTCAGGCATAGCTTTCCTCCGAAGATGTTTTTGACAACATATTCGAGGCGGGAGAGCTGTCAATGGCCTGGATCGAAAATATGATTTTTTATTTAAAATCGTATTACGATGCCTTATTTTAACAAATTGTATTTAGCAAAAACGTGCCAAATCAAAGGCACGAATGCCCGCCTGCTTGAAAGGGTGGCCCAGCGGTCCGGAATCCACCTTGTGAAGCCCGCCCGCGCCGCCCATGGGAAGCTGGACGGCCACCCCCGGAGTTCCCATGGCGAATGCCGCCCCCGCGCCGGCCAAGCTGCCTTCCACGATCCCCTACATCATCGGGAACGAGGGCTGCGAGCGCTTCAACTTCTACGGCATGCGCAACATCCTCACGCCCTTCCTGGTGGGGACGCTGCTGCTGCACCTGCCCGAGGGGCAGCGGGTGCTGGCCGCCAAGGACGTGTTCCACACCTTCGTCATCGGCGTGTACTTCTTCCCCCTGCTCGGCGGATGGCTGGCGGATCGCCACTTCGGCAAGTACCCCACCATCTTCTGGCTGAGCCTCGTCTACTGCCTGGGCAACGCCCTGCTGGCCCTCTTCCCCCACAACCTCGCGGGCTTCTACGCGGGGCTGCTGCTCATCGCCCTGGGCTCCGGCGGCATCAAACCGCTGGTGGCCTCCTTCGTGGGGGATCAGTTCGACGCCTCGAACAAGCACCGGGCCAAGGGCGTGTTCGACGCCTTCTACTGGATCATCAACTTCGGCTCCTTCTTCGCGTCCCTGCTCATGCCCATGGCCCTGCGCAGCTACGGGCCCTCCGTGGCCTTCGGCATCCCGGGGGTCTTGATGTTCATCGCCACCTTCGTGTTCTGGCTGGGCCGCAAGCAGTACGTGCGGGTGCCCCCCGCGGCGCCGAACCGCGACAGCTTCGTCAGCGTGGTGCGCACGGCCCTGGGCACCCACGCGGAGGGCCAGGGCAACCTGGGCTCCTTCGTGGCGGGGCTGGGCCTGGCCTTGGGACTCGGCACCTTCTTCTTCATCGGGCGCCTGGGGTTCGTGGCCTGCTTCTGCTTGGCCCTGGTGCTCGTGCTGGCCTGCGGGGGCTGGGGCACGGCGCGACAGCTGGAGCGGGCCAAGGGCCTCCACTCCGAGGAGGCCATCGAGGGCGTGCGCTCGGTGCTGCGCATCCTCATCCTCTTCTTCCTCACCACGCCCTTCTGGAGCCTCTTCGATCAGAAGGCCTCCACCTGGATCCTGCAGGCCAACCTCATGCAGCGCCCGAGCTGGTTCCTGCCCGCCCAGATGCAGGCCCTGAACCCGGCCCTCGTGATGGTGCTCATCCCCTTCAACAGCTTCGTGACGTGGCCGGCGCTGAAACGCTTCTTCGGCTACGAGCCCACGAGCCTCGCCCGCATGGGCGCGGGCATCTTCTTCTCGGGCCTGGCCTGGGTGGTCATCGGCTTCCTGCAGGTGGCCGTGGAACGCGGCCCCGTGCACATCGCCTGGCAGATGGTCCCCTACGTCTTCCTCACGCTGGGAGAGGTGCTCGTGAGCGCCACCGGCCTGGAGTTCGCCTACTCCCAGGCGCCGCCGAGCATGAAGGGCACGATCATGAGCTTCTTCTACCTCAGCGTCACCATCGGCAACCTCTGGGTGCTGCTCATGAACGCCAGCGTGAAGAGCCCCGCCGTCACCGCCCGCATGGTGCAGGCCGGCGTCAGCGTCACCGCCTTCCAGATGTTCTTCTTCGCGGGCTTCGCCTTCCTCGCCGCCTTGGCCTTCGCGGCCTACGCCAAGCGGTACACCCTGGTGGATCACTACCGGAGCTGAGGCGTTACTTCAGCTCCCGCAGGTCCACCAGCGCGGCCATAACCTTGAACCCCGCATCGTTGGGATGGGTGTGGTCGCCGCTGTCGTAGGCGGGGAGCAGGCGGTCGGGGTGGGCGGGGTCGCGCAGGGCCTGCTCGAACTCCAGCACGCCATCGAAGGCGTGGGAGCTGCGGATCCAGGCGTTCACGGCCAGGCGCAGGACCTCCGCCTGCGGGGTGTGGGGGCGGGAGCCCTGGGCGCCGCCCCGGGGCAGCAGCGTGGCGCCCCAGATCTTGAGGCCCCGGTCATGGGCCCGGGCGATGAGGGTTTGCAGACCCGCGATGATCTGGTCCGAGGTGACGTGTTCCTCCGGGGCCGGGAGCACGGTGTTGGCGGTGATGTCGTTGATGCCCTGCAGGAGCAGCACCCCGCGCACCCCGGGCTTGCTCAGCACATCGGCCTCGAAGCGGGCCAGGGAGCTGGGGCCCAGGAAGGGGTCCACGCCATCGCGCAGGATGCGGTTGCCGGCGATGCCCGCGTTGACCACAGCGATGGCGCCCTGAAGGCGATCCGCGAGGGCATCGGGCCACCGCCCATTACCATCGAGCCGGGAGCCCACGCCGTCAGTGACGGAATCGCCCACGGCCACCCACACGGGCGTGGGCCGCGCCGTGCGCACTTCCACGTCCGTGAGGAAGTAGCGGCTGTCGTCGGTCTCCCCGGCGGGGAAGGCCTTTGCCCCGGTCGCGTCCCCGGGGCCCGCAAAGTAAACGGTCTGCATGCCCACGCTGTGCACCGTGGATACGGCGGCGCCCGCGGGGAGGTGGAAGCTCACGGCGAGCTCCTGGAGGGGCGCCACGTCCAGCTCGGCGGAGTCGCTGAGGGCGCTTCCACCCTTGGGGATCGTCACCGTGGGGCGGCCCTCAAAGGTGAGGGCGCGATCGCTGCCGGGCAGGATTTCGGAGCCCGCGCCGTGGCGGGCCACGTGCACGGGGCCGAAGGTCACGGGGCCCGTGCCGAAGCGGTTGGAGAGCCGCACGCGCACCGCCTCGCCTCCGGCACTCACCCGCACCACGTGGCGCAGGGTCTGGGCCTTCAGGGCGGGCCCAGGGGAATCCGGCGCCGCCGTCCAGGTGCTGATCCAGTGGGGGGCGGAAGGGGACTGGGCGAAGGCGGCGAGGGCGCTGGTCAGGCAGAGCCCGAGCACGGAGCGAAGGCGGAGGGGCATGGAACTCCTGCGGAACGGGGGACGTCGGGTGGATTGGAGGCCTCGGCCCTCTGTTCCAGGGTCTGGGGCCAACCGCGGGGAAAGGGCCGTGAAGGGCCCCTAGCCCGCCCGCAGGGCGAGGAGGGCCTGGAGGGCGGCGTCGCGCAGGATGGATCGCAGGTGCGCCACCCCGCGGTGGGGGGCGGATTCGCGACCGTGGAGGGCCACGGGCAGGACGCCCAGTGCAGGGAGGCCGTGCAAGGTGGCACCCCAGTGGAGGTGCGCGGGCAGGCCCCAGGGGGTGCGCGCGGTGAGGCCGAGGTTGCCCTGGGCCGAGGCCCAGAGGCCCGCGAGGCTGGGGCTCTGGGTGGCCACGCGCCAGGGCAGGCCCGCCTCTTCCAGCCGGGCCACGGCCTCCCTGCGGAAGATGCACTGGGGCCCGAGCAGGAGCAGCGGCAGGGCCTCGCCCTCGCGCGGTTCGAAGCCCTCGCCCGCGATCCACACCAGCGGCACCTCGCCCAGCACCTCGGCACCGGGGCGGTCCGCCTGGCCCACGGTGAGGGCCAGATCCAGGTCGCCCTTCGCCACCGCCTCGGCCAGCGCGGCGTTGCCTTCGATGCGCAGCTCCAGCTGCACGTGGGGGTAGGTCCGCGTGAACTGCGCGAGGGCGCGGGGCAGCACGGTGTCGGCGAAATCCTGGGCGCAGCCGAGGCGCACCTGGCCCGCCAACGCGGTCCCCCGCAGGGCGTCGAGCAATTCGTCGTTCAACGCGAGCATCCGCCGGGCGCAGGCGAGGGTGCGCTCGCCGGCCTCCGTGAGCGCGAGGCCGCGCCCGCGCTTGCGGAACAGCTCGACGCCCACGTCCTCCTGGAGGCGCTTCATCTGGAGGCTGATGGCCGAGGGCGTGCGGCCCAGCCGCTCCGCCGCCGGGGCGAACCCGCCCAGCTCCTGGGCCACCACGAGGGTGCGCAGGGTGTCGAGGTCGAGGGTCATCGTGGGCATGGGTGAGTCCCGCTCATGGGTGGGGTGAGAACTTCCAAATGGTGCCGCGCGCAGCCCCAGCCTAGCGTGGGATCTGAGGTCCACCACCCTTGGGGGCCCTTCCCATCCCACCGCTCCGGAGCCCCCATGCGCCGCCTCCTGCCCTTCGCCTTCGTCCTCCTTGCCCTCGCGCCCGCCGCCGCCCAAACGCCGGCTCAAGGGGCCACCGCCCTCGTGGGCACCTGGCGCCTCCTCCGAGTGGACAACGTGCAGGCCGACGGTACGCGGATCCCCCTCTACGGCGAGCACCCCGAGGGGCGGCTCATGGTGGACGCCCAGGGCCGCTACAGCCTTCAGATCCTGCGGGCCCAGCGGCCCCGCTTCGCCTCCGGTGACAAGGCCAAGGGCACCGAGGCGGAGCACCGCGCCGCCGTGCAGGGCAACAACTCGCACTTCGGCGCCTTCTCCGTGGATGACACCGCGCACACCCTCACCTTCCGCATCGAGCATGCCTTCTTCCCCAACTGGGAGGGCACCACGCAGGTGCGGCCCTACACCCTCGAGGGGGAGGAACTGAGCTACACCGTGCCCGCCCCCACCACCGGCGGCGTGGTCACCGGGGAGGTGCGGTGGCGGCGGGAGCGGTGAGGCCGGGCCCCTGCTGGTGGAGGCGGGCCCTGCGTTTGCTGGCCGCCACCTGGGCCTTCCGCGAGGGAGCCTGGGCGGGCCTCAGGCCCCGCCCCCCTTCAGCGCCTTGAGGTGGGTGGCGCTCACGGGCAGGGTGGCCCCGCCCTTGAGGTGGAGGAGCCCGCCTTCGCCCTCCCGCCGCTCCACCCAGGCGATGGCGCGGAGGGCCACGATGGCGCTGCGGTGCACCTGCCGGAAGCGCCCGGGATCCAGGCGCGCGGCCAGGGCCTTGAGGGGCGTGTCGATGTAGTGCGTGCCTTCCTCCGTATCCACCCGGGTGAGCTTCTCCTCGGCCTGGAAGCAGCGCACGTCCTCCACGCTGATGAGGTGGGTGCGCTTGCCCGAGGTGGCGCGGATCCACTGGAGGGGCTCCACCGGGGGCGGGGCGGACGCGCCGAGGCGGGCCCGCAGGGCCTCCAGGTCCAACGCGGCCCGGGCCTGGAGCCGATCCAGGCACTTGCCCAGGCGCTCCGGCGTGACGGGCTTCAAAAGGTAATCCACGGCGCCGGCCTCGAAGGCCTCCAGGGTGTGGGCGTCGAAGGCCGTGACGAAGATGACCCGCGTGGTCGCCGGCAGGCGCGCCGCCAATTCCAGCCCCGAGATCCCCGGCATGCGGATGTCGAGGAAGGCCAGGTCCGGCACCTGCTCCGCCACGAGGGCCAGGGCCTCCTCGGCGTCCCCCGCGGCCTCGAGGCGGGCCCAGGTCCGGCCGGACTCCCGCAGCAGGGCGAGGAGGCCGTCGCGGAGGCGGGGTTCGTCGTCCACGACGAGGGCGGAGGGGGCGGGGGTCATCGGGTTCCAGGGTACGGGTGGAAAAGCGGGAACGCGAATGGCGCGGATGGGGCGCGCGCCATTCGCGCGCTTATTCGCGCCATTCGCGGACTACGGCTTGGCCTCGGGGAACCGCTGCACCACCTCGCCCTTCTCATTGAGGAAGCGCAGGCTCGGGGTGCCGTCGGGCTGCACGAGCATCATGATCCGGGCGTGGCCCTGCTTGTCGGCGAGGATCACGGCCGAGCTGTCGCCGCCCGTGCGGCCCACGAAGAGGCGCGAGGTCTGGGGGCCGCCGGCGGCCACCCACTTCGCCTTCAGCTGCTCCTTCTCCGGGCCCTCGGGGGCCTTCTGCCAGGCGTCGTAGAGGGGCGCGTAGTCCTTGTGGAGGCCGCGGTCGTAGATGTTGAGGCCCGTGTTCATGCGGCCCTCCGCCTCGTAGTGGCCCAGGGCCAGCTGCTGGTCGCCGCCGAAGCGATCCATGGAGAGGTGCATGCCCGAGTCGGGTTTGCCGTCCGGGCTCAGGTTGCCCTTCCACACCAGGCCGCCGCACTCGTCGCCGGTCTGGTTGTAGAAGATGAGGCCGGGCATGGCGCGATCCTCGGGGGCCGGCTTCCCATCCACCACGGCCTTGGGGAGGCGCTGGTGGTTGGAGATGACGAGCTCCGTCTTCCCCTCGGCGCTGAGGATGTTGAGGCGCTCCACGTCGATCTCCGCGAAGCGGGTGCGGGCGGGCTTGGCGGCCACGCTGAGGGCGAGGAGGAGGGCCGTGCCGCCCAGGGCGAGGGTGCCCTTCAGGAGGCGGTTCTGGCGCTGCAGGGACAGGACGAGGTCGTGGCTCATGGGGAGCTCCGGAAAAGAGGGATTGGGATGGGACGGGGACGGTGTCGGTCGTCCGGGCCGTCAGTGGGGAAGGGGCAGGTCCAGGGAGACGCGCACGCCGGGGTCGGCGTCCTCGAGGGCGAGGCGGGCGCCTTCGCCGAAGGCGAGCTTGAGGCGCTGGCGAAGGTTGGAGAGGCCCGTGCCGGAACCCGGGAGGTTGGGCAGGCCCACGCCGTCGTCGCGCACTTCGAGGCGGAGGGCGGCGCCTTCTCGGCGGCCGCGCACGGTGATGGTGCCGCCCCCGGCCTTCGGTTCCAGGCCGTGCTTCACGGCGTTCTCCACGGGCACGAGCAACGTGCCCACGGGGACGTCCAGCGCGAGCAGATCCTCGGGCAGGTCCACGTCCACGCGGAGGCGATCACCGAAGCGCAGGGCCAGCAGGGCCGCGTAGCTGCGGAGGGTGGCGGCCTCCTCGGCGAGGGGGTGGCTGAGGCGGGTCTGTTGGGTGCTGGCCTGGCGCAGGTGATCCACGAGGGCATCCACCATGGCCGTGGCGGCGGTCGCATCCCCCGTGCGCACCAGTTCCCGCAGGTGGGCCAGGGTGTTGAAGAGGTGGTGGGGTTCCACCTGGGCCCGCAGGAGGCGCAGCTCCGCTTGCGCGAGGCGCGCGGCCTGGGCGTCCGAGGCCTGGGCGGATCGGGCGGCATCCTGGGCGGCGGCGAGGCGGCCCGCCAGGGCCTGTTGGAAACGGGCGAGGCGTCGGGCGTTGCGGCCGCCGTCCACCCAGAGCACTTGGTAGAGGAAGGCGCTGCGGGGACCGAAGGTGGCCTCCAGGGCGCCGCCGGCCTCGGTGGGCAGGGTCACGGTGGCTTCGTCCGAGCCGGCCCAGCGCCGCAGGCGGCCGGCCCAGGGCCCGGGCTCGAAGGTGGCGCGCAGGGAGTCGCCGGCGCGGTGCAGGGCGGTGGCGCCGAGGTCCTCCCGCAGGAGGGCCTCCACTTCGGCGGCGGCTTCCTCGCGGGTCCAAGGGGCCTGCACGGAGACCGTGAGGGGCACGGTCAGGGGCTGGCCGGCGGCCACGCTCTGGGCCTGGCGGCGCGTGCCCAGCAGGGCGAGGACGAGGGCGCTCCCGGGGAAGAGCACCAGGCCCCCGATGAGGGCCGCGCCGGGCCCTGCGAGGGCGAGGGCCACGGTCACCTGGCCCAGGTAGGCGGCGGCCGCGAGGCGGAGGGCGAGGGTGCTGAGGGGGAGGAGTCGGGAGGTCGTCATGGGTTCGCTCGGTGAAACCAGCCTCGCCCGCCGCCGGTCCCGGCGGAAGGGGGCTCCCGACGAAGGCCGGGAAACACCCGATGAAGGCCCCGCCGAACGCCGGGCCGGGCGCCGTTATGGCCCCTCAGCGGGCCCGCTTGCGCTTGGCCTTGGCGCGGGCGTGGCGTTCCAGGAAGGTCCGCAGGTAGCCCAGACGCTGTTCCATGTCGACCTTCCAGCGATCCAGCTGCGCCCAACCTTCGGGGGTAAGGGTGTAGACCTTCCGGGCGGGGCCCTTGGATTCCGTCTCCCACTGGGAGGTGACCTCGCCGGTTGCCTCCAGCGAGTTCAAGGTGCGGTAGGTGGCGCCCGCGTCGGCCTTGTAGCCGGGCAGCAGCTCCTCCAGCGCCGCCCGGATGCCGTGCCCGTGCAGGGGCCCTTCCGCCAGGGTGAGCAGGAGGAAGGCGGGCAGGTGGCGGTTCTGGCGGGCGGCGGGCGGCATGGGCTAATCGATCGGTAGGGGCTCGGGCAGGGGCGCTGAGCGGGCGAGGATCGCTTCCATGAGGAAGCCACAGGCGATGAGGCCTGGCAAGGTCAGCGCGAGGCGCAGCAGCGCGAAGCGGGTGCCCAGGTAGGCGCTCTCCATGAGCAGCATGGGCAGTTTGATGGTGGCCCAGGCCCCCAGGAAGATCACGAGGTTGGCCACGCGGGCCCCCTTCTCCAGCAGGGTGACGCCGATGGGGAAGGCGGCGTAGATGGGCCCCGCGGCGCCCGTGCCCAGCAGCAGGGCCAGCAGCACGCCCCGGGCGCCGGAATCGCGGCCCAGGTTGCGGGCCACCTGCTCCTTGGGCACCCACACGTTGAAGAGGCCCAGGAGGATGAGCACGGAGGGCACGATGACCAGCACCTGCCCGAGCCCCACGATCCAGTTGCGCAGGGAGTGGTGGGCCAGGGCCGGGAAGGGCAGCCACAGAACGAGGTGGAGGGCGAGGCCCGCGAGGGCGATGAGGAGGGACGAACGGACCTGGGGGTTCACAGCAGCGCTCCCATGAGGGCCCCGACGAGCAGGGCGAGGCCGAGGCTCAGCGATTGGCGGAGCAGGGTGAAGCGGCGTCCGAAGGTCTTGGCCTCCAGGGGCGCCGTGAGGGTGCCCACCATGGTGAGCGTGGTGAGGAAGCTGGCGAGGGCGGGCAGGCTGGCGCCCATGGCCCGGAGGGAGCCGAGCATGGGGTAGGCCACGGGGCCGGGGCTCACCATCACGGCCCCCGTGGCGGACAGGAGGAAGAAGCCCAGCACGCCGTGGGACTCGAAGAGCCGCGCCACGGCCGTGGGCGGGAGGGCGGCCATGAGCAGGCCCACCCCCGCCAGCACGCCCAGGAGGCTGGGCAGCAGGTTCAGGCCGGAGGTCGAGGCGGCGCGCAGGGCGGCCCGGGTGCGCTCGCGGTCCTTGAGGGCCGAAAGGCCGAGGCCGCCCAGGGCCGCGAGGAGGAGCAGGAGGGGGAACATGGGGTCTCCGATCTTGGCATCTAGATGTATTTAGCATCTAGATGCCAATGATGGGCAGTCCCCGGGCCCCCGTCAAGGGGTCCCCCCAGGCCCCGGGCCCTGCGATCATGGCCCACCTCCGGAGCCCCCATGGATGTGCCCGCCCAGATCCAGGCCTACTTCGATGCCCAGCCGGAGCCCAAGCGCGCGGAGCTGTGGGAGCTGCATCGCGCCATCCTCGCCCTGCAGCCCGACGCCCAGCTCTGGTTCTTGGATGGGCGCGATGCCACGGGCAAGGTGGTCACGAACCCCAACGTGGGCTACGGCGTGCGCTCCCACACCGCCGGCGGCAAGACCCGCCCCTTCTACCGCGTGGGCCTCAGCGCGAACACCACGGGCATCTCCGTCTACATCATGGGCCTCGACGACAAGACGCACCTGGCCCGCACCTACGGCGCGGACCTGGGTAAGGCGAAGGTCACGGGCTACTGCATCAAATTCAAAAACCTGAAGACCATCCACCTGCCGGTGTTGATGGCGGCCATTGGTGAGGGCCTGGGAACAGGATGAACAGGATCCAAGCAGGATGATCAGGATGCCTCGGGCTTTGTTTTCATCCTGTCCATCCTGTGCATCCTGTTTCAAACCCCGCCCGAATGGGCTCCCAGCTCCTTCGTCATGAACACGCTGTGGGGATCGTCCACGTAGTGGTCGAAGGGGGGGCCGTCGGTGAAGCCGGCGCTGCGGTAGAGGGCCCAGGCGGGGGCGAAGAAGGGCTGGCTGCCGGTCTCCAGGCTCACGCGGGTGTATCCGCGCCGTTGCGCCTCGGCGAGCAGGTACGTGAGCATCGCCTTGCCCACGCCGTGCCCGCGGAAGGCCTCCGCCGTGCGCATGCTCTTCAGCTCCCCGTGGGTGGGATCCAGCTCCTTCAGCGCCCCGCAGCCCGCCAGCGCACCGTCGATCCACAGGGACCAGAAGCTCACGCCGGGCTGCCGCAGACCGTCGAGATCCAGCACGTGCACGCTGCCCGGCGGGGAGATGCGGTACATGTCGGCCACGTGGGCCGCGAGGAGGGCCTGCACGTCGGGGTGCGTGAGGTCGTCGGGGTGGATGTCCATGGCCCAGCCTAGCGGGGCGTGCCCCGCTCCGTCTCCGAGTGGTCGGGCAAATGGCTTAAATGCTTCAATCATTATCGTTTCATATTAATTTCCACTGTTTGAAATAGATCGTTAAGGTAGAGGGCCACTTGCCCGATGTCACATCTGTAGCCGCTCCGCGCCGCCCCCCCGAACCCGGTCAAGGAACACAGGGAATCGCAACGTGCCTCCCAGGGATCCTGAACCTCCGCTCCCCGCGCCCGACTTCCGCCGGCTATTCGAGGCCTGCCCGAACCTCTACCTGGTGCTCGACGAGGGGCTGCAGGTGGTGGCCCTCAGCGACGCCTACGGCACGGCCACTCGGATCCAGCGGGAGGACGTGATCGGTCGGGGCATCTTCGAGGTGTTCCCCGACAACCCGGAAGATCCCGGAGCCACGGGAGTCTCCAACCTCGCCCGCTCCCTCGCGCGGGTGGTGGCGGA
Source organism: Holophagaceae bacterium (assembly GCA_035255465.1). Taxonomy (GTDB): domain Bacteria; phylum Acidobacteriota; class Holophagae; order Holophagales; family Holophagaceae; genus JAFDVN01. Next base: position 79,701 of record DATEZP010000127.1, read on the forward strand.
GCGGGTGCCGGACGTGATGGCCGTCCAGAAGTACGACATCCAGCTCCCCGCCTCGGAGGGCGGGGGCTTCGTGGAGCGCTACTGGAGCCCCACCAACGTGCCGGTGCTGGGCCCCGCCGGGGAGCTGCAGTACATCATCCACCGCGTGGAGGACGTGACCGACTACGTGCGGCTGAACCGCGCCCAGACGGAGCATGCCCAGCTCACCTCGGAGCTGGAGACCCGGGCCGACCGCATGGGCATGGAGATCGTGCAGCGGGCCCAGGAGCTCCAGGAGGCCAACCATCAGCTGCTGGAGCTCCGTCGGCAGCTGGAGTCCCAGGTGCAGGCGGGGGCCACGGACCTGGACCAGGCCCAGGAGGCGCTGCGGCGCAGCGAGGAGGCCCTGCGGCAAACCCAGAAGATGGAGGCCGTGGGCCGCCTTGCGGGGGGCGTGGCCCACGACTTCAACAACCTCGTCACCGTCATCTTCAGCTGCGGCGAGCTGCTGCAAGCGCGCATGGGGCCGGATCCCCATCTCATGGGCATCCAGATGGCCGCGGAGCGCGCCGCCCGCCTCACGCGCCAGCTCCTCGCCTTCAGCCGCCAGCAGGTGCTGGCCGCGCAGGTGCTCGACCTCGGGAGCCTGGTGGGGGCCATCACGGATATGCTGTCGCGGGTGGTGGGCGAGGACGTCGCCCTGAAGGTGGCCTGCGTGCCGGATCCGCACCCGGTCTTCGCGGATCCGGGCCAGGTGGAGCAGGTGCTCATGAACCTCGTGGTGAACGCGCGGGACGCCATGCCCGAGGGCGGCACGCTCACCCTCGAGGTGCAGAATGTGGACCTGGATGCGGAGTACGCAGCGGCCCACCCCGAGGTCACCGCAGGGCCCCACGTGATGCTCGCGGTGAGCGATACGGGCACCGGCATGGATGCGGCCACCCGGGAGCGCGTGTTCGAACCCTTCTTCACCACCAAGCCCCTGGGCAAGGGCACGGGGCTGGGCCTCGCCACCGTGTTCGGCATCGTGAAGCAGAGCGGGGGCCACATCTGGGTGTACAGCGAGCCCGGCATCGGCACCACCTTCAAGGTGTACTTCCCTGAGGCCGCCCCGGCCTCCGCGCCGCCCGCGGCGACGGGCGACGCGAAGGGGGAGGCGGATCCCGGCGGCGGGGAGACCATCCTCCTGGTGGAGGATGAGGACCAGGTGCGCGCCGTGGCCCGGGACTGCCTCACCCGGGCGGGCTACCGGGTGCTGGAGGTGAAGAACGGGCAGGAGGCCATCACCCTCCTCGCCCGCGCCCACTCCCCCGTGGACCTCCTCCTCACGGACGTGATCATGCCCGGCATGAACGGGCGCCTCGTCTCCGAGCTGGCCCAGTCGATCCAGCCGGGCCTGCGGGTGCTCTTCATGTCCGGGTACACGGACGACGCCATCCTGCGCCATGGCGTGCTGAAGGAGGGCGTGGCCTTCCTGGAGAAGCCCTTCATGCCCTCAGACCTGCGCCGCATGGTGCGGGCCGCCCTCGACGGCGGCACCTGAAGGCGCGGACGCGCCTGGGGCGGGTCCGCCATGCGCGTCTCCTCCGGGCCGGATCCGTGAACGGCGCGGGGGTGGGAGGATGGTCCAGGTTCGTCGTTCATCCGCTTCCTCTGGGCCACCCGGCTGTTAAGCCGGGTTGCTCGTCATGAACACGCGGCCGAGGGCGTTCCCGTGGGAATGTCCGGGTGCCCGCGGCCCGTTCCTGTTAGGGTCCGGGGCGGGACCCCCCACCTTCCCTGCGGAGGCCGCCATGGGCATCTTCGAACCCAATCAATCCCCCACGGAAGTTCGCGTGCGCCGGGGCGGCTTCCCCGCCTCCGTGGAGGAGGCCCGCCCCTGGGCGCAGCGCCTGGCGGACTACGCGGGCCTGGCGGCGCGGGTGTACCACGATCCCAGCGACGTGCCCGCCCTGCCCGCGTGGCGGCGGGTGCCGGGGGAGTTCTTCGACAGCGCGCAGACGAGCCTCTTCATGGAGGTGTGGGAGCGGGATCTGGACGGGGGCGGCGTGGAGGTGGCCCTGGCCTTCCGCGGCACCGCCGAGAAGAAGGACTGGTGGAGCAACGCGCGCTGGATCACGCGCTACCTGCCCCTGCCGCTGGGCTGGGACCAGTACCCGCCCACCCGGGAGCTCGTGGCCCCCCTCATCGAACGGGCCCTGGCCCGCCACGCGGGGAGGGAGGTCCGCTTCGTGTCCGTGGGCCACTCCTTGGGCGGCGGCCTCGCCCAGCACGCGGCCTACGCCCACGTGGCCATCACCCAGGTCTACGCCTTCGACTCCTCCCCCGTGACGGGGTTCCGCGACTTCGCCCGCGCCAAGCGCGAGGCCCACAGCCAGGGCCTCACCATCCACCGCGCCTTCGAGCACGGCGAGATCCTCGCCTACTTCCGCCTCTTCCTGCGCAAGTTCGTGCCGCTCTCCCTGAAGGACCCCGAGATCGTGGAAGTGCGCTTCAACTTCGGCAAGGGCGAGGCCGTGCACCAGCACAGCATGGTGGACCTGGCCGTGCGGATGGGGCGCATGGCGGCGGGGTGAGGGATCGTCAAGCGGGGCCGGTGGGCCCATGCGGGGCGGCCTGGGAACAGGATGAACAGGATCAAAGCAGGATGATCAGGATGGGTAGGGCTCCTTCTTTCATCCTGTAAATCCTGTGAATCCTGTTCAAACCCCGCTCGAATTCCCGTGGGTGGGATCCAGTTCCTTCACCGCCCCGCAGCCCGCGAGCTCCCCGTCGATTCACAGGGACCCGAAGGACACGCCCGGCTGCCGCAGCACATCGACATCCAGCACGTGCACGCTGCCCGGTGGGGAAATGCGGTGCATGTCCGCCACGTGGCCGACGAGGAGGGCGTGGACCTCGGGGCTGGAGAGGTCGCCGGGGCGGATGAGCATAGGGCAGGGTAGCTGGACTAAGTTCAAGGTGAGCTATTAATGGATGAGAGTTAAATTGTGAGAAATGGGGCCTTCAGTAATTCGAAGATTCAAGGCAAGGGGTGTTTTAAAATACGCTATAATTCCAAGAATTGATCTTTAGGGTGTAAAATGTCGATCCAAGAAATCATTGATCAACTAAATCAATTGGATGAATCCGAAAACATCGAAGCCAAGCACGGACGATCTGCTGGGAAATCTATTGCCGAAACTATATCAGCATTTTCTAATGAGCCAAATGCTGGCGGTGGGACAATTGTATTAGGGCTGACCAAAAATCCAGACCCAAGTGGGCCGAAGTATTTAATGGAAGGGGTTAGTGATCCTGATCGGGTTCAGGCTGATTTGGCCTCCCTCTGTGCATCAAATTTTAATACTGTGATTCGTCCCTCCATATCAGTAGAAGATATTAATGGTAAAAATATTATCTCTGTAAATATACCAGAGGCAAGTCCTTCGGAAAAACCAGTTTTCATTAAAGCAACGGGGCTTCCCAAAGGTGCCTTTCGTAGAATCGGTACAACAGATCAAAGGTGTACTGATGAAGATATTGCAGTATTATTCGAAAATCGCGGATTTGAATCATTTGATCAAACATTAGTAAACGGTGCCTGTATTTCTGATTTAGATGTCTCTATTTTAGATGAATATCGAAAAATCAGAAAAAGTTACGGTGATCAGGGCGATGACCTCGATTGGAATGACGAAGAGTTATTTCAGGCATTAGGCTGTTTAAAATTAGATGATTCAGGAAAGTTTGTACCTACTGTTGCTGGTATTATATTGTTTGGTACAAAAATAGCACTTAGGCGCTTCTTTCCGATGACAAGATTGGAATTTATACGAGTTCCAGGTCGTGAATGGGTTCAAGATCCAGATGAAAGATTTGAACAAGTTGATTTGCGTGAACCCCTTTTTTCTTTGATTCGTAAGGCACAGGTTCTTGTTCAAGAAAGTTTGCCCAAAAAATTTTCCATCCTTGAAGGCGAATTACAGCGTACCGAAACACCTGTAATACCCCAAAGAGTATTAAGAGAAGCTATTGTCAACGCATTAATGCATAGAAGTTATAAACAGCCTGGAGCTGTTCAGATAATTCGATTTTCAGATCGAATTGAGATTTTAAATCCTGGGCATTCAATTAAATCTATAGAAAAATTAGATGAGCCAGGTTCTTTATCAAGAAATCCTCATATTGCCGCAGTGTTGTATGAAGCTGGTTTTGCGGAAACAAAGGGGAGTGGAATTAGGGCAATAAAGCGGATCATGGGGACAGAGGGTTTGGCTCCGCCAATATTTAAATCAATTAGAGACGATAATCGATTTTTTTCATGTTTTTGGCTTCATCAGTTCCTAACAGAACAAGAATCAGATTGGCTTTCAAACTTCAAAGATTTGATCTCTTCTGACGATGAAGCAAGAGTAATGATCTACATTCGTGAAATCGGTAGAATTGATAATTCTACATATAGAGAGTTAACTCTTGTTGACACATTGACAGCTAGTAATCGCCTTAGAAAACTTCGGGAAGCTGGCCTCATTGAAGCGAGGGATCGCGGGGCATCTACATTTTACGTTCCAACCTCATTACTTCTAGATCCATTAAATAATCCAATTGAAATTCAATCTGAAGATTCTCAAAAAACGTATCAACCAATGCTCTTCGATCTGTATGAAACAAAACCTCTCATCGTTGAAAGGGCGAATGAGCCGATTCAAAATTCATGGGCATATGCTCAAATCGGGATCACTGAGGCGGCAAGCTTGAAGGTCCAAGAAGCCAATTTGAACAGAAAAACTCCTAATGTTAGAATTAATAAATTGATATTGGATATGTGCGCCATTCAGCCAATTACAAGTGACCAATTAGGGCTGATATTTCGCAAAGAAAAAGTAGAAATTGTTAGAGAACATCTGAAGCCATTAACCGAAAAAGGATTATTGGAGTTTGTTAATATTGGAAGTGCGCTGAATCCAATTCAGGCATATACAATTAGCAGGAAAGGTGAATGAATATAAAATTTGAGATAGATTAATCGGCTTAAAATATTGACGCTCGATTTGAGTTAATAGAATTATACCTACCCCATCGGCTCCTCATGCTTGCACTCAGGGCAGAGCAGCACCTGGATGGGATCCTTCCCCCGCGGCTTGCGCGTCTTCTCCCCCATCCAGGGGTTCTTGCACTGGGGGCAGCTCTTGGGCACGGGCTTATCCCAGGTGAGCCAGTCGCACTTGGGGTAGTTGGTGCAGCCGTAGAAGAGCTTGCCGAAGCGGCTCTTGCGCGGGGCGACGTCGCTCTTGCACTTGGGGCAGGGGAAGCCTTCGAGGATTTCCTTTTTGACGGTCTTGCACTTGGGGTAGTCGACGCAGCAGACGAACTCGCCGTAGCGGCCGTGGCGCTTCACGAAGCCCTTGCCGCAGGTGGGGCAGTTCTCCCCCGTGGGCTGGTCCGGGGGCACGGGGATGCCCTTGGGGTCGGCCTTCACGATGCCCTTGCAGGTGGGGTAGTTGGGGCAGGCCCAGAAGGGGCCGAACTGGCCCTTGCGCAGCTGCATGGGCTGCGTGCCGCACAGCGGGCACTCCGGGGCGTCCTCGGGCTCCTCCATCTGCTCCAGCTCCTCGGTGCCATCGCAGTCGGGGTAGCGGGTGCAGCCCAGGAAGAGGCCGTTGCGGCCGATGCGCTTGAGCATGGGGCTTGAGCACTTCTTGCAGGTGCGGTCCGAGGGCACGCCGGCCTTCAGGTTCTGCATCTCCTTGGCGGCGTTCTTGAGGAGCTTCTCGAAGGGCTTCCAGAAGTCCGTCATGGCCTTCTTGTAGGTGAGGTCGCCGGCCTCGATCTTGTCGAGGCTGTCCTCCAGGCCGCTGGTGTACTTGGGATCCATGAACTCGTGGAAGCCCTGGATGAGGAGGTCGGTGACCACCATTCCCAGCTCCGTGGGCTTGAAGCGGCC
>DATEZP010000128.1:0-142668 GCA_035255465.1 Holophagaceae bacterium
CTTCATGTACAACCGCGAGACGCACCTCGCCCTGGCCGAGTACTGGCGCTGGTGGGTGGTCCACCTCTGGGTGGAGGGCTTCTTCGAGGTCTTCGCCACCGTGGCCATCGCCCTGCTCAGCACCCGCATGGGCCTGCTGCGCGAGACCAGCGCCCTGCGCGCCGTGAACATGAGCATGATGCTGTTCCTGGGCAGCGGCGTCATCGGCACCTTCCACCACCTCTACTTCACGGGCGCCCCCGCCATCGTCTCCGCTCTGGGCAGCGTGTTCAGCGCCCTGGAGATCGTGCCCCTCTCCCTCGTGGGCTACGAGATCGTGCAGAGCCTCAAGCACGGCAAGGCCCTGGGCAGCGGCTACGAGTGGCCCTTCAAGTTCTTCGCCGCCGTCTGCTTCTGGAACTTCCTTGGTGCCGGCGTCTTCGGCCTGCTCATCAACCCGCCCTCGGTGCTCTACTTCGGCCAGGGCCTCAACACCACGCCCATCCACAGCCACGCCGCGCTCTTCGGCGTGTACGGCTTCCTCGCCCTCGCCCTCATGCTCTTCGCCCTGCGTGGCATGACGCCCGACAAGGCCTGGGACGAGAAGTGGCTCTCCTGGGGTTTCTGGGGCCTGAACCTGGGCCTGGGCCTGATGCTCGTCCTGAGCCTCATCCCCTCGGGCCTCTACCAGTTCAGCGCCAGCCTTGAGCAGGGCACCTGGTTCGCCCGCAGCGCCGCCGTGGTCCAAAGCCCCTTCATGCGCATCGTCACCTGGCTGCGCATGCCCGGCGACATCCTCTTCACTATCGGCGCCCTATGCATGGGCATCTTCACCGCCAAGTCGGTGTGGGGAGCCTGGGCCTGGCCCAAGCCGGTGACGGAGCCGGAGCTGGATGAAGTGGCCTTGCCCGTGGCGCAGGCCCGGGAAGTGAACTAAACAACAAACCAGAGGTGAACGGAGATGAAAACCTTGAAGGCCCATCTCCGTTCATCTCTGTTCATCTCCGGTTTTCATTTCCTCTAGGCTGAAGCCATGTCGATCCCCCATCAGGGCCTCTGGTCCAAGGCGCCGCTCTTCCAGAACCTCTCTCCGGAGCAGCTGGCCCGGGTGGGCGGATTGCTGGCCTTCAAGCACCTGGAGCCGGGGCAGGTGCTCTTCGTGTCCGGGGAACCCTGCATCGGCTTCTTCATCGTGCTGGAGGGTGCGATCCAGCTGCTCCGGCCCGAGGGCGATGGTCGCGAGACGCTGCTGAACCTCGTGCGGCCGCCGCAGTCTTTCGCCGAAGCCGCCCTCTTCTCCGGCGGCGATTTCCCTGCCACGGCCCGGGCCCAGGAGGCCTCCCTGGTGGCCATGATGCCCAAGGCGCCCTTCCTGGCCCTCCTGCGCAGCGATTCGGACCTCTGCCTCAAGATGCTCGAGAGCCTCGCCGCCTGGCACCACCGCCTCACCTTCCAGGTGCAGCAGCTCCGCGCCCAGGATGGCGCCGGCCGCCTCCGCCGCTGGCTCCAGGATGAAGCCGCCAAGGCCCCGAACCGGGAGATCCTCCTGCGCGTGCCCAAGAAGGTGCTGGCCGCCCAGCTGGGCTTCACCCCGGAAACCCTGAGCCGGTTGCTGGGGCAATTGAAGAAGGAAGGCGTGATCGAAGTGGAGGGGGCCCGGATCCGCGTCATCGCCTGACGGTAGCCCTACGTTTAGCCGCCTTGGATCATAGAGCCTGGCCTCCGAATCGGGATTGTCCATACTCGGGTGCTTGGAGGTCCGCCCTTGGGTCTGCTCTACGACACGCTCGGGAGCTTCGTGGCCCTGGCCATGTGCGGCTTGGCGATCTTCTTCTCCCTGGTGCTGCGGCCCTGGTGGCACCGGGACTACGTGCAGGCCTGGATGGCTTCCTTCGGGGTGCTGGGGCTGGGCCTGGCCCTCTTCGTGGTTCCCGCGACGGATCAGACCACGTTGGGGATGCTGTTCATGGCGCTGCGGAACGGGTGCCTGTTGCTGGGCAGCGGGTACCAGCTGTGGGGCTGGGCCCGGGTGCTGGGGCTGGCCTGGCCTTGGCCGGTGGCCTGGATCCCCATGGCGGTGCTTTTGCCCGCCTACCTCACCTGGGGCTCGACCTACGCCCACCGCGTGATCGTCATGTGCGTGGCCATGGCCCTGACTTCATCGGTCCACATCTGGGTGCTCCTCCGGGCCCTTCCCCAGCCGATGCTTCGCTTGGGTGCCATGGTCCGCGCCGTGCTGATGGGGCACATCCTGTTCCGCCTGGCGCGGGGGGTCATGGCCTGGGGGCAGGCGGGCCAGGAAAGCCTCTTCCGGTGGACGGCCTACGCCTTCTTCGAGATTTTCACGCTCTCCGCGGTGATGGCCTACCTGGAATGGGCCTGGGTGGATCAGTGGGAGGAGGTCCGCGGAAAGAGCCCGGGGTGATCGCCCCGGCCAGGGGGAGGGGCAGCGCCGCTGGACGAAGGATGACCCCCCTAGGGGGAAGCGGGCGGGAACTCCCCCCCCCTTACGACTCAGGGATGGGGAGCAGCACCCGGAACGTGGTTCCGACGCCCACCTGGCTTTGGGATTGGATGCGGCCGTGATGGGCCGCCACGATGCGCTTCACGATGGAAAGGCCCAGCCCGACCCCCTGGGCCGCGCTCGTATTCTGAACCTGCCGGAAGGGATCAAAGATGAAGGGCAACAGATCGGGCGGAATGCCCGGCCCTGAATCGGTGACGGTGAAGCGAAGCCAGCGGAGGCCTTGATCCACGCCCTCGCCCTCCAAGGTGTCGATGGCGAAATGCACCGTGCCACCGGGAGGCGTGTATTTCAACGCATTCCCGATCAAGTTGAGCAGGGCCCGGTCGAGTTTGGAGATGTCGGCGTTGACCAGGGGGATGGATTCGGGGAGATCGGCCAGCAACGACACTCTCGCGGCCTTGGCTTGGGATTCGGCGACGCGAAGCACTTCCTCCACGGGGTGCTCCAGATCCACGGGCTGCAGGTTGAGGGAGAATTCGGCACTTTGCGCTCGGGATAGCTCCAGCATCTCCGTGACGAGCTTGTCGATGCGACCCAGCGCCTCATTGATGCGGGGCAGCATGTTGGCGAAAGGGCTGAGGCCACTGGCGACGGTGTCGATGGAGAGGGTGACCGCTTGAAGGGGGGAGCGAAGGTCGTGGACGAGCATGGCCGTGATGCTCGCCTTGGCATGGTCCAATTCCTGGATTCGGGACGCGGCCTCCTCCAGTTCCACGTTGCGCCGGGTGAGCAATGCCTCCAACTGGGCCGCGCGGATGTGGTGGGCTACCCGCGCCACGACTTCCGCGGCCTGGAAGGGTTTGGTGATGTAATCCTTGCCGCCGATTTCGAAGGCCAAGACCTTTTCCTGGGCGTTGGAATGCGCGCTGATGAAAAGGATGGGAATGCCGCCCAGGGCCCCTTCGGCCGCGAAAGCCCTGCAGGCGTTGAAGCCGCCCATGCCTGGCATTTGGATATCCATGAGCACCGCGTCTGGAGGCGAGGCCAGGGCGCGTTCGAGGGCTTCCTCGCCGGAGGAAGCCAACGTGACTTGGTAGCCGGCGAATTCGAACAGGCCTTCCAGGAGGGCGCGGTTGGCCTCGTTATCGTCCACGACGAGCACGTGACCGGGGAAGTGCGGGGCCCTCGGCCTCGGCACCTCCAGGGCGGGTCCGAGGGATTCAGGGCTTCGGATGGGGTGGATGTGGTTCGGTGGCCGGCTGTCCATGAGGGTTCCAATTCGGTTCATCGGCCACCGCGTCCGGTGGATGAAAAGGAGGCAAGTCGTGCGGGCAGGACTCGTTCTCATCCTTTCGCGTCCATGGACGAAAAGGCCTTACCGATAGGCCTGAACAGAACCCCCGGGTGGAGACGTGAATGTCCAAGGAATCTGTAAGGTCGAGCTCCCACGTGGCGGCTCGGCACCTGAAGGTTCGAGTTCAGCTATCACACCGGATTCAGGCCCTCCGGGCCCTCTGGCATTCAACCCAGTCGTGCGACCTTGGGCGGCGGCAGTTGGAAGCGCTGCATCAACATGTGCAGGATCTGATTGGAATTGGAACCGCCGCTGGGATGGTCTGGTCCAACGACGCCCTCCCGAAACTCGAGCGCGCCCTCGCGTCGAGGTTGAATTCGCCGAAGGCCTCCCCAGGGGAGGTTGGTCAGCTCTCCGAGCTGTTTGAACGATTCTTTTCAACCGAAGATCGCCGGGTGGAGGAATGCCAGGGGGTCAGTGGTTCGGAGAATCGCGAACCCACCCCGGCTTTGAATCCGGGAATGAAGGCGAACATCCTGATCTTCGGGGTGCTTCCAACCGAAGGGAGCCATTTGCAGGCCATCCTGGACCTCCAAGGCTTCCCGACCCAGATCCTTGATCAACCTGCCGCATTCCTCGAAGCTGCGCGCGCGAACCCGGATGCCATCCTCCTCGTGGATCTCGAGGCCTCGGGCGAATCTTCCCCGGGGCTCGAACAGGTCGAGCACCTTCGCCGGGAGCGCGACCTCCCGCGGCGCGTCCTTTTCATGTCCGGCAAAGACGATGCGAAGGTCCGCCTCGCCGCGATCCGGGCCGGAGGGCTTTACTTCTTCCGCACGCCCCTGAAGATTCCGGAACTGTTGCTGGTGCTGGAGGAGATCACGGCGCGGGAGGAGGCCCGCCCCCACCGCATGCTGCTCGTGGGGCCTGAATCCGGAATGACGAAGGTGTATCGCCACCATTTGGTGGCCGCAGGCGTTGACGTTCGGATGGTGGAGGATCCCCTCCAGATCCTTGACGTGCTGGAAACGTACCAAGCGGAATTGGTGCTGATCGATTCGGACCTATCGGCGTGCACGGGGGCCGAGCTGGCGGCGGTTCTTCGCCAACACCCTGCCTATCGAGATATCCCCTTGGCCCTGTTCCCCCGAGGGAAGGGGTCGGATTCCCATTCGTCCGGAGGCGAGGAGGAGGGGGAAGAGACGATCCTGAAATCCATCCTCCCGGAGCAGGTGGTGCGGAACCTGGGGGCCCGAATTCGCAAACACCGCGTGGCCCCGCTGGCCAACCTCGCCTCGCAACAAGAGCAGACGGAGTTGATGCAGATCAGGGCTGGCATGGATGCCCACGCCATCGTCAGCGTCACGGATCGCTCGGGCCGGATCCTATTCGCCAACGACAAGTTCTGCGAGGTCAGCGGGTATTCCCGGGCGGAACTTCTGGGGCAAACCCACCGCATCGTGAAGTCGGACCTGCATCCTCCGGCCTTCTTCCAGGACATGTGGCAAACGATCACGGCAGGATCGATTTGGCATGGGGAGCTTCAAAACCGGAAAAAGAATGGGGACCACTATTGGGTGGAGACCACCATCGTCCCCATCCTCGGCTCGGATCAGAAGCCGGTGCGATTTGTGGCCATTCGGACCGAGGTGACGGCCCTCCATGAGGCCATGGAGGAAGCGAGGATCAGTGCTGACCGGCTCCGTCGCAGCCAGAACTTCGCCAACATCGGCACCTGGGATTGGAACATCCAGACCGGGGATCTGTTCTGGTCGGAGCGCATCGCACCGCTCTTCGGGTACCCCCAAGGGGAAATGGAGACGTCCTACGAGAATTTCCTCAAGGCGGTGCATCCCGAGGATCGGCAGGCCCTGATCGACGCGGTGAACGCCTGCGTCGAGCGCGGCGCCGAGTACAACATCGAGCACCGGGTGGTATGGCCCGATGGTTCCACCCGCTGGGCCCATGAAACGGGAGATGTGGTGCGGGCCGAGGATGGTACCCCCCTCCACATGCTGGGTGTGGTGCAGGACATCACCCGACGCAAGGATATGGAGGATGCCCTCCGGCTCAGCGAGACCCGGTACCGCCGGCTCTCCGAAGACATGCCGATCTTCATCACGACCTTTTTGCCCTCGGGCGTGATGACCTATGTGAATAGCAAGCTGAGCGCCAGTGTGGGGATGTCCCAAGAGCAGCTTACGGGAATGAATTTTTACGATTTCCTATCCCCGGAGGAAGCCGCCATCGTCCGCCTCCGGCTGGATGCGCTCACGCCGGTACAACCCCTGGAAACCCACGAGCAGCGGTACGCCCGGCCTGGGGAGAAGGTTGTCTTTCATCAATGGACCAACCGGGCCTTCTTCGATGAGGAGGGGAGGGCGACCCACTTCCAGGCCGTTGGCCAAGACATCACGCGGCAAAAGGAGGTGCTGGCCGCATTGAGTGAAAGCGAAAGTTTCAACCAGGTGATCCTGGATTCCGTGTCCGATGAGATCGCCGTGCTGGATCGGGATGGTTACATCATCGCGGTCAACGAACCCTGGAAGCGATTCGGGTTGGAAAACCTCCCCCCGAGCGGGGCCGCGGGTTCAGGGATTGGCATTGGCGCCAATTACCTGAAGGTCTGTGATTCCGGTGAGGACCATCACGGCGGGAATGGATTGTGCGCCTGCGAAGGCATCCGGGCCGTGATCGAAGGCAGGGTGGGCCGATATTCCTTGGAATACGCCTGCCCCTCGCTGGATGAGCAGCGGTGGTTCCAGATGAGCGTCACGCCCCTGGGGCCCGAGCGGAGTGGTGCGGTGGTGAGTCACTCCAACATCACCGATCGGAAACTGGCGCTGGCGGCCCTCGAGCAGGCCCGTGCGGAGGCGGAGCGGGCCAATCGGGCCAAGTCCGACTTCCTATCCAACATGAGCCATGAGTTGAGGACGCCACTGAACGCCATCCTTGGGTTCGCCCAGCTGATCGAAGCCCGGATGGCAGGTGAATATGCCCCCCAGCTTCAGCGGGCCGTGAGCCAGATCGGCAAGGCAGGTTGGCACCTTCTGGACCTCATCAACGAAATCTTGGATCTGGCCAAGGTCGAGGCCGGGAAGTTGGATATCGAAGTCGGGCCCGTGAACGTAACGGGGATTGCCGATGAATGCGTGGAATTGATCCAGCCCCTGGCCGACGCCGCTTCGATCCGCTTGACCCGGAAGCCGGAAGGGGCCAGTCCCCTTTGGATGCTCGCGGATGGGGTCCGCCTCAAGCAGGTGCTGATCAACCTCCTCAGCAACGCCGTGAAATACAACCTGCGTGGGGGCGAAATCAGGTTGGTGGCGGATTCCCTTGAGGGCGGCCGAGTGCGCATCTCCGTGGAGGATGATGGGCCCGGGTTGAGTGAAGACCAGCAACAGCGGTTGTTCCAGCCCTTCGAGCGGCTGGGGGCCGACCAGCGGGCCATTGAAGGCACCGGGATCGGATTGGCCCTCGCCAAACAGTTGATGGTGGCCATGGGTGGAACCATCGGGTGCGAAAGCCGGCTGGGACATGGGGCCCGGTTTTGGGTGGAATTGCCGGCCGCGAGTCCCAACGCCTCCAGCCCAGGCCCAGCGCCGGAAGCCGGCCTGCTCCCGGGTTCCCCATCCGGCCACGAGCGCGCCGTGCTCTATGTGGAAGATAACCCCGCGAACCTCTTGCTGGTGGAGGAGCTGGTGCAATTGCGCCCCGGAATCCGGCTCATCACCGCACCCCTCGCGGAGGCTGGAGTCGTATATGCCCGTGAATACCTGCCGGACCTCATCTTGATGGATATCAACCTTCCGTCCATGAACGGCTTCGAGGCCCTTCAGATCCTGAGGGAGCGGGCTGACACGCGGTTGATCCCCGTGGTGGCGCTCAGCGCCAATGCCCTTCCGTTGGACATTCAAAAGGCCCTCGACGCCGGTTTCGACGGTTACCTCACGAAACCGCTGAGGGTGGGGATCTTCCTGAAATTGCTCGATGACTTCCTGGGTCGGACCCAGGATTCCGGCCACCTGGGCGCGGGTTAGGCGATCACCCGATGGCAATCACCGCCCCCCACTGTGGAACGGACCTTGGAGCGGACCCACCGTTCCTGGGCCGCCCGGTCCACCCAACCATGGGATGGTCCTCCATCGCCCCCAAAGTGATGCCCACCACGCGCTAGAGGAACGATGCCCAAGCGACCTTTAAATATTTTGATCGTCGAAGATGACCCTGCAAGTCTGGAAGCGATTCAATCCTTTCTGGAATTCGGGGGACATGCGGTCTATACGGCCGAGGATGGCCATGCCGCGATCCATGGGTTGGAGCGGTCCCGCCCTGACCTTGTCTTGTTGGATGTGGGATTGCCCGGCTCCAATGGCTTCGAAGTCGCCCGCGAGATCCGTCACCGGTTTGGCCCACGGTGGGTGCCCATCATCTTTTTAAGTGCTAGAAAAGATCAAGATGACGTATTGAAGGGCCTGGCGGCAGGCGGGGACGACTACCTGATGAAGCCGGTCAGTTACCCCCTGCTCACAGCCAAGATCCAGGTCATGCAGCGGATCTGTGAATTGCAAACGGATTTGGTGAACTATTTCAATCAGTCGGAGTACGAAAATAACCTGGCTCAATCCATTCTTGAACGCCTCCTCCACTCGGAAGCCCGCACGGACCCCCGGCTGAAATGGGTCGTCATGCCCCTCCACCGGTTCAGCGGGGACCAGATCCTGGTGCAACGAAATCCCGATGGCGCGATGACGTTGCTCCTGGCCGATGGGCTCGGGCATGGTCTCCCCGCCGCCATCTCGCTGATGCCGGTCCTCAAAACCTTCGTGAAGTTGGCCGCAGAGGGCGTTCCCTTGGGGGAGATGGCCCGGGAAATGAACTCGGAACACCGGTTGATGTTGCCGTCTTCGCGGTTCACTTCGGTTCTGTTGATGAAGGTCGACCCCCATCGGCGGATCCTGGAGGTCTGGAATGGGGGCATTCCGATTTGCTTGCTGGTGGATGACCGCCCCGAACTCGTGCACCGATTCCGGACGGCGCACCCGCCCATCGGCATCGACTCCGATGCCGATTTCGAAGACGAGGTCGAATCCATCGCTTGGACGCCGGAACGCCCCTTGGTCCTAATCGCCTCGACCGACGGGATCATGGACGCCAGGAATCAGGCGGGGGTGCCCTTCGGGGAAGAGGGCCTTCTGCGGGCCATCCTCAACGGGCCCTCAAGCGCGTGTTATGAGCGGGCCCTCGCGGGCGTGTACCTGCACCTGGAAGGGGCCCCGGCCTCCGACGACATCAGCCTTCTCTCCATGGCCATTCAAGGATGATTTTTTGCGACTTAAGAAGAGGTTATGACCATGGATTGATCCTGCGCCACTCAAGACGTCCACCCAGGTTTGCCACCTTCAACTTCATCCACCCGTGAGGGCCCCGTGCGCGTTGAAATCGAGAGTCAAAGGAATGAAATCCTGCTCCAAGTGGAAGGGCACATGGATTTCCCAACCCACCAGGAATTCCAGGATGCGTCAGGCAAGGCCCTGGAGGCTCCGGGCGTGGATCGGATCGTCATTGACCTCACGATGGTGACCTTCATGGACAGTGCCGCCTTGGGCATGCTCCTGCTCCTGCGGGAACGGGCGGACGCGAGGGGGCGCAAGGTGGTGCTTCGCAACCCCAGCCCCACCATCCTCAAACTGTTCAGCGTTGTGAACTTCCAGAAGTTTTTCGAAATTCAGAACTGATCCTCTGAATGGCCTTCCTTGCCTGAGGCCGGGGACCCCATCCGGGCCTCGGAGGATCCGTGTGGCCCCAGAACTTCCCCGGGGTATCCTGGATACCTGACCTCCACGGTCAGCTATGGGAGCGCCCCTTGAAAGTGATCGTCGCCAAGACCGCGGGCTTTTGCTGGGGCGTGAAGCGCGCCATGGACGCGGTGCTGGAGGCCAGTGCGCGCCATGATGGCGAGAAGGTGCAGACCCTCGGGCCCCTCATCCACAACCCCCAGGCCCTGGAGCTCATCGGCAAGCGCGGCGTGGCCGTGGCCGAGGCGCCGGACATGGTGGAGAACGGCACGGTGGTGATCCGGGCCCACGGCATCCCCATCCAGGACCTGCGCGGCCTCAAGGAGCGCCAGTCCAAGGGCGAGCTGAAGATCGTCAATGCGACCTGCCCCGAGGTGGCCAAGGTCCACAACAAGATCAAGAAGTGGAGCCCCAAGGGCTACTTCACGGTGATCCTGGGCAGCCACGGGCACGCGGAGAGCGTGGCCCACCGCAGCTTCGCGGAGCACGGCTCCCGCATCGTGGCCAACATGGGCGAGGCCATGGCCCTGCCCCCCGAGGAGCTGAAGAAGGTGCTCGTGGTGGCCCAGACCACTTACACCGTGAAGGACTTCCACGACATCGTGGACTACCTGCGGACCCGCGCCGAGGACATGGTGGTGGAGAACACCATCTGCGAGGACACCTGGACCCGCCAGGACGAGGCCAAGGCCCTGGCGCAGGCCGTGGACACGGTCATCGTCGTGGGCGGCAAGGCCTCCTCCAACACCAAGCACCTGGCCGAGCTGGCCCACCACTACGGCAAGCCGGTGCAGTACGTGGAGACGGCCGCGGAGCTGGACCTCTCCAAGTTCACCGGCAAGGAGACGGTGGGCGTGCTCGCCGGTGCCTCCACGCCCACCTGGCTGGTGGACGAAGTGGTGGACGTGCTCGAGCAGCTGGGCGATGGCCCCAGCCGCTGGCGCAGCTTCGTGCAGGCCGCCTATGGCAGCAGTTCCTTCCTGGCCCTGGGTACGGCGCTGGCCACGGTGGGGGTGCACAGCTGGTTGGATCTGCCCCTGCGCTGGACTTACCCCGTGATCACGGCCGCCTACGTGCTCGCCATGTACCTGCTCAATCCCTACCTGGATCCCCATGGCCTCGGCGCCAAGGGCCCCGCCCGGGCCCGGTTCCTGGAGCGCAACCGCAAGGCCCTCATCGGCACGGCCCTCTTCGCCATGGTGCTGGCCCTGGGCCTCGCCAGCTGGGTGGGGTTCAAGGCCCTGGCCGTGGTGGCCTTCGCCACGCTGCTGGGACTCATCTACAAGCTGCAGACCCCCGGCGGCATCAGCCTGCGTCGCATCCCGGGCAGCAAGGATTTCGTGGTGGCCGCCGCCCTGGCCACCGTCACGGTGATGATGCCCGTGTGGCAGGAGGGCGCCCCCTGGAACCTCCGCGCCTTCGCGGCCCTCTTCCTCATCGGCACCCTGGCCTTCGCGCGCACGGTGATCTACGACATCCGCGACATGCAAAACGATCAGGTGCTGGGCAAAGAGACGCTGCCCATCGCCATCGGCAAGCGCGGCGCCAAGATCGTGCTGGCCACGCTGCTCAGCACCCTCGTCATGGGCACCGTGTGGCTCACCTTCCAGAACCGGCACCTGGGCCATCCCTTCCTCATCGCCCTGGTGCTGGTGCTGTGCGCGTCCTATCCCCTGGTGTACCTCTGGGCCTACCACGAGCGCTTCACCACCGGGAAGCACCGCCTGGAACTCAGCGTGGAGCTGAGCTTCTACCTGGTGGGCCTCCTGGCCCTCGTCTGAGGCCGCGATGACCGAACCGAAGGGAGGCCCCGTGGGGCTCATGGACCGCCTCACGGACCGTCGCGTCCACCGTGCCCTGCTGGGCGGGCTCGTGCTGGCCACGCTGCTCGGCTGGGTGGGTGAACGGGCCTGGATCTCCGCGCTGCCCCGCGCGCCCTTCCACGCCGGGGCCTGGCTCGGCAGCGCCTGGTACATCGGCCTCATGGCCCTCGCGGCGCTCTCCAGCTGGTTCCAGGCCCTGCGGGATCCAGAGCCCACCTGGGCCCGTCGCTGCCTGCAGCTGGCGCCCCTGGTGCTGCTGTTGGGCCTCGTCACCGGCCGGGTGTTGGGTTCGCGCGTGCCCGTGGATCTGCGGGTGGGCGGCACCAGCGCGCCCCTGGACGCCGCGGGGGGATGGCGCGTGCGCCTGGAGGCCCTGAAGACGGATCCCCGGGCCCCGGAATTCCGGTTGGCCGCCTACACGCGCCCCGATGGCGCGGGTGGCTTTGAACGGGATCCCGCGCCCCTGGATGCGAAGGTGGGCGTGGAAGGCCGCATCCCCGGCACGGGGCTGCGCTACCAAGTGGAGGAGGTCATCCCCAACGGCTTGCCCGGGGGCGCCATGGTCGAGGATCCGGGCGCGCCGGAGAATCCCGCCCTGCACCTGATGCTGGGCCTCAGCGAACCCAACCCGCTGGATGGTTTCCTCGTGGCCCGGGATGCCCATCGTTCCCGCTTCGATGAGCCCGGGGGGCGCTTCGCCGTGGTCTTCGCGGAGCGCTTCGAGCCCGGCGCCGCCGCCCGCCTCAAGGCGAAACCGCCCACCCGGGAGCGCCTCGTGCTCACGGTGCAGGGCAAGTCGCTGGAACACGAGGCGCGCGTCGGCAGCACCTGGGAGCTGCCCTCCTTCAGCCTGCAGGTGGAAGCCCTCTATCCCGACCTCGTGGCCACGCCCGGGGCCGACCATCAGCCCCACTTCAGCACCCGATCCGAGGCGCCCCTCAATCCCTGGTTGCAGGTGCGCCTGCGTCAGCCCGGCGGGGCCAGCGCCCTGCTGATGCTCGCGGCCCATCCGCCCACGGATCCGTCCTACGCCCAGTACCTGCGGGAAATCCTGCCCCCGGGCGTGGCGCTGCGCTACGTGCGGGAAGGCGAAGATCCCGTGGATCGGTTCGTGCTCTTCACCCTCGCCGATGCCAAGGTGCGCCTCCTGACCGGGGGCAAGGTGATGAAGGAAGCGCCCCTGGAACCGCGCAAGCCCTTCGTGGTGGCCCCGGGCCTCAGCGCCACGCCGTTGGAGATCTTCCCTCACGCCCGCTTCGAGGAAGCGTGGCGTCCCCACCCGGATCCCGTGCAGGCCACGCGCTTCGAGAACCCCGTGGCCAAGGTGAAGGTGTCCGACGCCGCCAAGGGCCTCGTGGAGCGTCACTGGCTGGCGGCCCGCGGGCCCCAGGGCCCCCGTCCCGTGGCCTTCCAGGAGGGCCGGTTGGCCCTGCTCTACAAGAAGCGGGAACCGGAACCCGAGCAACTGCACGCCACCCTCAGCCTCGTGGATGCCACCGACGAAGTGCGCAGCCAAGGCCTCGTGGAGGTGGGCGAACCCCTGCGCCCCTCGCGACTCGGCCTGCTGGCCGTGCATGCGGACTGGGAGACGTCCAACGATCCGGCGGCCTACCGGGCCCTGGTGGTGCGCGATCCCGGCCGGCCGATCCTGCTGGTGGGACTGCTGCAATTGGGGCTCGGCCTGATGGGTCTGCTCCTCCGGCGGCCGACCCCCTCCACCTGAGCCCATCGGCGCTACCCTGGGGGTTCCATTCCTCAGGAGGAACCCCATGAAGCTCAAGAGCCTCGCCATCCTCTCCCTCGCCATCCTGCTGGGTGGCATCGCCGGCTTCGCCGCCGCGGCCGCCACGTACCAGAAGACGGGCGTGGTGAAGGAAGTCGGGAAGGACACCTTCACCCTCGACCTCGGCAAGGAAGGCGAGTGGCGCTTCTACACCGACGGCGCCACCAAGGGCGCCGACGCGGTGAAGGCCGGCCAGAAGGTGACCGTCGCCTACAAGCAGGTGGCCACGTCCATCGAAGCCAAGGCCGACGCGAAGAAGAAGTAAGTTCCACCGCTTCCCCGGAAAGGGCGTCCATCCGGGCGCCCTTCCTTCGGAGATCCCATGCGCCTGCTGCTCCTCCTCCTGCTGACGCTGCCCACGTGGGCCCAGGACCTCGCCTTCACCAAGACGGGCAAGGGGCCGGGGCTCATCCTCATCCACGGGTTCGCGGGGAACCGGGGCGTCTGGAAGGACACGGCGAAGGCGCTCTCGGGCAAAAATACGGTGCTGGCGGTGGATCTGCCCGGCTGCGGGGATAGCCCCGCGCTGCCGCCCGGCCAGGTGGATTTCGGCTTGGTGGCGGATCAGGTGGCCAAGCTGGGGCGCCGCGAGCTGGAGGGCTCCTTCGTGGTGGTGGCCCACAGCATGGGTGGCCTGGTGGGGCTGCGCATGGCCAGCCGCCACCCGGAGAGCGTGCGCGGCCTCGTCTTCCTGGATTCGCCCCTGCTCCCAATGGAGGGCGTGCAGGCCGAATCCCTCGCCCAATCCTTCGAGGCGGACGTGGAAGGCACCTTCCGCAAGCGCTACGGCGCCTTCGCCTCATCCCCTGAACAGCTGGATCGCGTGGTGGCCGAAGCCACGCGCATCCCCGGCGCCGTGCTGGCGGGCTACACGCGGGGGCGCATGGCGTCGAACCAATCAGATGCGGCCCGGATCACCTGCCCGGTGCTGCTCATCGCCTCCCCCATCCTCCTGCCCACGGGGCTCCAGCCCGAGACGGAGGCCCGCACCGTGGGCTTCCAGGCCTTCCGCACCCTCCAGGTGGTCCGCCTCGGCGGCGTGAAGCACTGGCTGATGTGGGATGATCCCCGGTTCATCCACCAGGCCCTCAAGGAGTTCATCGGCAACCTGGGCCGCCCGTGAGCGCCCGGCCCTGGATCCTCATCACCGGCTGTTCCACGGGCATCGGCCGCCACCTTGTGGGCGCCCTGCGCTCCCGGGGGTGGGGCGTGGTGGCCACCGCGCGGAGGCCCGAGACCCTGGCTGATCTGCCCGCGGGCGAGGATCTCCGGGTGATGGCCCTGGATGTGTGCGACGCGGCCTCCATCGCCGCCGCCGTGGAAGCCTGCGGGGACCTGCGCCTCATCGGCTTCGTGAACAACGCGGGTTACGGGCAGGTGGGGCCCACGGAATTGATCACCGAAGACGACCTGCGCCGCCAGTTCGAGACGAACGTGATCGGCCTGCATGCGGTCACCCGGGCCTTCCTCCCCCTCGTCCGCCAGCACGCCGCGCGCGGGGAGGGGCGCGTGGTGCAGGTGGCTTCCATGCTGGGGCGCCTGTCCATCCCCCTGGCTGGGCCCTACAACGCCAGCAAGCACGCGGTGGTGGCCCTGGCGGAATCCCTGCGGCTGGAGATCGGCGATGAAATTCCGGTGCTCTTGGTGGAGCCGGGCGCCATCCGCACGGAATTCCGGGAGACCCTCACCAAGGCCTGGGGCGATCTGCCCGAGCGGGCCAAGGGCACCCGCTTTGAGCCCATCCTCCGGAGCTACATGGAGAAACGGAAGGAACTCAGCGAGGGCTGGGCCCACGATGCGGTGGATTGCGCGGAGCGCATCGCCCGGGCCATTTCCGCCCGCCGCCCGCCCCGCCGGATCACCATCGGGAAGGATGCCTTCTGGGCCGGAAAGGCCAAGGCGATCCTGCCCGCCTTCCTCTGGGAGCGCCTCCTGCGCCGCGCCTATGGGATTCGCTGAGGATCTGGAACGCCAGGGCTGGGCGCGGTGGCCGGAGCGCCTGCCCGAAGCCGCGCTCGACGACCTCGTGCGCCGCATCCCCTGGCTCGCCACCCCCTCCCGCCGGCCCGTGCCCCTGGGCCCGCTTTCGGAGTGGCTGGCGGATACCCCGCTGACGGGCCTCATGGCCGGCCTCCTGGGGCCCGGCGCCCGGCCCACCCGGGCCCTGCTCATGGCCAAGGGGCCCGGCCAGGAATGGGCCATCGATTGGCACCGGGATACCACCTTCGCCGTGGCGGAGCCCCGGGAGGTGCCGGGCTTCGATGGCTGGGTGAACAAGGGACCCTTCTACCAGGTGCAGGCTCCGCCGGACCTGGTGGGTCGCCTCCGCACCCTGCGCATCCACCTGGACGATGCGGGGCTGGACCAAGGGCCGCTGCTCGTGCGACCGGGATCCCACGCCGGGGCAGGGGACCCTGCCGTGGCGGTGCCCGCCCTCCAGGGTGAGGTGCTGGCCATGAACCCGCTGGTGCTCCACGCCTCCGAAATGCCCCGCGGGCTTGCTCCGCGGCGGGTGCTGCATGTGGAATGGGCCGCCTTCGAGCTGCCCGGGGGCCTGAGGTGGGCCTGGTTCTAGTGGCCTGGAGCGGGTGAATCCGACCGGGTGGCTCATGATGTTCATCACTGACCAGGGGACGAAATTGCAAGGGTCCGCTCTTCCCCGGAGGCGGGGAGGTGAGCGGGCGATGTGATCGTTCCAGCCACGCGGTGGCTGCATTCCGGGGCGCATGCGCGATGCCGCCCCCGAGGAGATGTGAAATGCCCAATCCCATGAACCCCGAAAAGAAATCCCCCACCCCGACGCCGGAAAAGCAGGGTGAAAAGCCGAAGACCGGTACCTCCTGGGGCAGCCCCGGACTTCCGAAACCCGAGCCGGCCAAGAAGCCCACCGAAACCCCGAAGCCCATGGGCAGCCCCAAGAAATAGAGGGGTGTCCCAGCCCCGGGGCTGAACCCCGTTCCGGCCGCCTGGAGGGGCGGCCGGGATGGTTTACCGGTAGCCATCCCCCCACCGACTGAAGGAGCCCAGCGATGCTCATTCGTGAACTGTCTCCGACGTACGTGGCGTCCTGCCATCTGGATACGTCGCTCACCGAGGCGGCCGCCCTGATGAAGGAACACGATTGCGGGATCCTGCCCGTGGTCGATGAATCCTACAAGGTGCTCGGGGTGCTGACGGACCGGGATATCTGCATGGCGCTGGCCACCCGCAATGTCCTTGCCTCGGCGCTGCGCGCCCGGGACGTGATGTCGACGACGATCCATTCCATCGGCGCGGGGGATACGGCGGCCCAGGCGCTGAGGATCATGCGGAAGCACCACGTGCGAAGGCTCCCGATCACGGCGCCGGATGGCGTGCTGGAAGGCATCGTCTCCCTGAACGATCTCTTCCTGGCCGCCAAACCCCTGGGAGGCAGCCAACTCGGCTCCCCCTCCCACGAGGATCTCATCCAAACCATGAAGGCGATCTGCGCCCATCCTTCGGTCCCCACTACGAAGGCCGAAGGCGGGTTGGCCCACATTTGACCCCAGGGTGTCCCGCCTTTGGCTTGAGGGCGGATGCCAACGCCGCAGGGAGGGAATTTGCTCTCATTCGTCGTGGTGACGTTGCTGATCGTGTGGATGGCCGGAGCCGGGATTCTGTTGGCCGGCCGGGACCGTTGGTTGTTGCATTGGCTGCTTCGACTTTGGTGACGGAAGGCCCCGCTTCAAGGCATTCCAACCCCCGAAGGTGGGAGGTCGTCCGCCTGCGGCCAAGTGAGGGTCCGGTGAGGCAATGGGTTTGTCCGGGCGGAATTTGGCCATGCGCTGCAGCGTGGGGATGTCCAGCACCTTCACCACCGGGAAGGTGCTCCGGATGAGTCCCATGTCTGCGAGCAGTTTGAAGGCCCTGGATACGGCGGCGCGCGTGCATCCGATGTGGAGGCCGAGTTCGCCCTGATCCTCCTGGAATTCGAGGATTGAGGTTTCCGGGCGCCGCTGGTGCTCCTGGAGGATCACCCTCGCCAGGCGCTCGGGCACGGTCTGCAGGCTCAGGCCATGGGCCACGTCCATGAGGTAGCGCAGCCGGGTGCCGAAATGGTGAAGCACGGCATCGATGCCCGCCGCTTCCGTCAGGGCCCAGTGCTTGAATTCATCGCCAGGAATGAAAAAGCCCCGGCTCCTCCGGAGGCTCCGCACCGAGAAACAGGAGGGGCGGCCTTCAAAGTAGGGCACGATGCCCGCGACCGCGCCCGGCCTCAAGAATTCCAGGATCTGCTGAAACCCGCGGGCGTCTGAGTGCACGACCTTCCACTCGCCCTCGAGCAGTTGGAAGATGCCCCCCACGATCTCATCTTGTTGATAAACGTAGGCATTATCCGTGTAGGTCCGGATCTCCTTGAGGCGATCCAAGCGCTCCCAAAGCCCCGTGGGGAGGGATTCGAACAGATTCAACCCATCCGCATCCGGGGCATTCAGAAGATGGGCATGACCTTCGAGCATGGGTCCACCCCCATCAAGGAGTTTGAACTATCCGGATGATATAATCCGTAAAAATATCGAACTAACTGAAGAAATGAGGTGAATAAGCAGAATTTCAAGTGCCAATCTGATCACATGCCCCAGTCCTCTTGCTCCAAGGATAGGACCGAAGTCATTGTCTACCAGCCTGGAATCCCGGGGATAGATCTCGCGTGATGATGCAGATCACCCCTGTCGGGGTTCATATTGATGCGCCCTTTCCCGAAACCGAAGGGTGGGTCTCTTGAAAGGTCTGACGGGGCATGATCCTCGTCGCCCGCCGGCCCAGGAGAGGGCTGGAAGGCGAAGGCCCTCGGCCGTTCAGCCACGTTATCCCGTTCCAACTTCTCCGCGGGCAAGTACCATGTTCTTGCCTCTCTACTTTTTTCATTTCACCAGTTGTCTGCGCAAGGGCGTGGGCCGATTCCCGGGAGCCCTGCCATGAAGGTGAGTCTCTCCAACAGGTACCGCCGGATGGCCGCCCCTCGGGGAACGAGGGAAGGCCTGGATCAGCCCAGGGAGACCCCGGGCACTGCTGGGGGTGCGGCCCATGGGGCCTAGATCGGGTCCCGAGGCCCGGCCTGCCGCCCAGGGGGAAGCGACCTCCTGGGAAGAGCCCTCCCTGCGCATGCCACCCGAGGAGGGCTATCCCCCCATCGTGGGCATCGGGGCCTCCGCGGGGGGCCTGGGGGCCTTGGAAGCCTTCTTCTCGAACATGCCCCCGGAAGGGCTCCCGGGCATGGCCTTTGTGGTGGTGCAGCACCTGGCCCCCGATCACAAGAGCATGTTGGCGGATCTGATCCGCCGCTTCACGAACCTGGCCGTGGTTCAGGCCGAAGACGGCATGGAAGTCCGACCGGATTCCGTTTACGTGATCCCGCCCAACTGCGATCTCTCGATCTTCCAAGGGCATCTGCAGCTGGTGGAGCCCCACGCGCCCCGGGGGATGAGGCTGCCCATCGATGTCTTCTTCAGGTCCCTCGCCCAGGACATGCGGGAGCGGGCCATCGGAATTGTGCTCTCGGGCACGGGAAGCGATGGCACTTTGGGGATCCGCGCGATCAAGGGGGAGGGAGGCCTGGCCATGGCCCAAGCCCCCGAATCCGCCGAGTACGACGGCATGCCCGGCAGCGCCATCGGCACGGGCCTCGTGGACCTCATTTTGCCCCCGGCCGAGATGCCGCGGGAGCTGCTGGCCTTCAATCGGAGGGTGTTCACGGCCGCGCCCCGGGACGCGGAGGAGTTGCCGGGTCAAGTGGAGGAATCCCTGCGGTCCGTGTTCTCCCTGCTTCGCGGGCAGACGGGGCACGACTTCTCGCTGTACAAACGGAACACGGTTCACCGCCGGATCGAGCGCCGCATGGCGGTGCACCAGATCGATCGGCTGGCGGATTACGTGAATTACCTCCGGAAGAACCGGGCGGAAGTGGAAGCCCTCTTCCGGGATCTCATGATCGGGGTGACGCGTTTCTTCCGGGATCCGGAGGCCTTTGAGGTGTTGCGGGAGAACGTGATCCCCCGGATCATCTCGGCCAAACCCGCGGAGGGCCATATCCGGGTATGGGTTCCGGGCTGCTCCACGGGGGAGGAAGCCTACTCCATCGCCATCTTGCTCCACGAGCAGATGAACCGGTTGAACCATCACCTCAAGGTCCAGGTTTTCGCCACGGATCTGGATCGCCATGCCATCGACATCGCCCGCATGGGTTCTTTTCCCGCCAGCATCGCCACGGATGTGCCGCCCGAGATTCTGGCCAAACATTTCACCTTGGATGCCGAAGGCGGCTCCTTCCGCATCCACAAGGGCATCCGGGACTCGCTGATCTTCTCCGAGCAGGATGTCATCAAGGATCCACCCTTCTCCAAACTGGATCTGATCAGCTGCCGGAACCTCCTCATCTACATGGGCGTGGAGCTCCAGAAGCGGCTGATCCCCCTGTTCCACTACTCCCTGAACCCCGGGGGCTACCTGTTCCTGGGCACTTCGGAAACGGTGGGCGAATTCAGCAACCTGTTCGACCCTGTGGATCGCAAGGCGAAGCTGTACCAGAGCCGCCTGGAGCTGCAGGGCAGCGTGAGGCCGCCCCTGGGGCGATTCATGCCACCCGCGCTGCTCCCGGGCGGAACCGGCCCGCGAACCTCCCGAACCGCCCCGGACACCACCAAACCGCGCCTTCGGGAGATCACCGAACGGGCCCTGCTCCAGCACCACGGCTCCGTGGGCGCCTTGGTGAACGAGCGGGGGGACATCCTCTACCTCCACGGGCGCATGGGCAAATTCCTGGAACCCGCGCCCGGTGAAGCCGGGATGAACGTGCTGAAGATGGCCCGGGAAGGCCTCCAGCGGGAACTCACCTCCGCGCTGCACAAGGCGGTCACCCATAAGGAGGCGGTGTGCCATCCCGCCTTGCGGGTGAAGGCCAATGGAGAGGCCTTGGTGGTGAAGCTCACCCTGCGGCCCGTGGATGCGATGGCCCAGCACGAATCCCAGGCGAACCTCTACCTGATGGTGCTGGAGGAAGTCCCCGAAGGCGGGGGCGCCCCGGAAGCGGATCGGCGTGGGCTCCCGGAGCCCCAGGGCACCCCCACCGAGGCCCTGGCGCACATCGAGGCCCTGAAGCAGGAGCTGCGGTCCAAGGAGGATTACCTCCAAAGCACCAACGAGCAGCTGGAAACCTCCAACGAGGAGCTCAAGGTCGCCAACGAGGAGATGCAATCCATCAATGAGGAATTGCAATCCACCAATGAGGAATTGGAAACCTCCAAGGAGGAGCTCCAGTCCGTCAACGAGGAGATGGCCACCGTCAACGCCGAGCTGCAACTCAAGGTGCTGGAATTGTCCCGGGCCAACAACGACATGAACAACCTCCTGGGGGGCACGGGGGTGGGGACGGTCTTCGTGGACCACCTGTTGCGTATCCAGCGGTTCACCCCGGCGGCGACCCAGGTGATCAACCTCATTCCTTCGGATGTGGGCCGGCCGCTGAGCCACATCGTGTCCAACTTCACGGACTATTCCACCCTGGTGGAGGACGTGCGGAAGGTCATGGATGACCTCGTCCCCAAGGAGATCGAAGTCGAAACCCAATCCGGGATCCGCTACCTGCTGCGCATCCGCCCTTACCGCACCCTAGAAAACGTTATCGAAGGCGCGGTCATCACGTCGGTGGACATCTCCGAGGTGGTCCGCGGCCGCGAGGGGTTGGATCGGCTGGCCGCGGTGGTGCGGGATGCGAGCGATGCGATCACCATGCAGGATCTCGAGGGCCGGATCCGGGCGTGGAATCCTGGAGCCGTGCGCCTCTTCGGTTGGACGGAGGCGGAGGCCCTGGCGATGAACGCCGTGGAGCTCATCCCCCCTGACCTCCAAGTGGATGAGCAGGCCCGGATCCAACGCCTGGCCAAGGCCGAGGTGCTGAAGCCCATCCACACCCACCGCTTGGCCAAATCGGGGCAGGCGGTGGAAGTGTGGCTCACGGCCACGGCCCTGATCAACGCCAGTGGAGAGGTCTATGCCATCGCCACCACGATCCGGCGAGCGGGGGTGGCAAGTCCGTTGGAATGAGGCCGCCGGCCATGCGGGGAGGTGCCCATGATCAAGGTTCAGACGCCCGAGAAGGTCGATAACCTGCGTGAGCTCGCCGAGCAGGCCGCCCGCACCCAGCCGGCAGCACCGGTCGAAAGCTTGTCCCTTGAGGAGACTCAGGGCCTCGTCCATGAACTCCAGGTGCATCAGATCGAACTGGAAATGCAGAACGAAGAACTCCGCCGCAGCAAGCTGGAGCTGGAGACCTCTTGGGCCCGCTACTTCGATCTCTACGATCTGGCGCCCGTGGGGTATTTCACCCTGAGTGAGCAGGGCCTTCTCATGGACATCAACCTCACGGCTTCGGATCTCCTCGGGCGGATCCGCAGCAATCTGGTGGGCCAGCCGCTGACCCGGTTCATCCATCCGGAGGATCAGGATCTCTTCTACCGGCTGCGGAAGCGGCTCTCGGAAACGGGGTTGCTGCAGGTGGGGGAGCTGCGGCTGACCCGGGCCGATGCCAAGCCCTTCTGGGTGAGGATGGAAATCGCCACCATGAAGGAACCCGAGGGGGAACCCCGGATCCGGGGGGTGTTCAGCGACATCAGCGAGCACAAGACCGATGAATCCGAGCGGAAGCTGCTCATTGAGCGCATCACCCAATTCCAGAAGCTGGAATCCCTGGGGGTGCTGGCGGCGGGGATCTCCCACAACCTGAACAACGTGCTGGCTGCCATCCTGGGCCAGGCGACCCTCGGAGAGCTGCGGGCGAAGGACGAGCAGGACCGGGGGGCCTTCCAGGTCATCATGAGGGCCTGTGAACGGGGGCGGGACGTGGTGGCGTCGTTGCTCCACTTCGCCCGCAGCAAACCCTCCCAGCTCGCCCCGGTGGAGTTGAATGCGGAGGTGGTGGAGATCTGCGAACTGCTGGAACAGGGTACTTGTGGCCATGTGGTCATCGTCCGGCGGCTGGCGGAGGAGCAGCTCTGGTTGGAGGCCGACAGCGGGAGCATCAACCAGGCGATCATGAACCTGTGCATCAACGCCCTGGATGCGATGCCCCAGGGCGGGCCCCTCACCCTGCGCACTTCCGGTGCGGAGGCGGGTTGGATCCTGCTGGAGGTCGAGGATACGGGGGAGGGCATGACCCCCGAAGTCCTGGCCCGGGTGATGGAACCCTTCTTCACGACCAAGCCCGTGGGCAAGGGCACCGGCCTGGGGCTCAGCATGAGCTACGGGGTGGTGAAAGCCCATGGCGGGGCCCTCTCCATCTCCAGCCAACCGGGACAGGGAACGGTGGTGCGGGTTCGCTTGCCCCGGATCGCGGCGCTTCCCCAGCCTGAATCCGTCCCCTCGGTGTCCGAGGCCTTGGGCAAGAAGAAGATCCTCCTGGTAGATGATGAAGCGTTGATCCGGGAATCCTATGTGCCTTTGCTGGAACTGTCCGGCTTCGAGGCCGTCGCGGTGGAAGGAGGCGCGCAGGCCCTGGCGCGGCTCACGGCCGGGGAGATCCCCGATCTCATCATTCTGGATATGAAGATGCCCGGGATGGATGGTCTCCAGACCTTGGCCCGCATCCGGGAGATCCTTCCCCGCATCCCGGTCCTGTTCGCCTCGGGCCAGTTGGAGTTGGCCGACGGGGAGGTGCTCCGCCAACCGCATGTGGCTTTCCTCCAAAAGCCCTACACGGTCAAAGAACTGCAGTTGAAATTGGCCCAAGAGGGCCTGCTCGGATAACGCCAGAACGACATAGACGACCGGGGGGCTAATGATCGGAGTCACTCCCGGTCCAACTCATATTGGCCGGGCCTTGGAACCGGGGAGGGGGCCATGATCGTCCGCGATCTCTGCACCTGCAAAGTCACAACCTGCCATCTGGATACCAACCTCGCCGAAGTCGCCGAGCGGCTCGGAGCCCAGGACTGCGGAGCCCTTCCCGTGCTGGATGATGCCGAGAAGGTGGTGGGCGTCATCACCGATCGGGATGTTGCCATGGCCCTGGCTGCGCGGAAGGAGAAGGCCGCCCGGTTGCCCGCCCGGGATGTGATGACGGCGCCGGCCCACTGCGTTCATCCCGATGATTCGGTGGCGCTGGCCATGCGGTACATGCGGCAGTATCAGGTCCGCCGGATTCCCGTGGTGGATGGCCTGGGGAAGGTTCAGGGCCTGCTCTCCATGAACGACCTCATCCTCCATGCCCAGGAGGATCTGCCCGGGAGCCCGCCCAGCTTGCCCTACAGCGAGGTCATGGAAACCCTCAAGGTGCTCAACACCCACCCGGTGGCGCGCCTGAAACGGAAGCCCACCCTCGTCCATGCCTGACCCCTAGAACCGAAGCTCGGTCACTGGGGCTGCCCAATGGCCACTTTCGGCTCCAGGTAATCCAGGCAGCCCTTGAGTGTGGCGAGTCCCGCGTAGTCCGCTTCGGGGACGGCGATGCCGAGGTGCTTGTGAATGGCGAGGATGAATCCGTAGAAATCCACGCTATCCAGATCCAACTCCTCCCGCAGGGGATACTCGTCCTTCCAATTCGCCAGGTCGGCCTCGGGTGCGATGTGGCCGAGCAGGACCAGGAGTTGGGCGCGCAGCGCGTCGCGGGTCATAGGTCCTCCGGGGCTTGGAGGAGCCGGTCCATGGCGGCCAGCAACAGCCCGCCCCGGTGCCCATCGCTCACCCGGTGATCCGCCGAGAGCGTGGCGGTGGCCACGAGCCGGGGCTCCAGCCGGCCCTGCACCACCCAGGGCCGCTCCACCACCTTGCCGAGGCCTACCAGGGCCACCTGGGGAGGATGGATCACCCCGTAGACGGCTTCCACGCCCCGATCCCCAAGGCTCGTCACGGTGATGGTCGCATCGGTGAGTTCCGAGCCCCGCAGCCCGCCGGTGCGGGCCCGGGTCACCAGGTCCGTCATCCGCCGGTTGAGGTCCTCCAGGCTGGCCTGATCCGCATCGTGGAGGGCGGGGGCGATGAGCCCACCGTGGCGCAGGGAGATGGCAAGGCCCACGTGGATGCGGGCACTGGGCTGGAAGGCGCCTGCCTCCCAGAAGCCGTTGAGTTCCGGCACCTCGCGCAGCGCGAGGGCCGTCGCCTTGAGCAGCAGGGCGCCGAGCAGGAGGCGTGCCTCCAGGGGAAGGGCGGCGTTCGTCTTGGCCAACCAGAGGGCGGCGGGGCCCAGATCCAGGGTGTGCGAGAGGTAGTAGTGGGGAATCTCCCGCTTGCTGCGGCTCATGGCCGTGGCGATGGCCTGGCGCATGCGCTGGTTGCGATCCTCGGAGGGTGGGGATGGAGGCGGGGGTGCGGGTGGCCGCAGCGGGGCGGGGGATACGGCTTCCAGATCCGTGAGCTGAATGCGCCCTTGAGGCCCCGTGCCCTGGATGCTGGCCAGATCCAGCGCCAATTCGGCCGCGCGCTTGCGGGCCGCGGGGGTGGCCAACACCCGGGCGGACCCTGCGCCAGCGGAAACCGCACCTTCCACCGCCGCTTCCGGGGCTGGGGTCGTTGCGGCCTCCCCGGGCACCCGGATCCTCGCCAGGATCGTGCCCACGGGGACCTTCTCCCCGGGCGGCACGAGCACCTGTTCAAGCACGCCCTCGGTGAAGGATTCCACCTCCACGGCCGCCTTGTCGGTTTCGACATCGACGATGATCTCGCCCTTGGTTATGGGTTCACCGGGGTGCTTGCGCCACGCCACCACCTTGCCCTGATCCATGTCGGCCCCGAGCTTGGGCATGCGGAAGTCATACATGGTGGCCCGCCCATGGTTGGGCCACGGCGAGGATGTCCTCCACCTGGGGCAGGGCCGCGCGCTCCAGGTGGAGCGCGTAGGGCATGGGGACTTCTTGGGAGCAGACCCGCAGCACCGGGCCATCCAGCAGATCGAAGCCCTCCTCCTGGATGCGGGCGGCGACTTCCGCGGAGAAGCTCCCCGTGCGCCAAGCCTCGTCCACGATGAGGGCGCGGTGGGTGCGCGCCACCGAGGCGAGCACCGTGTCCATGTCCAGGGGGCGCAGCATCCGGAGGTCCACCACCTCAGCTTCGAGGCCCTCCTGGGCGAGCTGTTCCGCCGCCTTCAGGGCCTTGGACAGGGATCCGCCATAGGTGAGGATGCTGAGATCCCGGCCTGGCCGGCGGATGGCCGCGTGGGTGAGATCCACCGGCGTTTCCTCCAGGGGGCCTTCCATGGGATAGAGCGTGGCGTGCTCGAAGATGAACACCGGGTCGGGCTCCTGGAGGGCGGCCTGCAGCATGCCGTAGGCATCCGTCACCGTGGCGGGGACGGCCACGCGGATGCCCGGGATGTGGGCATACCAGCCTTCGAGGCTGTGGGAGTGCTGGGCGGCCATCTGGCGCCCGCCCCCGGTGGCCATGCGCACCACCAGGGGTACGCCGATCTGCCCGCCCGACATGTGCCGGAGGGTGGCCGCGTTGTTCACCACCTGATCCAGGGCCAGCAGGCTGAAGTTGATGGTCATGACCTCCACGATGGGGCGCATTCCGCCGATGGCCGCGCCGATGCCCGCCCCCACGAAGGCGGATTCCGAGAGCGGCGTATCGCGCACGCGCTCCGGCCCGAACTCCTCCAACAGGCCCTTGCTCACGGCGAAGGCACCGCCGTAGCGGCCCACATCCTCCCCCATGAGGAAGACCTTCGGATCCCGCTGCAGGGCCGAGCGCACCGAGGTGCGGATGGCCTCGCGGTAGGTCGTGATGGGGCTCATGGGCTTCTCCGGGTCCACCGGAGCACCTCCGGCGGATGCCGCTCGGGTTTCGGGGGATGCTCCCGGGGGCGGCCCACGATGAGGGGCAGCACGGGGGTGTAGCCCGCGGGAATGCCCAATTCCCGTTTGGCTTCGGGCAGGTTGAACCAACCCAGGGCCAAGCCGATGGGGCAGGTGCCCAGGCCCAGGGTGTGGGCCGCCAGCATGAGGTTCTGGGCCGCGAGGCAGCAGTCGCCCGGCGCGAAGCCGCCACTGGCGGTGGCGCAGATCAGGATGAGGGTGCCCGCGTCGTAGAAGAGGTTCGTATCGGGGCTGGAGAGGGTTTCGCGGAATCCGTGCGGGGCGTGGGCATCCAGGTGCGCGAGGGCGTAGGCCTTCGCCCGGTCCGAGATGACCTTGAGCTGGGCCGGATCCTGGATCACGAGGAAGGCCCATGGCTGGCGGTTCATGGCGCTGGGCGCGTGGATGGCGGCATCCAGCAGATCGTGGACCTGCTGATCCGTGACGGGCTCCGGAGCGTAGGCCCGGATGGAGCGTCGACCTTGAATGGCTTCCAGCACGTTCACGGGATCGCCTCCTGGAGTAGGGGTGGGGCCACGACGTGGCGCAGCAGGTCTGAAATCGGCTCCAGCGGGCTGGCTTCGGCGAAAGCCACGGCCTGGGCGACCTCGGCTTGGACTTCGGCTTCCATCCGCCGCAGGTCCTCGTCCGTCAATCCGTCTTCCAGCTTCAACCAAGCCGCGAGGGTGCGGATGGGATCTTTGGCCTTCCAGCCTTCCACCTCCTCCTTGGTTCGGTAGAGCTCCGGATCCGCGGTGGAGTGGGCGCGGAAGCGGTACGTGCGGGCTTCCAGGAAGAAGGGCTCCCCCAGCCGCACCACATCCAAGGCCCGTCGCGTGGCGGCCAGCACGGCCTCCACGTTCATGCCGTCCACCACTTCGGAAGCCACGCCATAGCCCCGCGTCTTGTGGTGGAGGTCCGTCTGGGCCTGATGCCGTTCGAGCCCGGTGCCCATGGCGTAAAGGTTGTTCTCGCACAGGAACAGCACGGGTAGTTTCCAGAGCGCGGCGAGGTTCAGGGCTTCATGGAATTCCCCCTCCGCCACGGCGCCATCGCCGAAGAAGCAGGCGGTGACGTGGGGTCGGCCCATGAGCTTGTCCGCCAGGGCGAGGCCCACCGCGATGGGGATGCCGCCGGCGACGATGGCGTACCCCCCGTAGAAACGCCGGGAGGCATCGAAGAGGTGCATGGAGCCGCCCCGCCCATGGCTGCAGCCGGTGGCCTTGCCGTACATCTCGGCCATGATGGCGCCCATGTCCATGCCCCGGGCCAGGGCATGGCCGTGCTCCCGGTAGGTGGAGACCACCGCGTCCTCGGGCCGCAACGCATGCATGGCCCCCACGGCCACGGCCTCTTCGCCGATGTAGAGGTGAAGGAAGCCGCGGATAAACCCGGCGCTGTAGGCTTCGGCGCACCGCTCCTCGAAGCGGCGGATGCGGAGCATCTCCTGGAGCAGGGTTCGGGGCGAGGGATCCACTCAGGCCTCCAGCGTCGAGGTGTCGCCTTCGGGCAGGCCCAGCTCCCGCGCTTTCAGGAGGCGCCGCAGGATCTTGCCGCTGCGGGTGCGGGGGAGGCTGGGCAGGAAGGCGATCTCCTTGGGGGCCACGGCGGCCCCAAGGCGCTTGCGGCCGAACCCGAGCAGGTCCTCCCGGAGGGTTTCCGTGGGGAGATAACCATCCTTGAGCGTGACGAAGGCCTTCACCAATTCGAAGGCCACGGGATCGGGCTTTCCGATGACGCCCACCTCCGCCACCGCGGGGTGCTCCATGAGCACGCTCTCCACCTCGAAGGGGCCCACGAGGTGCCCCGAGGATTTGATGACGTCATCCTTCCGGGCCACGAACCAAAAATAGCCGTCGGCGTCCTTCCGGGCGAGATCCCCGCTGAGGTACCACCCGTCCTTGAAGCACTTGAAGTAGCGCGTGGGTTCATTCCAGTAGGCCCTGAACATCGACGGCCATCCGGGCCTCAGGGCCAGCTCGCCCTCCTCCCCCGCCTCCGCTTCCAACAGGTGCCCGTCGGGGCCTTCCACCACGATGGATGCTTCCACCCCGGGCAGGGGCTTGCCCATGGAGCCCGGGCGGATGTCCATGGCCGCGTAATTGGCCACCATGATGCCGCCCGTTTCCGTCTGCCACCAATTGTCGTGGAAGGGGCGGCCGAAGGCCTCCTTCCCCCACAGCACGGCTTCGGGATTCAGGGGCTCGCCCACGCTGGCGAGGAACCGCAGCTTGGGGTAGCGGTGGCGCTTCACCAGGGGGGTGCCCGCCTTCATGAGCATGCGGATGGCCGTGGGGGCCGTGTACCAGACGCTGACCCCTTCCGCGGAGAGGATGTCGACCCAGCGTTGGGCATCGAACTCCGCTTCGTCCACGAGGCTTGTCACCCCGTGGACCAGGGGGGCCAGGATGCCGTAGGACGTACCCGTGACCCAGCCCGGATCCGCCGTGCACCAGAAGATGTCATCGGGGTGGAGGTCCAGGGCCAGCTTGCCCGTGGCGTAGTGGGCCACCAGGGCCTCATGCACGTGGAGCGCGCCCTTGGGGGTGCCCGTGGTGCCGCTGGTGAAGTGCAGAAGGGCCGGGTCATCCGGGAAGGTGGGGCCCACCTGATACTCGCTGGTGGCGGATTGCAGCAGGGAATCCAAGGCCATGGTCTGCGCCCCCGGAACTTCCTCCCAGCCCACGAGCAAGACGAATTCCAGCTGGGGAAGCTGTTCGCGGATGGGTGCGATCTTCCGGCGATAGAGCGAGGGTGTGGTGACGAGCACCCGGGCCCCGCCCAGGCCCAGCCGCGTGCGCAGGGGTTCCGGCCCAAAGGCGGAAAAGAGGGGGCAGAACACGGCCCGCCGTTTGAGGGTTCCCAGGGCGGCGAGGTAGAGCTCCGGCACCCGGCCCAGCAGCGAGAACACGCGTTCGCCCTTGAGCACCCCGAGGTGGGTGAGCACGTTGGCGAAGCGGTTGGACAGCCCCATCAATTGCCCATAGGTAAAATCCAGGGCCGGATGATCGGGGCTCAGGAACCGCAGGGCCACCTTGGAGCCAAGGGGGCCCATGGCCTGGCGATCAACTGCGGCTTCGCCCATGTTGATGAAGCCCCCCAGCTCTGCCCGGGCGGAGGCCCAGTTGAAATCCCGGCGTGCGGCTTCGTAATCCACCAGGTTCGGCGAAAGGCCCCAGTCCTGGGGCGCTTTGGAGAGTTCGCTCTGGGCCACATGCCCCCCTTTCGCGAACGCGAGGTATGCCTTCAAGGTCCTCCCGGGCCCCTGGGAAGCAAGCGTGGGATCCGAGGCCGCACCCCGTCCAATCCTTGGAATTCAAGGCAGGCCACGGAATCCGCCATACCCGACTGCCACGCTTATGATTGCCATCACCTGGGGATCGCCCCACCTTTTGGATCGCCTTCCCTGGCGCCAAGGGAAGGGTGTCCTCAATGGCTTTCCCTGCCACGTTGTGGCCTACGTCTTGTTCCTTCCTATGAGCAGCTGCCTCAGCTGAATCCAGGAAGAGACGGGGGTCTCAGCATTCCTTCTTCCCCCCCAAAGGAGCGACCCATGAGCAACTTGCTGGTACACCGACCCACCTCCCTCCGTACCCCCTTTACGGAAGGGCTTGATCCGTTCGCGTCCATGAACCGCCTCATGAACTGGGATCCCTTCCAGGACATGTTTGGCATGGCCTTCCCCCGCTCCCTGAGCCGGCTGACGGAATCGGGAATGGCTTTGATCCCCCCCCTGGAAGCCAAGGAGACGCCGACCTCCTTCGTGTTCAAGGCTGATCTCCCGGGCATCAAGGAGGAGGATGTGGACGTTTCGATCTCCGGGAACCGGTTGAGCCTCAGCGGGAAGCGGGAGGCCGAAATCCGCGAAGAGGGTGAGACCTATCTCACCTACGAACGGAATTTCGGGAGCTTCAACCGCACCTTCACCCTTCCTGAGATGGTGGATACGGACAAGGTGAATGCGGAGCTGAACGAAGGGGTGCTCACGATCACCCTGCCCAAGGTCCCCGAGGCCCGGGCCAAGACGATCAAGGTCAAGGAAGTCAAATAGGACAGAAGGCTTCCGAACCCTGTGATCGGAGGAGCCTGCCATGAGCGAACTGTTCACCCGATATCTGCATCTTCCGCCCCGGATCCAGGAGGAGCGGCATGTTGGCCCTGCGGGTCGGGCCGGGGTGAAACCCGTCTCCCAGTCCAAGGGCTGGTATCCGTCCTTCCAGCCGGCCTTGGAAGTGGCTGATGCTCCGACGTGCTATTTGGTGCGATTGGATCTTCCAGGCCTCCAAGAGGAGGACTTGGAAGTCACCGTCCAAGGCCAGGAGCTGGTCATCCAGGGGTACCGAAATCCCGAACCCGGCCACGAGGGCCCATGGAAAGGGGAACGGGGATTCGGCCCATTCACGCGCAAGGTGCAGTTACCCGAACCCGTGGATTTCAACCGGGTGGAGGCGACTTTGAAATCGGGTGTGCTCACGCTCACGGTGCCCAAGTGGCAATTGTTGACGCCCCGGAAGGTCAGGGTGGGGCGCCAGCGGCGCTTCATCCACTTCGGCTCCTGAAGGTATTGCGGGCCGCCTTCCGATCCAGGCGGCCCGTCTTGAATCATCTGGGGGGTTGCCATGGTGTTGACTCATCCCGACCTCTGGATCACCGGGGAACGGCAGGTGCTGGTTCCCTGTGGCCCGTTGGAACTGGAGGGGTCCCTATCGCTCCCTCCCCGGACGGAGGGGCTCGTCCTCTTTGCCCACGGCAGCGGCAGCAGCCGCCATAGCCCGCGCAATCAATTCGTGGCCCGCTACCTCCAGAAAGGCAGGTTGGGAACCCTCCTGTTCGACCTGCTCACGCCCCATGAAGAGCGGATCGATGAGGTCACCCGCGAATACCGCTTCAACGTGGATCTGCTCGCCCAGCGATTGATGGCCGCGGTCCGATGGGCCGCCCAGGAACCCAGCACCCGGTTCCTGCCCCTGGGATTGTTCGGCGCGAGCACGGGAGCCGCGGCGGCCTTGAGTGTCGCCGCGGAGCCTGGCGTGCGCATCGATGCCGTGGTGAGCCGCGGTGGTCGGCCGGATTTGGCGGAGGAGGCGCTGCCTCATGTGAAAGCACCGACCCTGCTCATCGTGGGAGGACTGGATCGGGAAGTGATCGAGATGAACCGTTCTGCCCTGGAGCAAATGACCCACTGCCAGCGGGAGCTCCGCATCGTGAACGGGGCCACCCACCTCTTCGAGGAACCCGGGGCCCTGCGGATCGTGGCGGGTCATGCTTCGGATTGGTTCCGGACGCACCTGGGTTCCCAGGGAGGCGAGGCATGACCCTCCTCTATCAGGACCGCAAAGAAGCTGGCCAGACCCTGGCTTTGGCCCTGAGGGCCTTCCGGAATCGGAAGGATGCCATCGTTCTTGGCCTACCCCGGGGGGGTGTGCCGGTGGCCTGCCAGGTGGCCGAGGCCCTGCATCTCCCCTTGGACATTTTCCTCGTGCGGAAATTGGGTCTACCGGGGCATGAGGAACTCGCCATGGGCGCCCTGGCTCAGGGAAATGGCATCGTGTTCAATACCGATGTCCTCGATACCTACAGCCCGGGCAACCGGGAAATCGAGCGGGCGGTGCAGCGGGAGCAGCGCGAATTGCAGCGGCGGGAGCAGGTTTACCGGCCCGGTAAACCGCCCTTGGACGTGAAGGGAAGGACCGTCATCCTCGTGGATGATGGTTTGGCTACGGGGGCCACGATGCGGGCCGCCGTCCAGGCGCTGCGTGAGCAGGAGCCCGCCGCCATCGTGGTGGCCGTGCCGGTGGGGCCCCCGGACACATGTCAGGAGCTGGAGCTGGAAGTGGATCAGTTGATCTGCCCGAGGCGGCCAGCCAACTTCTACGCCATCGGCCAGTGGTATGAGGATTTCGGGCAGACCAGCGATGAGGAAGTGCGCGCCTTGTTGAATTTGTCGGGGGTTCAATGATCCGGATCCGCGCGATTCCCTGATTCCACTCGGCCCGCGCGGTTCGGCGGAGGTTCCCCATGCGACGGAGATCCGCAAGACGGACCAGCCACCCGAGGGAGGATTCCCTGGTGGAGCGGGCCCTCGCCTTCATGGATGCCGCGCCTTACCGATGGGCCCTGCTCTACGCGGCCATCGTAGGGGGCGGAAGTTGGCTATCGGATTGGTACTTGCCCAAGCTCCACTCCCCGGGTCAGCTCCACTTGCTCGCCCTCGTGAAGAACGGGGGGTTGGTCCTGCTCACCGCTTGCCTGCTCTACCTTCTGCTGAGGCGGGAGGTCCGGGTGCTTCGCACCGTCAACCGGACCCTGAAGGAGGAGCGGGTCTTCAATCAGGCGCTGCTGGAGAGCCTTTCCGAAGGCATCGTGGCCACCCAGCCGGATGGATCGGTCTCCGTCTTCAACCGGGCCGCGAAGGACCTTTTGGATTCTCCGGCCGTCCTCTTGGAGGAAGCGGGAGAAAGGTTGTTCAAAGCCGATGGCACTACGCCTCTGGATGGGCCGGATGGGCCCATGGCCCGGGCCCGGCGGGGCGAAACGGTGCATGATCTGGAGATGGTGCTCCGGACCTCGGGGGGCCGGCCGAGGGTGCTCCTGGCCCATGCGGATCCCATCCGCTTGCCCGATGGCCAGCTGCTGGGTTCCGTGGTGGGCCTGCTGGATGTGACGGAAACGAAATTCTATGCCCACAAAGCCTTCCACGACCCGCTCACGGAGCTGCCGAATCGCGCCCTCCTGCTCGATCGCCTCGCCCAGGCCTTAAAATCCCTGGAGCGGCGGCCTCGCACCCTGGCGCTGCTCTTCCTGGATCTGGATGGTTTCAAACCCGTCAATGATTTGAGGGGCCATGCGGTCGGCGATCAGCTGCTGGTAGAGGTGGGCACCAGGCTCTCGGAGTGCCTGCGGCCGGAGGACACTCTGGCCCGGATGGGCGGGGACGAATTCATCCTGTTGCTGGATGAGATCGAAGATTCCACGGCGGCGTTGAAGGTGGCCCACCGGGTCACGGAGCTCATCGCGCAGCCCTTCCTGCTCGAAGGGGAAGAGGTCCACATTTCCGCGAGCGTGGGAGTGGCCCTCACCCAGGTTCCCATGCCACCCGACCGGTTGCTGCATCAAGCGGATCTGGCGATGTACTCCGCCAAGCGCGGGCCCAAGGGGCGATGCGAACTGTTCGTGGCGGGGATCCACGACGATCACGAACTCCATGGGGGGGTGTGCTGATGTCCGATCTCGGGCTGGGAGTCGGCAATCGCCGGGTGAATGAACGCCGCGGGTGGCGGTGGGGGCCCGTGGCCATGGCGGTGGCCCGCCCCCTGGATGGCGGGTACGTGCTGCGGAGCCCCGAGCCCCGGCGTCGGGAGAGGGAGGGGCGAGAGGGCAAGTGGGTCTACCTGAAAGGAACGGCTTGGCCCGTGCTGTTCTCAACCCCGGTCATCTACGGCGCCCTGCTTCCAGCCCTCCTCCTGGATCTCTACGTGGGGCTCTACCAACTGCTCTGCTGCCCCATCTATGGCATTCCCCGCACCAGGCGCAGGGACTACCTGGAGCTGGACCGGGCGAAGCTCCCCTACCTCAATGCCTTCGAAAAAATCGGCTGCCTCTATTGCGGCTATTTCAACGGCCTCATCGCCTACGTCCAGGAGGTGGCGGGCCGGACGGAGCAGCGCTTCTGCCCCATCAAGCACAACCACAAACCCAAGGTGGTCCACAGTCGCTATCCCCGCTTCGTGTCGTTCGGGGATGGGGAGGGCTACCACCGGCGAGTGGGCGCCATCCAGAAGGATTTCGGAGATCTCTCGGCCCCAGGGCGGCCCGCGCAGCTTAGGCCCCTGGCCAAGCCCGGAGCCCTGGAACCTTGAACCTTGAACCCTCCCCAGCGCCCCTTCTCGGGGCTGATGACAAGGAGACCCCCATGTTCCGTGCCCGTTCCCTTCTGCTCCTCTTTTGGTTGTGGGTGTCCTGTGTCCCCTGTGGGGCCCAGGCCGGGGCCGTCAAGCACTGGCCCCGGGAGATCGGGAGTGCAGAAGGGCGCATCGTGCTCTACCAACCCCAGGTGGACAGCTTCCAGGACAACATCCTGCGCGGCCGCTTGGCGGTTTCCATCACGCGGCCGGGGGCCAAAGCGCCCGTCTTCGGGGCGGTGTGGGTGAAGGCCCGGGTGGACACCGACCGAGATGCGCGGGAGGTGCGCATCCTCGACCTTCAGGTGGAGAACAGCCGGTTCCCGGACACCACGCCGGAGCGGGAGAAGGCCCTGGCCCGGGTGCTGGAAGCCGAGGTTCCCAAATGGCAGATGCGCGTCTCTTTGGACGCCGTGCTCTCAGATCTGGCGACCTCCCAAAAGGAGGCCGCCGGGGCCCTGGAGCTTCGTAATGATCCGCCCCGGATCCTCACGGCCACGGTGCCCACGGTGCTGGTGCTCATCGATGGTGAGCCCCGGTTCGAGCCCGTGGAGGGGTTTGACTTGGACCGGGTGGCGAACACCCCATGGATGATCTACCGGGAGCGGGGGAAGGCCCAGGAGCTGTATCTGAAGGGGGCGGATACCTGGTACACCGCCGAGGCCATTCAGGGTCCCTATCGCACCCTCAGCACGCCCCCGAGGGAGGTTCGCGAAGCCGCGAGCGCCCAGGCCGGGGAAGCTCCCGAAGAACGTGAGGATGAGGGCGCCCGGCCCGCCGCCCCGCCGAGGATCCTCGTCTCCCTGGAGCCCGCGGAACTCATCGCCACGGACGGGCCGCCGACCTACGCCTCGGTGAAGGGGACGGACCTCCTGTACATCGAGAACACCCCCTCGGATGTCTTCCGTGACATCCCGAGGCAGGAGCTCTATGCGCTGTTCTCCGGGCGCTGGTTCACGGCGGCCGCCCTGGAAGGCCCCTGGATCTTCGTGCCGGCGGATCGGCTGCCCGCGAGCTTCCAGAAAATCCCCCCCGACTCGCCCAAGGGCGGGGTGTTGCCCCATGTGGCGGGCACGCCCCAGGCCCGGGATGCGGTGCTCGATGCGCAGGTGCCGCAGACGGCGACCGTGCAGCGGAAGGGCGCCGCGTTGAAGGTGACCTATGACGGCGCACCGCGCTTTGAGCCCATCGAGGGCACGACCCTGCGCTACGCGGTGAATACGCGCACGCCGGTGATCGAGGCGAGGGGGCGCTACTACGCCTGCGCACGGGCCGTCTGGTATGTGGCCGATCACCCCGAGGGGCCCTGGGCCATTTGCGACAAGGTGCCCAAGGAGATCTACACGATTCCCGCCAGCCACCTGCTCCATCCGGTGACCTATGTGCGCGTGTACGACGCCAATGACGACGAGGTCTTCGTGGGGTACACGGCGGGCTACACCGGCTGTTACATCTGGGGCCCCACCATCGTCTTCGGGACGGGTTGGCACTATCGTCCCTGGATCGGGGCCTATTTCATTCCCCGGCCCTGGACCTGGGGCTTCCACGCGGTCTACGACTGCTGGGATGGGTGGACCTTCAACCTCGGGTTCGGATGGGGCTGGTGGGATTGGTTCGGAGACCCCTGGACCTGGGGCGGTGGATGGTGGGGGCACGGCGGCTACCGGCACCACCCTCCCTACCGCGGCCCCGGCCATGGGATCGGCTACCGGCCCTACGTGCCGAACCGCTCGGTGGAGGCGCCGTGGACCCGTTCCCGGACCGCGGTGACGCTACCGCCCACGGGGCTCCGGTCACGCCCCAACCTCTACCAACGGCCGCCGAGCCGACCGGGCCTTACGGAGCGCCCGGCCCTGCGGGAACCTCGCCCCTCCCGGCGCCCCAATGACGTGTTCACGGACCGCGAGGGTAACCTGCTCCGCCATTCCGAGCAGGGCTGGCGTCAGCTTGATCAGGGCCGGTGGCGGGAACGCCCCGTGGCGCCGGATCGCCGGCGCGAACTGGATCAGAACTGGCGCAGCCGCCAAGTGGAACAAGCTCCCCCCCGGAGCTTCAGCCCCCGGGGCGGCGCGCCCCGTCCGCCGCGGGCCCCGGCGCCACCAGTCCGCCCTCCCCGCCGCTGAGCGCGGCTCCATCCCCTTGTCTGGAGGCACACCATGCGTTACGTCCGCAGGTATTCCGAATTGGGTTTGAAGGATCTTCCGGAGGTGGGAGGTAAGAATGCCTCCCTGGGTGAACTGGTGCAGGCCCTTGCGCCCCAAGGCGTGCGCATCCCTGAGGGGTTCGCGCTGACGGCGGCGGCCTACCGGACCTTCGTGGCCGACAACGGTCTGGAGCCGATCATCCGCGAGAACCTGGCGAAGGTGCGGCCGGGCGATCCGGTATCGCTGGCGGCCGCGGGCCTGCAGATCCGGCAGGCCTTTCTGGCGGGTGCCATGCCCGCGGAAGTGGGGCGGGAAATCCGCGAGGCCTATGGGGCCATGGGCAACGCCTTGGCCGGCTGGGCCGATGTGGCCGTGCGGAGCAGCGCCACGGCGGAAGACCTCCCCGAGGCGAGCTTCGCCGGGCAGCAGGAAACTTACCTGCACGTGCAGGGACCGGTGCAGGTGGAGGAGGCCTGTCGCCACTGCTTTGCGTCCCTCTTCACCGACCGGGCCATCTCCTATCGCCACGACCAGGGCATCGATCCCGCCAACCTGGCCCTGTCGGTGGGCATCCAGCGGATGGTGCGATCCGATCGCGCCGTCGCCGGGGTGATGTTCACCCTGGATACCGAGACGGGCTTCCAGGATGTGGTGTTGATCAACGCCGCCTACGGCCTGGGCGAGAGCGTGGTGCAGGGCCTCGTCACGCCCGACGAGTTCCTCGTGTTCAAGCCCACCTTGAAGCGGGGTTACCGGCCCATCCTGCAGAAACGGCTCGGGAGCAAGGAAACGAAATTGATCTACGACGAAGGCGGCAATCGCCGGGTGCGGACGGTGCCCGTCACGGAGGCGGAACGGCGGCGCTTCACCCTGGATGACGAAGCCATCCTCACGCTGGCGCGCTGGGCCTGCCTGGTGGAAGACCACTACAGCGCCCAGCGCGGAAGCCACACCGCCATGGATCTGGAGTGGGCGCAGGATGGCCCCGGTGGACCCCTCTACCTGCTCCAGGCCCGCCCTGAAACCGTGCAATCCCGCAAGGCGCCAGGGCACCTGGAGCTCTACCACCTGGAGGGCAAGGGGCGGATCTGTTGCGAAGGCCGCAGCGTGGGCGAGCGCATCGCCGCCGGCCGTGTGCGGGTCCTGCACAACGTCCATGAGCTGGATCGGTTGCAGGAGGGCGAGATCCTCGTGTCCGAGCGGACGGATCCCGATTGGGAGCCCGTCATGCGCAAGGCCCGGGCCGTGGTGACCAACCGGGGTGGCCGCACCTGCCACGCGGCCATCGTGAGCCGTGAGTTGGGTCTGCCCGCGGTGGTGGGCACGGGCAACGCCACGGATCGCCTCGTGGATGGCCAGGAGGTCACTGTCTCCTGCGCGGAGGGTGAAACCGGCTTCGTGTACGAGGGGGTGCTCCCCTATCACGTGGAGCGGGTGGATCTCCTCGGCCTTCCCAAGCCCGGCACCCGGTTGATGGTGAATGTGGCGAAGCCCGATGGGGCCTTCGCGCTGTCCTTCCTGCCCCAGGATGGCGTGGGCCTGGCGCGGGAGGAGTTCATCATCAGCAGTTCCATCGGGATCCATCCCATGGCCTTGGTGGAGTTCGAGCACCTGCAGGATCTGACCCTGAAGAAGGCCATCGATGCCCGCACTCCGGGCTATGCCAACAAGGCCCAGTTCTTCGTGGATCGATTGGCGGAGGGCATCTCCGTCATCGCTGCGGCCTTCCACCCCAAGGATGTGATCCTGCGCTTCTCGGATTTCAAGACCAACGAGTACGCCGGTCTGTTGGGCGGTGAACCCTACGAGCCCAAGGAGGAGAATCCGATGCTGGGGTTCCGTGGGGCTTCCCGCTACTACGATCCGCGTTACCGGCCGGGCTTCGCCCTGGAATGCCGGGCCGCCTTGAAGGTGCGTGAGGAGATGGGGCTCTGGAACCTGAAACTGATGATCCCCTTCTGCCGCACGGTGGACGAGGGCCGGCGGGTGCTGCACGAAATGGCCCTCAACGGCCTGCGGCGGGGGGAACACGGACTGGAGGTCTACGTGATGTGCGAGATCCCCAGCAACGTGATCCTTGCGGAGGCCTTCGCAGAGCTGTTCGATGGCTTCTCCATCGGATCCAACGACCTCACCCAGCTGGTGCTGGGCGTGGACCGGGATTCGGAAGTGGTGGCCCACCTCTTCGATGAACGCAACGCGGCGGTGATGACGCTCATCGCGCAGGTGATCAAGGCGGCCAAGGCGAAGGGCCGGAAGGTGGGCATCTGCGGCCAGGCGCCCAGCGACTATCCCGAGTTCGCGCGGTTCCTCGTGAAGCAGGGCATCGACAGCATCTCCCTCAACCCCGACTCCCTGCTCCGGACCACGCTCACGGTGCTGGAGGCGGAAGGGAAGGGGGCCTTGGCTCATTCCTCCTGAGCGCCCTCAAACCTTCTTCGGCGCTGCGGGAATGACGAGCACTTCGCACGGCGCATGGGCGACCACCTTCGAGGTGGTCGCCCCGAAGAGGAAGCGTTCCCAGGGGC
Source organism: Holophagaceae bacterium (assembly GCA_035255465.1). Classification (GTDB taxonomy): domain Bacteria; phylum Acidobacteriota; class Holophagae; order Holophagales; family Holophagaceae; genus JAFDVN01. The sequence goes on from DATEZP010000128.1 coordinate 38,521, forward strand.
TGCGGCCCTTCTGGCCCACCACGAGCAGCGAGTCGGCATCGCAGCGCTTCAAGAGCTCCTCCGGCGCGGAGCCCCACACGACCTCGCTCATGGTGCCGGGGTGGGGCGCCAGCCATTCCTTCAGCGTCGCCCGGGCGTGATCTTCGGTGGCCTGGATCCACTTGGGGTCCGCGAGGGCGTACCCGGCCGTGGTGATGGCCGCGCCTGGTTCCTGCAGCACGTGCAGGGCGAACAGGGGCACATCCAGGCGCTGAGCCCACTCGGCGGCGCGTTCCAGGGCCTTCTTGCAGGTGGGGGAGAAATCGATGCCCACGACGACGCGGCTGGTCAAGGCACACCTCCGGTTCCGCTGCTGGAACAGTGGGTTCGCGACCGGTGCCCCGCAACCGGGGCTTGCCTCCAGTCACCGGCGCGGGTGCCCTTAAGGCAGATCTGCGAATCCTGACCCAGCGAGTCATGATCCGGCGCACAGGCGCCGGTGGGGTGGGGTGCCCACATTCTCAGCAGCGGACGTCCTAGAGGAGCGGTGATATGCCCGAGCATGGAGATCAGGTGCGTCGTGTGAATGCCATGGCCGAGCGCGTCTGGGTGGAGGAGCGGGTGCTCCTCTGCGATGCGGCGGAACTGGAGGCCTTTTCCGAACTCTTCCCCGCCGAGCGCCCGAGCGGCCCGGCCACCCCGCCCATTGATCTGGAGGCGCTGAACGGCTTGGGCCGGCCCAGGGGCTTTCTGGCCGCGTGGGACTCCGGGGGCCTGATGCTCTCCCGCCTCCGCCTCTAGTCCCGCAGATCCGGGCAGGCCAGCTCCCGCTCCAGGCGGGAGGGGCCGCAGGGCTCGCCGCCCATGAAGCGCACCACCTCGCGGATGACCGCAGGATCCTTCAGGATGCGCCGGTGGCCGAGGCCCGTGGTGGGCAGCAGCTGGGCGCCGGGATGGGCGCTGGCGGTGTCGACGGCTTCCTCCATCGGCACTTCGCGATCCTGGTCGTCATGGACCACGAGCAGCGGGGTGGTGAGGCGGCGGGCCAGCGCCGGGCCTTCAACCTCCTCGAAGGAGCGGCCCACATGCCGCTCGAAGGCGGCTTCCAGCTCGGGCCAGCGGCGGTCTTCTACGCCGAGGCGCTCCAGCAATTGGCGGTAGAAGCGGCGAGGGTGGGCGGGAGCCGCCACCACCACCGCGCGGCGGGCCTCCAGGCCTTCGGCCAGGGCGACCAAAGTGGAAATGCCGCCCAGGGAATGGCCGACGACGCCGTGGATGGGGCCGAGGTGGGCTTCAGCGGCCTTCAGGGCTTCGGCGAATTGGGGAATGCCCGCCTGCCACCCGGGGCTGCCACCGTGGGCGGGGGCATCGAGCACCACCGCCCGGAAATCCGCATCGGCGAGGCCCGCGGCGAAGGCCCGCATCTGCCCGCCCCGCCCGCCCCACCCGTGGAGGAGCAGCACGAGGGGGCCCTTGCCCCGGCTGTGGGCCAGGAGGGTGCCGCCCCGGTAGGGAATGCGAAGCGGCGTCATGTGGCGCAGGGATTCCCGCTCCCGGGCTGAGGGGGTGTGGCGGGGCGGCGTGATGAAGAGGGTTTGGGCCAGCCGCCCGGTGGCGGGGGGATGCACCCGCTCCAGGAAGGCCACGGTGCGGCGCAGCAGCTGTTCGATCATGGGGTCACCAGGGCGTCGAGCCGGGCGGCGAAGGCGCGCCGGGCGAAGTCGAAGGCGCGGGGATCGTCGTGCAATTGATAGGCGTTGTTGGCCCCCATGGCCAGGGCGAGGAATTCGAAGGCCAGGAGGGAGGGATCGGCCTCCGCCCGCAGGTGGCCCTCCGCCACGGCTTCCCGCACCGCGTGCTTGAGGAGGCCGGACCACTGCTTCATCGCCTCTCGCACCCGATCCTTCACGGGGCCCGGCCGGCCATCGAATTCGGTGCTGGCCGCGGCGAAGAAGCAGCCACCCCGGAAAGTCTTCGAGGGGCCGTAGGCCAGCCAGGATTCCAGGAGCCCCCGGAGGCGCGGCAGGCCCTTGGGCAGGTGCTTCACGGGCTCGATGACGGCGGCGACGAAGCGTTCTCCGGCGGCCTCCACCGTGGCCAGCTGGAGGCCCTCCTTGGAACCGAAGTGGGCGAAGAGCCCGGCCTTGCTCAGGCCCGTGGCTTCGGCCAGCTGCCCGATGGACAGCCCCTCCAGGCCATGGACCGAGGCCAACTGCACGGCCTCCTCCAGGATGGCGCCGCGGGTGAGGCTGCCTTTCCGGGCTTTCGGGGTTTCAGTGGTGGGCAAAGGACCTCCCTTGACATCAAGAATAAAACGAACGATCGTTCGATTCAAGCCCTCGAAAGGGCTTTCTCGGAGGAATCATGCTTCCCGCCCTGCTTTTACCCGCCCTCGTATGGGCCGCGCCCGGCATCGATGAAGGCACCTTCGCCTTCACCAAGGCCCGCCTGGCGGCCGTGAAATCCGGCGATGTGGACCGGATCCTCGCCCTCTACGATCCCTGGGCCGAGGCCGTGGGCTCCGATGGCCGCTTGGCCAAAGGGTCTGACGCCCTCCGGGCGCGGTGGGCGGGTCTGCTGGCCAAGGGGCCCCTCCAGGTGGAGTTGAAGGAGATCAGCTACATGGCCGGCCCCGACGGGGTGTTCGCCCACGCGGTGATCGCGCTGACCGCCCCGGGGGAGGCGCCGGTGCTGCAGCACGTCACCGAGTACCGGGTAAGGAAGCAGGGGCGCTGGCTCCTGCGCTACGAATCCTTCCAGCGGGCCCAGGGATGAGCGGGATGCAGGCCGATGGGAATCTGATCCTGAAGCTCTACGAGCTGCGGCGGGACCCGGAACTCCGGGCGGCGCGGCGCTGGTACCTGGAGCGCTTCCACCCCCAGGGCGCCGAGGACGTGGTGCAGTTGATGGTCAGCGGCTTCGAGGGGAGCGCCGCCTTCCGGATGGTCGTGACCTACTGGGAGATGGCGGCGGCCCTGGTGAATCGGGGCGCCGTGGATGAGGCCCTGTTCCAGGAAGCCAACTCCGAGCATGTGGCCGTGCTGTGCAAGCTCCATCCCTTCCTCCCGGAGCTTCGGGCCAAGTTCCAGGATGCGGGCTACCTGGGCCAGCTGGAGCGCTTGGTGCTGCGGGTTCCGGAGGCCGAGGCCCTCATGGCGCGCCGGCGCAAACTCTTCGAGCGCTGGCACGCCCGGGCCACGGTCTGATCCGGTTCATGCCCTTCCGGATCCGGTTCGCGCCGGATCCGGGGCCAGGGCAGGGGCGTGGCGGCAGGCTGGGGGAGAGGAAACCCCCATGACCGATGCCACCCCCTCCCATCGCCGACCCGACATCGATGCCCTCCGCGTGGGCTGCATCCTGCTGCTGCACCTCTACCACTCAGCCCGGATGTTCAACGTGGACGATCCCTGGCACGTGAAGGCCCCGGTGCTCCTGCCCCTGCTGAATGGCCCCATGGACGTGCTGCACATGGTGCGCATGCCCCTGCTCATGCTCATCGCCGGCCTCGCCACGGCCTTCGCCCTGCGCAAGCGCAGCGTGGGCACCTTCGCCTGGGACCGGGTGAAGCGCCTGCTGCTGCCCCTGGTCTTCGGCATGTTCGTGATCGTGCCGCCCCAGATCTGGGTAGAGCGGGTGTGGACCGGCGCCACCACCCTGGGGTACCTGGCCTGGTGGCCATCGGTGCTCCAGGGCGTGTCCTACCCCAAGGGCAGCCTCAGCTGGCATCACCTCTGGTTCGTGGCCTACCTCTTCGTGTTTTGCATGGCGGCACTGCCCATCTTCCACTGGCTGAAGACCGGGGGCGGTCAGGCCTGGCTGGGGAAGGTCGAGGGCTTCCTGGCCCGGGGCGCGAACCTCGGGTGGCTGGCGGTGCCCATCATGGGCGGGCGTTTCCTCCTGCGGAACCACAAGGAGACCAACGACCTCGTGCATGACCCCAAGAACCTCGTCTTCTACGGCGGACTCTTCCTGGCGGGCCACCTGCTCGGGCGCATGCCCAAGCTGGAACAGCGGCTCCTGGCCCTGCGCCATTGGCACCTCGCGGGCGCGGTGCTCCTGCTGACGGCCTCCCGCCTCTCCGATCACCTGCCCGCGCCGCTGGCTTACCTCGCCTTCTATGGCGCCATCTGGACGTCCCTGTGCGCGGCGCTGGGCTACGGCCGCGCCCTTGTCACGACGTCGCGCCCCTGGCTGGATCACGCGCAGTCCCTGGCCTATCCCTTCTACATCTTCCACCAGTCGGTGATCGTGGTGCTGGGCTGGTGGATGCTGCGGCTGCAGCTGGGGCCCTGGACCTTCTTCCTCACCCTCACCGCCGCTTCTTTCGTGCTCACCTGGTCGCTCTGCGAAGGCGTGGCGCAGGTCCCCCTGCTTAGGCCCCTATTGGGGATGGGGCCCCGGAAGGCGGAACAGGCGCCGGCTCCGGTCATACTCCAAGGCGAGCCCTCCTGATGGATTTCCCGACCGCAACCCCCTGGCGATGGCCCCGGCTCCGGGGCCGCTGGGTGGGCTTGGCGGCGCTGGCCTTCCTCCTGAACGCCCTCTGGCGGGGCGCGGTGGTGAACCTGGATCTGAAGGCTTCCGGCAGCGCCACCCCCTGGAGGGAACCCTTCGTGTGGGAACTCACCTCGGGATTCGTGGTGTGGGCCCTGCTCCCCTGGGTGCAGACGGTGGCGCTCAACGCCCCGTGGCGACGGGCGAGCTGGGGCCGTTTCCTGGGCCTGCATATCGCGGGGGCCCTGGGGTTCTGGTGGATCCACGTCGCGGGGCTCTGGGGCCTCCGCATCGTCGTGTACCGGATGGCGGGGTGGGGCACGTACCACTACGGCGAGGTGGGGCCGCGGGTGCTCATGGAAGGTGGAAAGGACCTCTTCGCCTTCGCGGGCCTCGTCGCGATCTTCCACTTCCTGGAGCTGCGGCGGGAGCGGCAGGCCCGGGAGCTGGCCATGGCGCGGTTGGAAACGGAGCTTCGGGAAGCCCGTCTCCAGGCCCTCGCCGCGCAGCTGGATCCGCATTTCCTGTTCAATGCCCTGAACACGCTCAGCTCCGTGATCTACGAGGACGTGCCCAGGGCCGACAGCCTCATTGCCGATCTGGGCCTCATGCTGCGGGACAACCTCCAGGCCGAAGGACCCACGTGGTCCCTGCAGCGGGAGCTGGATCACCTGGGGCACTACCTGGCCTTCGTCCGCGCGCGCTTCGGCGACCGGGTGCAGGTGGACCTCGACGTGGCGCCGGGGCTCGGTGCCCAACCCGTCCCCCGCTTCGCCCTGCAGCGGCTGGTGGAGAACACCCTCAAGCACAACGAGGGCGAGGCGGGGCGGACCTTGCGCATCGCGATCACAGGGCGATTGGAGCCAGGGGCGACGCGCCTTCGCGTGGCGGATGACGGCGTGGGTTTCACCGCCGCGGAGACCCAGGGGCTGGGCCTCGAGAACCTCCGCCGGAGCCTGAGCCTGTTGCATGGCGGCCAGGCCGCCCTCACGGCGGGGAACCGGCCCGAAGGCGGCGCTGCGGTGGAATTGATCCTGCCCCGGGAGGGCGGGAATGGCTGAGGCGATCCGCGTGCTCATCGCCGATGACGAAGCGCCGGCCCGGGCCAAGGTCCGGCGGTTGGTGGGCGAAGATCCGCGCTTCGAACTGGTGGGCGAGGCCGAGGACGGCCTGCGCGCCGTGGCCCTCGTGCGGGAATTGAAGCCCCAGCTGCTGATCCTGGATATCCAGATGCCGGGCCTCACCGGCTTCGAGGTGTTGGAGGCCCTGGCCGAACCGCGCCCGCAGGTGGTGTTCTCCACCGCCTTCGACCGTTTCGCCCTGGAGGCCTTCGAGGCCGCCGCCGTGGATTACCTCCTCAAACCCTATGACGGTGTGCGCTTCCGGCGGGCCCTGGACCGGGCCCTGGCGTTGCAGGAAGGGAAGGGGGGCGCTTTGAAGGCCCTCCTCCAGCGGGTGGCCACCGCGCCCTTGGAGCGATTGCTCGTGGAGGGGGAGCGGGGCCTTGAAGCGCTGCCCCTGCGGGCGATCCTCCGCCTCGAGGCGGATGGCAAGGTGGTGCGGATCCACACGGAGCGGGGCGCTTTCGAGATCCGGAAGGCCCTCAAGGAATTGGAGGAGCGCCTACCGCCCCACCGGTTCTGCCGCGTCCACCGGAGCGCCTTGGTGGCCCTGGAGGCCGTGGCCCGCCTGGAGCCCTGGGATCACGGGGATGGGCTGCTCATCCTGAAGGATGGGAGCCACTGCGTGCTGAGCCGGACCTACCGCGCGGAGTTCCTGGCCCGCTGGGGGGTGCAGGGATAACAGTTGCAAGGTGCTCGAATTGCCATACGATTGCGTATGGCAATGGAGTCCCCCATGGAATCCCTGGAAACCCTGTTGAGCCGGTGGGTGCACGCGGGCCTGCTGGATGAACTCGCCGCCGGCCGCATTCGGGAGTACGAAGGGAGCCGGGATCCCGAACGGCACCTGCGTTGGCCCGCGCTGCTGGCCATCGCCTTCGGCGCCCTCATGGTGGCCGGGGGGGTGCTGCTCTTCGTGGCGGCCCACTGGGATCGCATGGCCCCCGCGGGCCGCTTCCTGTCGGTGCTCGGCATGGTGGGCGCGTTCCACTTCGCCGGGGCCGGGTTCACGGAGCGGATGCCGAAGCTCGCCACGGCCCTGCATGGCATCGGCACCCTCACCTTGGGCGCGGGCATCTTCCTCGCCGGGCAGATCTTCAACCTCGAAGAGCATTGGCCCGGGGGTGTGATGCTGTGGGCCCTGGGCGCCTGGATCGGCTACGCGCTGCTGAGGGATTGGGTGCAGGGGCTGCTGGCGGCCCTGCTCACGCCCATCTGGCTGTCGGGCGAATGGATCGTGGCCACGGATCGCTGGCGCTCCTGGGGCGGGGAGGAGCGGGTGCTGGCCTTTGGCGTGCTGCTCCTGGCCTTCACCTACTTCACCGCCCGGCGGGGGGAGCAGGACCGCCCCCTTCGCAAAGCCCTCATGTGGGTCGGTGGCCTGGGCATCCTGCCCGCGGTCTTCGCGGTGATCGTGACGGCGCGGGAGCACCGGCTCGATGTGGGTGCAGAGGGATCCATGGCCTTGTTGGCGCTGGGCTGGGCCGTGGCCCTCTTCGCGCCGCTGGGGCTCGCCGCCCGCCTGCGGGGCTCGAGGGTGTGGATGAACGCCGTGGTGGCGGCCTGGGTGTGGCTGCTCGGCATCATGAACGGCCGGGAGCTGCCCCTCTACGCCTGGTGCGCCCTGGGCGCCGTGGGCCTGGTGTTCTGGGGCCTGCATGAGGCCCGCCGCGAGCGGGTGAACCTGGGCATCGCGGGCTTCGCGATCACCCTGCTCTTCTTCTACTTCAGCTCCGTCATGGACAAACTGGGGCGCTCCCTCGGGCTCATGGGGCTCGGCCTGCTCTTCCTCCTGGGAGGCTGGCAGCTGGAGCGCCTGCGCCGCCGCCTCAACGCCCGCATCACCGAGGGAGGTGCCCGATGAACCCCCTGCGCAAGGCCATCCTGCTCGGCGGCATCCACCTCCTGCTCCTCCTGAGCCTCGGCGGCAAGCTCCTTCAGGACCGGGCCACCCGTCCCCGCATGTGGCTGAAGGCGGCGCCGGTGGATCCGGATCTGCCCATCCGGGGGCGCTACGTGAGCCTGCGGGTGGAGGTGCCGGCCACGGGCGTGGACCTTCCGCCCGTTCGGCCGCGCCCCAAGGATTGGGACCCCAAGGACCCCTGGCCGCCCCGGTGGGACCGGCATGAGGTCCAAGTGGAACTCCAGGTCGTCGGGGGTGGGATCCGGGCCGTGGGCCAACCGCAGGGGAAAGCGGGGACCTCTGAATGGCTCCCCCGCGGCAACGCCGAGCTGCCCGAGCGGATGCGCGACCTGCCCAAGGCGCAGTGGGCCGTCATCCTCCAGGACCCGCTGGCCTTCTTCATCCCCGAGCACGTGCCCGATCCCTCGCGCCGAGCCCCGGGCGAGGAGCTGTGGGTGGAGGTGACCCTTCCGAAGAAGGGCCCCCTGCGGCCCATCCGGTTGGCCGTGAAAAAAGACGGAGCGTTCGCGCCGCTTCCCTACTAGAACTCGCTCAGTGGGCGTGGGGGGTGTGGGCTTCACCCTCGGCGCCATGGGCGGGGGCGCCGGCGGCCTCATAGAGTCCTTCCACGTAGTGGATGTAGGTCACGTAGGCGGCCACGTATCGGCGGCCGGCCTCCAGATCCCCGGCTTTGAAGGCCTTGGCCTTCCGCGCGGCTTCGAAACGGGCGTGCAGGCCGTCGTGGGCCCGATCACTGAGGAGCTTCCACACGGGGCGGAGGTCGCCGTTCTCCAGCGCCTGATCGCCGGCGGGCAGGGCGGGACCGAAGTCGGTGCCCGCGGGTTTCAATCCCGTGTACGGCGCCCCTTCGCCGGCCCGGTGCACGCGTACCAGGGTTTCGAAGAAGAACTGATCGGCCATCCTCTGGGCTTCGCCGCCGAGTTTGCGCACCTCCCGAGCCCGGGCGAAAGCCTGGCGGATCTCGGGCTCGTCGGCTTGGCGGACCCAGATGAGGACAGGGGCGACCTCGCCGGAGGCCAAGGCGGCCTGGGCGGCCTTCACCACGGGGCCATCCCAGGTATCGCAGTGGGCGAAGGCGGCCAGGGGACTGAGCAGGGCAGCCAGGGTGAGGGAGCGGAAGGTCGCGGGCATGGGCATGGAAATCTCCAGATGTGGGAAAATTGAATCAGGCGGTGAGGCCCCGGGCGTGGATCACCAGGGCGTGGGAGGGAGCTAGGGCGCGCACGGCATGGCGCACGGTGCGGGGAACGGGGAGGTACTGGCCGGGCCGCAGCGGATGCCAGGTCTCGTCGAGGAGGACTTCAATGGCGCCGCCCAAGAGCAGGACGCCGGCCTCGTAGGCGACGGCGTGGGGAGGCACCTCCACGCCCCCGTCCAGGGCGAGCATCACCACCTTGGTTTGATCGGGGGCCAGGTCAAGGAGGGACTGGTTGGCCCGCTTGCCCTCCGGCACGGGCAGGAAGGTGCTGAGGTCGGTGATGGGGATCTCGGACATGGGGAGGCTCCAGGAGGAATGGCTTAGGCCCGGGTGGCCTGGGCCTGCAGGACGATGAAGCGGCTGGGCGCGAGGGCCCGCACGGAATGGGAGGCCTGTCCGGGCACCCGGAGGAACTCGCCGGGGCGCAGGGATTGCCAGGTGTCCTCGATGAGGAAGTCGATGGCGCCCGAGAGCAGGAGGAGGGTGGCTTCCCGGGGCATCGGATGCGGGGGCACCACCACGCCGGCATCCAAGGCGGCGAGGACGACCTTCGCCTCGCCCGCGAGGTCCAACAGGGGCATCACGTTGCGCCCACCCGGGAGGATGGGCAGCAGGGTTTCCAGGGAGGTGATGGGCAGGTTGATCATGGCGGTCCTTGAGTCAAAAGGAGGTCAGCGGGACGCAGGCAGGGGTGCCAGCAGGGTGAGGAGGGTGGCGGTGAGGGTTTCCACGTCGGACTCCTTCCCCTGGCCCAGGGAGCGCGAGAGGACGAGGTTCTGCAGGGTGCCCATCACGATGGGGAGCAGGGCCTCCGGGGGCAGATCCGCCCGGATCTCACCTCGGGCCATGGCCTCCTGCAAGGCCTCCAGCAGGTAGGCCCGGGTGCGCAGCACCAGGTTCCGCAGCCGGGTGGAGGCGGTGCGGGGCAGGGCCAGGGCGAACTGATCGGAGAACATCAGACGCGCGATGCCCGCATGGCGGCCGATGGCCTTCGCCCGGGCCGCCAAGAGGCCCTTGATGCGTTCCAGCGGATTGCAGGCGCCCACGGGAATCGTCTCCAGGATCAGCTCTTCCACCCGCAGCGCTACGGCTTCCAGGATTTCATCCCGGTTGGCGAAATGGCGGAAGGGGGCCCCTTGGCTCACCCCCAACTCGGCCGCGAGGGTGGCGGTGGTGAGCGCGGCGATGCCCTGCTTGCCAATGATCCGCAGCGCCGCGTCGGCGATGTCCAGTTGTTTGGGCGAGAGGGGTAGGGTGGGACTGCTCATGATTTGAATGTAAGTAAGTATTTACTTTTTGCAAACCGGGTGTGACCAATGCCCAGGCGGCCCCAGCTCCAATCCACCAGTTCAGGACTGGAATCCATCCGCCTCTGGCATCCTGGAACCATGCCCGAGCAGCGACTCTACCTCCTCGACACTTTCGCCTTCATCTTCTCGGTATCCGCTTCGCGGATACGCGAGACCTCTGGCCGGATGAGCGAGGTGTGCCATGACTGAGCAGAGGTTGTACCTCCTCGACACCTTTGCGTTCATTTTTCGAAGCTACTTCGCCAATCCCCGGCTGAAGAACGGGGCGGCCTACACTTTCGTGCGCATCGTGCTCCAGCTGTTGGAGAAGCACCAGCCCACGCACATCGCCTGCGTGTTCGATACCCCGGAACCCACTTTCCGGCATCAGATCTATCCGGAGTACAAGGCCAACCGCGATGCCATGCCCGAGGATCTGCGCCCCCAGATTCCCCTCATCCGCCAACTCATCGAAGCCCTGAACATCCCCATCGTGGAGCTGCACGGCTACGAGGCCGACGACGTCATGGGCACCCTGGCCCGGGAATCCGCCGCCCATGGCCTGCCCTCGGTCATCGTCAGCCCCGACAAGGATCTGCTCCAGCTCGTGGATGACGAGCTGAAGATCCAGGTGCTCAACACCAAGGATGGCGAGGTGTGGCACGACCGCGCCGGGGTGAAGGAGCGCATGGGCGTGTGGCCCGAGCAGGTGGTGGATTTCCTCTCCCTGCTGGGCGATGCCTCCGACAACGTGAAGGGCGTGCCCGGCATCGGTGAGAAGGGCGCGGCCACGTTGCTGGAGAAGTACGGAACCCTGGATGGCGTCATCGCAGCCAAGGAAGAGCTCAAGCCCAAGCAGCGGGAGGGCCTGGAGACGAGCCTGGATCCTGAGACGGGCTGGCTGGATCTCACCCGGCGCCTCGTCACGGTGGTCACGGATCTGCAGCTGCCCCTGCATCCCCAGGATCTGGGATACAAAGGACTGGACGAGGCCAAGGCCCGGGAAACGTTTAAGGCCTTGGGCTTCCAATCCCTCACCAAGGAATTCACGGCCACCGCCGCCGAGAGCAAGGCCGAGCGGAGCTACCGGGCCGCCACGAAGGTGAAGGACGTGGAAGAGGCCGTGGCCGCCATCCGCGCCCTGGGCCGGTTCGGCGTGGATACGGAGACTACGAACCTCGAAGCCACTCGGGGCCATCTGGTGGGCATCAGCCTCGCATGGAAGCCCAACGAGGGGCTGTACATCCCCCTGGCGCACCTCAAGGCCCCCAGTCAGGACACCGAGGGCGCCCTGCCGGGCCTCCTGCCCGACAGCGGTCTGGCGGAGGCCGACCTCGACATGGCGGGAGATCCCGACGCCTATTTCGCGGGGCTCCACCCCCACCTGGATCCTCGCAACCTGCCCTTTGCCGCGGTGCGGAAGGTGCTCGCGCCCCTCTTCGCCGATCCCTCTGTGGGCAAGGTGGGCCAGAACCTCAAGTACGACCTCATCGTGCTGGCCCGCCACGGCCTGCCCATCCATGGGATCGCCGACGACAGCATGATCCAGAGCTTCCTCGCCGAATCCGGGATGCGCCACAACCTGGACGACCTGAGCGTGCGGCACCTGGACATCAAACCCATCGCCTTCGAAGATGTGGTCGGCAAGGGCAAGGCCATGAAGCGCTTCGACGAGGCGGACTTCGACCAGGCCGTGCAGTACGCCGCCGAGGATGCGGACCTCGCCCTGCAGCTGGCCGGGAAGCTGGCGCCCCGCCTGTCGGACGAGGGCCTGCGGATGCTCTACCGCGACGTGGACCTGCCCCTGGTGGAGGTGCTGGCAGACATGGAACGTACCGGGGTGCGCCTGGACCTGGACGTGCTCGCCAAGCTCTCCGCGGAGTTCGGCGGGGAACGCGAACGCGCGGCCGCCCGCGTCACGGAGCTGGCCGGCGAGGCCTTCAACCTCAACAGCCCCGCCCAGCTGGGGCGCATCCTCTTCGACAAGCTCAAGTTCCCCGTCATCAAGGTCACGGGCAAGACGAAGGCCCCGAGCACGGACGAGGAGACCCTGGAGGAGCTGGCCACGGAGCATGACGCGGAGATCGCCCGGGAGCTGCTGCGCCACCGCCAGATGGTGAAGCTGCTGGGCACCTACGTGGACGCGCTGCCGCTCATGGTGAACCCCCTCACGGGCCGCGTGCACACGAAGCTCCATCAGGCCGTGGTTCCCACGGGGCGCCTGGCCTCCAACGATCCCAACCTCCAGAACATCCCCGTGCGCACCGAGGAGGGCCGGGCCATCCGCGCCGCCTTCGTGCCCGAGCCGGGTTGGGTGCTGTTGGATGCGGACTACAGCCAGATCGAGCTGCGCGTGGTGGCGGCCCTGGCCGAGGATCCCGTGCTGCTGGGCGCCTTCGCGCGAGGCGAGGACATCCACCGCCGCACCGCCTCCGAGGTCTACGGCGTGCCCATGGAGGAGGTGACCTCCGAACAGCGCAGCGCCTCCAAGGCCGTGAACTTCGGCCTGCTCTACGGGCAGGGGGCCTTCGCCCTCGCGGCCAACATCGGGGTCTCCCAAAAGGAAGCCAAGGCCTTCATCGAACGCTATTTCGAACGGATGCCCAAGGTCGCGGAGTGGATCGAAGGCACCAAGGCCAAGGCCATCGCCGAAGGCCTCGTGCGCACCCACTGGGGACGCATCCGCAGCATCCCGGAGCTGCAGAGCAGCAACAAGCAGTTCCAGTCCCAGGGCCTGCGCGAGGCCGTGAACACCGTGGTGCAGGGCACCGCGGCGGACCTCATGCGCCGGGCCATGGTCCGGTTGCACCGCAGCCTCCAGGCCGAGGGCCTGAAGGCGCGGCTGCTCCTCCAGGTCCACGATGAACTGCTGGTGGAGTGCCCACCCACCGAGGCCGCCCGCGCTTCCGAGCTTCTGCGAGAAGCCATGGAAGGCGCGGACGATCTGGGGACCTTGGGCGTCAAGCTGGCGGCGGAAGTGCGCCAGGGGCACAGTTGGTTGGAAGCCAAGTGACTACTTCGCGCTCACCACGCTGATCTGGGCGGAGCCGCCCATGCCTGCCACCTTCGAGGAGGCGGTGACGGGCCCGATGATGCCGCGGAGGTGCTTGTTCACCAGGAGCTCATGGCCCGTGCCCTCGCCGATGGCGAAGGCGGCGCCGTTCTCCAGGGCGCGGGCCTGGGTGCCGACCACGGGGGTGGCGCCCATCTGCCAGACAGCCAGCGTGGCGTGCGGCGCCCCATCGCGGACCAGGCGGTCCTTGGGCAGCAGCACCATGACTTCGGTACCGGTCCGACTCAGCACCTGGGCGGCGGAGGCGACCTGATCCCGGGTCTTGATGTCCACCACCGTGAGGAGGCCGCTGCCCATGGCATCGGCCAGTTGTTGGACCTCGGCGCGGCTGAACGTGTAATCGCAGATCACCCCGTAGTGCACCTTGTCGGGGAAGGAGGCGCGGGTGGCCTGGGTGAGGTCGGCGAAGGGGTTGGCGGTCTGGGCGGCCAGGGGCGCGCCGAGGAGGATGAGGGAGAGGATGCTGGAGCGCATGGGCGCCTCCTGAGATAAAGCCGGGTCGGACTTCCCCTGCCGCCGAAGGGCGGCCCGGACGAGTCAAGGATCTGGGCGCGTGGCCCGTGGCAGCGGATCCCAAGGCGAAGGAGCGATGGGGGGTGTGTTGGGAAGGAACTGTAGGCAGCCCGCAAGGGGCAGCCATGAAACCGGGGTCAATTCCCCGGAACGGGGGTGGAAACGCGTAGAGCCGTGGGGAACAGGAATCCATGACGGAGCCGCGCTTCGCGAGGGGGCTTTGGCCTGAGATACTGGACGATTGGAGGGGACGATGAGCATGAAGATCCTGCTGGTGGGCTCGGGTGGTCGCGAACATGCCATGGCGCGGAAGCTCGTGGGCGGATCGAATGCCGTCACGTTGTTTGCGGCACCCGGAAGTGATGCCCTGGCGGAGCTGGGTACCTGCCTTCCTTTTCAGGGCGAGGATGTGGCCGGGATTTCGGCCTGGGCCGCTGAGCATCAGCCGGACCTGGTCGTGGTGGGCCCCGAGGCACCGCTGGTGGCGGGCCTCTCCGATGCGCTGACCGCCATGGGCATTCCCGTCTTCGGCCATCCCAAAGCCACGGCGGAGCTGGAGGGGTCCAAGGCCTTCGCCAAGGCCTTCATGGAGCGCCACGGCATTCCCTGTGCTGCGTCGCACACGGTGACGTCTTACGAAGCGGGCGCGGCCCTCATCGAGGCCTGGCCCCACAAATACCCCGTGGTGTTGAAGGCCGATGGCCTCGCCGCCGGCAAAGGGGTGGTGCTGGCGGGCGATCAGGCCGAGGCCCTCGCCACCCTGCGCGCCTTCATGGACGGCCAGTTCGGCGACGCCTCGAAGACGGTGGTGCTGGAACAGGCTCTCTTCGGCATGGAGCTGAGCCAGCACGTGCTGGTGGATGTCACCTCAGAGCACGCCCGTTTCGTGATGCTGCCCGCCTGCCAGGATCACAAGCGCATCTTCGAAGGCGACCAGGGCCCCAACACTGGCGGCATGGGTGCCTTCGGCCCGCTGCCCTTCCTGCGTTCCGAGGATATCGAGCGCATCCGCAAGGAGCTGGTGGAACCCACGGTGAAGGGCCTGCAGAAGGATGGCCTCGTGGGCCGTGGCGTCCTCTTCCTCGGCGTCATGTACGACGAGACCGGACCCCAGCTGCTGGAGTACAACGTCCGCTTCGGTGACCCCGAAACTCAGGTGCTCATGGAGCTGCTGGATGAGGATCTCGCCACGCTCCTCAAGGCCGTGGCCGAGCAGAAGCTGGATCGTACCGAGGTGAAGCTCAAGCCCGGCTGTGCCATCACCTTCGTCCTCGCCGCCGAAGGTTATCCCGAGACCGCCAAGAAGGGCGTGCCCATCACGATCCAGGATTCATCGCTCACGATGATCCACGCCGGCACCAAGAAGGTGGATGGCACCTGGACCACGAATGGCGGCCGCGTCATGAACCTCGTCACCGTGGCCCCGGACCTCGCCGCCGCGCGGGCCAAGGTGCTCGCCGAGGCCGACCAGGCGAATTGGCCCGGACGCCAGATGCGCAAGGACATCGGGCTGCGGGCCTTGGGACACGCAATGGCCGGGAAGACGGTGATGGATCCCTGGTAGGCGCGCCATTCATGCTGGAGATGGCCCTTCGCATCCTCTGCCTATGCATCGCGTTGGCGGGAGCGGAGACCCTCCACGGCATCGGAAGGGTGAAGTTCTTGGTTCCACGCGTTGGCGTCAAAGTGGCCCAGCGGATCAGCATCGTGACGGGATCCATGTTGGCCTTCCTGGTGTGTTACCTGTTGGTGCCCCACACCGGCCTTCATGGATTCGCAGCCCTGCTGATCCTTGGCGTGTTCCTCGCGCTGTTCATGGCCGCGTTCGACGTGGCCATCGCCCGGTTCGTCGCCAAGCGGCCGTGGTCCATCGTCCTCATGGATTTCAATCCCACGAAGGGAGGACTGCTGGTGTTTGGCCTGGCCTTCCTGACGCTGGCCCCGCTTCTCACGGAGTGGATCCGCCGGTGATGCCCAGGGTTGGGGGAGTCCAATGAACCTGAATTTCGAAATCCGCTGCAACGATGTCGTGATCGGTCACTCCGACCTGGAGGCGGTGGATCTGGGGATGGGCATTCTGCACGGGGAGTTCCTGCCCGTGGCGGCCTACGAGTCGGTGCGCCCGATTTTTCAGCTCTTCGGGGATGCGAGCCCCGAAGCGGCGCCTTCGAGATCCGGGGAGTCCGCGAAGCTGGAGGCCTTCCGAGAGCAGGTGGAGGAGCTGGAGCTGGAGGTCTGGCATCGTTCCGGGGAGAACCTCCCGGTGGCGGAGGTGCACATCTACGACTTTTCTTCTGAGTTGGGTCTGGAGAGCGAATGCCAGGTGGAGGTTCACCTCCGGGACCGGGCTGCCTGGCTCCCCTACCTGGGGCATTGATCCTGGCCTAGGAAGGCATAAGAAAAGGGCCTCCCGAAGGAGGCCCCTTTTCGACGAGCGGGATTAAGAACTACAGCTTGTTGACGTTCGTGGCCTGGGGGCCCTTCTGGCCCTGACCCACGTTGAAGCTGACGCGCTGGTTCTCATCCAAAGTACGGAAACCGGAGGTTTCGATCGCGGAGTGGTGAACGAACAGATCCTGACCGCCCTCGTCGGGGGTGATGAATCCGAAACCCTTTTCAGCGTTGAACCACTTGACGGTGCCTTGAGCCATGATGACTTCCTAATGTGTTGAGTCCTGGATACTGATGCATTGTTCCTTCCAGGGGAGGCTTCAACGCTTTGTCCACCCGAGAGCGGACAAACCAGAGTAACAGGATCCGCGGTCTCCAACTTCTTTTACTCAGAATTGTTTGGGTCGAGGGATGGAATGCGCCCTCGCCCCGGTAGAGGTTGCCCAATCCGCATGGGATCTGGGGTTCCTGGGGTTGGAACCTCAGCAATGGATCGGGTTGGTGAAATGCTGCGCGGTGGCTTATTCGCCGCGCAGCACCGCCAAGGGCTCGGCACGGAGGGCCCGCCAGCTGCCCAGGAAACCCACGACGAGCGTGAGGAGCGCGGCGAGGGCCAGCAATTGGAGGGCGAGCCAGGGGCTGGGTTCCGAGGGCAGGTCGAGTACTTTGCGGGCGTAGAGCCAACTGCCGACCCAGGCCAGCGAGCCCGCCGTGAGCGCGGCGGCGCCGCCCAAGAGACCGAACTCCCAGGCGAGGCTCCGCAGCAGCAGTGGCTCGCCGGCGCCCAGGGTGCGCAGCAGGGCCACGTCGCGCTGACGGCCGAGGCGGCTGGAGAGGAGGCTGGCGGAGAGCACCAGCAACGCCGACGCCAGCATGAGGGTGGCCAAGGCGGCGGCCACGAGGTTCACCAGATCCAGCACGCGGCCCACCTTGGCGCCCACCTCCGCGAGATCCACCACGGTGACGTTGGGGGCTTCCCGGGCCAGCGCGCTTTGCAGGGCCTGGCGCATGGCGGTATCTGGAGCCTCCAGGGCTGCGATGGTCAGGGCCGGTGCACCTTCGAGCACCGAAGGATGGGCCACGATGAAGAAATTCGGCGCGAGGCTCTGCCAATTCACGCGGCGCAGGCTGGTGATGGTGCCGCGCACCTCCTGTCCCTGCACGTCGAAGCGCAGGTCATCGCCCAACGTCGCGCCGATGTCCTTGGCGAAGCCCTCTTCGAGGCTGAATTCCGCGTGGGCCTGCCCATCCTCGGCCCAATAACGGCCGGAGGTCACACGCTCGGCGGACCCCAGCTTCGCCCGCCAGGTGAGGTTCTGTTCCCGGGTGCGGAACTGGGCGCCGCGGGTGGGCTCCTTGCCGGTGTCATCCTTGGGTTGCTCGACGGCCTCCTCCACCGGGCGGCCCGCCACGGCACGCAGCCGGGCGCGCACCAGCGGCGCCTCCCGCAGTTCATGGCCCGTGATGCGCTGAGCCAAGGTCCGGACCTGCGCCACCTGCTTGGGTTGCACATCCAATAGGAAGACGTTGGGACGACCGTCTCCCGCCTTGGCCTGGAGGATGGGCGCCACCAGATCCGCCTTCACGAAGTGCGCGGCGAGGAGGAGGAAGAGGGCGAGGCCCATGACGCTCATGACCAGCGTGGACACGCCGGGCCGCGCGCCCAGCTGGCCGAAGGCCAGGCGCAGGCCCAGGGGCATCCGCGCGGCGCTGCGCCGGAAGAGGCTTAGTTGCAGGCGCAGCAGGCCCGCGAGGGTGCCCAGCAGCACCGCCAGCACGAGGAGGGTGCCGAGGCCCGCGCCCACCGTGGGCGCGTTGCGCAGGACGAGGAAGGCTGCGAGGGTCGCGGCACCGCCCCAGGCGAGGAGGGCGATGCGCCGGGGCACGGGTGGCTCGGCGCCATCCCGGAGCAGGGCCAGGGGCGCCGTGGCCCCCAACCGCGCGAGGGCGGGCGCGACCATGAGGGCGAGCAACACCAAGGCCAGCAGGCTTTCGAGGATGGGCGGTGCTCCGGGCGCCGCGCTGCGGAGGGCGGGAGGGATCAGCTCCGCCAGGGCCTGGGGCATCCATCGCGCGGCCAGCAACCCGAGCAGGGTGCCCAGGGCGCCGCCCGCTGCGAGAAGACCACCGGTGAGCAGGCCGAAGGACCGGTGGGCCAGCTCCGGCGGCGCGCCCAGGCAGCGCAGGATGGCGGCGTCGCGGCGGCGGCCATCCAGGAAGGCCGCGAGGATGGCCCAGGAGCCGAGCAACGCCAGCAGGAGCGTGAGCAGGCCCAGCTGGCGGATGAAGCGGTTGAGGTTGCGGAGCGGTTGCGCCAGCTGGGCGGCGGCTTCTTCGTGGGATTGAATGCGGGCCTTGGCTTCCACGCCGCGGGCGAGGGCCTTCAGGCGGGGCAGGGCCTCGGCCTCGGTGCCCGGGCGGAGGTTAAGGAGGAGCCGGGAGCTGAGGCGGGCCCGGGCGGTGACGAGGCCCAGGTCCTTCGCGAGGGGAAGGCCGAGGTAGACCCGGGGGCCCAGGGCGAAGGCGCTGGCTTGGCGCGCATCATCCTCGGCCACGATGCCGGCGATGGGCACGGCCCGTCCGCCCAGGCGCAGGGCCTGGCCTCGGGCGAGCAACTCGGCTTCAGGCGCACCCTCGGGAGCTACCGTGAGCCCCCAGGCCTGGGCCAGGGCCCCTTCCACCACCACGCCCCGGGCCAGGGCGGCGGACAGGGGGGAGCCACCCTGCAACAGCACGCGACCCTGCAGCGGATAGGCGCCCTCGACCGCTCGGACTTCCAGGAGGCGGGCCTTTTCCGTGGCATCGGCCCCGGTGGCCCCCAGGGTGGGGAAGTCCACCACCTGGGCCAGGGCAGAGACGGCGGGATCGGCTTGGATGCGCGCCTGCAGGGCGGGGGGCATGAGGCCCTGCACGCTCACGGAGGCATCGGCGCCGAGGAGCCCCCGGCTCTCGGCCTGCACGGCGTTGAGCACCCGAGATGAGAAGCCATACGTGGCGGCGAAGGCGGCGAAACCCACGGCGAGGCAGAGCACCACCATGAGGAGGCGGCCCTTCTGTCGCGCGGCCTCACGGGCCGCCATGAGGGCGGCGTAGGACCAGCTGCCGGCCTTCATGCGAGACCTTCGGTGGTGGCGATGCGGCCCCGTTCCAACACCACGCGGGCCTGGAGGCGATCGGCGAGGTGGGGATCATGGGTGACGAGCACGAGGGTGCTGCCCAGCTCCCGCTGCAATTCCAGCAGCAGCTCGAACACGCCGTCGGCGTTGCGGGGATCCAGGCTGCCCGTGGGTTCGTCCGCGAGGAGGATGGGCGGCCGGGCCACGATGGCCCGGGCGATGGCCACGCGCTGGCACTCCCCGCCGCTCAGTTGGGCGGGCACATGCTCCAGCCGCCCTTCGAGCCCCACGCGGGCGAGCACTTCACGGGCGCGATCCAGGGGGCGATCCACGCCAGCGATCTCCGCCGCGATGGCCACGTTCTGGAGGGCGCTGAAGGGCTGCAGCAAATGGAAGGCTTGGAAGACGAAGCCCAGGCGCCGGGCGCGGAAGGCCGCGCGGCCCCGTTCATCCAAGGCACCCAGATCCTGGCCATCCACCACCACCCGGCCTTCGGTGGTCCGTTCCAGCCCGGCCATGAGGGCGAGCATGGTGCTCTTGCCGCTGCCGCTGGGGCCCTGGATGGCCACGGCCCGCCCCGTGGGCAGGAGGAGGTCCACGGCATCCAGCACCGTGAGGCGTTCGCCGCCTGGGGCCTCGAAGACCTTGGTGACATGGTCGAGTTGAATCAAGGGACCTCCAGGGCCCTCAGACTATCTGCGAGGATGGGCCCATGAACCGGATGATTCCCCTCACCCTTCTGTTCCTTCTGGCCTGCGATCGCGGGGCGGCCGTCCAGGTTCCCCCAGCGGCGCCGGTGGCCGTTCAGGCCCGGCACACGGTGGCCTTCCTGGGCGACAGCCTCACGGCGGGCCTGGGACTGCCGGAATCCCAGGCCTACCCCGCCCTGATCCAGGCCCGGCTCGCCCGCGAGGGCCGCGATTGGAAGGTGCTGAACGCGGGGGTGAGTGGCGATACCACGGCCGGTGGCCTGGCCCGCCTGGATTGGCTCTACAAGCAGAAGGTGGATGTGCTCGTGGTGGCCCTGGGGGCCAACGATGGCCTGAGGGGCCTGCCCCTGAAGGAGACGGAAGCGAACCTTCGGGCCATCCTGCGGCGAGGCCGCCAGGAGGGCTCCCGCCTCGTGCTCGTGGGCATGCAGATGCCCGAAAACCTCGGGCCGGACTACCGGAAGGGGTTCGCGGCCCTCTTCCCGAAAGTGGCGAAGGAGGAGCGCGCATTCCTGATCCCCTTCCTCCTGGAGGGGGTGGCCCTGGAGCCGGGCCTTAACCAGGCGGATGGCATCCATCCCAATGCAGCGGGGGCCCTGAAGGTGGCGGAGACGGTTTGGAAGGGGTTGGAGCCACTGCTGAAGGATTGACCGGGACCCTTCGGGCTGGGACCGCCATGAATCTTTTTTCCCTGTGCTTGCTTGAGGGGAGGTCTCCTCGCGGCCCTGGAGCCCCCCGTCCGCGGGCCAAACTGGTACCCTTCCGGGAAACCCCGGAGCGTTCATGTCCCTGAAGCGGATCTTCATTCGCCAAGGCCTGCGGTACGACAGGTACCAAGGCGCAGGGGCCCGCATCGTTTACCCCTGGCCCCGCCGGGCCCGGGTGGCACTGTGGGTATCCGGGATCCTGCTGCTCATCGCGCTGGTGCCCCTTTGGGCCTGGTGGCAGGTGAGCCGCCAGGTGCCGG
This sequence comes from Holophagaceae bacterium, assembly GCA_035255465.1. Taxonomy (GTDB): domain Bacteria; phylum Acidobacteriota; class Holophagae; order Holophagales; family Holophagaceae; genus JAFDVN01. The sequence continues at coordinate 59,296 of DATEZP010000128.1, forward strand.
ATTTCGAGGTGCCCCGCATCCCGGGGCTCAAGGGGATCGTGGAAGTGCGCGTGGATGCCCGGGGCGTGCCCACCATCATGGCTCAGGAACTGCTCGACGCCTTCCGGGTGCAGGGTTACCTCATGGCCCGGGAGCGCCTGTTTCAGATGGAATTGCAGCGCCGCGCCGCCGGTGGCGAGCTGGCTGAGATCGCGGGGGAAGGGGCCTTGCCGCTGGACCGGATGCACCGCACCTATGGGTTCGCGCAGGTGGCCGAAGCCGCGGCCGCCAAGCTGCCCAAGGAAGATGCGGAGGCGCTCGCCGCCCTAAGTGCGGGCATCAACGCCTTCATCACCTCCCACGAGGGGCGCTGGGGCCTGGAGTTCCGGCTCATGGGCTTCCAGCCGCGGCCCTGGACGCCCGCGGATTCCCTGCGGACCCTCCTGCTTATGCACGAAGATCTTTCCACCTCCTGGAAGTCGGAGCTGATGGCCGGTCGCCTGGCCAAGCTGCCGCCCGCCACCCGGGATTTCCTCATGCCCCGCATCGTGGAAGGCGATGGCCCCATCTGGCCCGACACCAAGCCCGAACCCCGCCCCAGCACCGAGGCCCTGTTGGCCGCGCCGCCGGCGCCAGTGGCGGATTCCCCAGAGATCCGGCTCAAGAAGAAAGCCGCCCTCGACGAGCTGCCCTTCGCGCTGCCCCTGGGCAACGGCCTGGGCCAACGCACCGATGGCGTCGGCAGCAACGCCTGGGCCGTGGCGGGCCGGCGCACCACCACGGGCAAGGCGCTGCTCGCCAACGATCCGCACCTGGGCTTGCAGGCGCCGAATCTCTGGTACCCCATGCGGATCCAGCTGGGCGGCCGCTACGTGCAGGGCGTGGCCCTGCCGGGCATGCCGGGCATCGTCATCGGCCACAACGATCGCATTGCCTGGGGTTTCACCAACCTGGGCAACGATGTGCAGGATCTCTACCTCGAAAAGCCCACGAAGGTGCGCCGCGAGCGCATCAAGGTGAAGGATGGCGCGGAGGAGGTGCTGGAGGTGCAGGAGGGCCCCCACGGGCCTCAGGTGGCCGAAGGCGCCAGCCTGCATTGGGCAGCGCTGGAACCCGGCAACCTGGGCGCCCCCACCCAGCATCTCTTCGCTTCGGATTGGGCCAGCTTCAACGCGGGCCTGGATCATTTCCTGGGTCCTGGGCAGAACGTGGTGTACGCGGACAAGGATGGCCACGTGGGTTGGCGCGCCACGGGTCTCATCCCCCTCCGCCGCGCGGGTGATGATGGCAGCCTGCCCCGCCGGGGGGATGATCCCGCCAATGATTGGAAGGGCTACCTGCCCGTGGCCCAGATGCCCCGGGTGCTGGATCCCGCCTCGGGCTTCGTGGTGACGGCCAACAACCGCACCGTGGGCAACAGCTTTCCCGTGCCCGTGGCTTCGGAATGGGCCTCCCCCTCCCGAACCCGCCGCATCCGCGAGCAACTGGAGCGCAGCAAGGATCTGGACCGCGCCGCCATGGACCTGCTGCAGCGGGATGAGGTGAGCTTCTCCCATCGGGAGCTCATGGAGGCCTGGCGCCCCTTCCTGCCCGAGGACATGAAATCGAAATTCCTGGGTTGGGATGGGGCCGCCACCGCGGAGGGCACCCTGTTCCCCGAAGCCGTCGCCCTCAACAAGGCCCTGCGGCTGGCGCTCCTCCAGAAGCTGCTGGCGGGAACCACCCAGGAGGCCGCGGACTTCACCTGGTTCAACAGCGAAGCCATGCTCATGGCTGCCCTCAAGGCCCACCCGGAAACCTGGAAGCGGGCGGGGCTCGGGGACAAGGACGCGTTCCTGAATGACGTGATCGACGAGGCGCGTAAAGCGCCCGTGAAGCCCTGGGGGGAAACCAACCAGGTGCGCATGCGCCACCCCCTGGGCCGGGGCGGCTTCCTGCTTTCGTGGATCTTCGATCCGCCCCGGGCTCCCATGGGAGGTTCCACCCGCAGCGTGCGCGTCACCGCCCCGGCCTTCGGGCAGAGCATGCGCATGGTGGTGGACTGGAGCGATCCCGACGGCACCACCCTCGTGCTGCCCCTCGGCACCAGCGGCCACCTCACCAGCCCCAACCGCCTGGATCAATTCCAGGATTGGCTGAAGGGGGATCCCGAAGGCCGGCGCACCCGGCTCTTCCAGCCCGAGGGCCGGAGCGTGACCTTCAAACCCTGAGCTTCAGCGGACCAGGTAGCGCCCCGCGTAGACGAGAATGCCCGTGAGGGCCGTGGCCCCCAGCAGCGTGGCCACGAGGTAGCCCACGATGCGGTGGCGCCGGGGCCAGCGGGCATTGCGCCCGCGGCCCTCCCGGTAGTGGAGGGCCGCTAGGCCCAAGCCCACGGCCAGGGGCATCACGGCGAGGCCCAGGGTGGCGAGGGACAGGTGCAGGCCCATGAGGTCCGGTGCCGTGGGGCGCCCGCCCCGGGGACCGCCGGCCTTGGTCCAGCCCGTGAAAATCACCACCACGAGGGGGAGGATCAGGGAGGCACTGCCCATGAAGGCCGCATGGCGGCGGAACTGGCCACGCCGTGCGGCCCGGAGGCCCAGCCCCACGAGGGTGATGAGCGCGAGCAGCCCCACGAGCAGCAGATCTGAGCCGCGCGCAGCCCCGCTACCGAAGAATCCGGGCTCGGAGAGCCAATGGTGCAAAGGGCTCAAAGTGGCATCGCCTCCAGGCGCTGTTCACCTTCCCATCGGTAGAAGCCCATGCCGGATTTCCGCCCCAGCCGGCCCGCCGCCACCATCTGGCGCACCAGGGAGGGGCAGGTGAAGCGCGGCTCGCCGTAGGCCGCGAACATCACGTCGGCCACGTTCGCCATGGTGTCGAGGCCGATGAAATCGCAGAGGTGCAAGGGGCCCATGGGGTGGCCGCATCCCAGCTTCATGCCGAGGTCGATGTCCTCGGTGGAGGCGAGGCGCTGCTCGGCGCAGCGGGCCGCATCCAGGAGGTAGGGCACCAGGAGGCGATTCACGATGAAGCCCGGGGCATCCGGCGCCAGCACGGGCGTTTTCCCGACCTTCGAGACGAAGCCGCGAAGGGCCTCGACGGCTTCCGAGGAGGTGGCCAGCGTGCGGATGATCTCCACCAAGGGCATGGCGGGCACGGGGTTGAAGAAGTGCAGGCCCGCCAGCCCTCCGTGGCGGGTGGGGGAGAGCACCGCGCCCAGCTGGGTGATGGGCAGGCTGGAGGTGTTGGAGCAAAGGATCGAGCCCGGCTTGGCCACCTTCTCCAGCTCGGCGAAGGTGGCGAGCTTCAGGTCCAACCGCTCGGGCACGGCTTCGATGATCAGGTCGCAGGTCGCCAGATCGTTCCAGGCGGTGCTGCCCTGGAGGCGGCCCTTGAAGGCGGCCACGTCGTCGGCGCTCCGCTTGCCCTTGGCCACGGCCTTCTCCCACTGGGAGGTGATGCGGGTCAGGCCCTTGGCGAGGAAGGTCTCATCCACTTCCTTGGCGACCACGGCGTAACCTGCTTCCGCGGCGACCTGGGCGATGCCCGCGCCCATGAGGCCGCAGCCGACGATGCCGATGCGCTGGATGTCCATGATGGCTCCGGGGGATTGGATGGGATTCTCTCATCCCGCGGCCCGCCACGGCATCCCTACCTCCGGGCAGGTCCCGGCCCTACACTGGGGCCATTCGCCGGGAGTGCCCTTGCTGGACGTGATCCTCGATCTCTACCGCCACATGGAATGGGCCGACGCCGAACACTGGCGGGCCATCCTCGCCCACGAGCCGGCCCGCCAGGATCCGGATCTCCGGGAGCGGCTCCTGCACCTCCACGGCGCCCAGCAGATCTGGCTGGGGCGCTGGCAGGGGCTGGCCTTGCCCTGGCCCACGGTCGCGGATCATGACTCCATCGAGGACGTGCGCCATTTCGCCGCCGCTTGTCATGTGGCCCTGCGCACCTACCTTTCCACCCTGAAGGCCGAACACCTGGCCCGGGACCTGAGCTTCACCACCCTCCACGGCGATGCCGTCACGCAGAACCTGGGGGACACCCTCCTGCAGGTGCCCCTGCACAGCCACTACCATCGGGGCCAGAACGCCACCCGCATGCGCGCCCTGGGCGGCGCCATGCCCGGCACCGATTGGGCCTTCTGGACGCGCCAAGGGCGCCCCGCACCCCAATGGCCGGAGCAACACGGATGAAGCCGCAGCTGCAGGACCTCGTGGCCCACCTGAGGTGGGCCGATGCCATCGCCTTCCATGCCCTCGGCAAGTGCCCCGCCGCGCAGACCGAGGCGGAGGTGCTGGAGCGCCTCTTCCACACCGCCTGGGTGGCCCAGGCCTTCTGTGGCCTCCTCCAGGGGGCGGACGGGGGCCATCCGCCCAAGGAGGTTCCGGCCTTCGCCGACCTGCGCCTGCTCACCCGGGCCGCGGGCGAAGCCCTGCAGGGGTGGGTGGATGGGGCCTCGGAGGATGCGCTGGAGCGCCCGATCCACATCCCCTGGTTTCCGGAACCGGCCCTGCACCTTCCCGCCCGCGAAGCCCTGCTGCAAGCGGTGATGCACAGCCAGCACCACCGGGGCCAGACGATGACGCGCCTGAAGCAGCTGGGCGGTGAGGCCAAGAACGTGGACTTCATCATCTGGCTCTGGAAGCAGAAGCCCGCTCCGCGATGGGACTGAGCCCCGAGTCGCGCCCCCGGGGGGCCTTCCGCAGCCTGACCCTCACTGGATCCCTGCTGGCGGCCCTGCTGCTGGCGGGGGCCCTCGACGTCGGTTTCCCAAGCGCGGTGGCCAAGGCCCTCGTGTTTCCCCACGCGGGGTTCGTGGGGCCCCATGCGTTTCCGGATCGGCCCGCGACGGCGCTCCCCTTCTCCGTGGCCGTGGGGGTGGCGGTGCTCCAGTGGGGGCTCGTCGCCGCGGGGCTCGCGTGGCTCACCCACCGCAGGTCCGCCCGAGTCCAGGCGATCGCATCGCTCCTGGGAGTGCTGATGGTGGGGGCGCTGGTCCTCGGAGTGGCCCTGGCCGTGGGTGGGCAGATCCACCTGTGAATCAGCCCGCGACGATCTCCGGGATGCGGTCATGGATCTCGGCCTTGAAGTCACCCGTGGCGGGCACGGTGACAATGTAGAGCGGCGTGCCTTCGGCCCTGTGCAGCCGGATGCAGCGGAGGCCCAGCCCCGGTGCCAATTCGAACCAGTGGGTCCGGCGGCTGGGATCCTTTTCCATCCAGCGCGCGGGATGGATCAGCAGCGGCTCGGGTTCCCAGCGGGTCCAATAGGGTTTGGCCAGGCTTTCCGCCCGCGCCCACCCGCCCTCGGGCCAATCGCCCGCCTGCTCCTTCCGCCGCCCCCAGGGCAGCCAAAGGCCCGAGGTCGCGTCCACGAGCAGCGCCGCCTTGGGATTGGGGAAGGTGACGGTGATGAGCTCGTCCTCCGGCTCCAGCAGGCCCAGATCCTGTTGCACCTTTTTCCGCTTGAACTGGACGCCACCGCACATGGGATCAGCATCCCAGAAACGGAAAGCCCCCGGGAGGCCGGGGGCTCAAGTCGAAGGCGAAGCCGGTTAGTGAACGCCGCCCATCATGCGCTTGATGCGGGGCGAGAGGACCACGAGGATCAGGGCCATCACAGTGGTGATGACGAAGAGGCCACCGAAGAGCGTGGCGGGGGCCAGTTTCTCGCTGAACCCACCCGCGAAGCCCGCCAGCAAGTTGCCCGCGCCGATGGCGAAGAAGAAGCAACCCATCATCAGGCCCGAATACCGGGCAGGGGCCAGCTTGGAAGTGGTGCTCAGGCCCACGGGGCTGAGGCAGAGCTCACCCACGGTATGCAGGAGGTAGACGCTCACGAGCCACCAGGGGCTCACCTTGAGGGCCGGGTTGGCGGTGTAGGCCAAGCTTGGCACCACGAGCACGAGCATGCCCGCGCCCACGAGGAAGAGGCCCAGGGTGAACTTGGCCGGGCTGCTGGGTTCCTTCTTCCCGAGGGAGAGCCACAGCCAGCCGATGACCGGAGCCAGGATGAGTAGCCAGATGCTGTTCACGCTCTGGAACCAGGTGGAGGGGAAAGTCCAGGATCCGATGGCGCAAAGGGTGTGGTCGTCCGCGAAGAGGTTGAGGGTGGTGCCCGCCTGCTCGAAGACGAAGAAGAAGGTCATGATGAAGAACATCAGGATGCCCACCACCCACATGCGGCTTCGCTCCTCTTCTGTAAGATCAGATACCTCATTGAGTGCGGTTGAAATCTTCGAATAGAAGAACCAGTAAAGGATTGCGAGTCCGAGCGTGATCAACCCGCCCACGATCCGAATACTAAGAATCGGGCTAACAAGGCCCGAGACTCCCACGAAAAAGAAAATCGAGGACAGAAAGGCTCGAATTGATTCCACCAAGACTGCGGTCTTGTTCAACCGAATGCAGGCGTAGAGAACCCAAGCCGAAACAAGGCCATTGATTCCTAAGAGGATCGAAATCATCAGCGGCTGACCTACCATTGCAACCAGGGCGTAAAGAAGGTTGAGGGAACTGATTGCGGCCGTGAAATAGAACATCCTCTTCAATGAAGCAGGTAGCCCAGCTCGACTTTGAGTGATTCTGTCCTGTTCTTCTTTTGATGAGGGGACTGCATTGGGCTTGAGGCCCACGTCACCCAGGACGTGCTGGCGGAGCGAGTACTGGATGAGGCCTGCGACCATGGCCGCGCCAGCGAATCCGAAGGCGAGGCGCCACCCGTTGTGGTTCCCCAGGCCCAGGCGGGAGAGGCCACTCACGAAGGCGGGATCCTGGGCCATGTAGCCGAGGATGAGGGGCGAAATGAGCGCGCCGATGTTGATGCCCATGTAATACACGCTGTAGCCGGCATCCTGGCGAGGATCATTTTCCTCGTAAAGCATGCCCACGAGGCTGGTGCAGTTCGTCTTCAGGAGGCCGGTGCCCAGGGCGATGGCGGCCAATCCTGCGAAGAACAGGACCTTGGGGCCGGAGGCCAGGCCGAATTCACCGAGGGCGATCATCACACCACCCACGAGTACGGCTTTGCGGTAGCCCAGGAAACGATCGGCGATCCAACCCCCGGGCACGCTGAGGGCGTATACGAAGAAGGTGTAGAAGGCGTAGATGGAACCCGCCACGGGCAAGGATAGGCCCAGGCCACCGGCGCTCTCGGGGAGGCGCATGTAGAGCAGCAGGAGGGCGCGCATGCCGTAGTAGCTGAAACGCTCCCACATCTCGGTAAAGAAGAGGGGGTTCAGGCCCTTGGGATGCTTGGCCATGCCGAACATGCCCCAGCCGATGGACACCGCCCAGATGATGAGGGGAATCAGCAGGGGCTTGAATGGGCCCAGGACGGAGTCTTGGGCGGCTTGGATTGCCAGCGGTAGGTAGGTCATGGTTTTTTCTCGGAAAAGCCCAGTATGAACGAATGCGGGAGGCCCCGCATCCGGCGAATTCAGCCGGTGCGGGGCCTCGTGATCCGGCGCAAAAGGTGGCCTAGAGGTTCTTCTGGAGGAACTCCCACATGGCCTTCTGGCGGTTCCAGATCTGCCAGGGGGCGCGGGGGCCGTGGTCGCTGCCGGGGAAGAGGCGGAGGTCGTAGTCCTGGCCGCCCTTCTGGAGGGCATCGATGAACTGGATGGTGTTCTGGGGGTGCACGTTGTCATCCAGGGTGCCGTGCATGATCAGGATCTTGCCGGCGAGGTCCTTGGCGTGAGCGCAGATGTTGGTGCTTTCGTAGCCGTCCTTGTTCTCGCTGGGGAGGCCCATGTAGCGCTCGGTGTAGATGCTGTCGTAGAGCTTCCAGGAGGTGACGGGGGCGCCCACGAAGCCGATCTTCCAGGCCTTGCTGTGGGTGAGCCCGTAGGCGGTCATGTAGCCACCGTAGCTCCAGCCTTCCAGCGCCACCCGGGACATGTCGGCCCAGCCCTGGGCCTCCAGCCACTTCAGGCCGTCGAGCTGATCCTCCAGCTCCTGGGCGCCCATGCGCTTCCAGATGCCGAAGGCGGCGTTGCCCTTGGCGGAGGCGCTGCGGTTGTCGCAGACCCACACCACGTAGCCCTGCTGGGCGAGGAAGTGGTACCAGAGGGTGTCGCGGCCGAAGGCGTCGCGCACCTGGGGCGCGGCGGGCCCGCCGTAAATGTGCTGGAAGACGGGGTACTTCTTCGTGGTGTCGAAGTCGGGCGGGAGGACGAGCATGGTCTCCATGGGGAAGCCATCGCGGGTCTTCACCCTCTGGAACTTGATCTGCCCGAGCTTGAGGTCCTTGAGCAGGGGCGAGGGGTTCTCGTCGATCATGCGGGCCTGCTTACCGGCGCCGTCGAAGAGGGCCTGCTTGGCGGGGGTGTCGGCATTGGACCAGGTGTCGAGGAAGAGGCTGAAGTCCTTGTTCCAGCGCACGCGGTGGGTGCCGGTGGCTTGGGTGAGCGGCTTGAGTTCCTTGCCCTGCTTGCCCAGGCCCTCCACGGGCACCACGTAGGTGTCCAGGCCGATGGGGCTGCGGGCGGTGGCGTCGAAGTAGACCTTCTTGCCATCGGCGGAGACGCCGTGCACGTGCTTCACATCCCAGTCACCGCTCGTGATCGCGTTGCGGAGCTGGCCGTCCTTGCCGTAGCGGTACAGGTGGTGGAAGCCGCTGCGATCGCTCTCCCACACGAAGCCGCCGTCGGGCAGCCACATGGGCAGGGGCAGGCGCTCCTGCCAGGCCTTGCTCGCTTCGCGGATGAGGGTGGTGGAGGCGGTGCCCGTGAAGCGGCGCAGGTCCAGCCAGGTCTGCACGCGATCCTGGTAGGCGGCGATGAGCTCGCCCTTCGGCGTCCAGCTCACCTGCACGATGAGGGTCTCCTTGCCGGCGTAGGGATCGGCCATCCAGGTGGTGTGGCCCTGGAGGTCCACCACGCCGAGCTTGGTGATGGGGTTGGGATCGCCGGCCTTGGGGTAGCGGGCGCGATGCAGCTGCTGGGGCTGCATGCGGTCGTCGGCGAGGGTGAAGACGGGCACCTGGGTCTCGTCCAGGCTCAGGTAGGCGAGCTTGCTGGAGTCGGTGCTCCACCAGAAGGCCTTGAAATCGCCGCGGCCGTAGACCTCCTCCTGGTACACCCAGTCGAGGCGGCCGTTGAACACGGTCTCGCTGCCGCCGGTGGTGAGGCGGGTTTCCTTCGCGTCGGCCACCGACACCGCGTAGAGGTCGTTGCCGCGCAGGAACGCCACCTTGGTGCCGTCGGGGCTGAAGCTGGCCTCATCCTCGCTGCCGGCGATGGTGGTGAGGCGCTTGGCCTCGGCCTTCACGAGGTCCACGTAGTAGAGGTCCTCGGCGATGGAGACGACGCAGGCCTTGCGATCGGGGCTCCAGGTGGGCTGGCTGCCGAAGGCGCGCGCGGCGGCGTCCTCCTTGGCCCCGGCGGCCACGAGGGCCTTCACGAGGCGATCGCCCTCGAAGAAGGGCTTCTTCTCCCAGGTCTTCGGATCCAGGCGCCAGAGGCTGGCCTGGCCCTTCTCCACCTTCGTCTCCACCAGGCTGCCATCGGGGGCCCACTCCAGGCGGGTGGATGGGGTGCCCACGTAGGCGATGCGCTTTTGGGGGTGGAAGAGGCCCTCCAGGGTGAGGGCACCGGGGGCCTGGCCGCAGAGCAGGGCCGGCAGGGCGAGCAGGAAGGCGGGTCGGATCATGGCAGCTCCGGGGATGATTCAGGATTCATCGAAGCGGGTTCGCTGAGGAGGCCGTTGGCCCCGAAACCCTCCCGTCCGGTCCCGTGCTGGGGCTTGGCCGCGGGCTGGGTGAGGCGGACCCTGGCCCGGGTTCCCGGCAGGAGCCGGGCCAGGGTCAGTTCCCCGCCCAAGGCCTTGGCCAGGCCGGTGGCGAGGGGCAGGCCCAGGCCGAGGGAACCGGGCTGGCTGAGGGGCTTCGGTCCATCCAGGAACGGTTGCGTCAGGGCCGATTCGGCCCCCAGGGGGAGCCCTTTCCCGGTGTCATCCACCTCCAAGGTGAGGACCATGGCGCTGCCCTCCAAGTGGGAGGTGGCCCGCAGCACGATCTCGCCGGTCCCGGTGGAGGCGAGGGCGTTTTCCAGGAGGAGGTTGAGGATGCGCTGAATCACGGGACCATCCGTCCAGGCGGTGGTGGGGCCCAGCTCATCTTCCAGGGAGAGCCGGAGGCCCTTCTCCCGGGCCGCGCTTTCAAAGGTGGACAGGGTTTCCCCCGCGAGGTGGCGCAGGTCCACCCATTCGTGGTGGATCGGGTAACTGCCATCCGCGAGGGCCGTGAGGTCCAACAGACCTTGGATCAGGGTGGTGAGGCGGGTGGTGGAGGCCGCGGCCCGCGCCACCATTTCCTCCTGGGGTTCGCTCAAGGCGGTGGTGCGCAGCATGCCCAGGTAGCCATCGATGACCTGGAGCGGGGTCTTCAATTCATGGTGGGCGTTGTCCATGAAGGTCTGTCGGCTGGCCGTGGCGCGCTGTTCGGCCTCCAGGGCCTTGCGATGCTCCGCGATGATCCGGTTCTTCCCCTGCACGAGGAGGAAGATGGCGAACCAGGCCGACCCCATGAGGCCGATCGCACTCAGGGTGCATATCAGGACGAGGTGGGTTTCGGACATAGGAAGGCCTTGGCGATCATGAGCTTCTGGACGTAATACAGGATGGCCCTGAGGAGCCATGGTATTCCCACCAGATGGAGGGGGAGGGTCCGGACGAAGTGGTTGCCCAGGGCATGGATCACCAGGGCGCCCAGGGAGAAGAAGTAGGTTCCCGAGAGCACCCAGAACAGGGGCACCTGCGTCAGGGGGGATTCCTGGTCCGGCGCCATGAACAACCGCCCCAGCTCGAACATCGAGGCCGCGGAGAGGATCAGGCTCTGGAAGGTGAGAAAGAGATCGTTGAATTGAAAGATGGATCGATTGAGGGCGATTCCCGCCGCGGAGGTGATCAACCCCACCCCGATGGCGACGCCATAGGCGGTACGGGCCCGCGGGTGGGTGGTCCAGAAGCGGAACAGCACCATCAACCAGATGAACGCTACGGGTTCATCCAGATTCGCGAACCAGAGGTTGTTGCGGCCGAGCAAACCCAGGGAGAGGGTGACCCCGGTGGTGAGCAGGTCGTAGCCCTGGAACCAGGCCAGGTTCCGCATCCAGGGCTCGGATTGGAAGCCCGGGCGAAGCCGCCCCCAGCCATAGGCCAGGGGCGGCAGGACGGACAGTGCCGGGAGCCAGATGAGGAGGCGATCGATGAAGTGAAAGATGGGATGCCCCAGCCCCTAGGTCACGCGAGGGAGGATCCGTGGCAGAACGGAGGGCAGGGGCGGGTGTTCTCGGAGCACTGGGTATCCGCGTGCGGAAGATCCTGGCCGTGCTCATCCACGCCGATCATCACCATGGTGGGCATGCCGTTGCCGTGCCGGCCCATGTAGATCCGGATCCCCTTGCATTCCTTCTGCTCCAGGATCCGCTCGAAGGCCTTGCGCCCGAAGAGGACGGACTTGAGCTCACCCGCGTGGACGGGCTTCCGGGAATGGGCATGCACCATCTCGGCCGCCTCCTCCCGGGTGACCTTGTGGTCGTAGTGGTGGTCGAAGGCTTCAGGCATTTTCATGGAAGACCCTTGTCGTGTGCCGGGCACGTGGTCCGAGGGCTCAGGCGCCCGGCTGGCCGATGATGGATGAGGTCGCGGGGACCTACTCGGGGAGGTGTACCCGGGTGAGATTACGATGTCCGCTGGCCGTCACCAATAGGTTGTCCTCGATGCGGATGCCGCCCAGGGGCGTGAGCTCGTCGATCTGCTTCCAATCGAACTTGGCGGCGTGCTCGCCGGCGCGGAAGGGGCGGAGCAGCATGGGGATGAAGTAGAGGCCAGGTTCCACGGTGAACACCTGGCCCTCCTCGATGATGCGGGTGGTGCGGAGGAAGGGGTGCTCGGCGGGGGAGGGCTTGAACTCGCCATCGGGCCCCAGCTGCTTGCCGGCCACATCGTGCACCTGGATGCCGAGGTGGTGGCCCAGGCCATGGGGGAAGAAGGGCTTGGAGAGGCCCAGGTCCACGGCCTCCTCCGCCTTCACCTTGAGGATCCCCGCCTCATGGAGGAGGGCGGCGATCTTGAGGTGGCCGCGCTTATGCAACTCGCCGTAATGGAGGCCGGGCTTCACCTCGTCGCAGAGCTCCAGCTGCAGCTTCTCCATGCCCGCGAGCAGGGCCTTGAACCGGGCGTCGCAGCCGGGGGCGGCCCAGGTGCGGGTGATGTCGGAGCCGTAGCCATGGCATTTGGCGCCGGCGTCGATGAGCAGCACCCGGCCCTCGCGCTGCTTGCGCTTGCCCTCGTAGTGGAGGATGGCGCCCTTCTCATCCAGGGCCACGATGGTGCCATAGGGGAGCTCATGATCGACGCAGCCCACGGCCTGCACGTAGGCGTGGTGGACCTCCAGCTCGGAAGCGCCCTTGAGGAAGGCCTCCCGGGCGGCCTTGTGGCCACGCGCGGCCATCTCCGTGGCCGATTCCAGGCACTTCACCTCATAGGCGGTCTTGAAGGAGCGGGTCCAATCCAGGTGATGGGTGAGCTTATCGGGGTTCAGGGCCAAACCGGCCTTTCCGGCGTGGTCGAGATCAGTGCCGATGAAGGCAGCCTTGGAGAGCTTGCCCAGGCGTTCCCAAACAGCCTCCACGGTGGCGGCCTCGATGATCTCGAAGCCTTCGGCCCAGAATGGCGTGCCCCCCCAAAGGGCTTCCAGGCTCGCCTGTTCGTACCAGAAGTCCTCGGGCGCGTAGCGGATCAGGGTGGGCTTCTGGCCGGGGCGCACCACCAGCAGGTGGTGGGGGCCCTGCAAGGGGCACCAGTGCGCGAAGTGCGGCACCGCGTGGAAGGGGGCTTCCTGATCGTCGGCGAAGTAGGTGTGGTGCTCGCCGGATCCCAACACCAGGGCCTCGAAGCCCGCGTGGGAAAGCGCTTCCTCCGCCTTGGCTTGGCGAATGGCAAGGTGTTCGAGGAAGAGGGCCTTTGAGGTCATCCGCGGCTCCGGCAAGGGCCCCCAGTCTGCCATGGGCGGGGCTGGATTCCGCTCACCTTGGCCCCATTGGCCGCCCCGGTCAGGGGAATCCGACAAATCGGGTCCTCAGAGCCACTGGAGGGGCTTGAGCTCCGGTGCGAATCCATGGCGCACGGCCTTCTCGAAGAAAAGCTGGAGGCTGTCCCGCTCGGCTTCGCCTAGGGTGTAGCTGATGTTCGACGTGAGGTACTCGTTGAGCTCGAGGCGCGTCCACCCGATGGTGCGGCGGGCCTCCTCGATGATGAGGTTGAGGTTGGACATGCCCTGTTCCAGGCTCCGGTGGAAGAAGGGGGCCACGCCGCCGGGCTCGGGAAAGGTGGGGGCATCGGCGCGCACGGTCCAAAGGGCGAAGACGAAGGGCAGGCCCGTCCAGGCGTGCCATTCCTCGGCGAGGTCCAGCACGTAGAGCCCCTCCTTGGGGGTGCGCATGGCGGTGTCCCCGATGATCAGGGCGGCATCGTGCTGCTCGAGCATGGTGGTGAGATCCGGGCCCAGATCCGAGGTCACGGGGCTCACGCCGTAGCGCTCCCTCAGCAGGAGCTGGCCGAGCACCACGGACGTGCGGCTGGAGGTGTCCAGGGCGAGGCTCCGGATCTGCTCCGGGGGCACCTTGGAGAGGATCACGACGGAGCGGACCCGCTTGGGACTGGCGATGCAGAGCCCCGGCACGATGCGGAGGTCCGAGATGCGGAGGTACTCGATGGAGCTGATGAGGCCCGCATCCACTTCGCCCTGCCGAAGGCGGTCGGCGCAGACGGACGGGTAGTGGAATTTGAGGTGGAACCGGTCCCAGCCCAGTCCCTGTTTGAACCCGTGGTTCAAGGGGGCGGCGTTGAGGTAGTCGATGATGCTGAGTCGGAAGGGACGCTCTGCCATTCCGCCAGTGTATCGGGCCCCCGCCCGGGCCGAGGGGATGCTGTCCTATCCAATCGGGACAAGGGGTCCTATCATTCCCGCATGCTCTGGTTCTACGAACTGGATGGACCCCTGGGGCCCATGCACGCCGCCTTTGACGGCCGGGGCAAGCTCCGGCAGCTCGGATTCGGCGGCCTGGATCCCCGGAAGACGACGCCGCTGGCCCCCAAGGAGCAGCGCGAGGCCTGGCGCTTCCTGCGCATGCAGATGGAGGCCTACTGGGGCGGGAACCTGCGCACCTTCACTGTGCCCATCGCGCCGGAGGGCACCGAGTTTCAGATGCGGGTGTGGGATGAGCTGCTGAAGATCCCCTATGGCCAGACCCTCAGCTACCTGGATCTGGCCAAGCGCCTGGGCGATGAGAAGGCCACCCGGGCGGTGGCCGCCGCCAACGGGGCCAATCCCATCGCCATCCTCATCCCCTGTCATCGGGTGGTGGGGAGCGATGGATCCCTCACGGGCTACGCCGCGGGCAAGGACAAGAAGGCCTTCCTCCTGAACCTGGAACGCGGGCTTCCCCTGGCGAAGCAGCTGGAATTGGGCTTGGAGTAGCCTTCCGACCGCTCAGGATTCAGGGAGGGACCGCGGCGCAGAGGGGCGGCTCCAGATGAACGTGAGCACCCCCGCGAAGGTGAGCCCCATGGCCAGCTTGGCCCAGAGGGGCGCCCGCACGACCCAGAGGCTGAAGCCGCCGGATGCCAGGATCAGCAGGCTGGCCATGCGTTTGGCGGAGGGGCGGATGGCGCCGCCCCGCTCCCAGTCGGAGATGAAGGGGCCCAACCGCGGGTGCTTAAGCAACCACCCGTGAAGCCGCTCCGAGGAACGCGCGAAGCAGGCGGCGGAGAGGAGGAGGAAGGGCGTGGTCGGGAGCAGGGGGAGCACCACCCCGAGGAGGGCGAGGAGCAGGCTGGCCACCCCGGCGAGGATCAGCAGTGGTCGAAGCATCAACCGAGGGGGCGGGGGGCCGCGGGTCCCCGCTGCAACACCCGGGTGTGATCCGCCTGCGCGCGAAGTGCTTCCCGGAGCACCGCATGGGCCCGCTTGGGGTCGACGTTCTCGCCGCACGTGAAGAGGTCCACCGCGGCGTAGGCGTGTTCGGGCCAGGTGTGGATGGCGAGGTGGCTCTCGCTGATGATCACGGCGCCGCTCACGCCCTGGCCGCCCTCGGGGCCGGAGAACCGGTGGAACCGATGGGTGAGGATGGTGGCCCCTGCTTCCCGCGCCGCGCGCAGCATGGCCTCGGTGATGAATGCGAGGTCCGTGAGGCGACCCTCGTCACATCCCGTGAATTCCACCAACATGTGATGGCCTAGGGCCTCCATGGAATTTAAGCTCCTCTTCAGATTGGATTCTAAGGCGGAATCCAGGAGAAATCCTGTTCCGGCATCGCCCCCCCACCAGAACCAACCTGCTGAGCCCGTTTCTCCCCCCCGAGGCATCGCGTGCAACCCACCTTTTCCCATGCAGGACTCAGACCCGCCCTGGAGGGCGCGGGGTTCTGGGTGATCTCCTTCGATCGAGGGGGCCGTTGCCAATACCGGTCACCTGGGGTGTCGGTTCTGTACGGTGAGGACGCGGAAGCGCCCGGATCCTGGGAAACCTTGAAGGTCCACGTGCACCCCGAGGATCGGGAGGCGCTGGAGGCCTGGCATGTGGCCCCCTCGGGCACCTGCCATGACCACCGGATCATCACGCCCCGGGGGCAGGCGCGGCGGGTGCGCGGGCACGTGGTGGAGGATGGCGACGCAGGATGGCACTACCTGATCCAGGACCTGACGGATCTGCACCGGGCCGAAGTCTCCCTGGAGCACCTTCGGCTGGGCGCCTCGGGCCTTTCGGGGTCGGCCTTCTTCCAGGCCCTCGTCATCCACCTGGCCGCCGCCTTCGAAGCGCCCTACGCCCTCGCGGGGGAACTGGTGGGCACCGACTCGGTGCGCACTTTGGCCTTCTGCGACCACGGCCGGTTGGGGGAGGAGTTCGTCTACGGATTGGCGGGCACGCCCTGCGGGGATGTGGTCCACGCGGCGGCCTGCTTCCACCCGCACGGGGTGCAAGTGCGGTACCCCGAGGACTCGGCGCTCGTTGAATTGGGCATCGAGGGCTACCTGGGCACCAGCTTGATGGACAGCCACGGGCGAGTGCTGGGCGTGCTGTGCGTCATGAGCCGAGAACCCCTCTCGCCCCACCCCGGGACGATGGATCTCCTCTCGGTCTTCAGCGCCCGCGCCGGCCTGGAACTGGAGCGGATCCGGAACGAGGAGGCCCTTCGCCAGACGCAGCAGCTCCTCCAGGGCCTGGAGCGCATGAACGCCATGGCGAGCCTCGGCGCGGGGCTGGCGCATGACCTGAACAACCTGCTCGCCGTGATCCAGAACTACGCGGAGCTGTGTGAACTGGAAATGGAAGACGGCCAGCTGCCTTCGCCCCAGCACGTGGCCCGGGTGAAGGAGGCCTCGATCCGGGCCGGCGCCCTCACAGCCCAGCTCATGAGCTACGGCCGGGCCCGGAAGGGCCAGGTGGAGCGCTTCGAGGCCGGGGAACGGCTGCGGCGGCTGGGCGGGCTCCTGCGGGCGGCCATGCCCCCCAAGGTGAAGTTGGAACTGGATCTGACAGGGGGCGAGAACTGGATGGAGGCGGATCCCACCCAGTTGGATCAGATGGTGGCCAACCTCGTGCTGAATGCCCGGGACGCGCTGCCCTCGGGCGGACGGATCCAGGTTCGGTGCGCGGCGCTGCCCCGTGGTGGCATCCGTCTCACGGTGCAGGACGATGGCACGGGCATGCCTCCGGAAGTGGTGGCGCGCCTCGGCGAGCCCTTCTTCACCACTAAGGGCGAGGGGCGCGGCACGGGGCTGGGGCTCGCGAGTGTGCGATCCATCCTCGACAAGCTGGGGGGTGCCTTGCAGGTGGAAAGCGTGCAGGGCGAAGGCACCACCTTCCACCTGGAGATCCCCGTCAGGGCTTGAGGGGCTTCAAGAGGGCGATGAACTCGGCGTGGGCCGTGCGCGGGAATAGGTCCAGGGCATGCAGCTCCTGGATCGACCAGGCGGGGGAGAGGCGCTGGAGGTCGCGGCAGAAGGGGGCGCCATCACAGCCGATGAGGATCAGGTGCCCGGCCTTGGCCGTGAGCAGCTTCGTGGCCAGGGCCTCGTCCAGTCCCGCCCGGGGGGGATCCAGGAGGATCAGGTCCCCAGGTGTTCCAAGGTGCTCGGGGCACCAGGCCGCCACGTCGGAGGTGACGCATTCGGTGGGCAGGTCCAGAGCCAGCATGTTCTGCAGGGCCCGCTCCACGGCGGGCTCATAGCCTTCCACCAGCATGCGCTTCTGGAAGCGATCGCCCAGGATGGCGGAGAAGAAACCCACGCCACCGTAGAGGTCGTAGAGCGTGTCGCCCCGGAGATCCCAGCTGTTCAGCACATCGGAGAAGGCCTCATGGGCCCACTCGGGAGAGACCTGGAAGAAAGCGCCTGCATCCTGGGACAGGCGCAGGTGGCCGAAGCGATGGGTCACGGGCCGGGCATCCTTGTGCCAGCCATCGGGCTCCAGGAGCCAGGCCTGGCCCTGCTCGTTCACGGCGCGGACCTCGCCGGCGGGGGTGCCGGTGACCAGCTCCCACCGTTGGGACTTCCCGGGCAGGATGCGGGCCTCCAGGGCCTCCGTGAGGCGTGGGATGGCCTGGGAGAGGGGATCTACGGCGGCGGGGCACTTGGAGACGGCCACGAGGGCGTGGCTGCCCCGGCGGTGATAGCCCAGGGCCGCGCCGTCCCAATGCAGCTGGATGCGGTGCCGGCGGGCGCTGGTCGGGGCGGGGTGGAAGGTGTAGGGCTGCTGGGGGAGCTGGCGACCCAGGAGGTCGGCCACCATCAGGGCCTTGAGCTCGCCTTCGTGGGGGCCGGCTTCCCAGAGATCGCAGCCGCCGCAGGCCTGGGCCACGGGGCAGGCGGCCTTGACCCGGCGGGCATCCTCACGGATCCAGCGGGTGACGGTGCCCTCGGCGTGGCGGGGCTTCCAGCGCAGTTCCGCCTCCACCTCCTCGCCCGGGAACAGGGCCACGGGAGCGCGCAGCAGGATCCGGCGGCCGTCTTCGGCGGAGGCCAGGCCGAGGCCGCCCCAGGTGAGGCGTTCAACGACGCCGCGCCAACTCATGGTGGGGGCCGGTGAATTCCGATAGGCTGGCTTGGCCTTTCCATTCTTCCCCGAACGGGAGCTTTCCTTGCGTTTCACGGTCCTGATCCCCCCAGAGCACCGTAACACCCTCCTGGACCAGGTCCGGAGGGAGATCCGGCGCAGCCTCATCTGGGCCGAGGGTTCCGAGGCGGACGTGGTCATCGGGTGCCTCGGTGAGGGCCATCTCGCGGAGTGCCTCATCTGGCCCGGGATCGAAGGGGCCGTGGCCCTGGTGAACGCCGGCTGGGAGCGCGTGAAGGATCAGACCCACATGGAGCGCCTGAACGAGATTGGGCGGGCCCTGGCCAGTGAGCAGAACCTGGATCGCCTGCTGGATCTGATCCTCCGGCTGGGCCGCGAGCTGCTCTCCGCCGAGGCCGGTTCCATCTACCTGGTGCAGGGGGAGGAACCCCAGGAACTGCTCTTCGCCCACACCCAGAACGCCAAGCTGAGCCTGCCCTTCCACCGCTTCAAGATGCCCATCAACCCCAGCACCCTGGCGGGGTTCGTGGCCTCCACGGGGCAGACGTTGAACCTGGAGGACGTCTACGGGATTCCCGAGGGCTCGCCCTACCAATTCAGCGATGCCTTCGACAAACAGGCGGGGTATCGCACCCAATCCATGCTGGTGGTGCCCATGCAGGACACCGAAGGCCGGATGCTGGGCGTGCTGCAGTTCATCAATCGGGTGGAACCCGAAGGCCTGCAGCCCAAGGTGGTTCCCTTCGAAAAGGAGCACCGAGACCTGGCCACCAGCCTGGCGGGACAGGCGGGTGTGGCCGTGCGCAACGCTCAGCTCCGGGAGGAGATCGAGGTGCTCTTCGAGGGCTTCGTGAACGCCTCCGTCACCGCCATCGAGGCCCGGGATCCCGTCACCTCCGGTCATTCCGGGCGGGTGGCGGACCTCACCGTGGGCCTGGCCGAGGCCGTGAACGCCACGCCCAACGGGCTCTACGGCGATCTCTTCTTCTCGGATCGGCAACTGCGGGAAGTCCGCTACGCGAGCCTCCTCCATGATTTCGGCAAGGTGGGCGTTCGCGAGCAGGTGCTCGTGAAGGCCAAGAAACTGCAGCCCGAGAAGTTGGAAGTGATCCTGCAACGGCTCCGCCAGCGCCAGCTGGAGGATGCCCTGGTGCTCATGGAGCAGGCCTGGGGACGGGGCGAACCCTTCGATGCCACCGCCTGGGAGCGGATCCTGAAGGGCCGCGCTGAGGATTCCGAGCGCATGATCCGCCTCGTCCTCCAAAGCAATGAACCCACCGTGCTGGCCCAGGAGACCGCCGATGGTCTGGGCGTGCTCGGCGCCCTGGACTATGGCCATTGGGATGGCAGCCGCAAGGCCCTGGTGGATCCCAAGGATCTGGCCTGCCTCAACATCCGCCGCGGCAGCCTCTCCGAGGAGGAGCGCCTGGAGATCGAAAGCCACGTCACCCACACCTTCCGGTTCCTCCAGCAGATCCCCTGGACTAAAGATCTGGGGGGCGTGCCCGAGATCGCCTACGCCCACCACGAGCGCCTCACGGGCACCGGTTACCCCCGGAAGCTGGCGGAGCGGGAGATCCCCGTCCAGAGCAAGGCCATGGCCATCAGCGACGTGTTCGACGCCCTGACGGCCCGGGATCGGCCCTACAAGGGGGCGGTGCCCCTGGAAAAGAGCCTTTCCATCCTCGAAGAGGAGGCCCGGAGCGGTCACTTGGACCGGGTGCTGTTGGATCTCTTCATCGAAGCCCGGGTCTTCGAGCGGGTGGTGAAGGCGTCCTGAGTGCTTGGTCCCTGGTCCTTAGCTGGGCTCGACCCAGCGGATGGGTCGGCGCCTGCCAAGGGCTAAGGACTAAGGTCCAAGGACCGGGGCCCTTCATGTCACAATGACCGGTTGGAGCCGAATATGACCGAGACCGCTGAGCGCACGCCGACCCCCATCGATATCCAGGGGATCATGGAGCTGTTGCCCCATCGCTATCCCATCCTCCTGGTGGATCGGGTGGAGGACTTCGAGCCCAAGCAGTGGATCCGCGGCATCAAGAACATCAGCTACTCCGATCAGATCTTCCAGGGCCACTTCCCCAAGCGCCCCGTGTTCCCCGGCGTGCTCATCGTGGAGGCCATGGCCCAGACCGGCGGCTGCCTGATCATGCAGGAATTCGAGGACCGCTCGAAGAAGGTGATCTACTTCATGGCCATCGACGCGGTGAAGTTCCGCAAGCCCGTGCTCCCGGGGGATCAGCTCGTCATGGAGGTCAAGGTGGTCAGCTTCAAGGGGCGCATCTGCAAGATGCGCGGCGAGGCCTTCGTGAACGGCGCCAAGGTGGCCGAGGCCGAGTTCATGTCCATGCTCCAGGACCTCAGCAGTGAGGAGGCCGGCCAGTGAGCGCGCAGGTCCATCCCTCCAGCATCATCAGCCCCGACGCCGTGCTCGGTGAGGGCGTCGTCATCGGCCCCTTCTGCGTCGTGGAAGGCGCCTCCCGCATCGGCGCCCGCACCGTGCTGCGCAGCCACGTGGTGGTGGGTCCCCACACCACCCTGGGCGAGGACAACGTTCTCTTCCCCCACAGCACCGTGGGCATGGAGCCCCAGGACCTGAAATTCAAGGGCGAAGCCACCACCCTGGAGATCGGGAACCGCAACCAGTTCCGCGAGGGCACCACCATGCACCGCGGCACCGTGGGCGGCGGCGGCATCACCAAGATCGGCGACGACAACTTCTTCATGGCCCAGGCCCACGTGGCCCACGATTGCATCGTGGGGAACAAGAACATCTTCGCCAACGCCGCCACCCTGGCCGGCCACGTGGAGGTGGGCTCGGGTTGCAACATCGGCGCGTTCTCGGCCGTGCACCAGTTCTGCCGCGTGGGCGATCACGCCTTCATGGGCGGCTTCACCGTGGCCACCCTGGATGTGCTGCCCTTCATGAAGACCGTGGGCGCCCGGGAGACCAAGAGCTACGGCGTGAACTCCATCGGCTTGCAACGCAAGGGCTTTGCACCCGAGGTCATCGAGGGGCTGAAGAAGGCCCACCGCCTCCTCTTCATCTCGGGCTTGCAGCGGGAAGAGGCTTTGGCCAAGGCCGAGGCGGAGCTGGGGTCCATCCCGGAGGTGGCCTACCTCCTCCGGTTCGTGCGAGAGAGCAAGCGAGGCGTGCACCGTGGTTGAGACCAAGAAATTCGCGACGGTGGCCATCATCGGGCTGCCGAACGCGGGCAAGTCCACCCTCCTGAACGCCCTCGTGGGCGAGAAGGTGGCGGCCACCAGCCAGACGCCCCAGACCACCCGGGGCAAGGTGCTGGGCGTGGTGAATCGCGGCAATACGCAGATCGCCTTCCTGGATACCCCCGGCATCCACAAGCCCGAGCACGCCCTCAACGAGCGCATGATGCGCCACGTGGATCTGGCCCTGGATGAAGCGGATCTGATCCTCTGGATGGTGGATGCGGACGAATACCTCGGCCCCGGCGAACATGCCCTGGCCAAGCGCCTGCGGAAGATGGACCGCCCCGTCTACCTGCTGCTGAATAAGATCGACCTCCTCTCCAAGGGGCGTCTCCTGGAGAAGGTGGTCACCTACAAGGACCTGCTGCCCTTCAAGGAAGTCATCCCCATCGGCGCCAAGATGGGCCTGAACCTGGATCCCCTCTGGGCCATCCTCGAGCGCGATGCGCCCGTGGGCGAATGGGCCTATGACGACGACACCTTCACCGACCAGACGGAGCGCAGCCTCGTCACGGAGTTCATCCGTGAGAAGGTGCTCCGCAAGACCAGCGAGGAAGTGCCCCACGGCGTGGCGGTGCTCATCGAGCGCTGGCTGGAGGCCGGGCACGAGGACTTCCCCGAGGACCTCGATCCCACGGGTGTCTACATCGCCGCCCAGATCCTCGTGGATCGCTCCAACCACCGGAAGATCCTCCTCGGCACCGCCGGCGAGAAGATCCGCGACATCCGCATCAGCGCCCAGCGCGAAGTGAAGAAGCTCCTCCAGCGCCCCGTGCGCCTGGAACTCCACATCAAAGTGGAGGAGGGCTGGCGGGATCGGCCCGACAAGCTGGATCGCTTGGAGATCTGAGGACGTCCTTGGTCCCTGGTCCTTTGTCCTTGGCTTCAAGACGCGAAGTGCCTTGTTCCATCCGGAAACAAGGCACTTCGTTTTAGCTAAGGACTAAAGACCAGGGACCAAGGACTCAAAGGCTGAGATGCGCCAGGTGCTCCTCGGAGGTGATGGGCGTGTTGGCCTCGTCGCTGAGCACCTTGCCATCGCGCAGTTTCACGATGCGGTGGGCGTGCTTGGCGATGTCCTCTTCGTGGGTGACGAGGATGATGGTGTTGCCCTTCTGGTAGAGCTCTTCGAAGAGGGCCATGATCTCGACGCTGGTCTTGGAATCGAGGGCGCCCGTGGGTTCATCCGCCAGCAGGATGCTGGGGTTGTTCACGAGGGCACGGGCGATGGCCACGCGCTGGCGCTGACCGCCGGAGAGCTGGTTGGGCATGTGGTCGGAGCGGGAGCCGAGGCCCACGTTTTCCAGGGCCTTCTGGGCCATGGCGTGGCGCTCAGCGGGCGTGACGCCCGCGTAGATGAGGGGGAGCTCCACGTTCTGCAGGCTGGTGGTGCGGGCGAGGAGGTTGAAGGTCTGGAAGACGAAGCCGATCTCCTCGTTGCGGATCTGGGCCAGGTCGTCGTCCGTCATCTTCTCCACCTGCTTGCCGTTCAGCTCGTAGCCGCCGGTGGTCGGGGTGTCGAGACAGCCGATGACGTTCATCATCGTGGACTTGCCGGAGCCCGAGGGGCCCATGATGGCGACGTATTCGCCCTTCTGGATGGTGAGGCTCACGCCATCCAGGGCGCGTACCTCCATGTCGCCCATCTGGTAAACCTTGGTGATGTCGTTGAGAACGATGAGGGGGGCCTCGGTCATGGGGACTCCTGCAGCCAAGGGTATCCCAGGCCTGTCCCCTGGTTTCGCAAGGGGGGCGAGCGGCGTTTAGCCGGGGATGAGCGGGGGTGGATCTTCGTTGGCGAGCCGCAGGGCCAAAAGGCCGACACCCAGCAGAATGACCCCATCCAGACGCAGGACCCACAGGGGGCCGTTGGGCCCCAGGGCTTGGGCCAGCTCACCCAGGGCCAGGTTGGCCGGGGCCATGACCCCCACGATGGCCACCATGTAGAGGGCGCTGGCCCGGCCCCGCAGGTGGGGAGGCACCCGTTTCTGCACTTGGGCGCTCATGACGGTGGCGTAGGTGGAGGCGCAGAAACCCATGAGGGCGAGGGGGATCCCGGCCAGGACCGGGGGTGGGGGCAGGGCCATGAGGAGGAGGGCTGCGCCATAGCCGGTGAACCCCAAGGTGATTCGTCGGTGGGCGGGTTCGGGATGGCGCAGCACCCACATGGCCCCGGAGACGGCGCCGACCCCGAAGGCTGCCAGCAGCCCCGCGACTCCGCCTTCCTGGAAACCCAGGTAGCGGGTTCCGTAGACGGGCAGGAGGGCCATGTAGGTCCACCCGAAGATGCCGGTGCAGGTGGCCAGGATCAGGATCCGGCCGAGCACGGGGTCCGACCGGAAGCCCCGGAACGCCTCGGCCAAGCCCAGCTCCCGCGTGGCGGTGGGAACCTGGGGCTTCATCGGAAGGCGGGCCAGCAAGGCGATGAGCCACAGGAAGCTCAAGCTGTTCAGGAGGAAGTTCCCAGCGGCGCCCATGTACCGGAAGGAGAGGGCGGCTACGAGCGGCCCCACGATGCGGGCCAGGTTGAACTGGGCTCCACCCAGGGCCATGGCGGAACTCAGGTGCTCGTGGGGGACGAGGTCCGAGAGGATCGCGTGCCCCAGGGGCATGGCCGCGGCCGTGGCCATGCCGCCAAGGAAGGTCAGGAGCAGCAGGCGCCCCATGGTGAGTTCCCCGCGCCAGGCGAGGCCTGCGGCCACCAGGGCGAGGACCGCCAAGAGGGCCTGGGTGAGGATCAGCACCTTGCGCCGGTTGAAGTGATCGCCGAGCCAGCCGCCCATGGGGATGAACACGAGCATGGCGAGGCCCGAGGCGAAGCTGAATCGCCCGCCCCACCGGGCGGCCTGGGTTCCGGCCAGCAGGAGCACCACCCAGCTCTCCGCGAAGAACTGCATGAAGCTGCCCAGGTTGCTGACGAAGCCCGCCGCGAGGTAAGTCGGAAAACCCGGCAGGGCCAAAGGGCCCGTGCGCTTGCTCATCCGGGCACTTCCACCAGCAGGGCCAAGCCCAACCCGCCGCCGATGCCCAGGGAGGCCACGCCCAGGCCACCCCCCCGCAGGTGGAGCTGATGGATCAGGGTCGCGACGATGCGGGCGCCGCTGGCCCCGATGGGGTGCCCCAGGGCGATGCCGCCGCCCACGACGTTGAGGCGATCTTCGGGCAGTCCCAGCTGGTGGGTGCAGACGAGGATCTGGGCGGCGAAGGCCTCGTTGATCTCCCAGAGGTCGATGTCCTTCACCCCGAGGCCATGCTGCTCCAGCAGGCGCCTGATGGCGGGCACCGGGGCCTCGCCCATGTCCATGGGATCCACCCCCGCCTCCGCGCTGCCAAGCAGGCGGGCCAGGGGCCGGAGGCCCGGGGCCTGGTCCGGGCGGGCCATCAACAGGGCGGCCGCGCCATCCGAGAGCGCCGAGGCGTTTCCGGCGGTGACCTGACCATTGGGATCGAAGACGGGGGCCAGCCGGGCCAGGGAGGCGGCCGTGGTCTCCGGACGGACGCCCTCATCGTGGTCCAGCGCGGGGTGGATCGCGGTTTCCAGGCTGAAATCCGCGGTGGCGGCCCGGGCATGGCTCCGCGCCGCATAGGCGTCGGCCTCCATCCGGGTGACCCCCCGGCGCTGGGCGAGGTTTTCGATGGTTTCGCCCATGAGGAGGCCGGTGACGGGGCAGCGGAGCCCATCCTGGTGCATGACATCCGGCAGGGTGCGGTGCCCCATGCGAAAGCCCCAGCGCAGGCCGGGCACAAGGTGGGGCGTGTCGGACATGGCCTCGCTGCCGCCGACGAGTACGGCGCCCTGGGCGCCGAGCTCCAGGGCCTGGGCGCCCAGGATCAAGGCCTGGAGCCCGGAGCCGCAGGCCATGTTCACGGTGGTGCCCACCGTCTGGCTGGAGAGACCGGCTTTCAGGGCGATGGTCCGCCCCGGGTTCATGCCCTGGGTATGGCTCCGGGCCATGCCCCAGAAGGCCCGCGCCGGCCGGGGCAGGGCGGGGTCCTCCAGCAGGGCGCGGACGATGGATTCACCCATGGCCACGGCCCCCAACCCGCGATACGCACCGCCATACCGACCCTGAGGCAGGCGACGGGCGGCCAGGATGTTCACGGCTTGGAACTTCATCGGGCCAGCCAATCTTCGGGGGTGGCCTCCCGGGGCCCCAACAGCGGATCCGGCGGGAACCAGGAATCCAGGACGGCCAAGTGGCGCGCCACGTATTCCCGGATCCAGAAGCGGAAGCGCTTCATCCCGTGGAATTCCTGGGTGGGGCTGGCCACCCCCACGGCCTCGAGGCCGGCTCTCTCGGATAGGTAGAGGGCCCGCGGAAGGTGGAAATCGGAGGTGACGATGATGCAGCGCTTCAATCCGAAGACCACCGAGGCCCGCTTGAGGCTGTCGTAGGTCCGCCGCCCGGCGTAGTCCTCCACGATGCGGGTGCGGGGGATGCCCTGCTTCACCAGCCACCGGCGCATGGCCTGGGGCTCGTTGTACGTGGGGGTCCGGTTGTCGCCGCTGACGAGGAACCACTCGGAGCGCCCTGCCCGGTGGAGGTCCAGGGCGGTGCGGAGCCGGCCTTCCAGCACTTCGGTGGGTTCCCCATCGCCGTACACTCCGGCGCCCAGCACCAGGATGGGTGCACCCGGCGGCAGGATCTGCTCGGGAGTCCTTATCCGGGCGGATTGGGACCGCGGGAACTTCCACAGCGTCCAGCACAGATCGAGGACAAGGAGGGCCGCGAGGCCCCCGCCCATGGCGCGCCAGCGTCGGGGTACACGTTGGAGGAGAGCAAGGATCGGCATGCTCGGTTAGCATAGATCCTTACGCCCCAATCGCCCTTGACCCGTTCCGAGTACCCCAGCAAATGACCCAGCCCCTCCAGCAAACCATGGCCCCAAGCGTCTCCCGGAGGGCCTGGCCGCTCCTCATGTTGCTGGCCGTCGCCGGCACCGGCTGCTACCGGGCCACGGGCATGGCCCGGCCGACCCTCGTAGCGAACGAGATCCCCGCCTCGGGCGGCGACCGCGTGGCGGGCTTGAAGGCCACGGCCACCACCGGCGATTACTTCCTGGGCAACGATTTCGTCTCCCTCGCCGTGGATGGGGCGACCTGGTTGAATGGCGAAGCGCAGTTCCAGGCCCCCTCGGGGGGCGCCATTTTGGATGTGGGGACCGTCGCCCTGGATCAGAACTTCAAGCGGATGCCGGTTCCCTGCGATCTGGTGGATCGCCTCGCCCCGGTGGTGAACCAGGATCCGAACCTGCCCCTGATCTTCGACAGCATCGTGCCGGTGACCGAGGGGGATACCTCCTGGATCGAGATGCGCGGCGGCGTGCTGGATGCCGGCAACAAGCTCGGCCTGCCCGTGGATGGGAACAAGCGGGTGATCGGGCTGGAAGTCGTCCACACCATCTCCCTGGCCCTGCGTGGCCGCCATTTCCAGCTGGTGACGACCCTCACCAACCGGACGGGTTCCCCCATGCCGGTCTATTCCATCGGGGACTACCTCGATCAGCGCGGCGTCGTGGGTTACCGCGTGGTGGCACCGGGCCAGGAGACCTCGGGCATCGCCCAAGTGGCCGGCACCCCCACCGTGGGAGCCGCGCCCGTCACCCTCGTCCACGATTGGGGCGTGGAGATTCCGGGCAGTGATTTCACCAAGCCCCTGGGCACCTCCGTTCGGGCCATGGGCGTGGGCTTTCAGGGAGCCGAGGCCGCGGGGGAATTCGTGGACAGCCACATGTCCATGGGCATCACACCTGCGGATCCCGCCCGCACCCAGGTCCTGATCGCCTCGGATCCCCAGAGCGTCTTGAGCGAACCCCGGCCGCAGGCCGCCGGCAAGGTCGTGGTGGGCCGGGTCCCTGATTTCGATTCGGGTGGGGTCCCCTTGCCGATCGCGCCCGGAGGCAGCCTGACCCATTCGCGGAACCTGTACCTGACCGGCGGATCGAGCGTTGCCGGAACCAGGCCTTCCCAGACCGCGGAAGTGTTCAACCAGATGTATTTGGACCGTTTCACCACCTCCGGGCAACCCTATGGCGTGGTGGGGTTCACCACCTTCGGCACCGCCCTGCAATCGGGAGCGCTCCAGACGGAAATCCGCATGGAACGCTATTTGAACACCGGGGTCTTCGATCCCGTCGCGGACCAGTTCACGGATTCCCGGTGGATGACGGAGCGCGTGGAGTACCTGGAACGCGGCGAAGTCGCCGCGGGGTCTCAGCTTCACCTGTCCGTGCTTCCCGCGATTCCGGAATCCGCGCTGGATGCCACCCGGAAGGATCACAACCAGGTCTTCCGCATCACCGTTCGCAATCGCTTCGAGGGGGGTAGCACCTCCCCCTTCGTCAAATTCACGAACAGCTACTCCACCCGGCGCACTTCCCTCCTCGATTACCTCGAACCGAGGTACGGGAATCCCTTCGTCATTCAAGAATCCCTGGCGCCGGAGCGGAACATCGCCCCCTATGCGGTCGACAGCGCGGGGAACTTGGTCAACTACCGGCGTGCGAACCGGTTCTTCACCAGCCGGGACTTCTCGGGTGACGCTTATGTCCGTCAGCCCATGAGGGTGCTCATCGCCGGGTTGGATTCCAGTGGGGGCCTGGATGCCACCAAGGATCCCAACCTCATGCGGACCCGCCATTGGACCACGATGTTCTACCCCAACGCCTTTCACCAAGCCGCTGGGGATTACGCCTTCGCGGGGATCAATTTCCGGGCGGGCAATGAAGCCTTCGGATCCGGTTTCCCGAGTTCCGCGGCTGATACGTTCCTGGGGGTGCAGTTCGAACTTCCGCTGAGCCAGTCCTATCGCGCCTTTGCCATGCGGGGGCCGCTGGACGCGCTCCAGGTCAAGGATTTCAATACCAACCCGCTGGGTGAGCCTTCATTGACCTCCTTCCTGTTCGAAAACAAGAAGGAGCCCGCAGGCTGGGTGAGCTTTGACATTCCAGGCCCCAGCATCGCCACGGGGGGCGGCATGCATCCCATGGAGCAGTTGGCGGGTGCCCTGGCCGATGGCGTCAAGATCCTCGGCCGTACGGAGGTGGATCGGAACGTTTCAAGCTCGACGACCTATGCCGGCTACCGCTACGAATTTACGCAGTATCCCGTGCCCGTGAACGAGGTCGCCCCCATCGGGGAGGATCCGCTGGTGGTCGGGGCCCGTTCCTCCAACCTGGCGGATGGCGGTGTCACGGCCCTCTTCACGCCGGATCCCGCGGTAGCCGGGTATGGCGGCATCCGTTCCTCCAAGGGCTGGACCCTGGCGGACTTCCTCAATCAGGCCCAGGGCGAGTTCACCGTGATCCATCGGCCACTGGGACCCAATGGGTTGTTCACCCTGAAGGGTTTCTCCCTCACGGATCCGCTCGGTTCTGGCGCCAACGCCTGGTGGGATGACTCGGATATCCTCTCCGGCACCAAGCGCATGGGCGATTTCGATGGCCTCGAGTTGCTGCGCGGCGAAAGCCTCGCCTCCCAGACGCCCGCCCAGTGGCACCAGGAGTACAAGAACCTCCGGGCCATCTGGTTCAAACTCATCAAGGCGCAGGCCCCCACGACCTTCACGAAGGCTCTGGGCCTTTCTTCGGGCAAGTTCAGTTTCGATACCCCCGTGGGCCTCGCCCGCACCTACCTGAAGGTGGCCACCACGCCCACCGAGGCCGATCTCACCGGCGTGCTTTCGGCGCTGAAATCCGGTGCCGCGGTCGCCTCCACGGGGCCGATGTTGGAAGTGGATGTGAATGGAACGGCGGGTCCCGGGCAGCTGTTGGGGGGTACGAACCCCACCGTCACCTTGAACATCGCCCTCACGGCCCCGGAGTGGGTGCCCGTGGAGCAGGTGCGGGTCTATGTGAATGGCGCCCTGGTGCAGACCCTCAATCCGGCCACCTTCACCGTGGATCCTTCGGATGACCGCCGCCGCACCATCGCGGTTCCGGGGCTCGCCCTGAGCCAGGATTCCTGCATCGTGGTGGAGGCGGGCACGCCTGATGCGGGCCCCACCGTGGGCTCCGCGCCCTGGAACGCCCTGTATCCCGTATGGTTCAAGCTCCAGCGGAACATCTACCCCCTGGCGATCTCGAACCCGGTCTTCGTGCTCCGGAACGGCGGGACCTACACGCCCCCCGGAAACTAGGCCCATGGACGGCTGGCTCCCCGATCGATTGCCGCAGGACCCGGAGGCTGAGAAGAGCCTGCTGGCCACCTGCTGCGCCCCGGGCGGGGACTTGGCCTTCGCTGAAGTGGTGTTGGGGCTGACGGAAGAGGATTTCGTCGTCCCGGCCCACAAGGCGCTCTACAAAGCGCTGGTGCGTCTCTTGGAGCGCCAGGTGGAGGTGAATCCACTCACGCTGAAGGATGCCCTCGATCAGAACGGGGAATTGTCCACGGTGGGTGGCTTCCCCGGGCTCACCGAATTGCTCTCCGCCCAAGAAGTGGGCCGCCCTCAAGTCCTGGCGGATCTTCTTCGCCGCAAACACAAGCTCCGCAGGCTGCTGCGCCTGGGGGCGGGGTTGGCCCGGCAGGCCGCCAATGAAGAAGAGGGCCCCGAGGCCCTGGTGGACGTGGCCGCCGAGGAGTTGTTCCGCCTCTCCCAGGGCGATGCCGATCGCAAGGGCCTCCTCTCCATCGAGAAGGTGGGCCTGGAAGGCATGGCCAAGCTCTATGAACGCTTGGAGGGCAACGGCCACTCCGGCGTCACCACCGGGGGAGCCTTCCCGGCCTTGGATGCCCTCACCCAAGGGTTCCAGCCCGGCAACCTCATCGTGCTGGCCGCGCGCCCTGGCATCGGAAAGACGGCCTTGGCCCTGAATTGGGTGCTGGCCGCGGCCAAGAAGCGCGGCATTTGTGGCGCCTTCTTCTCCCTGGAAATGAGCCAGGAGGAGGTCTTCCTCCGCATGCTCGCCTCCCAGGCCCGGGTGAACCTCAAGCGCATCCAGGCGGGCGAGTTCCCCGACGAAGCGAGGGAGCGCATCCGTGAAGCGGGCAATGAACTGCTCCAGCTGCCCGTCTATATCTCCGATCAGGCCTCGATCACCGTGCCCCAAATCCAGAGCATGGTGATCAAGCAGGGAAGCCAGTCCAACCGGCGCGTCGAATTCCTCATCGTGGACTACCTCCAGCTCATCAGCAGTCCGGATGGGTCCCGGGCCTCCAAACAGAATGAGGCCACCCGCGTGGGCGAGATCAGCCGTGGCCTCAAGCTGCTGGCCAAGGATCAGGGCATTCCCGTGGTGGTGCTCTCCCAGCTCAACCGCGAAGTGGAACACCGGGCCGGTGGCCGTCCCCAGCTTAGCGACCTCCGCGATTCCGGCGCCATCGAGCAGGATGCCGACATGGTGGCCTTCATCCACCGCCGCATGATCGCCAAGGCCGATGAGGAACCGCCCGACAACACCGCTGAACTCGTCATCGCCAAGCACCGCAACGGCCCCACGAAGATCATCAAGCTGCTCTTCGAGGGGGAGTTTGCGCAGTACCGGGAACTGGTGGAAGAGACGAACCCCTACTGATCAATAGATCACCACGAAGGCACCAAAAGAGCGAAGGCCACGAAGGAGGATTCTCTTCGTGGCCTTCTTCTTTCTTCGTGCCTTCGTGGTGAGATGTTCTACTCGAGCCCGAAAGTGCCCTTCTCGAGCTCGTTCTTGACCACGCTCATGAACTGGTCGCCCACGGCGCCATCGATGACGCGGTGATCGAAGCTGAGGCCGCTGAACATGATCTGGCGGATGGCGATGGCATCATTGCCCAGCTCATCGGTGACGACGACGGGGCGCTTGGCGATGGTGCCGATGGCCTGGATGGCCACCTGGGGCTGGCTGATGATGGGCAGCGCGAAGATGTCGCCGAAGACGCCGGGATTGGTGATGGTGAACGTGCCGCCGCTGATCTCGCTGGGCTGCAGCTTCTTGGCGCGGGCGCGCTCGGCCAGATCGTTGAGGCTGCGGGCCAGGCCGCCGATGTTGAGGCTGTCGGCGTTCTTGATGACGGGAACGATGAGGCCCCAATCCAGGCTCACGGCGATGCCGAGGTTGATGTCCTGCTTGTAGATAATGTTGTCGCCATCCACGGAGCTGTTGACGATGGGGAAGGCCTGCAGGCCCTTGATGACGGCCTTCATGATGAAGGGCATGAAGCTCAGCTTCGTGCCGTACATCTCCTCGAAGGCCTTGCGGTGCTTCGCGCGGAGCCGGGCCACGTTGCTCATGTCGATCTCGAAGATCGTGTAGACGTGGGGGCTGGTACGCAGCTTGGAGTTCACCATGTTGTCCGCGATGATCTTGCGCATGCGGCTCATGGGCTCGATCTTCACGCGCTCGCCGGGGGCGAAGGCGGGCTGGGCGGGGGCGGGGGGAACAGCCAAGCCGGGGACCACGCCCATGGTGGGGGCGCTGGGGTCGTGGGCGGAGGCCATCATCGGCATGGCACCGCTCATGGGGGCCGGGGCGGCGGGGGCCTTGGCGCCGGAGGCGATGAAAGCCTCCATATCGGCCTTGGTCACGCGGCCCTGCTCGCCGGTGCCCTTGACCTGACGCAGGTCGATGCCGTGCTGCTTGGCCATCTCACGGACGAGGGGGCTGCTCTTGGACCGCAGGCGGGCTTCCTCGCTGTTGTCGTCCTCGTCGGCCATGGGGTGCACGGGGGTGGCCAGCTTGGCCTCGGCGGCGGTCACCGGCACCGTCGCGGCGCCGGCGGCGGGCGCAGCGGCAGGGGCCGCGCCTCCGGCGGGTTTCTCACCGGCGGCGCCGATGCGGGCCACGATGGAACCCACGGGCACGGTCTTGTTCACTTCCACCAGGATCTCAAGGAGCACGCCCGCCGCGGGCGCGGGGATCTCGGCGTCCACCTTGTCGGTGCTGATCTCGTAGAGGGTCTCGTCCTTGGCGATGGTATCGCCGGGGGCCTTGAGCCACTTCAGGACGGTAGCTTCGGCGATGCTTTCGCCCATCTGCGGCATGATCACGTCAAAGGCCATTTCGCGCTCCTCAGAGTTCCGGGGTACGGAGGTGGTAATCGGTTCGATCCTGGAAGGCTTGAACGAACTCCAGGAGGCGGACGTCGGAAAGGGAAGGGCCCATGAGCTGCATGCCCACGGGAAGGCCGGCGCTGAACCCCGCGGGGAAGGCGAGGGCGGGCAGGCCCGCCAGGGGCGCGCCCACGGCATAGACGTCGGCCAAGTGCATGGCCAGGGGATCGTCCAGCTTGGCGCCCAAGGGAAAGGCCACGGTGGGGCTCACGGGCGTGGCGAGCACGTCCACCTGCTCGAAGGCCTTGAGGAAGTCCCGCAGGATGAGGGTGCGGACCTTCAGGGCTTTGAGGTAGAAGGCGTCGTAGTGGCCCTTGGAGAGACAGAAGGTCCCGAGCAGGATGCGGCGCTTGGCTTCGGCCCCAAACCCCGTGTTCCGCGTGAGGGCCATGAGCTCGGCCAGGGACTGCCCTTCGGCGCGCTCGCTGAGGCCGTAGCGCAAGCCGTCGAAGCGGCTGAGATTGGAACTCACCTCGCTGGTGCAAACCAGGTAATAGGCGTCGATGGCATAGCGGGTGTGGGGGAGGTCGACTTCCACCAGCTCCGCGCCCGCATCCTTGAAGGTCGCGAGGGCACCCTCGATGGCCTCGCGTACACCGGCTTCCAGGCCTTCGCCGAAGTACTCCCGGGGGAGGCCCACCTTGAGGCCCTTCAGCGATGCCGCCCGCAGGGGCCAGAGGGCCTCCTGACGAGGCAGGTCCACGGAGGTGGCATCCAGGGGGTCGGCGCCGGCCATGACGCTGAGGAGGGCGGCTACATCCTCGGCGGTGCGGGCGATGGGGCCCACCTGGTCCAAACTGCTGGCCATGGATGTAACGCCGTAGCGGCTGAGCACTCCGTACGTGGGGCGCAGGGCCGTGAGATTGCAGAAACTGGAGGGCAATCGCACACTGCCGCCGGTATCGCTGCCCAGGGCAAAAGGCGCGTAGCCCGCGGCCACAGAGACGGCTGATCCGCTGCTGCTGCCGCCGGGGACGCGGGTCGCGTCCCAGGGGTTCCGGGCGGGACCAAAGGCGCTGAATTCGCCGCTGGAGCCCATGGCGAATTCATCCATGTTGGCCTTGGCCAGGGGTACGGCCCCGGCCTGGAGTAGCCGGGCCACCACCGTGGCGTCGTAGGGCGCGCGGTAGCCGTCGAGGATCTTCGACCCGCTGGTGCAGGCCGCGCCCTTCCAATGGAGGTTGTCCTTCAGCACCACGGGCAGGCCCAGCACGGGGCCGCGTTCGCCCCTGGCCAATCGTGCATCGGCGGCCCGGGCCTGGTCGAGGCTACGGCCCTTGTCCGCGGAGAGCACGGCATGGAGGTGGCCCTCGAGCCGGTTGATGCGGTCGAAACCCGCGTGCACGAGGCCCTCGGCGGAGAGATCCCCGGCCGCCAAGCCTTCACGCAAGCTGTTGGGGGTGGCCCACGCCATCCGACCTTCCTCCGCAATCAGAACCATCAAGTGTGCCATCAAATGGCGCCAGCCTCGACCCTGCGGTCTGCAGGAGCGGGCCCGGGGCCGCAGATTCGGTCGCAGGGGGCCGTGGCGGGGGGTGCTGGACCCTTCCGATCCTCGGAGGTGCTGATGGGCACGGAGGCGTCATGGTCAGATTCCTGCACGAACCGCAGGATTTAGGCTATCCTCCCCCTTGCCCCATCCCAGTCGGACCTCTTCCCATATGAATCCTTTCGACGTACTTGAAGTATCCCAGGACGCCAATCCGGACGAGATCCGGGCTGCCTACCATCGCCTGGCCAAACAGTGGCATCCCGACCGGTTCGCCGGCGACGAGAAGGCCAAGGCCGAGGAGCGATTCAGGCAGCTGGCGGAAGCTTTCGCGAACCTCAAGGACCCCCTGAAACGCCAGTCCTACCAGACTGCCCGCCCCCAGATCCCGACCGCCGGCGCGGCCGGCCCGGGCGTCCAGCCGGGTGTGCCCACCCAGGAGAGATCCGCTGAGGATTGGGCCGAAGAATCCCGCAAGGCGCTCGCCGCCCGGCAGCTGGATCAGGCGAAGGGGTATGTGCAGTACGCCCTCAGGCTGGATTCAGCCCGGCCGGAGTTCCACCTCCTCCTGTCCGAGATCCTGGAAGCCGAGGGACGGGACCCCCGTGGTGCCATCCGGAGCCTGGAGACCTACCTCAAAGCCAAACCCAAGGATGCCGAGGCGCTGATCCGGCTCGCGGACCTCTACCTGGGGCAGGGCATGCAGGCCCGGGCCCAGCGATTTCTGGACGATGCCCGGGTGATCGCGCCGAAGCACAAGCGTTTCAATGAGCCTGCCGAAGGGAAACCCAAGGCCCAAGCCCCCGCGAGTGAGCCCGCGGGGATCGTGGACCAACTGAAGGGGCTCTGGAATAAGTTGGCGGGGAAAGGGTGATGATGACGATCAAGGCGGCGGGCATGACGGACGTGGGATGCGTTCGCAAGCACAACGAGGACAACCTCCTCGTGGATCCGTCCCTCGGGCTGTTCGTCGTTGCCGACGGCCTGGGAGGACATGCCGCGGGGGAGGTGGCCAGCCAGATCGTGGTCGAGCGGGTGGGCGAGTTCGTGGCGCAGACCAAGGAGAAGGATCGCACTTGGCCCTTGGAGTACGACACGACGCTGAGTTTCGACGGCAACCGCCTGAAGGTGGCCCTCCTCCTGTCGGATCAGGCCATCGCCGACGACATCCGGAAGAACCCCGAGCGCGAGACCATGGGATCCACGGTGGTGGCGAGCCTGTTGAACCACCGCAAGGTCACCCTGGCCCATGTGGGGGATTCCAGGGCCTACCTGGTCACCAACGAGGGAATCCGGCAAGTTACCCGCGACCATTCCTGGGTCGCCGAACAGGTGGCCCACGGGATCCTCACCCCCTCCGAAGCCCGGGTTCACCCCTTCCGGAACGTCATCACCCAGGCCTTGGGCAATGGGGGTGACCTGGAAATTGAAGTTCAGGAATTGGAGTTGGGCGATTCGGACCGACTTTTGCTTTGCTCCGATGGCCTGTCCGGTATGGTCGGGGACCAACAGATCTGGGACATCATCCAAAAAGCGTCTGATCTCGATCAAGCAGTCGAAAGTCTGGTGACTGCAGCAAGAGAGAACGGAGGTGAGGACAATATCACTGCTGTCCTGATCGGTTTGGCCAACGACAATACCGCACCTAATTAAAGACAGGCTTGACTCAAGCCACTCCAGTGCTATTTTAAACGGCATCTTTCCTCATAGTGAGGCTCCCCGTGGGTCTGTTCGGCGGAAAAAGCAAGAGTCTCGTAGGTCTGGACATTGGTTCCAGCGCGATCAAGGTCTGCGAACTTCAGCAGAGCGGCAAGGGCGCCAACGCGCGCTTCCGGCTGCAGAAGCTCGGCGTGGCCCAGGTTCCCCCCGATTCGATCGTGGATGGGGACATCATGGACTCCAACGCCGTGGCCTCCGCCATCCGCCAAGTGATGGGGGAACAGAAGATCAAGGCCAAAGAAGTGGCTATATCCGTGGCGGGCCAGCAGGTGATGGTCAAAAAAGTGACCTTCCCGCTCATGAGTCCCGCAGAACTCGCCGAATCCGTGCGTTGGGAGGCCGAAAGCTTCTTCCCCGCCGGGCAGGGGCTCGATTCCTACGCCCTGGACTATGCGGTGCTCGAAGAGCGTCCCATGGAAGGGAACATGGACGTGGTCCTCGTGGCCTGCCGCAAGGACAAGCTGGAGAGCTACGTCTCCTGCGTCGCCCAGGCCGGCTACAGCCCCAAGGTCGTGGATGTCGATGTCTTCGCCCTCCAGAACGCCTATGAAGTGAACAGCACCCCCGGCGCCACGGACGAGGTCGTCGCCCTGGTGAACATGGGCGCCACCTTCACGAACCTCACCATGATGGTGGGCGCCCGCTCCGTCTTCTGGCGCGACATCAGCTGGGGCGCCAATCGCTTCACGGACAAGCTCATGGAGGATTGGGGCCTGAACCGTGATGAGGCCGAAGCGCTGAAGCGTGGTCGGGAAGCCGGGGGCCGCAGCCCCGAGGAGATCCAGCCCTCCCTTATGGCCATGGGCGATGCCTTCGCCGACGAGCTCAGCCGCACCATCGATTTCTTCCGCAGCAGCTTCAAGGTGGACCGCCTTGACCGGGTGCTCCTCGCCGGCGGCGGGGCCCTCACCCCTGGCCTCGTGGATGTCCTCCAGGACCGCCTCCGGGTCAGCGTGGACCGTCTCAATCCCCTTCAGGCCATCGAGATCGACGGCCGCAGCGTGGATCCGGCCTCCGTGCGGGATCTGGGTTGCGCCGCCTCCATCGTGGTGGGCCTCTCCCTGCGCAAGGCGGGTGACCGATGATCAGGATCAACCTTCTAGGTGACGCGCTGGCCCAGGCCGGCACGAAGAAGGGCGGGGCGGAAGTCCAGCCCATGCAGGTCTACGTGGAAGGGGAGGGGGCCGCGCGCTCCAGCTTGCCCATCGCCGGTGTGCTCATCGCCCTCCTGGGCGTGGCGGGCTCCGGCGCCTACGCGCTGATGCTCTTCAATGACGTGCGCAAGCTCAGCGAGGAACAGGTCCGGCTGCAAGCCGAGGCCAAGAAGTACGAGCCCTTCCTCCAACTGGAGAAGACCTTCCGCGAGCGCAAGCAGCAGTTGCAGCGCAAGGAGGACGTGATGAACGCCCTCAAGCGTCAGCAGGCCCTGCCCGTGCACTTCCTGGAGGAGCTGGCCAACAGCCTTCCCGAGGATGTGGTCTTCACCAAGATCAGCCAGAAGGGGATGAACTTCACCATCGAGGGTGAGAGCCGATCCTTCGAGGCGGTGAACGCCTTCTACAACAACCTCCAGAGCCGCAACCGGTGGTTCAGCAAGATCAACTACCCGGGGGCGAGCAAGTCCACCAACACCAATGTGCTGGTCTTCAAGATCAGCTTCGAACTTCAGAACGCGGTGTAGGAGGAGCGACGATGAATCCCCAGCTTCAACGTCAGATCCTGATCGGTGCCATCGCGGCGATTGTGGTGGGTGGGCTCACTTACTTCGCCACCGGTGCCAAGCGTGAAGAGCAGGAGACCCTCCGGGGTGCCAATGCCGACCTCCAGAAGAAGGTCGAGCAGGGCATGATGCTCAAGAAGCAGTACGAGCAGCTCCGGGAAGAGGTGGAGAAGCAGCAGAAGCGCATCGATGAGCTGATCAAGATCATGCCCAACGATGCCGACATCAACGAGCTGCCTTACAAGGTCAAGAAGCTCTCCGACAGCTCAGGCATTGACCAGACCTCCTTCTCCGTCAAGCCCGAGCGGAAGGATCAGTACTACACCGAGAAGATGATGGATTTCGAATTCCGCGGGGGCTACCACTCCTTCGGCCAATTCGCCTCCCTCGTTTCCGGGTATGACCGGATCATCAACATCTCCAACATGGATCTGACCCGGTTGAAGGATCCTCGCGGAATCTACTCCACCACGATCAAGTGCACGATCAGTGCGTTCGTCTACAACCCCGTGGAGCCGGCCGCGCCGGCTGCTCCCAAGGCTGCGGCGCCCGGTGCCAAGGCCGCGGGTAAGGATGAGTGAGGACGTGGCCATGAAGATTCCCTACACCCTTCTCTTGGTAATGGCCCCGGCCTTGATGGCCCAGGGAGCACCTAAGGCCGAAAAGCCCGCTCCCGCTCAGGAGCCCGCGGCTGCGGACGCCGGCATCATCAAGCAGGTGCCCTACAAGCCGACCCTCGCCCGGGAACCCTTCCTCACCCTCAGTGATGCGGGGGCCGCGGCAGGTGGTGACCTCGTGGATGATCTGGCCGTGAAAGGGCAGTTCAAGCGAGATGGCAAAGTTTTCGCAATCATCGCCGATAGCCGTGGC
The DNA here is from genome assembly GCA_035255465.1 of Holophagaceae bacterium. GTDB lineage: Bacteria > Acidobacteriota > Holophagae > Holophagales > Holophagaceae > JAFDVN01. Next base: position 97,397 of record DATEZP010000128.1, read on the forward strand.
AATACCCGGTGGCTTCCCATCGGTTACAAGTTCAAGGATGGGGAACTCGTGGCCATCGACGATAAGTCGGTGACCTTCCATCAGTGGGACCCCAACTCCACCAACAAGTCCGTCTACCGAAAAGTTGTCAAGTCGTTCAAGCGCGAGGAGGCCAAACGATGAATGCTCGCCTGAGTTCCCTGCTGGTGGCCGGGGGCGTGGCCCTCGTGGCCCCGGCGTCCCTGTCCCTTTACGCGAATGTCGGTTCCGATGCGCCGGTCGTCCGGTCCCTGGCCCTCCAGGGTCTTGAGGCCCAGGCCACCCAGGTGCATCTCGGGATTCCCGGCCTTCCGGGCAAGCCTCGTGTCGAAGTCTTGACGAACCCCCATCGGGTTGTCGTCGACATTCCGGGCGTGCTCCGGGGTTCCGCGGTGGGACGCAAGGATTTGCAGGCCCTCGCCCATCCGTTGATCCTCAAGGCCCGTCTCGCCCAGTTCGCCGAGTCGCCCGCCCCTGTCACGCGTCTCGTGCTCGAGGTCGCCGCTGGTACCCAGGTGGCGGTCCACTCGACCGAGGCCGGTCTCACCCTCGATCTGACCGCTGGCAAGGGCAGTGTCCAGGCCCGTTTCGACGGACTGATGCCGACGCCCACGGAGATGGCCCCCGCGGCCACCGCTCCGAAAGTGGAGACTGAAGTGGTCACCGCCAAGGCGACCGTCGCCCCGGCGAAGCCCCTGATGAACTTGCCCGCGACTGCCGGCTCTTTCAACGTGCTTCCCAGCCTGGCCGCCAGCACCCTGATGCCGGTCGCCAGCCCCGAAGCCATCCAGGAAGCCAAGCCCGTCACTCCGGCCCAGGCGCCCGCTCCCACCCCCGTGTCCAAGGCCGCTGGTTCCAGCCGCACCCTGGGTGATCGTGGGCAGCGCTACACCGGCGCGAAGATGACCATCGATCTGCAGAACACCGATCTGGTCAACTTCCTGCGGATCATCGCGGAGACCGGCAAGCTGAATCTGGTCGTCGACAACGACGTCCAGGGCACTTACAACTTCAAGTTCACCGATACCCCCTGGGATCAGATCCTGGACGTGATCCTGAAGAACGCCGGCCTCGGCAAGGAAGTCGACAACGGCGTCCTCCGTGTGGCCAAGACCGAGAAGCTGCAGAAGGAAGAAGAGGATCGGAAGAAGTTGGATGAGGCCAAGGCCATCGCTGGTGAACTCCAGACCATGACCCGCCCCCTCTCTTACGCGAAGGTGGGGGATGTCGCGAAGATCGCCAAGGACATGCTCACGAAGCGTGGCAACGTGATCATCGACGATCGCACCAACACCCTGATCATCACCGACCTGCCCTCGCGCATGGGTACCCTGGATGAACTCATCCAGACCCTGGACGTGCAGATTCAGCAGGTGCAGATCGAAGCCCGCGTGGTTGAGGCCACGAAGGGCTGGGACCGTGAGTTCGGTGTGAAGTGGCCCACCAGCAATAACGGCGATGCCAAGCTTTCGATCGTCGACTCGACGGGCAAGGCCACCGACGCTCCTTGGCTTGGACCTGGTCCTTCCTGGAACAGCGCTTCCGCCCCCAAGGGCAAGAACTCCGATCTGACGGTCGGCTTCGCTCCTGGTAAGGATGGGGCGACCTCCATTTCCAACGCCGCGGGTGAATTCTGGTTCAGCTTCCTGAGCAACCGCCTCAGCATCAACGCCATCCTCCAAGCCCTGGAGAAGGACAGCCTGATCAAGGTGGTCTCCAGCCCGAAGATCGTCACCCAGAACAACAAGAAGGCCACGATCCTCAGTGGTGAGAAGGTCCCCTATCCCGCCCAGCAGGGTGGTGCCGGTGGTGGCGCGATCACGGTGCAGTTCGTGGACGCCAACCTGAAGCTCGAGGTGACCCCCCAGATCACCTCCGAGGGAACCATCATCATGGACCTCAACATCGAGAAGGCGCAGGCCGACTTCAGCCGTACGGTCCAGGGCACGCCCACCATCCAGCGCAAGTCCATCGAGACCCAGGTCCTGGTTCGCGACGGCGGTACGGCGGTCCTCGGTGGTGTCTACATCACGAACAACCAGGTCGGTACCACCGGTGTGCCCTTCCTCAAGGACATCCCCATCCTGGGCTGGCTGTTCCGGAACAAGATCACCAAGGAAGACAACGCGGAACTGCTGATCTTCATCACCCCGCGCATCGTGCGGCAGTAGTCTCTGCGGGATACTTCAAGCGGGGCCTTCGGGCCCCGCTTTTTTGGTGCAGAACGGCGCAAACAAAAGGCGGCCCCGGAAGGGCCGCCTTTCGTTTCAGGTGGGAATGGGCTTATTTGCGGATGGGGAGCGTACGGACAAGCCGCTTGCAGTTGGTGCAGAGGATCGTATAGGTGTCGGGCACCTCGCCGTGGTACTTGAAGCCCGGCCCTTCCATGGGATCTTGATCCACCTTTTCAAGGCGGCCGAAATGGTACTCGGCGATCCGCACGCTCTGGGGGGCTGTGAGGTCAAACCCGCAATGGGTGCAGGAGATGGCGGCCATGCTCGCTCCGTAATGTGTGCCTGGCATCACTTCAGGAGATGCCAGATGCCCCAGCTTATCAGACCCAGCGCCACCAAGCCCACGAGGATGCGAAGGAGCACCTGCCCAAGTTTGTAGGCGACCCAGAGCAGCACGACAAGTCCGAAGCCGGCCGCGGCCAGTTTCCACGCTTGGGTCATGGCTTCTCCGGCAGTTGGGCCTGGAGACCTTGGCCCGTCTTTTGGCCCAGCATCCCCTGGCCGACCCGCCTCCTGAGCAGCTCAGGGGCCTCGAATCGATCGCCGTGGGCCTCCCGCAGGCGATCCGCGATGGCCAGGCGGAGATCCAGGCCCACCTGGTCGCTGAGTTCGAGGGGCCCGCGGGGGTGGCCGTAGCCCAGCTTCATGAGGACATCCAGGTCCTCGGCGGAGGCGACACCTTCCTCCAGGAGTCGGATGGCTTCGAGGCCCAGGGCCAGGGACATGCGTGCCGCGGCGTAGCCCGCGCCGTCGCGGACCTGGGCCACCCGCAGGCCGAGGCGCTCCGCAAGGCTCCGGGCCCGGGCGATGGGTTCAGATGCGTTATCCGAGGGGGCGACCAGTTCGACCACCCGCATGCTGCGTACGGGAACGAACAGGTGGAAGCCCAGCAGGCGCCCCTCCAGTCCCGCGGCGCGGGCCAGGGTGCCTACGGGAAGCGCGGAACTGCCGGTCAGGCAGAGCAGATGGGGGGGGAGGTTCCCGCGCAGGCTTTCCCAAACCCGTGCTTTCAAGTGGGGGTCTTCGGGCGTGGCCTCGAGCAGCGCGGTGCAGTCCTCCCACTGGCCTGGCGCGAGGGGGCGGACCCGGTGGGTGAAGGTTTCGCGGGCCTCCGGAAGCACCTTGCCTTTGCGGGTGAGCACTTCCCATCGGTGGTTCAGTTCGATCAGGCCGCGCTCCGCGTGGGCGCGGTCCCTTCCCATCAATCGCACCTGCAGCCCTTGTTCGGCGGCCCATTGGGCCAGGGAGAGCCCGAGCACGCCGGGCCCCAGGATGCCTAACACCTCGGTCATTCGGAGGTCCGCCCCGCGCCCAGGAACCCTTCCGGGATGCGGCATTCCAGATGATCCTGGCAGAGCCCTTCCCACACCACCCGGTGACCCGTGTTGAAGGCCTTCACGATGCTGCCCTTGCCGCCGGCGACCAGATCTCCCGCGAGGTAGAGGCCCGGCACCGTGGTGTGAAAGCGCTCGTCCACCACGGGGCTCTTGCCATCAATCAGGACCCCGGCGGATTTGAGGAAACCCTCGGGGGTGCTACCGCCGATGCCGTACAGCACGTGATCGAAGGATTCGATGCGCCCGTCCTTGAAGGTCACTTCCACACGGGGGGATCCCCCCGTGTCCCGCAGGCCCGAAACATCCGCGCCCAGCCACACGGCGAGCTTCCCCGCGGATTCGAGATCGGTGAGGATCTGACGGTTCACTTCGTTGGCCTTGGCGAATTCGTGCCCCCGGTAGGCCAAGGTGGTGGGGCGGTCGGCATAGAGGTACGCGGCGTATTCCAGGGCGGTATTACCGCCGCCCACGACGAGCACCGTTTCGCCGGCGGGGATGCCGTGGTTCAGATCGAAGTGCACGTGGCCCTTGAGGCTCGTCGGCAGGGGGTAGTCGGGCTTGTTGGGGCGGCCGAACACGCCGATGGCGATGACGATGGTGCGGGTGAGGAACTCGTCGCCCCGGGTGTCCCGGACCTTGAACCCGCCGCCCTCCAGCGTGTCGATGCGCTCCACTTCCGTGGCGTATTGGATGGGGAGATCGTACTGGGCGACGAAGGCATCCAGGGTCGAAAGGGCCGTCTCCCGCGTGCCGTCCATGATGCAGACGGCGCCATCGCAATCCACTTCCTGGCCCAGGTAGACCTTGTCCACCCGTTTGCCGGGGGTGTAGAGCTTCTCGATGGACCAGCTGTGGCTGGGGCCCTTCTCCAGGAGCAGGAGGCGCTCGATTCCTGCCCGGCGGGCTTCCACGGCGGTGCTGATTCCTGCGGGCCCCGCGCCCACGATGAGAAGGTCCAGATCCAGGGCCATGCCCATCCTCCGATCCTGTAGAGTGTGTCGCAAAATTCCCCGAAGTCGCGATGAATCCCTCGCTGGATGCCTCTGGGGGAGCCCTCGGAGCGGGGAGTCCGATTCTTTCGGGGGCCCCTGGGACCGGGAGGTGATCCGGGGCCCAGTCCGGTATGATGGGAAGCTTGCTTCCCATCCATGAGGCCTTCCACCACGGAGCTTCCGGGCTGCGGGCCAACCCCTCCACCCGGGTACCTCCACCCGGCCACCAAGGGCACATGCAGATCGATTACGCCGCCATCACCCACTCCGGCCGAGTGCGGAAAAACAACGAGGACGCTTATCTCCTGAGCGCCCTCAACGGCGACGAGCCCATCCTGAACACCCCCCCCCGGCCCCTTCCCGTGGGCACCGCGGGTCTGCTCGCGGCCGTGGCGGACGGCATGGGGGGTGCCGCCGCGGGCGAAGTCGCCAGCCGGGAAGGCCTCGCAGCCGTCACGCTGCACCTGTTCGGGCACTGGGGGCGTTTCTCCGAGTTGCCTCGCCGGGAGGAGGACCTCCTCAAGGCCCTCGTCATCGCGGTGGAAGAGGCGAGCGGCGCGATCCTCCGGTACTCCGATGACGATCGCACGGCCCGCGGGATGGGCAGCACGCTCACCGCCGCGATGGTCTGGAATCAGCACCTCTACGTCGCCCAGGTGGGCGATTCCCGGGCCTACCTCTTCCGTGGCGGGCACCTGCATCAGGTCACCGAGGATCAGACCCTCGTGAACGACCTGGTGGCCAGCGGCACCCTTACCGCGGAGCAGGCCAAAGTTCATCCCCAGCGGAACATGATCACCCAGGCCCTGGGCTCCCCCCAGCAGCTGGTGGTGGTGGTCTACAAGATCGCCCTGCGGCGCGGGGATCGGTTGCTGCTCTGCTCCGATGGCCTCCACGGGGAAGTGGATGATTCCCGCATCCGGGAACTGCTCGCGCCGGGCTTCAGTCCCCGCAAGACCCTCGAGAGCCTCGTGGAGGAGGCCATCGCCAATGGCGGCCGGGACAACGTCACCGGGGTCCTGCTGGCCCTCAATGATCCCCTGCTGCCGCTGCCCCAGCCCGGCGAAGCCCTGGTGGTGGAGAAACCCCTCCTGCCGGTGGTCCCCCGGGGGTGGATGCGGAAGATCAAAACCATCTTCGGAGTTCGAAAATGAGCTTGTTGCAAGGGGCGTTCAGCCTCAAGCGCTACCTGGTGCTGGGCCCCGTGCCCGAAGAGAAGGACCTGCTGGCGGGGCTCAGCGAACAGCGTTACCGCCCCTTCGAGGATGGCACCGAGGAAGAGCGATTCGGCTGGGTGGATTGGCGCAACCCCCTCATCACGCCGCCCGAGGCGGAGTGGGTGGGTCAGGATCGCTTCGCCCTCTTCGGCTTGCGCATCGATACGCGCCGCGTGCCCCCCGTGCTCCTCAAGGCCCATGTGGATCTGCGCCTGTCGGGGCTCATGAAGGAGAAGGATCTCGCCTTCGTGGGCAAGGAAGCCCGCATCAGCCTGCAGGATGAAGTGAAGGTGGAGTTGCTCCGCAAGGTGCTGCCCACGCCCAAGGTCACGGAAGTGGCCTGGGATCTGAAGGGCGGCCTGCTCTGGACGACGGCCACCTCGAGCAAGGTCCAGGGCGTGCTCGCCCAACTCTTCGTGAAGAGCTTCGGCCTCGAGTTGCAGCCCTTGGCGCCGTTGCTCCTGGCGGGTCGCCTCTCTCCGGAGATGGCCCCGGAATCGTTGCTGGGGCTCGAGCCCTTGAGTCTCGCGTTGGATGGTGAGTGATGCAGCCCATGGAATTGATCGAACAGGGCCGCTTCCTCGGCGAAGAGTTCATCCTCTGGCTGTGGATGCGCGGTCTCACCGAGGGTGGCGCCAGCGGCCACGAAGGGGATGGCTCCGCCTGCTTCCTCGATGACGCCGTGCAGCTCTCCGGCGAGCAGGGAGACGTGAAGGAGATCTCCCTTCGCAAGGGCAACCCCAGCGAAAGTCGCGAGGCCTTCGAGGCCCTGAGCCGCGGCATGCGCCCGGCCAAGGCCAAGCTGCGCATGATGGCCGGGGATCTGGAGTGGGTGTTCAGCCTCAACGCCGCCACCCTGGACCTCGGCGCCGTGAAGATGCCCCCCACCGCTTCCAAGGACCCGGCGGGCCGCCTGCAGGATCGCCTCTTCCTCCTGGAGGAGGGCGCGGGGCATCTGGAGCGCCGCTTCAAGGCCTTCCTGCAAGAGCGGACGAAGGATGCCGACGGCCTCCAGGACCGCATGCGGGACTGGGTACGGACGGGTCTTCAAGCTCCTGACGCCTCGGCTCCCTGGGAGGCCTGATGCGGGCGTTTCGCCCAGCTCTGCTCCTCGTTCCAGCCCTCCTCATGGCCCAGGATCCGGCTACGCAGGAGCGCGAAGCGCAGCTGCCGACCGGTGAAGTGGCCAAGGTGCGGCTGCAGTTCCGCAAGGGCGTCTTCGTGGAGGGGCCGCTGCCCAAGGGGTTCATCGCCAAACCGGGGCGCAAGGGCGTGCTCTCCTACGAGGATCTCTCCCCTGAAGGCCGGCGCTGGGTGCTGGCGGCCCTGTTTCCGAAGGATCGCTGGACCGAATCCGAAGTGCGCCACCGGGTGCATTACCCCGAGCTGGAATCCGTGTGGCTCATGGCGACGCTCTTCACCGGTCACGGCCAGAACTACGGTCGGGTGATGCGGGAGAACCCGGATCAACCCGAGAAACTGGTGGATGGGGACCTCTGGCGCATTCCGAGGAGCCTCCTCTGGGAGGGCTTCGGGGGTGAGACCAAGGGGGCCGACCGGAGCCAGCCCGAAGATGAGCTGGATGACGAATCCCGGGTCGCGGCCTATCGCGGGATGCTCTCCTTCGAGCGGGACGCCAAGGGCCCCTACGCGGCATACCACCTGCGCAAAGCCGAAGCCCTCTACAGCTCCGTGGTGATCCGCTACACGGATCGCGTGGATCCGAAGGACGTGAACGATTTGGCGCTGGCCATCGCGGCCCGCAGTGGCATCGCCGATGTGCGCTCCATCCAGCCGGGAACCCTCGTGAAGATCCCCCTCGAAGCCCTGGCGGATCCCTTCCAACCCGAAGGCACCAAGGCGCTTGAAGAGGAACGGGAAGTGCGGGCCGAGGTCCGTCGAACGGCGCGGACGGAAGCGGGCCCCCGCCTCGGCGGCGTGCGGATCGTCCTCGACGCGGGGCACGGTGGCGTGGATAACGGCGCCATGGCCAACGACATTTGGGAAGCGGATTTCGTCTACGACATCATGATCCGCGTGCGCCGCCTGTTGGAGCAGGAGACGGAAGCTTCCGTGAGCAGCACCATCCGCTATCCCACCCTCGGCTTCAAATCCCGGGAGCTCATCCGGCGCCCGGCGCGGGAGGCGGAGATCCTCACCACGCCACCCTTCCCCAACGATGGGGACAGCCCCACCGCGGTATCCGTGCACCTCCGCTGGGTGCTTTCCAATGAGTTGTTCTCCGACTTCGTGAAACGGAAGGGGGATTTCAACAAGACCCTCTTCATCAGTTTCCATGCGGATAGCCTCCATCCCAGCGCCAAGGGCTCCATGGTCTACGTGCCCGGCGCCATCCAGGTTCCGAACCGCTTCGCGCTGCCGGCTCGGCGCACGGCCCGGGTCAAGGAGATGAAGCACGGCGGGCAGGTGGCCTTCACTTCCCGGGAGAAACTCCAGGGTGAGGCCCGCAGCCGTCAGTTCGCGGAAGTGCTGATGCGCAACCTCCAGAAGGCGCGCATTTCCGTCCATCCCAACCGGCCCATCCGCAACGTGATCCACCGGGATGGCCGGAAGTTCGTGCCCGCGGTGATCTGCTACAACCGCGCCTCGGCCAAGGTGCTGGTGGAGGTGGCCAACCTCACCAACGAGCAGGATGCGGCCAATCTGAGGGATCCGGATTTCCGGGAACGGTACGCCACCGCGGTGGTGGCCTCCATCAAGGCCTACTACCGCAAATAGCCCTGCGGACCGATGCTTGGGGCATGCGGTGGATCTTGCTGCTCCTCTTGCTGCTCCTGCCGGGGTGTCGGCCCGCGGAGCCCGTGCCGCCGCCTCCGGTGGCGCGGCTGACGCTCCACTTCCTGGATCAGGATGGGGAACTGCGACTGCAACGCATTCCTGCCGAAGGGGTCTGGGCTTACATGGATGCCGGCGTGTGGAGGCCCCTCGACTTGCTTTGGAAGGAGGGCGGCCGGCGGGGGATCGGCGTGGTGCCACGGACGGCGCCCATCTGGGTGCTGCTGAAAGATCCCGAAGGGGAGATCCACCGGATCGTGATGTGGGATGAACCCGATCTGGTCGGTCCTCGGGTGGATGGCCTGGCGGATGAGGAGCGGGAATGGCTCACGGCCGTGGGCCTGCTTTGGGTGCTGCAGTGGATCAGGCGGTGAGCGCGCTCCGCGCCTCCAGAACTCGCTGAAGGGCGGCTTCGGGGCTGTCGCCCATCACCGTGAGGTGCCCCATCTTGCGGCCCTTGCGGGGATCCATTTTGCCGTACAGGTGCAGCTTTACGTCGGGGAAGGCCAGCAGGCGCTCCCAGGCGGGTTCACCCTGCTCCCAGAGATCGCCCAGGAGCTGGGCCATGGCCGCGGGGCGCAGCAGGGTGGTGTCGCCCAGGGGCAGGCCGCAGACGGCGCGCACCTGCTGTTCGAACTGGCTGGTGACGCAGGCGTCGATGGAGGCGTGGCCGCTGTTGTGGGGCCGGGGCGCCACTTCGTTCACGAGCAGCTTGCCCTCGGGCAGGAGAAAGAATTCCACGCAGAGCACGCCCACCATGCCCAGGGCCTGCGCGATGCCCTCGGCCATGGCCCGGGCCTCCCGGGCCACATCCCAGGAGATGCGGGCGGGCAGGATCGTGGTGTCCAGGATGTGATTCACATGATCATTCTCAGCCACGTCGAACGCAGCGGTCGCGCCATTTGCGCTGCGGGCGGCCACCACGCTCACCTCCCGTTCGAAGGGGGCGAAGGCCTCCAGGATGCCCTGCTGCCCTTTCAACGCCTCGAAGGCCGCGTCCAGATCGCAACCCGGGGTGAGCTTCTGCTGGCCTTTGCCGTCGTAGCCGAAAGAGGCGGTCTTCAGAATGGCGGGCAGGCCCAGTTCCGCGGCGGCGGCCTTGAGGTCGAGGGCGGTGTTCACTTCCCGGAAGGGGGTCACGGGGAAGCCCTTTTCCGAAAGGAACCGTTTCTCCCGCAGGCGGTGCTGCACGGTGTGGAGCACGGAGGCACCGGGACGCATGGGGCAGATCTTGGAGACGGCTTCCAGCGTTTCCGCGGAGATGTTCTCGAATTCCACGGTCATCACGTCCACGTTCCGAGCCATCACCTCGGCGGCGTAGACGTCGTCGTAGTTGGCGCGGATCTCCAAATCCGCCACCTGGCCCGCGGGGCAGTCATGGCCGGGATCCAGGGCATGCACCCGATATCCCATGCGCCGTGCTTCCAAGGCGAACATGCGGCCCAGCTGTCCCCCACCCAGGAGGCCGAGGGTGGCACCGGGACGGATGACGGCTGCGGACATGCTTCCCCCAAAACGACCATTCTCCCATAGCCCCGCCGCGGGGAGGCCATGGAGCGACGGAACCAATTCCCAGATGGGGATATTCCTAGGGCGGAACCACGCCAGAGGGCAGGACCCGCCCTCTCGTGAAGGGGTTCCCTTGGAGGAACAGATGAATCGAATGACCGCGACCCTAGCGGTGGCCCTGGGCTTGTCCCTGGCCGCCCGAGCCCAAGCCCCGGGCCTTGGCGTGCGCATCAATGGTGATGCGGGCTCGACCCTCTACGTGCCGGTGAAGGTGAACGACGCCTTCATGGTGGAAGGGACCCTGAGTTACCTGCATTTCAAGAACGATACGGGGGCCGGCACGCTGTCCTCCTATCGAACGACGTCCACGGAAGTCGGCGCGGGGTTCTTTTGGCTGAAGCCCCTCGGGGAGTCGACGCGCCTGTATGCCGGCCCCCGCGTGAGCCATGGGAAGGCCTCCACGGTGTACGGGGGCGCCCCGGAACAGCGTGCCGACAGCCAAGGGTGGACCGTGGCGCCGACCTTGGGGGTGGAGTACTTCCCCCTCCGCAATGTCTCCATCGGCGGGGAAATCGGGGCCTCCTACGGGCATGCCACGGGGGATCGGTCCGACTTCACGGGTCATCAATCGGTGAAGTCGACGCAAGCATCCACCGTTTCCTCCGTGATCCTTCGTTACTATTTCTGATCGACCGGAGCCTCCTTGGATCGCGTGCACCTCATCACCCTTTCGGACCGCGCTTCGGCAGGGGTCTACGAGGATGAGAGCACGCCGGTCCTCCGGGCGTGGCTCCTGGAGCAGGGGGCGAAGGCGGTGACCGCGATGTTGATGCCCGACGACCCCTCGGCCCTTGAATCCGCATTGCGGACGGCCGTGGCCGAGGATGCGGACCTCGTCCTCACCTGTGGGGGCACGGGCTTCGGCCCCCGGGATCTCACGCCCGAAGCTACCCGGCGGGTGCTGGAGCGCGAGGCGCCGGGCATCGCCGAATTCATCCGCGCCAAGGGCGGCCACCCCATGGCCTTCGTGAGCCGGGCCGTGTGCGGCACCGCAGGGCGCACCGTGATCCTGAACCTCTCCGGGAGACCCGCCGGAGCCCTCGAACAGCTTCAGCTGGCCTGGCCCCTCCTTCGCCATGCGGTGGCCACGCTGCGCAAACGCCCCGAGCCCACGTCCTCCTGCACATGAGCGTCCTCTACGCCCGCATCAACCGCGTGGGATGGGTCCACCTGTGGCCCACCCGGGAGGCCTTCGATGAGGGGGAGCCCTCGGTGCATTTTTTCAATGGGCGCATCGATCCGCGCTGGCAGGAGGCTTGGCCGAACCTGCCCCCGGAAACCCGCGAGGCCCTGGAACGGGGGGACGTGGCCCCGGTGGAAGACCCGGGCTACCTGGACGAAGCCTGAGGGGCCCATCCCACCATGAGGCGCCCGCCCTGGGGCTCGGGGACGAGGGAGACCTCCGCCTCCCGGGCGCCGAAGAGGGTGAGGCATTCGCGGATCCAGCCGGAGAACATCAACAGGTAGAGCGTGGGGTCGGGATGGGGGAAGACCACCCGGATCCTCGCGTGGCCCGGCAGCAGCGCCTCCAGGATGAGGCTGCCGCCCCGGTACATCTCTTCCCAGACATCGGGCAGCCGTTCGAGGAACCCCTCGGGCGTCCGGGGTACGGAGGTCTCCAGGAATCCTTCCCGGAACATCATCTGGGCGCCGGCGATGCTGCGCGCGCCGTAGGTATCCCAGGTCCGGGCCCCCGCCAGGGTGTCCAACGCGTCCCACAACTGCGCATAGGGCACCCAGGCCTGGGGATCCGGTAACACCCGCCAAGCCGAATCCGGGGGCAGGGTCAGGAGGAAAGCCTCCCATTGATCCTCCGGGAACTGGGCCTTGCCGAAGTCCCTCCAGAGGAGCACCAGCTTTCCCCGCACCCAGAAGTCAGACTCGGGTTCAACCATGCCTTGGGTTTCGGCGGGAATGGATCCGCGGGTGAATCCGGAATGTTTCAGATCACGCCCCCTCCGGTCGATCAGGAGGCTGTCCCCCGCTGGGGGTAAACTGGCTCCCCATGGATTACGTCGCGCCCTGCCTCCTTGTCGCCCACCCGGGCCTCATGGATCCCACCTTCCTCCACACGGTGGTGCTCATCGTCGAGCACGACGAGGAAGGGGCCTTGGGGGTGATCCTCAACCGGCCGCTCCCGCTGACCTTGGAGAAGGTGAGCGAGGAAGGGGATTTCCAATACAGCGGCTCCCCCTCGGCCACGGCCTGGCGGGGCGGACCCGTGGATCCCCAGCGCGGCATCCTCCTCGTGCAAGGTGGGCTTCCGGAGGATGAGGACACCGTGCTGGACTTCACCCATTTCGTGAGCCACCGGAAAGATCTGCTGGAGCACCTGCTTTCGGATCCCGAAGCGCGCTATCGCCTCTTCTTGGGCTACGCGGGCTGGGGTCCGGGTCAGTTGGATGGCGAGATGGCCCAAGGGGCCTGGACCCGCCGCCCCATCCACAGTGAATGGTTGATGCATCCGGATCCCAGCGGCCTGTGGCAGGTGGCCATGGCCATGGAGGAATAGTCGAGGTTTTAGGGCGGAAGCGTTGTCGTGGCCTCCGCTAGGCTCAAGCCATGCGGTCGATGGTGTGGTTCCGGGGCAAGGATCTGAGGGTCGCCGACCACGCTCCCTTGCGGGAAGCCGCCGAGTCGGGCGACGTGATCCCCGTCTTCGTGGTGGATCCGTATTTCTTCGCGCCGGAGCGGGCGGCGGGCGCGTCCCACCGCATGCAGTTCCTGGTGGAGAGCCTGGAGAGCCTCGCGGCCAACCTGGGCCATCTCGGGTCCCGCCTCATCCTCGTGAGGGGGCGCAGCACGGAGGTGATCCCCCGGCTGGCCGAGCGGTGGCGAGTGGATCAGGTGCTCGCCCACCGGTGGACGGAGCCCTTCGGGCGGGAACGGGATGAGCGCGTGGCCACGGCGCTCGGGCAGGTCCCCTTCCGACGCTTCGAAGGCGAGACGCTCTTCGAGCCCGGCACCGTGCGCACGGGGCAGGGGGGGATGTTCAAAGTGTTCACGCCCTTCGGCCGTGTCTGCGGAGCCCGGGCTGCTGGGCTGCCGATGCCGGCGCCGCGCAGCCTGCCGCCGCTGCCGCCGGACCTGGCGGAACTGGGCGAAGCTTTGCCCACGCTGGCGGAGTTGGGGCTCGTGCGCAACCCGGGGTTGCAGGCTGGCGGGGAGCGGGAAGGACGCGCCCGCCTCAAGGCCTTCCTGCCCCGGCTGGAGCGGTACCACGAGGGGCGGGATCAGCTGGGCGTGGAGGGCACCTCGCGGCTCAGCGCGGATCTGAAATTCGGCACCTTGAGCATTCGCACCGTGTGGGCCGCCGTGGCCGCGGAAGCGCCCGGTGAAGGTCGCCGCCGGTACCTGAGCGAACTGCTTTGGCGGGAGTTCAGCCATCACCTGCTGTGGACCTGGCCCCACCTGCTCCACGCGCCCTTCCGTCCGGAGTGGGAACACTTCCCCTACGAGGACCAGCCCGAGCACTGGGCGGCGTGGGCTGAGGGGCGCACGGGCTTTCCCGTCATCGACGCGGCGGCCCGGGAGCTGCTGGCCACGGGCTACGTGCACAACCGCGCCCGGATGATCGCCGCCAGTTTCCTCACCAAGCACCTGCTGTTGGATTGGCGGAAGGGGGAGGCCCACTACCTGCGTTACCTCACCGATGGCGACTGGGCCCAGAACAGTCTGGGCTGGCAGTGGAGCGCGGGCTGCGGCGTGGATGCCCAGCCCTGGTTCCGCATCTTCAATCCCGTGACCCAGGGGAAGCGCTTCGATGCCGACGGGGCCTACGTGCGGCGTTGGGTGCCGGAACTGGCAGGCCTTCCTCCGTCGCAGATCCACGAACCCTGGAAGGTGGATGCCACCCGCCGGCGGAGCCTGGACTACCCGGAACCCATCGTGGATCTTTCGGAGGGCCGGGCCCGATTCCTGGCCGTGGCCAAGCGCTACCTCGGCGGGCCTGCGGATGCGGCTGAAACCGAGGATTGAAGCCATTCCTCCGCTAGAATGGATGAGGGTCCAGCCTACTGACCAAGGTGGCTGGACCCCTTTCCTTCGCCCCATTCGTTCAGCGAGTCCCGATGTTCACCCTGCGATTCAAGACCAAGAAGCAAGAAGCCGAGACCCAGTGCGAGCGCGAGGTGGCCCTGTTGGCCGCTTCCACCACCGCGGGCGTGGAACTGACCCACCGCTGTGGCGGCCACGCCCGCTGCGGCACCTGCGTGGTGACGGTGCTCTCCGGCGCCGATCAGCTCTCGGAGCCCCTGGCCTCCGAAAAGCGGATCCTCACCATCCTGAAGGCCACCCCGGACCAGCGCCTGGCTTGCCAGGCCTGGGCCAAGGGCGATGTGAGCTGCGAAGCCAAGGCTTAGCGCCGGTTATTCCAGCCAGAACCCGACGCCCTGCCAGACCTTGACCTTGGTGCCTTCCGCGGTGCGGGCGGGCTCGAAGACCAGCTTCTTGGCGGCTTCGACGCAGGCGATCTCGGCGTCGCGGAGCTTCTCGCCGTCACCCGGCAGGCCCTGGAGCAGGCGGGAACCCACGACCTCCCCCTTCTGATCCACCAACACGTTCACCACCACCACGCCCCGGGGCTTGGACCAGCCTTCCAGGCGCGGAGTGACGCGGTTGAGGTTGATGACGCGGGCGGGGGTAACCTGGTCGCCTCCGGCCACCAGCGCGCCTTCCTCCGGCGGGCCCAGGCGGGTCTGGAGGGCTTCCAATTCCAGCTTCAGGCGCTCGCGCTGGGTGACGCACTCTGCGGTGGCGGCCTTGGCGGCCTTCAGATCCTTGAGCAGGGGCTCGAAGCCGGCCTGGTTCTCCTTGAGCGTGGCCTTCAGGGAATCCAGTTCGGCGCGGGCCTCCCGGGCATCGGATTTCGCGAGGTCCCGGGCCTTCTGGGCCGAGGCCAGCTCGGACTGAAGGCCCTCGGCGACGGCAAGGCGGGCCTTCAGTTCGTCGCGGTCGGCTTCGACCTTCTTCAACTCCGCCTTGAGCTGGGCGGCACTGGGGGCCTTGGACTTTTTGCCCTGGGCCGCGGCGGGCGTGATGACGAGGAGCAGGGCAAGCGGGGCCGGGATGAACAGGGCGCGCATGGAGCCTCCAGATGGGGATGCTCCAGTCTACCCTTCACCGCGCTGCCGCGCGGAGTCTGCTAGCGGAGACCGTATCCCTGGCCCGCGCCGGCCTCAGGGCCGCCGGCCTTGGTGTCCTTGAGCACGCCGCGCTTCAGCAATTTCGAGAAGATCGCGAGGCACTCATCCTGGTCGAAGGGCGCGATGGTGAGGATGTCGCGCACCGTCCAGAGTCCATTCACGCGCGTGGCGAGGAAGGCTTCGTTGGGGCCGAGATTCACGTGCATGAGTTCTTCGAGGCTCATGGCCAGCTCGGGGATCATGTCGAGGTCGACCTTCTTCTCCTCGAGCATGTCCTTGACGACCATCATCATCTTGCTGGCGTCCTGGTGCAGGGGCTGATCCTGGAGCACTCGTTTGAGCTCCTCCTGGGCCTCCTGGAGCTTCTGCTTCTCCACCAGGGCCCGGGCGCGCTGCAGCTGCAGGCTGGCACTGTCGCCCAGGTTGCCGCCCGCGGCCACGAGGCGGATCATGCCCCGCTCCTTCAGGTCGAAGATGAGCTTGTGCACCTTGAACTCGGGGGCGCGCATCTCGATGACGAGTTGATCCAGCGTCTTCTGGCCATCCACGCGGGCGAGCACGTCCGCATCCTCGGAGGCGAGGGGGAGCTGATCGGCGATGGCTTCGGGCACGGCGGCGGGCACGGCGTCGCCGCCCTTGATGAATTCCCGGATGCGCTTCCACTCATCGAGCCGCCGCGCGCCCTCGAGCACGATGCCGGTGACATCGAGGCTGATGAGCATGGATTTCTGGCCCAGGGAGGCGCCATCGTGGAATTCGAAGCCCCCGGCCTGCCAGAGGAAGCAGTCGAAGATGCCCTCTTCCACCTTGAGCTGCACGATGCGGCGGATCTCCGCCTCCGTCACGAGCTGGCGGTTGATGAGGATGCGGCCCAGGAGCTGGTTTTCATCTTCCTGCGTGGCCAGGGCCTCGCGGAGCTGCTCCTCGGTGATGCGGTTGAAGGCGAGCAGGTACTGGCCCAGGTACTCCCGGGGATCCGAGGACCAGATCGAGGTGACACGGCCCTCATGGAAACCCACGCGCTTGGTATGCAGGGGCCCGCGAAGTTCCAGGACACCGGTCTTCTTGCCTACGGCGAGCCACTGGAAGATGTCTTCCAGCCCCATCGTGGCGAGATCGCCGTTCAACGCCATTGGAACTGCTCCGGTAGAACACCTAATTTATACCAACCAGACATCGGATCCTTACAAAAAAGGCGGGCGGGCACACCGCCCCCTGAATGGTCCTCTCGGCAGGCCCAGTGGAATCCTAAAGGACTTGTATGACTTCCCGCACCGCCTGATTGAGCAGATCCGGGTGATGGCGGGCGATGGGGGCCTCGGGGTCCAGCAGGGGATGGGCGTGGACGGGGACGCCCAGGTCATGGGTCAGGGCCGGGAGCACGGGCTCGGCGCCTTCCTCCAGGTACCGGGAGAGCACGGGGCCTGGGAAGGGGGTGGAATTGGCCAGCACGGCGCTGAGGGCCACCTCGCCGAAGGCCTGGATGCTGGCCACGTGGTCCATGAGGGTGAGCCCCTGGCTTTCGCCCGGCTCGGTCATGAGGTTGGCGATGTAGAGCAGGGGGGCCTTGGAGGCGGCGATGCTCTCCCGGATCTCGGGGATCAGGAGGTTGGGGATGGTGGAGGTGTAGAGGCTTCCGGGGCTCAGGATGATGAGGTCGGCCCGCAGGATGGCCAGGAGGGCCTCGGGCAGGGGCTCTGCGTCCTGGGGCTCCAGCCAGAGCCTCGCCAGGGGCGGGTGGCTCTCATTGACGTTGGTTTCCCCCCGGTACGACCGGCCTTCGAGATCCTCGGCGCAGAGGGTGACGGGCTGCAGGGTGGAGGGGTAGAGCCGGCCAGCGGTGACGATGACAGAGCCCAGCTGCCGGATGGCCCGCACCCAGTTGCCCGTGAGATCCGCCAGGGCGAAGAGCATCAGGTTGCCCAGGGAATGCCCCGCCAGGGTGCCGGTGCCCTTGAACCGGTAGTTCAGCATCTCCGTGAGGAGGCTCTCCTCCTTGGCCAGGGCCGACAGGCAGTTGCGGATATCCCCGGGGGGGATGCCGCCCATTTCCGTGCGCAGGCGGCCGCTGGAGCCGCCGTCGTCGGACACGGTGACGATGGCCGTGAGGCTCCAGGGATCCCGGGGGCGGGCCCCTTCGCGTTTGAGGGCGCGCAGGAGCGCGGCCATGCCAGTACCGCCCCCGAGGGTGACGACCCTCAGGGGCTGATCAGGGTGGAGTCGGGATTCCCGCGCCACGTCTCAGGAGCCTGAATACGCAACCGGTGGGGCCGCGCTGGGGCAGCGGCCGAGCGCCGCAAGGAGACCGACCGAAGGTGGTGCGGGTTCACCCCTGAGGGAGGTCGACGCATGGGCGCGACGGCGGATGCCCCAGCCCCCGTCCCCTATCGCAGGCCCCACCGGGGCCTGCTCCCACGAAGCAAAGCTTCGTGGAGGGGGGAGCCGGTTGAACTCAAAGGGGCTTGATCCGGCGTCGGGTCGCTTGAACGATGAACCTGCATCGCCCTGCGCGCCCCTCCTCGGCTGAAGCCCCTTTGAGCTCAACGCGGCTCCCATCGGTTGCGTCTTCAGGCTCCTCGGGGCCTAGCGGCCGAGGGCGAACCCGAAGGCCGGATGATCGCGCATGTCCTCGAAATCGGGCTCCATGCGGAAGAGGTAGGTCAGGTCGGCATCCAGTTCCAGGGCGGCCTTGAGGCTGGCGGCGCAGGGTTCATCCTGCTCGAGCTGAGCCAGGGCCACGGCCTTGAGGTAGTGGAGCTTGGCTTCCTTGGGATGGGCCTTCAGGGCCTTCTCCAAGGTGGCCAGGGCCGCCTTGGGGTCCTTGCGGTTCAGATCGAGCTGGGCCTCGGCTTCGGGCGTGAGCTTCGCTTCCTTGGGGGTGGAGGTCTGGCGGAGGGCCAGGTTCAGGTAGCTCTGGGCGCTCCGCTTCAGGTGCCACTGGCCCTGTTCCTGGGCCTTGGCGGCGAGGGCTTCGAAGGCCTTCGCAGCCTCAGTGCCCTTGCCAGCTTCCAGCTGCTTGATGGCCTTGGCGAAATCTTCAGCCAGGGGGTTAGGTCCCGCTCCTTTGGGAGCGGCCTGGGGAGCAGCGTCTTGCTTGGCTTTGGCCTTGGTGACCATGGATACCTCGTTGGATCGTCTTGCCACTATAGCAACTCCGCCGGAACGCTGTCGCGTTACCCGCCGGGGTGCGTCACGGGAGGCGGGGGGCGGTACGAAAAAGTCCCGCCGGAGCGGGACTTTTCACGTCGGCATCGCGGCCTCAGACCTTGAAGAGTGCCTCTTCCCGATCCAGCAGCTTGGCGGCCAAGGCCACGGCGGTGGCGGCGAGGACGACGGTCATTCCCAACGCCAGCGCGTATTCCCACACGACCAGCTGCTCACCGAAAAGCTTCCGGATGGCCAGGGACACGTTGAGGATGGGCACCCAGGGCAGGGCCGCCATCTTCTCCACGCCGGGGGCGGAGGAGAACATGCCGAGCATCATCACGATGAAGATGCCGGGGGTCATGGCCATCGTGGCCTCGCGGGTGTTCCGGGCCTGGGTGCCCAGCAGCACGATGATCGAGGAGAAGAGGAGACCCACGGGGATCACGAGCAGCAGGGCGAGGAGGAGGTTGCCGGGGTTGGCCAGGTTGGCCATGGCGGACACCTGCGGGGCGGCGGCGCCGGCCTTGGCGGCGGCATGCGCGGAATCCCCGATCTCCTTGCTGAGGGCGGCGAAGCCGAGGAACCACCCGGCCAGGGAGGCCACGGCACTGCCCAGGCCCACGGTGAACACCATGAGCAGCTTCCCGTAGATGATCGATTTGCGGCTCAGGCGAGTGGACAGGAGGCTCAGCAGCGTGCCGCGTTCTTTTTCGCCGGCGGTGACGTAGGCCCCATGCTGCATGGCGCCGGCGTACATCACGATGATGAGGATGTAGGGCAGCCAGGCGCCGAGGGCCTTGCCCAGCTCACGCGCGGAGTCGCTGGCCTTCACTTCCACCAGCTTGGCGGGCTCCGCGAGCATGCTGGAGGCCTTGGCCGCTTCGAGGCGGGTCTTCACCCAGGCGCTGTTCTGCTGCTCCAGGACCTTCTTGATCCGCTTGAGGGCCAATTCCGAGGCCCGTTCACTTTCATCCACCTGGGCGGAGAGGGTGAAGGTCTCCTGGCGTGCCAGCTTTGCGGTGGCCTCGGCATCCACGTCGAGGATGAGGTCCAACTTCTGGTCCAGGAGGGCCTTCTTCAAGTCTCCGGCGGGAGCCTCGACGAGCTCGAACTCCTTGGGGTTCTGCTGCAGCACGGTCCGGAAGGCCGAGGTCGGATCGTTGAGGACCACCCGGCTGGGGCGGCCCTTCTGTTTGTCGGAATCCCCTTTCGCGAGCTTGGTCATCATGGTGAAGATGGCGGGGTAGAGGATTAAGGGCAGGATGAAGGTGAGGAACACCGTCTTCCGGTCCTTGGAGAACTCGAACATTTCCTTGCGGAAGATGAGCCAGGTGCCGCGCATCTTAGGACTCCGTGCCATTGGCGAGTTGGAAGAAGACTTCATCCAGGGTGGCGACGTTGTAGCGCTTCAGCAGCTCCCGCGGGGGCGCATCGCCGTGCAGCTGGCCGTCGAAGATGATGCCGACGCGATCGCAGATCTGCTCGACCATGGGCATCACGTGGGTGGAGACGATGACGGTGCGGCCCTCGTCGCGCATGATGCGCAGGAGGTCCAGTACGGTCTTGGCCGTGAGCACGTCCAGGCCGGTGGTGGGCTCGTCGAAGATGACCACCTTGGGATCGTGGAGGAGGGCCCTGGCGATGCTGAGCTTCTGCTTCTGGCCCGAGGAGAAGCCATCCACCTTCACGTCGGCGAAGTCGCTCATGCCGAAGCGATCCAGCAGGTGCAGGCCCCGGCGTTCGGCGGTGAGGGGCTCCACACCCTGGAACTCACCGAAGAGGCGGAGGATCTCGCGGGGGGTGAAGCGTTCATAGACGCTCATGTCGGTGGAGAGGAACGCCAGTTTCCCGCGCACGGCTTCGGGCTCGGCCTGGGTGTCCAAACCGCAGACTTGGACGTTGCCCTGATCCGGGACCATGAGGGAGGCGATCATGCGCAGGGTGGTGCTCTTGCCGGCGCCGTTGGGCCCCAGGAGGCCGTAGATCTCGCCGGGCTTCACGGCGAAGGAGATTCCCCGCACGGCCTCGATGCGCTTGGGCTTGCGGCTTTTCTTGTCTTTGACGGTGAACGCTTTGTGAACGTTCCGAAGCTCGATCATGGGGGCTTCCTCCGGATCCCAGTCTAGAAAGGGCGAAGGCCCCGGATCGGGGCCCTCGGTGAACGGCAACGCCCCACCGGTGAACGGGGGTGCGGGGATGGTCTAGCGGTGGGCGATGCCACCGAAAGCGTACAGGCCCTCGACCCCGGCGGTGCCGAGGATGAGCATCAGGATGCCCACGCAGAGGCAGTAGAAGGCGAACCCGTTGAGGCGAGGGGAGCGGGTGAACCGGTCCAGCATGCCGATGGCCAGGTACCCGGAAATGGCGGAGACCACCACACCCACGATGCATGCCACGGCCGGGCTCACGCCGCCGGTGAGCTGGGGGAAGGCCATGTCCGCGGCGAGGGGCTGATGCGTGATCAACGCCTTCAGGAGGCTCTTGGTCTCGAAGACCGCCGCACCGAGGATCGTGGGGATGCCCAGCAGGAAGCTGAACCGCGCGGAGGCCGGCAGCCGCATGCCCGCGAATACGCCCATGGATATGGTGGAGCCGGAGCGGGACAGGCCGAAGCCACCTCCGAGGCCTTGGATGCTCCCCACCTTGAGGGCGTCCAGGGGCGTGGTCGCCTCCAGATCCCGGGCGGGGCCGCCGGCCTGCGCCTTCACATTGGCCCGGTAGAGCATCCAGGCGGTGAGGATGAGGAAGACGCCGTAGACCCAGAGGTGCTGCTTGGACCACTCCTTGAGGTGCCGGGTGAGCAGCCCGAAGCCGATGGTGGGGATCATCGCGAGGAACAGCAGGTAGGCCAGCTGGCGCCCTTCGGCGTCGCGGCCCAGGAGCCCCTTGAGGATCCGCCCCAATTCCAGTCGGAAATAGACGCACAGGGCCACGAGCGTGCCCACGTGGAGCAGCACGTCAAACGCCAAGGGCATGCCCCGGCCCAGGAGCAGGTGCTCGGTGAGGGTGAGGTGGGCCGTGCTGGAGACGGGCAGGAACTCGGTGAGGCCCTGGACGAGGCCCAGGAGGATGGCGTGCCACAACTGCATGAAGGCTCCAGAGGACGAACCTCCAGTCTGCCATGATCTCGGGAATTCCCAGGCGCCTGCTTAGGGGCCCAAGGCCTTCCGGAGCTGGGATTGGTAAGTCTCCAACGCCCGCCTCCCGTCGGCGGTGATGCGGAAGCTCGTGGCGGGCAGGCGACCCCGGAAGGTCTTCAGGGTTTCGAGGTAGCCCGCGCCTTCCAGCTTCTGGGTGTGGCTGGAGAGGTTCCCCTTGCTCAGGCCGAGCACCTTCTGGAGGAAGAGGAAATCCACTTCCTCGGCGGAGGCGAGCACGGTGAGGATGGCGAGCCGGGCGGGCTCGTGGACCAGCCGGTCTACCTCCAGGATGGATTGCAGTTGGGCCTCCTGGCGCCTGCTCACGGCGCCTCCAGGGCCCGCAGTTCCTGACCCAGGCGGCGGAAGCGGAGGTGCTGCATGAGCCCCGTGGCGAACACCACGGGCCCCACGAAAAAGCTTGGGATGAAGACCACGGGGCCCAGCCAGGTCTCCGTGAGGGGCAGCCAGAGCCAGAGGAGGGTGAGGAGGCCCATGGTCGTCCAGAGCAGGGCCTCCAGGGTTCCCCGGACGCGGTTCCAGCCCAGCCAGGGCAGGGCCCAGGCGGCGGTGAGGGCGAGGATCTGATTGACGGGTGCCTGGCGGGCGCCGAGGGGCTCACCGCCCGAGATCCACGCCATGGCGATGGGGAAGCCCGCGCCGGCGAGGATGAGGGTGATGCGGGACGCGAGCTGTACGCCGGAGGCATGGCCGGGGAGGGCCGGCTCCACCCGTCCATGGGCTTGGTAGAGGCGCGCCCGGAAGGCATCTTTGCCGAGGATCCAGGCCAGGGGGAGCAACACCAGCACCACGGGGCGGATCTTGTCGAGGAAGGCGTAGGTCCGATGCCAGGCCTGCAGATCCCCGGGCTGGCTGCTGGCGGGCGGGATGCCTACGCGGGCCAGCACCGAGTCGGCGGCGACGCCCATCAGGGTCCATCCGCACACGAGCAACATGAGGGTGAGGCCGCCCCAGGCCAGGGGCAGGCCGCCTTCACGCCCCCCGCGTCCCCAGGCGCTGTAGCGGCGGGTGAGGTCGGCGAGGTGATCCAGTCGATCGGGGGTGGTGGACATGGCGGCTCCGTGTATGCAGACAAGTTTGCAATGCAAACTCAAGTTGTCAACCCTCCACCTCAGAGGGGATTCGGCCATGCTTCTATCCATGACCCCCTCCTTTGATTTCCGATCCGACACGGTGACTCAACCGTCTCCCGAGATGCGCCGGGCCATGGCCGAGGCGGAAGTGGGGGACGATGTCCTTGAGCACGATCCCACCTTGGCCCGGCTGGAGGCTCGCGTCGCGGAACTCACGGGCATGGAGGGAGCCCTCTGGACGCCCACGGGCTGCATGGCCAACCTCATCGCGTTGATGCTGCACCTCCAGCGGGGGGATCGCTTCCTGGCGCCGGAGCAGGCCCACGTGCTGGGCTCCGAACTGGGCACCGCCGCGTGGCTGGCCGGGGGCATGCCCCACGCGTTGCCTTGGGATGGGGGCCCGGGGCGCCCGAAACCGGCCACGGTGACCGCCGCGGCGGGCCGACCCGGCCCCTATTTCAACCTGCGAACCACCCTGCTCTGCCTGGAGAACACCCACAATTTCGCCGGCGGCGCCGTTACCCCCGTGGCGGAGCAGGAGGCCCTGGTGGCCGCCGCCAAGGCCGCCGGCCTGAAGGTGCACGTGGATGGCGCCCGCCTCTGGCATGCGGCGGCCGCCCTGGGGTGCGAGGTGAAGGCCCTCACCCGGGGCGTGGATACGGTGCAGGTCTGCCTCTCCAAGGGCCTGGGCGCCCCCATGGGCAGCCTGCTCTGCGGCTCCCGGAGCGCCATGGAGGAAGCACGGCGCATCCGGAAGATGCTGGGCGGCGGTGTCCGCCAAGGGGGCGTGGTGGGGGCGGCGGGCCTCGTGGCCCTCGACTACCTGCCACGGCTCAGTGAAGACCACGCCAAGGCTCGGCTGCTGGCGGAGGGCCTGCGGGGCCTGGGCTTCAGCCTGGCCCTGCCGGAGACGAACATCCTGCTGGTGGAGGTGCCCGAAGCGTCCCTGGCGCTGGAATGGCTGTCGAAGGTGGGCGTGATGGCCGTGCCCGTGGGGAATCGGGTCCGTTTCATTCCCCATCGGGATCTTTCCGAGGCCGATGTGCGAGCTGCTCTGGCGCGCATCGCCCCGGTGGCGGAATCCATCCTGAAGGGAGCGGCCTGATGCGCAAAAGTTTGATCGCGGCCATCGTGGTGGGTGTGTTGGGCCTCGGGGCCCTGGGCTGGTGGTGGTGGCAGGAGCAGCTGGAGCCCCTGACGCTGGCCCCCGAAGCCGACCTCTGGGAGAAACCCAACCCCGAAGGCGAGCAGGACATGGCGCAGTTGGAAATCCTGCTCAATGCCAGCCCCGAGGCCGCGGCCCTGCTGAAGCACCAGAGCTTCGAGCCCCTGCTGGAGAAGGTGGACGGGCGCTGGACGGGCATCCTCGCTGAAGCCGCGTGGCACAGCCGCCATGAGAAGCGCTGGCGCTTCAAGCCCCGGCCGGGGCTCCGGTTCCAGGATGGCCGCGCCCTGGATGCCGCGGCCCTCGTCGCCACTTTTCCCGCCTGGGCCCCTCCGGCGCTCAAGGCGGATCTGAAGAAGGCGCAAGTGGAGGATGGTGTCGCGGAATTCCGGTTCCAGCACCCCCAACCCGGCGCCGCGGAGGCTTTCGCGGCCGCGCCGGTGCGGGATGCGCTCACGGGCCTGGGCACGGGGCCCTTCCGCTTGTCTTCAGATGGCACGGCGCTGGAGCGTTCGGATTTCTTCCGCCACGGTCGCGCGGGGTTCCAATCCCTGAAACTCATCACGGATCCCGCCGCCTTGGAAGGCTCCGCTTGGGCCGCCAGTCTCCTCGCCAAGCGGTGGGCCATCGCCCAGTATCCGGGGAAGGTGCCGGGCGAAGCCATGGCCCAGGTGCGCCTGGGCGCCTACGACGACCTCCGCATGGCCGACGGCAGCGTGTGGTTCATCAGCCGCCGCCTGCGCCGCTTGCGCCCCGTGAAGGCCGACTGGGCCCGCACGCGGCTCTTCGGCGTGTGGCGGGCGGACTACGAGCTGATGCGGAAGGAAGAACCCTGAAAACCGTCAGTGCCACGGCGCCACGAAGCACGGGATTGAACGCCTCTTGGTGAGGCGCGGCCCGAAATGACCTGCCAGCCTTCCCGTGGCGCTGGAAAAAGGAACTCCCTACTCCAAGTTCGCGGCCTGTTCCCGGATCTGATCCAGGACTCCCTTGGCTTCCATGACCGCCCGGGTCATGGCGAGGCGCTTGCACTTGGAGCCGGTGGTGTTCAGTTCGCGCAGCACTTCCTGGCACCAGACATCCACGGCGCGGCCCTCGAGCTTCCCCTTGCGGAGGCGTTCGGCGAAATCGTCGAAGTGGGCGGAGAGGCGCGTCATCTCCTCCCGCACATCCAACCGCTCGGCCAACACCCCGGCTTCCGCCAGCAACCGGTCTTCGGCGACCTTGCCGGTGAGCTGGGCTTCTTGGAGCACCTGCTCGATGCGGGCTTTGAAGAGGGCGGGCAACTCCAGGGCCTGGGCTTCGGCCTCGGCGATGAGGGCCAGGCGCAGCGCCTGCAAGCGGGCCAGGGAGGCTTCGAAGAAGGGGGTCAGCCGCTCCGCTTCCTTCTCGCGCCCTTCATTCCACTGCTCAAGGAGACGCGCCAGGGCCTCCTGGACGTCCCCTTCCCAGGCCGGGGCCACGTCGCCCTCCGCGGGGAGGAAGGCGCCCGGCAGGCGCAGGAAGGCTTCGGCACTGAAGGCGGGAAGGTGCAGCCACTCGGCTTCCTCGCCCCAGGCCTTGGCGAGGGCGCGGAGCATGGGGCGATTGAGGCGCGGTTCGAGGCGGGAATCCTCCTGCAGGTCGAGGGTGAGATCCAACTTGCCCCGCTGGGCCGCGCTCCGGATCTGGGAACGCACCGCCGGCTCCAGCGAGGCCAAGGCGGGGGGGAGGCGGACGGAGAGGTCGAGCCCTTTCCCGTTCACGCTTCGGAGGGCCAGGCGCAGCCGCCCGGTTTCCAGGGGATGGATCACTTCGGCGTAGGCGGTCATGGAGCGCATGCCCGCATTGTGACCCGGCTGGGCGCTTGGATCGAAGGGAATCGGGAACCTGTTCCGGACTAGACTGGAGGCCTCCCGGAGATGGTGATGCGCTTGCTGCTCGGACTCATGACCCTACCCCTGCTCGCCCAGACGACCCCGCCCAGCGCCAAGGAAGCCTTCGAGGCTTGGCGGAAGGGCCGCCTCGAGCGTCTGCAGGCCGAGGAAGGCTGGCTCACCTTGGTGGGCCTGCACTGGCTGTCCGAAGGGGAGAACCTGATCGGCACGGATCCCACCGCCAAAGTCCGTTTTCCCCAGGGGCTGGGGCCAGAGAAGGCGGGTGTGCTGGTCCTGGAGGGTGGGAAGGCGCGCCTGAAAGTGGTGCCGGGAAGCCCCCTCCTGGTGAATGGCGCCGCCGCCACGGACATGCCCCTGCGCATGGACGCGGATGGCAAACCCGACGTGTTGCAGCTGGCTGGACGCAGCTTCTTCCTGATCCGTCGCGGAGAAAAGGGCGAGAAGGTCGGGGTGCGGGTCAAGGATCCGAAGAGCCCCGTGCGGACGGGGTTCAAGGGCATCGAGATGTACCCCTTTGATCCCGCCTTCCGGGTGGTGGCGACGTTCGAGGCCTACCCCGAGCCCAAGCTCGTGCAGATCCCCACGGTGATCGGCGTGGCGGATGCCATGAAGGTGTGGGGCCGCATCCACTTCACGCTCAAGGGGAAGAAATTCACCCTGGAGCCCGTGGATGAGGGCGACGGCCGCCTCTTCATCATCTTCCGCGACACGACCAGCGGTAAGACCACCTACCCCGCCGGCCGCTTCGTGTACGCGGAGCCCCCCAAGGACGGCAAGGTGGTCCTCGACTTCAACCAGTCCTACAACCCGCCCTGCGCCTTCACCCGCTTCGCCACCTGCCCGTTGCCCCCGCCCCAGAACGTGATAAAGATCGCGATCACGGCCGGGGAGAAGAACTACGGGGAGCACTGAGGCGGAGCAGCCTTCCTTTCCGCCCCTTCGCGTCCCGACTCATTCCCGCTCGGTCTCGGCCACTTCCCGCAGCCACGCCTTCATGCGGATGCGCTCCACGCTGCGTTCCAGGTGCAGCTCCAGGGGGCTGCTCCCCTCGAAGCCCATGCGGGGCGCGGCGGCGGCGGAAAAGCCCAACCGGGAGCCCTCCTGCAACCGGAGGGGGAGTTGGCTCACGGGCCGGACTTCGCCCGTGAGCCCCACTTCGCCCATGAAGAGGCATTTGGGCTGCAGGATCCGGCCCGTGGCGCTGCTCACCAGGGCGGCGATGACGGCGAGATCCGCCGCCGGGTCCTCCACTTCCAGGCCGCCGGCCACGTTCACGTAGACGTCGCGGTCGTGGAGCTGCACGCCGCCGCGGCGCTCGGCCACGGCGCAGAGCATGCCGAGGCGCTGTCCATCGATGCCCAGGGCCGTGCGGCGGGGGATGCCAAGGCCCGCGGAAGCCACCAGGGCTTGGATCTCCACCACCATGGGGCGCGTGCCCGAGAGCACCACGGTGGCGGCGCAACCGGGCCGGGGCTCGGCGTCCAGGAAGAAGGGGTTGCCCTCGGCGGGCACGAGGCCGCGCTCGGTCATGGCGAAGACGCCCAACTCGAAGGCGGCGCCGAAGCGGTTCTTGAGGGCGCGCAGGAGGCGGTGGTGGTGGTGGCGGTCGCCCTCGAAGCTGAGCACCGTATCCACGAGGTGCTCGAGCACCTTGGGGCCCGCGAGGTTGCCATCCTTGGTGACGTGGCCCACGAGCACCAGGGGCGTGCCCGTGGTCTTGGACCACCGCGCCAGCTGCTGGGCGCAGCCGCGCACCTGGCTCACGCTGCCGGCGCTGCTCTCGAATTCGGGATCGAAGAGGGTCTGGATGCTGTCCACCAGCAGGAGGCTGGGCTTCATGCGCTCCGCGTGGGCGAGGATTTCGCGCACGTCCGTCTCCGCCAGGAGGTGGATGCCGGGGCTCTCGGTGCCCAGGCGCTGGGCGCGCAGCTTGATCTGGCGCTCGCTCTCCTCGCCGCTGGCGTAGAGCACGGTGCCTTGCACCTGGGCCGCCCACTGCAGCACGAGCGTGCTCTTGCCGATGCCGGGCTCGCCGCCGAGCAGCACCACCATGCCGGGCACCACGCCGCCCCCCAGCACGCGGTCCAGCTCTTCCAGGCCGGTGGGGGTGCGCTGGGTCTCGCTCAACTCCACGTCGGGCAGGGCGACGGGGCCGTTGTGATGGCTGACCGAATAGCCGCTGCGCTGCAGATCCTTGCGCAAACTGCCCTTCACTTCCTCGATGGTGCCGAAGGCACCGCACTCACCGCATTTGCCGAGGGGCTTGGGGTAGCGGGCGCCGCAGGCGGTGCATTCGAAGAGGGGGCTGATTTTGGCCATGGGTCCATTCTAGGTGTGCGCGAACAAAAAGCGAAAATAAATGCTTTGACGTGTCACATCGATCCCTGTGATGGCCATCAAGACCCGCGGTTCGCGGACGCCACGATTTCCAAGGCGAACCTATCGTGAAGGAGTGGCGACATGCCGCGAGGGGGCCTCCATGAACCCAACGATCCTTCCCGGCGCCGAACCTGCCATCGCCAAGCCCAAATCCGTGGGCAGCGACCTCGAGATCGCCCAGGCGGCTGAATTGCGACCGATCCAGGAGATCGCCCAGAAGCTGGGCCTCCTGGAAAACGAACTGGAACTGCATGGCCCCCACATGGCCAAGGTGAGCTTGGAGGCGCTGGACCGCCTGGGCTACCAGGCCCTGGGCCGGTACATCGACGTCACCGCCATCACGCCCACCCCCCTGGGCGAGGGCAAGACCACCGTGACCGTGGGCCTGGGCCAGGCCCTGGGCGCGCGCCTGGGCCTCAAGGCCGTCACCTGCATCCGCCAGCCCAGCCAGGGCCCCACCTTCGGCATCAAAGGCGGCGCCGCCGGCGGCGGATACAGCCAGGTGATTCCCATGGAGGCCTTCAACCTCCACCTCACGGGCGACATCCACGCCATCACGGCCGCGCACAACCTGTGCGCCTCGGCCCTGGAAGCTCGGATGCTCCACGAATCCAAGTTGGACGATGAAACCCTCTTCGACCGCCTGTGCCCGAAGAAGTCCGATGGCAAGCGCCGCTTCACCCAGACCATGAAGTTCCGCCTCAAGCGGCTCGGCATCGGCATGGAGAATCCCGATTCCCTCACCACGCATGAGAAACGCCGTTTCGCCCGGCTGGACATCAACCCCGACGCCATCCAGTGGCGCCGCGTGCTGGATACCAGCGACCGTTTCCTCCGCGGTGTGAAGGTGGGCATGGGCACCGAGGAGGCCGGGCACGAGCGCCTGACGGGCTTCGACATCGCCGTGGCCAGCGAACTCATGGCCATCCTGGCCCTGGCTTCCGGGCTCGAGGATTTGCGCCACCGCATTGGCCGGGTCGTGGTCGCCCTCGACAAGGCGGGGTTGCCGGTGACCTGTGAGGATCTGGGCGTGGCGGGCGCCATGACGGTGCTCATGAAGGACACCCTCAAGCCCACGCTCATGCAGAGCCTGGAAGGCAATCCCGTGATGGTGCACGCGGGCCCCTTCGCCAACATCGCCCACGGCAACAGCTCCATCCTGGCGGATCGCATCGCGCTCAAGCTGGCCGACGTGGTCGTCACCGAGAGCGGCTTCGGCGCCGATCTCGGCATGGAGAAGTTCTTCAACATCAAGTGCCGCACCTCGGGCCTGGTGCCCGATGCGGTGGTGCTGGTGGCTACGGTGCGGGCCCTCAAGATGCACGGTGGCGGCCCCAAGGTGGTGGCCGGGAAGCCCCTCGCGGCGGCCTATGTGCAGGAAGATCTGGCCCTCCTCGAAAAGGGCCTGCCCAACCTCCTCCACCACATCTCCATCGCCCGCAAATTCGGCGTGCCGGTGGTGGTCGCCGTGAACGCCTTCGCCACGGACAGCCCCGCGGAATTGGAATTCGTGCGCAACGCCGCCATGGTCCAAGGCGGCGCAGCGGATGCCGTCATCAGCCACCCCTGGTCCGAAGGGGGCGCGGGCTGCGAGGAGCTGGCCAAGGCTGTCCTGCGCGTCACCGAGGAACCCGGGTCCTTCCGCTTCCTCTATCCCCTGGATTGGCCCATCCGCCGGAAGATCGAGGCCATCGCCAAGGAGATCTACGGGGCGGATGGCGTGGACTATTCCCCGGAAGCCGAAGCCCGCATCGAGGAGTTCACGCGGCTGGGCTATGACAAGATGCCCATCTGCATGGCCAAGACCCACCTCAGCCTCGGCCCGGATCCCACGGCCAAGGGCGTGCCCAAGGGCTTCCGCCTGCCCATCCGCGACATCCGCGCCAGCGTCGGCGCCGGGTTCCTCTATCCCCTCGTGGGGCAGATGAGCACCATGCCCGGTCTGCCGGCCCGGCCGGGTTTCTATGACGTGGACGTGGACTTGGTCACGGGCAAGGTGATTGGCCTGAGCTGATTCCGAGCGAAACTCCCGAGGGGCGGTCCGTCCGCCCCTTGGGTTATTTCAGCCACCGCGTGAACCACTCCACGTTGGCCTCGGCCAGGCGCAGCAAGGCGCGGGGTTCCGTGGGGCCGTGGGCCTGGCGGGGGACCACCTGCATGCGGCATTCCACCCCCTGCCGTTTGAGGGCGTTGTAGAGCTCATAGCCCTGGCCGATGGGCACGCGCTGATCCCCTTCGCAGTGCTGGATGAGGGTGGGGGTGGTCACTCCCTTGATCTGGAAGAGGGCGGAGTGGGCGCGGTAGCGGTCCAGCTGCTCCCAGCTGTCGCCGCCGAAGTAGTCGGGGACGAAGCCCGGGATGTCCGTGGAGCCGTTGAAGCTCATGAGGTTGGTAACCCCGGCGCCCACGCTGGCCGCCTTGAACCGCTTCGTCTGCGTGATGCTCCAGCTGGTCATGAAGCCGCCATAGCTCCAGCCGGCGATGCCCAGGCGCTGCGGGTCCGCCACGCCCAGGGTGATGACGTGATCCACGCCAGCCATGAGGTCCTGAAAATCGAGACCGCCCCAGTCGCCCTCGTTGGCGAAGCGGAAGTCGCGGCCGTAGCCCGAGGAGCCGCGAATGTTGGGCCGGAGCACGGCAAAACCCTTGGCGGCCAGGGCCGCCACCGGGTACTGGGAGGGCGTGGCGGTGTAGGTTTCCCCATAAACTTGGGTGGGGCCGCCGTGGGGAAACACAAGCAGCGGGGCCTTCACGCCGGGTTTCCCCTGGAGGGGATGAGTGAGGATCCCCTCGATCTCCAGGCCCTTCGCGCCCTTCCAGCGGATGACCTCCGTGCGGGGCAGGGGGTGGCGGGGCAGATCCTCGTTGGGCCGCGCGATGACTTTGGGGGAGAACTGGGAGATGGGGCTGAACGCCAGGGCGGGAGGCTCGCTGGAGGTCTGCACCACGAGGCCCAGGTAGCGCCCCGAGGAGTCCAGTTCCACGAAGTCGCCCGCGCCCACCATGGGCCCGTTGGCCACGGTCCAGGTTCCGGTATCCAAGCGGAGAAGGGCGCCATCGTCGGTTTTCATGGAATAAACCCCGCCCCGGGTGGTCGTGGGCTCGACGAAGAGCAGGTGCTTGCCGTCCCCGGACCAGCCCAGGAGCTGGGCGCGGGCATCGGGCGTGGCGGGCAGGGTGCGGATCGCTCCCGAGGCCACGTCCAGCAGGGCGATGCGGTGGGAACCGGCCCACCGGGGTTTGGAGTCGCTGAGCATGAACGCCACGGTCTTGCCATCCCGGCTGAACAGGGGGCTGGATTCCGCGGCCGAGGTGGCGGCGAGGACGCGCTGCTTTCCACCTTCGAGGGTGACCAGCGCCAGGTCGGCGGTGGGCCAGTGATCGGCCTTGGCGCTGAGGGCATGGGCGTAGGCGATGGCGTTGCCATCCGGCGCCCAGTCGAAGGAGAGGACGTGGCGGGCTTCCGGCGTGAGCAGGCGGGCGGTACGGGGACCGGAGGCCTCGGGGGCCAGGCTGGTGAGGTAGAGGCGGGCCACCTTGGGCTGCTCTTCATGCCACCGGGCGTCATCCTTGGCCCGATCGCGCTTCTCCTCGTCTTCCGTCTTGGCATCCATCATGGAGAAGGCCAGCTGGCGGCCATCCGGTGACCAGGCGAATTGGGTGACGTCGCCTTTGCCCGTGGTGATCATCTCGGCCTCGCCACCATCCATGCGGAGCACGTAGATCTGCATCTTGCCGGTGCGGGCGCTCCGGAAGGCCAGTTGCTTCCCGTCGGGGCTCCACTGGGGATCCAGGCTCGATTTCTCCGATTGGGTGAGCACTCGCCGGGAGTCGCCGGAGGTGGCGGCCAGGTGGATCTGGGTGCGGAACTCGCTCTGCTCGGCGCCCAGCAGGGCGGTCCGCACGGTGTAGGCCACCCAGCGCCCATCGGGGCTGGGTCGGGGCGCCTCCAGGCGCTTCAACTGGAGCATGGCCTCTGGAGTCCACCCTGGGGCGGGCTCCTGGCTGGCCAAGGACAGGCAGGCAAGGGCTGCGACGAGAAGGTGGCGCATGTCGGCTCCCGAAGGGTGGGCCCAGGGTCGGGGCGGGGAGGCTCGAGCGTCAAGCCCGCCTTTCCCGGGGCGGGGTGTCGCGTTGGCCGTTTGTTTCCAACGTGGTTCAATGGTCCTCATAGTCTTCAAGGCCATCGGAGTATCCATGAACCCCTGCCATCGGGCGGTGCGCTCGCATCGATCCCTCCTGTTGGGCCTATTCGTCACCACGCTGGGGGCCCAGGGGTTGCCTCAGGGGCCCGTGCCCCCGCCCGCGGAGCAGGCGGACGGGAAGGCGGCTCCCCCGGAGAGCTGGGCCGCGGAATCCAGGCCCGTGGCACTGTCCCGCACGCCCTCCCAGGTGCGCGTGTTCGATGAGGACGACATCCTCCGCAGCGGGGCCCGCACCTTGGGTGAATTCCTCGTGCGGGAAGTCCCGGGGCAGGTGCAGAACGAAGGCGGCCCCGGGCTGCCCTCCCGCAGCTACATGGGGGGCACCCGCCCCCAGGATTCCGTGGTGGTCTTCGACGGCATCCCCATCACGGATCCGGGCCAGCTGGGCACGGATCTGAATGAGATTCCCCTGCTGGGGGTCACGCGCATCGAGGTGATCACCGGCTCCCCGGGCATGGGCCTGGGTGGCGTGGGGGGCACCATCGCGCTCTTCACGGGGCGGCCCGAGAAAGAGGGCATGTCCGGGGACGTGAGCGGGCTGGGGGGCGGCAACGGCAAGGGCGGCGCCACCGTGGCCCCGGGTTACGGGTGGGACGGCGGCTATTTCAAAGGCGGCAACTTCAGCGGCGAGGAGCAGCAGACCATCAAGACGGTGCGCCCCTACCGCCAGGTCACCAACTTCCTCTCCCTGGGGCAGAAGTCCGGGGATGCCACCTGGACCTTGGGGCTGCGCAGCACCTCCTTCGGTGTGCCCGTGCCCTTCCAGGAAGTCACGGATTCCACCCGGGTGTTCTCCCCCGGCCGGGAAAGCCGCCAGCGCAGCGACAGCGGGCTGCTGAAATTCGAGCTCGGGCTTTCCCCGAAGACGAGCCTGGACACCACCTTCTCGCTCACCAGCTTCCGCCATGAAACGCCCGGCGAGGGCCAGGTGGAACTCCAACGCTATGAAGGGCGGGAAGGGCGGCTGCAGGTGGGGCTCAACCTCCAGGCCACGCCCCGCACAGGCTTCTCCTTCCGCATCGATGGCAGCGAATCCAAGCAGATGGGCACGGATGATCCCGCGGTCCCAGGCACCGCCAAGGGCCGCACCCTGGGTGCTGGGGTGGAATGGCGCTTCGATCCCGTGCCCCGGTTCCGGGTGATCGGGCAGGCCCGCTACGCCTGGACCCGCCAATCCATCGAGGAGGCCGGCCAGAGCCGGGAGGTGCTGAAGGATTCCGGCGCGGTGCTGCGGCTGGCGCTCAACCAGGAGTTGGGCTGGGGCTTCCGGGCCTACGCGGGCGTTGGTTCCGCGGACCTCGCGCCGCACCTCATCCAGCAGCTCCGCAACGCGGAAGTGCAGGGCGCGGCGCCCCTGAAGAGCGAGCGGATGACCTTCACCCAGATAGGCCTGGCCTGGGGCACGGGCAAGGCCTACGCCCGGGCGGAGGCCCAGCAGATGGAGATCAGCGGTGGCATCGGCGTGGAGGCCCTGGCCACGGCCCCCTATGTGCTGAACGCGGCGGGAGCCGTGAACGTCCCCCCGGATTCGAAATACGTGAACCAGGATCGCTTCCGAACCCGCGGCGTGGAAACGGCCCTGGGCTGGACGCCCTTCCGCGGCTTCGGGCTCGAGGCCTTCGTCCGGGCCCAGGAAGCCCGGGATCTGAACGCGCCCGAGGGCCAGGAGTTCTCCACCCCGGTGGTGCAGCGACGGCCCTTTTCCACCCATGGGCTGAAGACCAAGTTCGGCACCGAGCGCGTGCAGGTGGATGTCCACTACACCAACGTCGGCCACCAGTTCGCCTCCATCGGCGACTGCAATTGCGCGGTGCCCGTGCCCACCATCCGGCCCATGAACGTCACCTTCAAGGACGTGGGCATGACCACCACCGTGAAGGCGGGTAAGCGCTGGACCTTGATCTGGAGGGGGGAACACCTGCTCCAGCCCAAGGTGAGCGTGGCCGAGTGGGTGGCCGGGGCGAAGGACTCCAAGAGCGATGCGTACATGGTGTACGGCTACCCCGCGGCCCGCCCCAGCTACTCGTTCGAAGCCCGTTACCGGTACCAGGAGTAACCGTGCGATCTCGCCTCCTGCTCGTGTTTCTGACCCTCTTAACCCTGCTCGGCTGCAGCAAATCCGAGGATGGCGGCAGCATTCCCATCATCGTGGAGTTCCTGCCTTCCCGGGCCCACGTGAACCCCGGCGGCTCCACGTTGCTGGTGGCCAATTTCCTCGGCGGCACCGCCACCGTGGATCAGGGCGTGGGGCCCATCACCAGCGGGGTGCCCGTCACCGTGTCCCCCACGGAGACCACCACCTACACCCTCACCCTCGTGGGCTCCAAGGGCGATGTGGCTCTGGCCAAGGCCACGGTGACCGTGGGAGCCCGCTCCCTGGATATCACCCCCGCTCAGGTTTCCCTCGCGGGCGCCCAGACCCAGGCCTTTACGGCGGTCACCACGGGCCTCTCGGATACCCGGGTCAAGTGGTTCGCGGAGCAGGGCTCCATCGATGACACGGGGCTCCACACGAGCCCGAACCGTTCCACCAGCTACTGGGTGAGCGCCACCAGCGTGGAGGATCCCACCCTCTGCGCCAAGGCCCTCGTCACTGTCACGCGGGCGCCCATCTTCCTCAGCATCGAATCTCCGGGACCCACCGCCTCCCTGCGACCCGGCGAATCGATGACGGTGCTCTACACCATCTTCAACGCCACCAATCCCGCCGTGGCCTTCAGCTCCACCTTCGGGTCCATCTCAGCGGGCGGCGTGTACACCGCGCCGCTGCGGGTGGGCACCGGCACCATCACGCTGCAGAGCGTGGAAGATCCCACGGTGACCGCGGTGATCGACGTGACCGTGCCCACCATGGTGCTGCCCCAGAGTCAGACGGTCGCCCCTGGCGCCACCTTCGCCTTCCGGGCGGTCTGTCTCGGCCTCCCCAATCCGGCCGTCACCTGGTCCGTGAACGCGGGCGGCTCCATGTCCCCCGACGGCGTGTTCACTTCCGATGGCAGCACGGGCTTCTTCACGGTGAGCGCCAGCACGGCGACCACCCCGCCCATCGTGGGCCAGGCGTTCGTGACCGTCACCGGCGGGTTCACCTACGCGAACACCTTCGTCCCACCCTCCGCCGGCAGTGAGATGACCACGCGGCGCATCGACCACGCCCTCACCCGCACTTACGGGGATCTGGTGCTCGCCAGCGGCGGCCTCAGCGCCGGGGTCGCCTCCAACAAGCTGGAGATCTTCAACCCCTCCGGCCAGTTCTGGAGCCAATCCGGCGTCACCCTGGCCACGGCGCGATCCCGTCATTCGGCAACCTTGCTGCCCACGGGCCGCATCCTCATCGTGGGGGGGCGCAGCGCCTCGGGAACGCCCCTGGCCAGCGCCGAGATCTACGATCCCTTCTTCGACACGATCGCGCCCGCCGCTGGCGGCCTCAGCACGGCCCGGGAAGATCATACGGCCACCCTCATGCAGGATGGCCGCGTGCTCATCGCGGGGGGGCGGGGCGCCGCGGGGACTTTGAATTCCCTGGAGATCTTCAACCCAGCCACGGGCACCTTCACCCCCTTCGGCACGGCCATGGTGGATGCCCGCGTGGGGCATACCGCCGAGGTGCTGCTGGACGGCCGGGTCTTCCTGGGGGGCGGCAGCAAGGACGGCACGGATTCCAACCTCAGCAACACCGCCAGCCTCTTCAATCCCTTCACGGGGGCACTCACCACGGCGGCGGGCCTCATGAACGCGGGTCGCCGGAACATGGGGGCGGCCCTCGCCCCCAACGGGCTCCTCTCGCTCCTGGGGGGCGTCTTCACCCCCTCGGTGCCCCTGGTGAACCAGGGCGGGCAGCGCTTCGACCCGGCCACCGGGACTTTCTCCTCCCTGACCTCCTCCATGTCGGCTCCGCGCAACCGGCCGCTCATCTCCATCCTCGCGGATGGCCGGGCGCTGGTCTTCGGAGGCAGCACGGATCTGGGCGCCACGGGGGATGTCTCGGGCACGGCCACCTCGGGCACCTTCGACGTCTACAATCCATCCACGACGGCGTTCCCCGGGTTCGCGACCAACACGCCCCCGGTGGGCGCGGATCAGCTCACGGGCCGGTGCATGTTGCTCTACACGGGTGGTGTGCTCATCGTAGGCGATGCCAACAATGGCGCGGGCGTCCCGGTGGGATCCGTCGTCTACCAGTAGCTGGGAGGGACGGCGCGTTCACTCCGACCGGGTGAACGCGTCGTGCACTTCCTCGCCGGGCAGCAGCCGGGCGAGTTCGGCATCGAGTTCCGCCATGGTGTTCACGAGGATGTCCGCGCCCGAGGACAGGAGTTCCTCCCGGCTGCCGTAGCCCCAGGTGACGCCGATGGCCGTGAGGCCATGGGCCTTGGCGGCCACCATGTCCTGGTTGCGATCGCCCACCATGACGCCGCCGGGTTCGATGGTGCCGGCCTGGCGCAGGCCGTTCATGACGTCCACCTTCTCCTGCCACTTGCCCTTGAGGGTGGAGCCGAAGATGTCGTCGAAGATGAGGTTGAGGTCGAACTGGTAGGCGATGCGGCGGGCGAAGATGCCGGGCTTGGCGCTCACGATGTAGATGCGGTGGCCCTGGCGCTTGAGGCGGTGGAGGATGTGCACCACGCCCGGATAGAGCTCGTGCTCGAAGACGCCATCTTCGCGGTAGGCCTCCCAATAGCGCTCCAGGGCCTCCTCCCGGCGGGCGGGATCCTCGAGCCCCGGGATCTGGCCCAGGCTCTCGCGCATGCCGAAGCCGATCCAGTTCCGGATGGTGGCTTCATCGGGGCAGGGCAGGTTCATCTGGCGGCAGACCTTGGCCACGCAGTTCTTCACCCCCAGCAGGGGATCCACCAGGGTGCCATCGAGGTCGAAACAGATCAGTCCGGGCATGGTTCCAGTCTCTCAGGGCTCGGCTGGGGGCGCGAGTTGGGCGGCGTGGGGCCCCCTGATGCCGAAGAACCGCGCGGCGGCCGGAGCCATCGCGCGGTTCGAAGCGGGGGAAATGATCTAGTCCTGGTAGGCGGCGATGCACTTCTGGATGAAGGCGTGGGCCTCTTCCTTGCCCACCCAGCCGTCGCTGTGCACGTCCTTTTCCTCGAGATCCTTGTAGGTCACGAAGAAGTGCTCCACTTCCTTCATGAAATGGGGGGGTAGGTCGGCGAGGGTCTCCACGTGGGCGTAGTTCGGATCGTCGTGGGCCACGCAGAGGATCTTGTCGTCGCCACCCTTGTCATCGTGCATCTTCAGGAGGCCGATGGGTCGGGCGCGAATGACGACACCGGGGTAGGTGCTGCCGTTGATGAGCACCAGCACGTCGGCGGGATCGCCGTCGGGGGCCAGGGTCTTGGGGATGTACCCATACTCGGCGGGGTAGTGGAAGGGGCTGTAGAGCACCCGATCCACGGTCACCAGGCCGGTGTCCTTGTCGATCTCGTACTTAATGCGCGATCCGGCGGGGATCTCGATGATCGCATTGACGATCTCAGGCGCGTTGTTGCCGGGCTCGAGCTTGAGCGGGGACATGGATACTCCTCAAAGAACCTAGGACATCCATATTCCCATGGCTTGGGTCACAAGTCAGCTGCCGATCTCCCCCGTGGCGCTCTGGATGTAGTTCTGAAGGCCCATTTTCTGGACGAGTTCCAGTTGGGTCTCCAGGAAGTCGACATGTTCCTCCTCGCTGTGGAGGATGCCCTTGAGCAGGTCGCGGGTCACGAAATCGCCCACCTCTTCGCAGAGGCGGATTCCTTCCTTGAGGGGGGGCAGGGCGTCCATCTCCAGGGCCAGATCGCCCTGCAGGATCTCCTCCACGTTTTCACCGACGCGGAGCTTGTTGAGGTCCTGCAGGTTGGGAAGGCCTTCCAGGAAGAGCACCCGCTCGATGATGCGGTCCGCGTGCTTCATCTCGTCGATGGATTCCTTGTATTCGTAGTCGCCCAGTCGCTTCATGCCCCAGTTCTTCAGCATCCGGCTGTGAAGGAAGTACTGGTTGATGGCCGTGAGCTCGTTCGCGAGCACGCGGTTCAGCAGCTGGATGACGCGGCGGTCGCCTTGCATGGGGACTCCGTGGGGGTGGGACCCCAGGCTAGGCGTCCTGCGCGGCCGGGGCAAGGAGGAGGTGGAGGCTGCTAGGAGGCCGCGGCCACGTCGGGAGCCACGTCGTCCAGGGTGCGGAAGGGGCAGGTTCCACAGCCCTGCAGCACCTTGAAGCCGGCGATCATTTGCTCCATCTGGGGCACGCAGCGTCCGCATTCGCGCTGGGATCCGCAGGCCCGGAACACCTGATCCGGGGTTTCAGCGCCCTCCGAGATGACCCGTTGGACCATCTTCTCGGTGAGGGCGTTGCAGATGCAGACGTACATGGGTTCCAGCTCCAGAACCCATTTTGAGTATATTGAGACTGAGATTCAAGTGATTGAATTCACAACCCCAGGGGGGCCGGCAGCCGCAGGTGCACGGTGGTGCCCTTGCCAGCTTCGCTTTCCAGGAAGAGCAAACCCCCATGGGCCACGACGATGCGGTGGCAGACGGCCAGGCCCAGGCCCGTGCCGCCGCCGAAGGTGGTGAAGAAGGGATCGAAGACCCGGGTGAGGTCCTCCGGGGGGATGCCGCAGCCGTTGTCCTGCAGGGTCAAGTGCCAGTAGGTGCGACCTTCCAGCTCCTCCAGGGCGGCCCGGAGCACGATCTTGGGCCGGGGCTGGTCCTGAGTCGCCCGCCAGGCGTTCTGGAGCAGGTTCAGGGCCACTTGGCGCAGGAGGTCGGGATCCCCCCACCAGCGGGCCTTTTTGGGCACCTTGTTGTCCCAGGCGGCGCCTTCCGCCAAGGTGGCGCTGCCCAGGGCCTCTTCCCAGAAGGCGTGAAGGTCCAGGATCGCGGGCTTGGGGTTCAAATCCCGGCTGAAGGTGAGGGTGTTGGCCACCACCCGGTTGAGGCGCTGGATGTCGTCTTGGAGCTTGCGGGTGAGTTCCAGGGGGCCCTCTTGGCCCACCAGATCCTGCTTCAGCATGCCCACGTAGAGGTTCAAGGCGCCCAGGGGGTTGCGGATCTCGTGGGCCAGCTCGGCGGCCATGCGGCCCATGGCCTCCAGGCGCTCCTCTCGGGTGTCCTGCTGGCGGCGCAACACTTCCTCGGTGACATCCCGGAGGATGACGATGCGGCCGCCGCCGGGCACGGGGCGGTGCTCCTCTTCCAGGAAGCGCTCGGAACCCTCGTTGGATTCCAGGCGGCGCAGGCCGGGCTTGGATTCGAGCCGCCAGGGCTCGGCCCCATCCTGGAAGGTGCCGGAAAGGCCTTCGGGGCGGTTGGTGAAGCGCAGTTCCCCATCCTCACCCAGCACCCAGATGGCGAAGGGCACGCTTTCCAGCACCGCCTGCAGCTCGCCTTGGAGGAGGCCCAGCTGGCCCTGCAGGGCCGTGTACCGCGCCTGCAGCTGATCGCTGGCCGCCGTGAACGCCTGGAAGGCCTCCAGGAGCTTTTGGGTGTCCATGTCAGCGCAGGAGGTTCAGGAAGGCGTCCTTCATCTCGCCTTTGGGCTCGGATTCGGCGATCTGCTGGAGCCCCTGCCTTCCGGAGGGGAAGATCGCGGCGAGGGCCCGGGCGGCGCCCAGGCGGATGACCGGGGATTCCGAACCCGAGAAGAAGCCCTTCTTCTTGATCAGCTCCATGAGGGGCTGGACGCAGCGCGGGCTCTGGATGAAGGCGAGGGTCTCCAGGGATTTGATCCGGAGGGCCTCCGGGGTGCGCTTGTCCTGCAGCAGATCCAGCAGCGTGGGCACGGCGGTTTCGGAGCGCATCTGGCCCAGGCCGAAGATGATTTCCAGCTGGGTTTCGGGATCCGCGTCCTTGAGCATGGCCAGGAGGTGGGGCTCGGCGGTGGGGCCGCCCAGCTTCCAGGCGGCGCGTACGGCGGCGCGGCGGACGCGCACTTCCTTGGCCCGGAGCAGGGGCAGCACCTCGGGCAGGGCGCCCGCGTCGCCGGCCTCGGAGAGCAGCGTGAGGAGGTTGCGGGCCAGGAACCAGGGGATGGGGCTCGTCAGGCTCTCCCGGAGGTGCTGGAGGGAGAGGGGGCCGAAGGTGCGGATGGCATCCATGAGGCGGCCCCGGCGGCCGCGGTCGGGCTCCTTGCCCAGGGCCTGGATGAGGTGGCGCACCATGGGGCCGCCGATGAACTCGAAGTAGCTCGCCGTGGCGACGATGGATTGCTCCTTGTCGTACCGGAAGAGGCAGGCCAGCGCCTTGTCCAGGGCCTCGGGCTGCTGCAGGCTCGCCTTGAGCTGGCCCAGGGCCTCGGTGCGCCAGGGGTGCGCCTCGTTGAGCATCGCGGCGTGGTTCTGGAGCTCCTGGATCTCCTCCAGGATCAGCACCAACTGGCCCCGCTCCAGGGGGGCCGTGAGCAGGCGCTCCAACCCCTCGGCGGTGTGCCGGTGCACGAGGGGATCCGGCTCCCACCCGAAGTGGGAGCGCAGGCCCTGATCCAGCTGGTTCTCCACTTCGAGGGGCAGGCCGGGATCGCTGGCCCACAGGGCCATGCCCGCGAGGGTCTGGGCCGCCTGCCCGCGCAGGGCGGGGTTCTCGGATTGCAGGGTCTCCAGGATGCGCTCCAGGCAGCGGACCATGGCTTCGGTGCGCTTGCCGTCCAGGAGTTCGCGGAGCAGGGCCAGGCGCTGCTCCAGGCTCAGCCTGAAAAGGGCGCCTTCATCCAGCACTTTCACGAGCTTGGCCTCGGGGCTCAGGGCCTCCCACTCGAGCCGGCGCTGGAGCACCTCCGCCGGGGCCGCGTCGACGTTCATGCTGCGCAGGTGGCCGGAGAGGCCCTTCAGAAGGGCGGAGCGCTCGGGCAGGGGGCTCAGGATGGTCATGAGCGGGCCCTGCAGCTCCTCCCAGTTGGTGTTCTGGCTGAGGAGGGTGCTGACGGCCACGGAGAGGATCTCCGGCGCCAGGGCCTTGATGCCGAGGCCGAGGCCCTGGGGCTTTTCGGGCAGGGAGCCGATGCCCGCGAGGATGCTCAGCTGGCGCTCGGAAGGCAGGTCCATGAGCACCTGCCGGAGCACGCCCATCTGGGAGGCCGAGGGCATCTTGTCGGTGAGGCCGAGGGTCTGCCCCATGGTGGCGAGGCCGCTGAGGTCGGCGGGCTCGAAGGCGTCGAGGATCGAGGCGCCCATGCCTGTGAGCCGGTCGCGCACCGGGGGCGGGGGCAGGGTGCGCAGGAGGGCCTGGCGGACGAGGTTGATGAGCTGCTCGGGGGGTCCAAAGGCCCGGTGTTCCCCGGAGGAGGTCGGCACGGCCCAGCCGCCACTGTCGCCAGACCCCATGGGCTGCGGCGCCCGCACCGGGGGCGGCGCGGCGGGTTGAACGGCGGCGGGAGCGGGGGCGCTCACCACGGCCGGGGCCCTCCCTTCGGAACCTTCGCCCGCGCCGACATCGCCCTCGCGGACTTCGCGGTACTGCACCTGGCTCACGCGGATGGCGGAGATGCCCTGTTGATCCAGCAGCGTTTGCACGCCGCCCAGCTCCTCCAAGCGCTGGGGCTTGAGCAGGAGGATCTCCAGGAAGGCCTGGATATCCCGGGGGGTGACGCCGCGCTCGAATACGAAACCGCTCACGTGTCGATCGCCGATGGTCTTGATGAGGTTCATCATGTGCGGACCCTGCACTTCCACGGGCTGCCCATTGACGAAGGCCTTGCCGGCGCCCACCACCAGCTGCAATTGCGGGGATTCCTGCAGCCAGGCCGAGAGCGCGGCCTGGGCGGCCTTGAGCGCGTCCTGACTGCGCGGATGCGCGGCCGTGTACATCTGGATGCCCTTGAGCCCCATCGAGAGGGCCTGGGCGAGCGGAAGGAAATCGCTCATTTGCTCACCTCAGGCATGGCTTCCATGGGTTCACTCCATTCGCGTGTCAACTGGGCGTAGTGGGCCTTGATGAAGTCGAGCCGGCGGGCGCCTTCGAGGCGGGCGGGTTCCGTGTTGAAGCTGGCGACGATGCCTTCGGCGAGCGGCAGCCAGGCGGTGCCGCGGTGGAGGATCTCCTCCGTGTCGATGGGTTGGAAGGCCCCGCTGATGCAGCCGAAGTGGATGAGGCTCGCGGCGCCGATCTTGCTCAATTTGTCGCAATCCCAGAGGCAGGCGGTCTCCAGGGGCTCCAATCGCTTCGTGAGCCGTAATCCCACGTGATGTTCGATGGCGTGCCGTACCGCGGGGATCTTCGCGGTGGGGAAGTCGGTGCCCGCGAGGATCTCGGCCACAGCGGCGCTGGCATCCTGGGCGTGGGTGTCCTTGCTGAGGGGATCCTTCAGGCGCTTGCGCACATCGTGGAGCCAGGCGGCGCACTCCACCACGTCCAGATCCGCGCCCACCAAGGGGCAGAGCCAGCGGGAGAGCTTCACGGCGGCGAAGGTGTGCTCGAAGCGGTAATTGAAAACGGGCTTCGGGCCCGCCGCCGTGTCGTGGCCCACGCGCCAGAATCGGAGCGCGTCCGCGTCCGAAAAGGATCGGAGGGCGGCTTCACACGCTTGGCGCCATGGGGTGGGTGGGTTCACCCCTCCAACCTACACGGAGGCGTGGGGTTGGGCTAGGTTCCACTCATCCGTGAATGATGATGACGGTTACGTTTGGGTGGGCTCCGCGGGATCGGGCTTGAGGCTTTTGGAACCCTTCAACAGTCGGGGGGCCAACACCAAGGCCACGCCCAGGCAGGCGAACGCGATGGCCAGGGGCAGGGGTTTCCCGGCGGGGAGGTCCTGCAGCAGCACCTTGAGGGCCGTGAGTCCCAGGAGGGGGTACACCAGCCATCCCGTTTCGGACGTGGGGACCCAGC
This sequence comes from Holophagaceae bacterium, assembly GCA_035255465.1. Lineage (GTDB taxonomy): Bacteria > Acidobacteriota > Holophagae > Holophagales > Holophagaceae > JAFDVN01. Next base: position 140,523 of record DATEZP010000128.1, read on the forward strand.
GGGGCAGCACAGACGCGCCGACGATGACCGCCGAGAGGATCACGGTCCGGAGGGCGGCCAAGGCCGCGGCCTCCGGGACCACCTGCCAGGTCTCCAACACCACCAGCGTGGCCAGGCTGAGACCCGCCCAGAGGGCGAGGACGAAGGAGGGCAGTTTCCGCCACCACACCAGGGCGGTGCGGGGCCGCTGCGTGGCGGTGTAGACGTGGGCGAGGGCCATCCCGCTCCCGAAGCCCGCCAGCGCCCAGGGCTCCTGGAGGGGGGGCAGGGGCGCCGCGGCCCAGAACCCATCCCCGATCAAGGCGGGGATCCCGAGGAGCACCGCCATGGACGAGTAGTAAACGACGCCATGGGTGCGCAGGATCCAACGGTTCTGACGCACGCCGAGGATCAGGGAGAGCGTGCCTAGAGCCGCGAGGGTGGGCACCAAGGCGGGGCGGGGCACCACGAGGATCCCCCCCAGGAGGGTGAACACCAGGGCCAGGGTGGTGAAGAAGAAAAAGTTCACCACCGCCCCCTCCTGCTTTTCCAGGAAGGCGAAGGCCACGGCGTAGCAGGCCATGCCCGTGGCCAGGGCGGCGATGCCGAAGGGCAGCAGGGTGGAACCCGAGGCCAGGGCGATGCGGATGGCGCCCCCGAACCCCACCACCACGGCGAAGGTGCTCTGGGTGATCTCGAAGACGTTCACCTTGCGGTTCTTCTGGATGGTGCGCGCCGCGATGCTGCCCACGTAGACCCCCACGAGCCCCAGCGCCAGCGCCAGCGCGCCGCCGATGGACAGCTCCCGGTAGGCCTCGGGCAGGCCGCCGGGGGTGGCGGCGATGCTGGTGAGCACGAGCACCGCCAGGTCGGCCACGAGGGCCGCAGGCCAGCGCAGGCCGTGCCACTTCCGCCCGTAGGTGAGCCACAGGATGCCGCCGCCCGTGGCGAGGAACAGCGCGGTGTAGGGGATGGGGGAGTTGGTGCCGGCCATCAGCACGAAGCCGGTGCCCAGGGCGGCCACCAGCGATGCCCAGGCCGCGGTGCGCAGGTCCCGGCGCCAGGCGATCCAGAGCAGGCCGGTGGTGAAAGCGCCGATCCAGAGCGCGGATTGGAGGGGCGACATGACCTTGAACCGGGTGGTGGCTTCAAAGACCAGCGGATAGATGAGGAAGGCCGAGAGCACCGTGTACAGGCTCGCCACGGCCCCCTGGCTGCGGAAGGCCGCCACGGCCCAGGCCGTGGCGTAAAGGATGCCGAGCAGCACGCCCAGCTCCTTGGGCAGGGTGCCGCCCTCCGTGAGGGCCCGGATGAGGAAGGCGCCGCCCAGCACGAGGAAGGTCCGCCCCGCGAGGCCGAGGATGTTCACCGTGGTGGGGGCCGGCTCGGCGGCGGCGGGCGCCGCGGCGGGGCCCGGTTCCCGCTTGACGTTCTCCACCCCGAAGACCGCCACCTCCATCTGGCCCATGCGGCGCTGGAGATCCGAGAGGGTGGCCTCCAGGGCCTGGATGCGGGCCTCGGGCGTGCCTTGCGGGGGGACGGGTACAACCTCGTCAATGGCCATGGGGCACGCTCCGAGGCATGAGTTGAAGGACTCAGCCCAGTTCAGGCCCCGGGCCACCCTCCGTCAAGGGCGTGGCCTGTGATGGTCGGCACTAATCGGATTCAGAGATCCGAATGGCTCCGCAGGGCCGTCGTGGTGGCCTCGATCTCGGCGTACATGGCCCGGTCATGCCAGGGCGCGCAGGCCGCGGCGAGGCGATCCAGCAAGGGTTTCAACCCGGTGGCCGGCGCCTTGCCCAGGATGCGGATGCCCTCCAGGGCCATGCGGGCCTCGATGGCGAGCACCTGCTCGAAGGCGTCCACGGCGCGCAGCAGCTTGCGGGCGGCGATGGGACCCATGCTCACGTGATCCTCCTTGCCGGCGCTGGTGGGGATGGTGTCCACGCAGGCCGGATGGGCGAGGCCCTTGAGTTCGCTGACGAGGGCGGCGGAGGTCACGTGGGCCATCATGAAGCCCGATTCCAGGCCGCCTTGCTGGGTGAGGAAGGCGGGCAGGTCGGAGTAGGCGGGGTTCACCAGGCGTTCCTGGCGACGCTCGCTGATGGAGGCGAGGTCGGCGGTGGCGATGCAGAGCACGTCGCAGGCGAAGGCCGGGTACTGGCCA
>DATEZP010000129.1:0-20887 GCA_035255465.1 Holophagaceae bacterium
GGTCACCGCCACCCTGGGCACCCTCGATGACATCCAGATCATCGATGGCCTCGAGGAGGAGTACAAAAAGAAGTTCTACCTCCACTACAACTTCCCCGGCTACTCCGTGGGCGAGTGCAAGCCCAACCGCGGCCCCGGCCGCCGGGAAATGGGCCACGGCATGCTGGCCGAGCGCTCCATCATGGCCGTGCTCCCCGATGCCAAGGAGAACCCCTACACCCTGCGCGTGGTCTCCGACATCACCGAGAGCAACGGCAGCAGCTCCATGGCCACCATCTGCGGCGGCGTGCTGGCGCTGATGGATGCCGGCATCAAGCTCAAGGCCCCCGTGGCCGGCGTGGCCATGGGCCTCGTCTCCGACGGTGAGAAGTTCGTCGTCCTGTCCGACATCGCCGGCCAGGAAGACCACTACGGCGACATGGATTTCAAGGTCGCCGGCACCGCCAAGGGCATCACGGCCCTGCAGATGGACATCAAGATCGGCGGCATCACCTCCGAGATCCTCAGCAAGGCGCTGGATCAGGCCAAGGCCGGCCGCCTGCACCTGCTGGACAAGATGGGTGAGATCCTCGCCGCCCCCCGCGCCGAGTTCTCCAAGAACGCCCCCCAGATGCACAGCCTCCAGCTCCCCAAGGAGAAGATCCGCGACGTCATCGGCAAGGGCGGCGCCACCATCCGCAACATCATCGAGGTCTCCGGCTGCTCCGTGAACATCGACGACAACGGCCTCTGCCAGGTCGCCGGCCCCAACCAGGAGAAGCTGCAGGTCGCCCTCAAGATGATCGGCGACCTCATCCAGTCCGCCGAGGTGGGCCAGACCTACCTGGGCAAGGTGGCCAAGGTCGTCGAGTTCGGCGCCTTCGTGACCATCCTCCCCGGCCTCGATGGCCTCCTCCACGTCTCCGAGATGGCTCCCCACCGCGTCGCCAACCCCGCCGACGAAGTCTCCGAAGGCCAGGAGATCATGGTCAAGTGCATCGGCATCGACCCCAAGAACGGCAAGATCAAGCTCAGCCGCAAGGCCCTCATGGTCGAAGCCGGCGCGGGCGCCGAGAAGTAACGCGCTGCACGAGTCCCTAGTCAGGGAGGTGGTCCCCGGTACACTGGGGCCACCTCCCTCATGCGTTTCCCCCGTCTCGTTTCCGCTCTGGATCGCGCCTGGTATCCCGGCGTCGAGTCCCATTGGGATGACCGGGCCTTCCGAGGCCTCATCCTCACCCACCTCCCTGCGGATGCCCGGGTGCTGGACGTGGGGGCCGGCGCCGGCATCGTGGCGGCCATGGATCTGCGGGGTCAGGCCGCCCACATCATCGGTGTAGATCCGGATCCCCGGGTGGCGGTCAACCCCTACCTCCATGAGGCCCATGTGGGGCTCGCCGACGCCATGCCCTTCCTCGCGACGGCCTCCATCGACGTGGCCGTCTCGGACAACGTGTTCGAGCACGTAGCCCACCCCGAGCCCTTCCTCCGGGAGCTCCACCGGGTGGTCAAGCCGGGGGGCCTGCTGCTGGCCAAGACCCCGAACCGGCGCCACTACATGCCCCTCATCGCCCGGCTCACCCCCCATGCCTTCCACCGGTTCGTGAACCGGCTGCGGGGGCGCCAGGAGGCGGACACCTTCCCCACCCGATACAACCTGAACACCTCCAAGGACCTCCGCCGCTGGGCCGCCGCCACCGGCTGGGAGGTGATCCACCTGGAGACCCTGGAGAACCGACCCGAGTACCTGCGCATCTCGGCCCTCACCTACCCCCTGGGCTTCGCATGGGAGCGCCTCGTGAATGGCCTTGGGTGGAACGCCCTCAAGATCGTGCAGATGTCTGTGATGCGGAGACTCCCCTGATGACCCGGATCCTCTGCGTCATGGGCACCCGACCCGAAGTGATCAAGATGGCCCCGGTGGTCCAGGCCTTACAGGCGGAAGGCCTCGAGGCCCCGGTGCTGGCCACCGCGCAGCACCGCGGGATGCTCGACCAGATGCTCGCCACCTTCGACCTGGCCCCCACCTGGGATCTGGACCTCATGCGCCCGGGACAATCCCTGGCGGAGCTCACGGGCCGCATGGTGCCGGCCCTAGATCGGGTGTTCCGGGAGGCCGGCGCCCAGGCGGTGCTCGCCCAGGGCGACACCACCACCGTGTTCTGCGCCGCGCTGGCCGCCTATTACTCAGGCCTGCCGTTCGGTCATGTTGAGGCGGGGCTGCGCAGCGGCGACCTGCAAGCGCCCTTCCCCGAGGAGGGCATGCGCCGCCTCTCCGCCGTACTCGCCCGCTGGCACTTCGCCCCCACCGAAGGGGCCGCAGCGGCCCTGCGCCGGGAAGGCGTGGATGCCTCGGCCATCCACTGTGTGGGGAACACCGTGATCGATGCGCTCCTCGGCATGGCCCACCGCACCGACCTGCCCCCCCTGCCCCTGCCCGAGGTGAGCCCGGACCAGCGGCTGATCCTGGTGACCCTCCACCGGCGGGAGAACTTCGGCGAGCCGCTGCAACGCATCCTCGGCGCCCTGAAGGTCTTCGCCGAGGCCCATCCCCAGGCCGTGCTCCTCTACCCCGTGCACCCTAACCCCCAGGTGGAAGGGCCCGCCCACGCCATCCTGGGCGGCCTGCCCAACGTCCACCTCCTGGCCCCCCTCGACTACCCGGTGCTCGTGCGCGCCCTGCGGGAGTGCCGCTGGGTGCTCACGGACAGCGGCGGCCTGCAAGAGGAGGCCCCGGCCCTGGGCAAGCCTGTGCTCGTGTTCCGGGACGTCACGGAGCGCCCCGAGGCCCTGGCGGCCGGGGGCGCCCTCCTGGTGGGCAGCGACCCGCAGCGCTTCCGCGGCTTGGCCGAGGAGCTCTGGCAGGAAGGGCCCCGCTACGCCGCCATGGCCCAGCCCCGCTTCCCCTACGGGGATGGGAAGGCGTCGACCCGCATCGCGGCCTGTTTGAAAGTGTCGCTGGCACCCTAGGCTCAAAGCCTGGGATCCCGCCTTAGCCGGAGCGTTCAGCGATTGAATACCTGCAAGGCCGCCGCGAAGACCTCCAGGGCCGCTTCAGCCTGCCGGCCCCGCCCAAAGGTGGGCCGCACGGCACTGGCCGCCGTGCGCCGCGCCTCGGCGACGGCGGGGTCCACGCTCCACCGCGCCAGCGCCTCAGCGAGGGCCATGGGATCCCCCGGGGGCACGGCCTCCCCCACACCCCAAGCCGCCAGGGCACGGCTGGCTTCCCCTTGAGGCCCCACGAACAGGATGGGCAGACCCATGGCCAGGGCCTCGTAGATCTTGGAGGGCATCACGGCCCGGAAGGCCTCCGTGTCGGCGAGGCTCACCAGCGCCGCATCGCAGAGGCGCCAGTAGGCCGGCACCCGCTCGTGGGGTTGGCGGGGCAGGAAGCGAATATTCGTGAGCCCCCGAGCCGCCGCCTGGGCCTTGAGCCCCGCGGCCGCCGCACCCGCCCCCATGAAGAGGACCGCCACGGGCAGGTGCCGCACCCTCGCCGCCGCTTCCACCACCTGATCCAGCCCATGGCTCAGCCCCAGGGTGCCGAAGTACCCGAGCACCCACTGGCCCTCCAGCCCCAGCTCCGCCAAAAGGTCCGGGTCCCGCGGACCTGGGAGGAACAGGTCCAGGTCGGTGCCGTTGTGGACCACGTGAACCTTCGCGGGAGGCACCCCCCGCCGGAGGAGGTCGGCGCGGAAGGCCTCGGTGAAGGCCAGGATCGCCGTGGAGCGTCGGTAGAGGGCCAGCTCCAGGCGCTCCAACAGCCGGAGGGTAAGCCCCGGGCGCAGGGCCTGGTTGGCCACGATGCTGGCGGGCCAGAGGTCGCGCAGCTCGAAGACGTGGGGCACCCGGTGGAAGGCGGCGAGCAGCACGCCGGCCAGGGGCGTGAAGAGCTGGGGGCTGGTGGCCACGATCACATCCGGGCGTTCCTCCCGGAGCCCCTGGAGAAACGCCGAGGCCATGAAGGAAAGGTAGTCCAGGGTGCGCTTGAGGAAGCCCTCGTTGGCGGTGATGAAGGTCTTCACCCGCACCACGCGCACCCCCTCCACCTCGGTGACCTCCCGCCACGCATTGCGATACCCCGGGTGGAGCACGCCCTCGGGAAAGTTGGGCGCGGAGGTGAGCACCGTCACCTCGTGACCCGCGGCCACCCACCGCGCCGCCCGGGCCCGCACGTGGATGGCGGGCGCATTGGTCTCAGGCCAGTACTGGTCTGACAGGAACAGGATGCGCATGTGCCGCCAGTATCCCCGCTCTCTCGCCCCGGAGCCAGCGCCCAGACCGGGGGTTGGGGCCACGTGGCCCGCCGTGATACAAGCAAGGACGATCCCCTTCCAGAGAGCCCCATGACCCCAGACCTCTGCGTGCTCGGCCTCGGCTACATCGGCCTCCCCACCTCGGTGCTCTTCGCCCAGGCGGGCCTACGGGTGCATGGCGTGGACGTGGACCCGCGCAAACTGGAGCTCCTGGCCCGTGGGGAGTGCCCCATCCACGAGGCGGAGCTTCCCGAGCGATTGAAAGGCGTGATCGACAGCGGCCACCTCACGGTGGGCCCGGAACCTGTCCCTTCCAAGACCTTCCTCCTCTGCGTGCCCTCTCCCGTCACGGAGGACCGGAAGGCCGACCTGAGCTTCGTGGAGGCCACCACGCGGATGATCGCCCCCGTCCTCGAGAAGGGGAACCTCGTGATCCTGGAGACCACCGTGCCCCCGGGCACCTGCCGCCAGGTGATCGCGCCCATCCTGCAGGAGCTGCGCGGCTGGAACCCCGACACGGACTACCTGCTGGCCCACGCGCCGGAACGCGTGATCCCCGGAGCCATCTTCAAGGAGCTCACGGGCAATGCGCGGGTGGTGGGGGGCGTGACCCCCGAGGCCTCGCGACAGGCCGCGGAACTCTACCGGCGCGCCGGCGTACGGGAGGTGCATGAGACCACCGCCGACGTGGCGGAGCTGGCCAAGGTGGTGGAGAACACCTACCGCGACGTGAACATCGCCTTCGCCAACGAGCTGGCGGCCATCTGCCGCCGCCTGGGAGTGGATGTGTTCGACACCATCCGTCTCGCCAACCTGCACCCCCGGGTGAACGTGCATACCCCGGGCATCGGCGTGGGCGGTCACTGCATCCCCGTGGATCCCTGGTTCCTGATCCACCTCTGCCCCGATGAGGCCCAGATCGTCCGCACCGCCCGCGCCATCAATGACGCGAAGCCCCACCAGGTGGTGGATGACATCCTGGCCGCCCACGGCCGAGGCAACATCGCCCCCATCGGCATCCTGGGCCTCACCTACAAGCCCGATGTGGATGACATCCGCGAGAGCCCGGCCTTGGAGGTGGTGTACCTCCTGGAGCGCGCCCACCGCACCCTCCGCATCTTCGACCCCCTAATCCCCGAGCGCAGCACCGCCACGCTGGAAGAGGTCTGCAGCCTACCCACCGTGGCGGTGCTGACCGACCACCGCGCCTTCCAGGCCGTGCGCGGCCCCAAGGTGCTGCGGTGGAACCGGCCGTGAGATCTTTCCGTTGGGGCACCCAAGCCCACGACGGTTGGGTGCTTAAACGACCCTTGTGCCTATTTGCCAAGGGAGGAGCACATGATTGAAGCATGGCTAACCGCCTTGGGATGCATGGGCACTGGGGCATTCCTTTTCAGAAGCGTTCGAGGTACCAACGAACGGCTCCCCTTGGTCGTCTTCTTGGCCTCCTACACGTTGCTCTTTTTTGTGGGCGCCATGGGGATGCATTTAGATGCCCAAGCCTATTTCCAAGACTGGGTGGCCTCCATTGGCGTTCAGGAGGCCTATCTGTCCAAAGACCAGGCCAGTGCACACCTCTGGTCCATCTGTAGTCCCTATGTTTCCGTCCCGTTCGGAGCATGGGTCGCCACCCGAGTTGACCTCCCACGGGGTGGAATTGGCTCAATCATCCGCCCCCTTCCATCGTGGATCTTTGCGTTCCTTGGATGGCCCTTCGGGACCTTTTTTGGATTCCTCGGAGTTTGCATCACAGGCTTTCACTATTTGTCCAAGCGTTCCAACGAAGACGAAGCCCAGGACCCCAAGACCAACATTGTTGCGTTTCTAGTTCTTTGGGTGATTGCCGCACTGCTGTTAATACAAACCAACGCATTAGGAAGTTTTTTTTCATTTTTTAGACAGTACTCTCTACAAGAACAATTAATGGACCAACGGGGGAATATTTCCATTCATATGCCCTTTGCATTCTGGATCCTAGCTTACACAGTGCTCCCAGTCTTCTGTGCAGCAGCTTTACTTTCCATGCCCCAAGGCAAAGGAATTATTATTAAATTTTTGTTGGTTTTTGCCACATCATGGATTCTGTTTGCCAACTTTTATAAGAGTACCGTGTTGTTCTTTTTTATCTTTCTAATTTTTTGCTTTCGGAATGAAAAACCTAAATCACTAGTAAAGCCATTGCTCATTGTCGTTATATTTGGTTTTATAACATTAAGCGCATTCTATCTTACGGCATCTTCTCTTTCTCAAGGAGAATTTAACGCCTATAAACTCATTCAACACTATTTTTATCGTCTTGGGACTACTCAATACTATTACACCTGGATTTTCCCAGAACATCAGCCATGGATGGGGCTCGACATCTCGAATTCGGCCCTTAATGATGCACAAGTTGTCTACCAGTACATGTACCCAGGTGATTCATGGAATGGCGCAGGCAGCACAGCTGGTCCGTACATCTGCAATGCCTACGCGCAAGCAGGTGTGCCTGGAGTGTGGGCCTATGGAATCATCTGCGGTGCCTTGATTCAAAGCGGATGGCGGCTAGCAAAACCGCTACCCCACCCTCTGAACTTGGTTTTCCGAGGCCGCATTCTCTTCATTGCATTCATGGCTGCACAAATGGCCATCCGAGATCTTTTATTTTCGGGATGGGGCATTACGTGGGCGGTACTCGCCATTTTATTGATCCGGTCCATTCAGCGGAACGCTCACCGCCACCCAATGGAAGAGTCACCTGGTGATCACGTACCCATTCCCCGCAATGGCTGATCAGCGAAGGGTTTGTAGCTTGGTTACCAATCTTTCAGCAAACAACTCCCATGTGAACTCCTTGATGGCCTTGGACCTGGCCGATCGGCCCAGCTGAATCCTTTCAGAGGGGTGTTCGACGGCCCACCGGATAGCCTCGATAAACTCCCGATGGTTGCCAGGCTGGAAAAGCACCCCCACCATCCGGGGGTCGAATCCTTCACCTACTTTGAACGCTGGCGACATGACTTCGCCAATCTGTTCCAGTTCACTCGCGATCACACATTTCCCAACGGCCATGTACTCAAATAGTTTGGTTGGACTCCCAAAAAATCTTTCCCCAGTTCGGCGGTCAACGTGTGGACTAAGCAAAATATCTGAAATTGCCAAATAATTCGGGGCACTCTCTTGGGGCACTAGTCCTGTAAATCGGATGCGAGGGATGTCGCGCAGCTCAGTTTGTACCTTTGATTTCAGCACTCCATCACCAACCATCACAACTGCGACCCGGTGCCGCTCCCACCACTCAGGATTTCCCGAATACAGCTCTCGAATCGCTTCTGCGAGGAAGTCCACCCCATGCCATGCACCAAAGGTCCCAAGGAAGGTCAGTACCAAATCATCGGGATCCAAATTGATTTCCCGTCTTATCGCCGCAACCTGGAGGGGTGTTAAAAGGTCCGGCCGATACCGAGCGGGATCCACGCAGTTTGGATGGACAAAGACACGTTCTGTTGGAATGCCCCGCCCTCGAAGCTCTTCTCCTAACACTTCCGAAACGGTTACCACCAACGTCGCCTGACGCAGGAGTGCATCTTCACACTGGAGGGAAAGTGACTCGAAGGGCATCCCTTCACCCCAGTTTTTCGCAATCCAAACTTCGCTTCCGTTGTACTCCACCACCAATGGCAATTGATGCTGCAAACTCAGAATTGCACCAGCAAAATTGGAGGTCGATAGACGTTGATAAATCCAATCAGGCCTGGCCTCTCCAAATTGGCGATGAACGGCCTTTACCACCGAGTGATGGAACCTAACGAGATTCAACTCAGCCGGGTAAGCGAAGAGGCTTGGGGGCACGAGCTGGAAAAATGACGCATGGGGCTCCACAAGGGGTTGGACCTCATTCGCAAAGATCTCAACTGAATTGCCTTTATGCAGGAGCGCATTAACGACTCCGGCGACATGTCCAACACTGCCCCCCGCCTTTACCCCGTACCCGAGTGTGGTTTTCAGATATGCAATTTTGCGCCCCCCCCGGAAGGGCAGAGGGTTCCACTTGGCCCTTTCAAGCTGGATCCGCATTCCTCTCGCCTCAACTCGTGCGAGGAAGCTGTCCCAAAGGACGGTCCATAGGCTCCACCATCCGGTGCGCTTGCTAGTTTGAGTTTCCACCAAATCGGAGGAGTAGGCCCGGGTCCCTCTAGGTCCAAAAAGGGACCCTACGGCGAGGAGCAATGCGGTGGGGGCTTCGGCGCCTGAATCATCCAAGGCAAGCACAAGGGGCTCGTCCCCCAAGGTGCGAAGCGCTTTCCATGTCCCGATCAAGGACGGCTTCCGGAATTCCCCCAAGAACCGAGGAGTTAGGGCCTTACCCAAATGCCTTTGTAGAGCTGCGTGGAATGAATCCGTGATGGGGTAAAAGGACAACACTTGCGTCAAGAACCCTCCCCTTATCCGTGCAAGCCTGGGAGGCCATAGACCCCCGAGCAATTGAAGTCGGATGAGAGTGTGGAAGCGGTCCCTGCCTCAACCAGGCTCAACTCCACGTTAGGCCTCCAATTGAGAGGACCTTTTGCCCCAAACTGCCAATCCCATGAAGGAATTTGCCGTGGAGAAATTCCATCAAATGGAAGGTAGACAAGGCCCCTCTCATGGCTATCACCCTCGGTCGCCGGCTTTGGTGACGTCCTCAAAATCGGCCGTGTCGACCCACTGGTCACGATATAGGAAGCGATCAGGAAAGACCGGTGACGCCAAAGGCAATGTGTCAACGTCGGCGGCCTGGCGCCGCACGAGTAAGGCCTGAGCTGCCGCCTCGCCAAAGCCCACCGCGTGAAGGTGTTGAAGCAGGGTCGTGTCATCAAATATCCGCCGAACCGGGCGGGCCGGAGAACCGACTGCCACGACATAGGGGGGTACATCGCGGGTAACCACGGCACCGGCTCCAATGACGCACCCAGTCCCCACCGTCACCCCACCGAGCACGATGACACCGGCGCCCAGCCATGCGTCATCCTCGATGGTCTGCGCGGCCAACAGTTCCGGGTTCCCGCTACTCGCTTTGATGTCACGGACCAGGAAGCCAGGTATGCCATAGAGATGGTTTCCGGACAGCAGCTTGACCCCCGGGCCAATGAGCACGCGGTCCCCAATCGTGACCTGACCGGAGATGTGGGCGTGAGCATTGAGGAATACGTCATCCCCCACCTGCAGCAACTCCGGCGTCACGAACTTCGAACTCAGGGGGTCGAAAACAAAGTTCCGTCCGACATGACTGAAACGGCAACGCCAGTTATGGTCGCGCACAGCCCAACCAAGGCGGTCGACCAAATAGAGGGGGCGCTGCAGCGCCTCTAGAAGCCACTTCAGGATCATGCCGCTCCCTCACGTCGCCTTGCCACCAGAATCTGGCTGACCACCAGCAGCCAAACCAATTGCGCCGCCACACCGGCAGGCACCGCAGTGGCGCCCGCGAAGGCACCATGGCCGTGCAGGGCTACAGCAGTGCTCGCACATACGGCCACCGCAGCGACTTGAGAGAAGAGCAGGTGTCGTTGTAGATCCATTCGCAAGAAAATGGCGGTGATCGGTGCCAGCACCAACCCAGGAAAGAGGCCCGTGCACAACAAAATGAAGAGCTTCGGTGCCTGGGGATACTTCCCTCCGTCAACATACGGGATAATGAAGTAAGCGACGCCCGTGGCAACCAATACGAGGGCGGAGGCGCCCAAGAGTAAGCGGCGAAGGCTGCGAAGTGTCGAGACGAGGTCGCCCGTCTGTGCGATCCGTGGAAGGATCACGACATTCGCTGCAGAGACCACGCCCAACAACAGCCCGTAATATCGAAAAGCACTGCCAAAGCTAGCCAGTTCGGCGGGTTCTGCGAGTTGTTTCAGTAAGAGAATTGGCATTTGCCCGAACAGACCGACGAGGGCGAAGTAGCCAATTAATGCGATCGCACCCCGATCGCGCAGCACCGATGCAACCCCTTCCATGGCCGGCTCTTCCGTTGGCAATGCGGGCAGCAGGCGCGCACCGAGCGCAAAGGCCAGAGTTTGGGCTGCCATCAGCGCCGCAATCAGCGTCCGCCCTTTCCACAGCCAAATAGGCGGTGCAGACAGCAGCACCAGTAGGACGGCTCGCACCACGTCGGCCTTGGACCAGTCCCCAAAGGCCTGCACCTTTTGGGCATGGGTGCGTCGAAAATCGTAGGCGGCAGCAGCCACCGTGCACAGCATAGCCGCAGCGAGGGGGAGGAGGCCTGTGTCACGCCCCAAAATGGCGGCGACGCCGATGAAGAGCGCTGCAGAAATGCCGACTTGTAGCCTGCGATAACTGCGGGCGGAAGGCCCATTAATGCCGGCCATTATGTAGTGGCGATTGAAGAAGCCTGCAAGGAGTGTGGCAGATAGTATGACTAGAGAACTGAGGTACACATAGCTAGCGAAGTCAGCCGGTTGAAGCAGGCGCACCAGGCCGAGCACAAGCAGTGCCGTCAGGGCCTTCGCTGCTACGTCGCCAGCTAGCACCGTACTGAATTGGCGCACGCTCAATGCGATGACTCCAGGTTCTCAATGGCCACCCGCGGCTCCCATCTGTGAACGTAATGGTACGCATCAAATAATGGGAGGGCGCTGGGTTGCGAGAGAATCAAGTGGCGTCTCCAGGCACCAAAAACGATGCGTCGAGGACCTTGGACAGAATCAGGTTTGCAACGGTAAGGGTCTTTGGTCCAGGATCCCACCGTTCCTTCTAGGGTCAAGTACACCATGGACACCAGCGAAAGCACCGCCAGGACCAAAATCTATGCGTGGGCCAAAACCCAACCCATTCCAGCGTTCTCAGCGCATCGGAAGAATGTGAAGCATGGTGTCGATCCAAAGGACTCAGACTGCCAAGTCTGTGGCCGGCGAAGCCCAAATCCATTCAAACAAAATTGGAAACGGGGCGGCCCAGCACACGGTCTACACGGGCGCAGGGGGGGGCTTGGTTCTAGGGAGCGCCGGTGGTTCTAGTCCGCAGCTAATTCCGGTCAAGACGATGGCGCCTGAACGGAGGCCCTATGATTTCTAACTCGGACCCCAAGCCATTGCGAACCCAACGGCACCTGGGAGCCCAATGTAAAAGGACCCTGACTGTGGCACTTCTAGTTGCCCCCGCTCAGCACGAATCCACCCGCCACCGCACCTCCAAGTCCGAAGCTCCGGGGTGCCGCCACACCAGCACCTGGGACGGCACCTGCACCCCGTAGGAGGGACTGATCGTCGTGGCTTCCACGGTGAGGGCCCAAGCGGCATCGGACCAGGTGACGCGGTGCTCACGGCCCACGGGGGTCCTCAGGCGCAGGGCCTGGGGCCCCTCCGGCTCCGCCGTCACGCCGGCCTCCAGCCACCACCGGGCGGTGAGGGCCTGGCCGCCGGCGCCGCTCACCCGGTCTTCGAGTTTCAAGGCTCCGGCACTGAGGTCCCAGGCGCGGGAGAGGCTGACCCCCAGGCGGGCGTAGCCCTGGTGGGTGGCGAAGACGTGGCCGCCCTCCGGCGTGGATTCGAAAGCGGTGATCCGGGCCTGGGCGTCATCCCGCAGCTGCCAGAGGTTGAGGGGATCCAGGAAGCGGTTCATCTCCTCGGTGCCCACCTGGATCACGGAGTGGGAGGTGGTGGCGCGGAAGCGGTTCCGCCCTTCGGCATCGGCGGTGTACACCCAGGCACCGCGATCCACGACGAGACGTTCCTCCTCGACCCAGAGCTCGAAAGTGGTGGCGTCGTTGTGGCCGTGGCCGCCGCGACCCCTCAGGCCCACGGGCCCCGCCTCCACCACCAGGTGGAAGCGCGCGTTCGCGAGCACGGCGAGGCCGCCTTCCCAAAAGACGCAGCTCCGGGGCGAGGGCGGGGCCGGCCAAGGCTCCCTGAGGGCGCAGGGGCCCAGGGCCCACAGGGCCTCGGCCCAGGGCCGACCGGCGGCAGCGAGGAGGGCCTCGTCGCCCAGCCAGGCCCCCACCAGGTGACAGACGTAGCGGTGGTCCTCCAGGGGCTGGTCACCGAAGGCCAGGGCCCGGCCATCATCGGCGTCGCCGAAGCGGGGGCTGCGGCCATCGGGCCCCGAATAGGCGGCCGTGAACCCCGCCATCTGACGCACCCTCGCCTTCACCTCCGGGGCGAGGTGCAGGCCGCGGGTCTCCAGAAAGATGAAGGGGTGGACCAGCAGTTCCAGCACGAGCCGGTGGTAGGGGATGGAGGCCTCGTGGTCCACCCCGTCCCCGTATGTCTGGCGGAATAGCTCCTCCTCCAGGATGCGCCGGCCCGTGGCCAGCCACTTGGGTGCTTCGCCCAGGTCCTGGAAGAAGAGCCCCAGGTAGACGAGCCCCGCCGCATCACTGAGGTAGTGGTTGCCGTTCACATCCGACACTTCCAGGTTCCGCTGGATGAAGTGGCCGTGACCGTAGAGGGCGGACAGCACCGTGGCCTTCCGCTCGGGCGTCCAGCAGGGCGCCTCGGCCGTGAGCCACAGACCCCAGATCCAGCTCATGGCCCGCAGGGCCACGTCCATGGTGCAGGCCCAGTTCACGCTCAGGGCGTAGGGGTTGGTGGCCATCCAATCGTCGAGAAGGGCCGCGAAGGCCTCCGCGGGTTCCGGATCTCCACTCAAGGCATGGGCCTGGGCCAGGGGCAGGGCCCACTGGAAGCGGCTCAGCTCCCAGGGCACCTTCACATCGTTGGGCTTCCCAAGGTCCGCGTAGGCGATGTCATGGCAGTAACGGGGCGTCCAGGTGAACCCGGTCTTGAAGTCCGTATGCCAGGGGATCGGGGATCCCAGCTGCACGGGACCGGAACCCAGGAAGGCCACCTCGTGCCGGGCCGCCTGGGCCGCCGCGGCGCGCACCCACGCGGCGGCTTCGGGGAGCGTGCGCGCCACGGCCTCGGCCCCGCCCTGCCCGGGCCAGGGGGCGCCCAGGAGGCGATCCCACAGGAGATTCACATCGGAGGTGCCCGCCCAGGCCAGGAGCTTCTCCGGCCGCCACCCGGCCGGCGCCCCGGGCGCCGTGCGGCGCCGCCACCGGGCCAGGACCATCTGGGCGAGGCGGTGGAGGATCACGCGGGGGGGCTTGCGGGCCACCCGCTTTACCAGGGCCCAGTTCAGCTCGAAGGCCTCCATCAGGCCGTTCCGAACCAGTGCCGATGCCAGGCGGCCACGTTGTAGAGGGTCCAGATCTGGGTGCTGTTGTCGAGACGGCCCGACCGGTGCTCCCGCAGCATCTCCGCGATGCGATCGCGGTTGAAGTAGGGGGCCTGGAAGAGGGGGCTGGCCAGCAGTTCGGCCTCCACGCGGGCACCGAAGTCCCCTTGCAGCCACTGGCTCATGGGGGCCGCGAAGCCCATCTTCTTCCGGTGCACGAGGTCGTGGGGCAGGTAGGACTCCGCCACCTTCTTCATGAGGTACTTGGACACGCCATGCCGGGTCTTCATGGCCTGGGGGATGCGGAAGGAGAAGGCCACCAGGTTGTGGTCGAGGAAGGGCACCCGGGACTCGATGCTGGTGCTCATGGTGACCTTGTCCACCCGCATGAGCAGGAGCTCCGGCAGGCGGGTCTGGAACTCCGCGTAGGTCATCCGGGAGAGGTAGTCGGCGCTGGGCAGCAGCCGTTCCGCCCCGGCCCGCTGGGCCTGCACGATGGCGAAGGAATCCGTGGCCAGCACCTCCGGAGGGATGAGGCCCGCCGCCAGCACCTGGGGCGGGATGCTGCTGGGGACCGCCGTGGCCTCCGGGATGAGCCGGTGCTTGAGGTCGTCGTTGAAGACGTGGGCACCGGTCCAGAACACCTCCCGGTCTCGAGCGATGCGTTCCAGGAGCTCGGCGTAGGGGGCCAGGCCCAGCTTGCGTCCGGCAGCCTTCCTTACGAGGCCGGCGCCCGCCCGCTGCAGGGCCTTGGGCAGCAGGCGGTAGGCCCGGGCGTAGCGGTCCTGGAGCTTCAGGTAGGCCATGTAGGAGCCGTAGCCGCAGAACTGCTCATCGGAGCCCTCGCCCACCTGCACCACGGTGACGCCGGAATCCCGCACCAGCTTACTCACGAAGTAGAGGGGGATGCACACCCAGTCGGCCAGGGGCTCATCCTGGGTGTGCACCAGCTGATCCAGGTAGCCCAGCATGTCGGACTCCTGGATGAGCACCTGGTGATGCTGGGTGCCAAACAGCTTGGCCACCCGATCCGCGTGCTCCAGCTCGTTGAGGTGCGTGTGGTCGCTGAAGCCCACGGTGAAGGTATGCACCGTGCGGTCGCTGTACTTCTTCATGAGCGCCACGTTGGTGCTGCTGTCCACGCCGCCGCTCAGGAAGGCGCCGTAGGGCACGTCGCTCATCATGTGGCGTTCCACGGAGCCCTCTAGCAGGCGCTGGATCTCCTGGATGTAGAAGTGCTCGTCGGTCTCCGTGAAGAGCTGGCTGCCGGACGCGGCCAGGTCCCACCACCGGTGCACCGAGGGCACGCCTCCCACGGCCACTTCCAGCCGATGCCCGGCGGGGAGCTTGAAGACCCCCTCGAACATGGTGAGGGGGGCTGGCGTGGTCATGAAGGTGAGGTAGTGGAGGAGCGCCCGGTGCTCGACCCCCCGGGGCGCCTCGGGATGGGCGAGGATGCCCTTGATCTCGGAGGCCCAGAGGAGGCGCTCCCCCGCCACCCAGGACCAGTACACGGGCTTGATGCCGATGCGATCCCGCACGAGGTGGAGGCGCTGGCTGCGGTCATCCCAGATGGCGATGCCGAACATCCCCTCCAGGCGCTGCAGCAGCCCCTCGATGCCCCACTCCTCGTACCCGTGGACGATCACCTCCGTGTCGGAGTGGTCAGTGCGGAAGGTGTGGCCTGCGGCCACCAGCTGGCGCCGCAGGTCCAGGTGGTTGTAGATCTCCCCGTTGAAGGTGATGCGGACCCGGCCATCCTCGTTGGCCATGGGCTGCAGGGCCTGCTCGGAGAGGTCGAGGATGGAGAGCCGGCGGAAGGCGAGCCCCACCCGCCCATGCTCCGAGGTCCACAGCCCTTCGCCATCGGGGCCGCGATGGATCATCCGATCCCGCATGCGCACCAGGGTGGCGGGATCCACGGGCTGCGAAGGGCGGTCTCCGAAGTGAAACACACCCGCGATGCCGCACATACCTCAGCTCCGGATCTGGGTTTCGACGGCCAGGGCCATGGCCGCGGCGGCGAACTGCTGGTCGAGGGGGATGGCCCAAGCACCCTCGCGATGGGCCCGGGCCAGGGCCTGCCACTCCTCCTTGTGGCCCTTCTCGGACTGGAGGTGGCGCACGCCCTTCTCTTTGCTCCCGTGGTAGGTCAGCTCCCGCCAATCCGTCATCACCGCGACGGTGTCATCCCAGTAGGCCTCCAGGTGCTCCTTGGGGAAGGCCTTGGAGCCGAGGGCCGTGTAGTGGAGGGTGGCGAGGCTGCCATCGGGGAAGGTGAAGGTGGCGGTGAAGTTGTCCGTGGGGGACCAGCGGCCCCGGCCGTGGCCGATGCCCTGGGCCTCCACGCGGGAGGGCAGCTGCCCCAGCAAGCTCACGAAGAGGTCGTAGATATGGCAGGCCTCGCCCAGGTTC
Source organism: Holophagaceae bacterium (assembly GCA_035255465.1). Taxonomy (GTDB): domain Bacteria; phylum Acidobacteriota; class Holophagae; order Holophagales; family Holophagaceae; genus JAFDVN01. The sequence goes on from DATEZP010000129.1 coordinate 15,798, forward strand.
CGCCCCCCACCCTCGGCGCCCTGGGTCCAGTGGTCCTTGGGCAGGAAGCCCGCGTTCATGCGGAACACGAGCATGGCCGGCCCGATTCGGCGCGCCAGGCTGCGCCCCAGGGCCTCGGCGATGGGGGCGAAGCGCCGGTTGTACCCCGTGAAGAGCCTGGGCTTGGCCCCCTCCGAGGTCGCGTAGAAGGCCTGGAGGGCGGCCAGTTCCTCACCGGTGAGGCAGAGGGGCTTCTCCACGAACACGTGCTTGCCCGCCTTCAGGGCCTGGAGCACAAGCCCCGCGTGGGTGTTGTGCCGGGTGGAGATCAGCACCCAATCGACCCCGGGATCCCGCAGCACCTCCGCCGGATCCGAGGTGGCGAAGGGGATGCCGTACTGCGCCGCCACGGTACGGGCCGTGGCGCCGGTGCGGTTCATGACCGCCGCCAAGGACCAGGGACCCCCCAGGCTCTTGAGGAGGGGCAGGTGCATGCCCTGGGCGAAGTTCCCCGCCCCGAGGAGGCCGATTCGGAAGCCGGGTTCCCCCAGGGGCTTCGCCTGCGGGGTGGCCACCCGGCGTGGATCGGGCGCGGCAGCCTCCGGGTAGGTGAGGAGGACCAGGGCGGGCCGGTCGGCCGTCTGCAGGGAGGCGTAGGCGGCCTCCGCCTGGGCGATGGGGAAAGTGCCCTCCACCAAGGGAGCCACCAGCACCCGACCTTCCCGAAGCAGCTCCAGGTAGGCCTGCATGTTCCGGTTCTCGGTCCAGCGCACGTAGGGCAGCGGATAGTCGAGGCCCGCCTCCTCGTAGTCGGCATCGTAACGACCCGGGCCGTAGGAGCAGGAGATGAGGAAGTCCAGCTCCTTGGCATAGAGATCGGCCCGCTTGAGGGCGAGCCCCACGTCGCCCACGAGCACCACGCGCCCCTTCCTCCGGGTGGCCTGGAAGGCGCCGGCCACGATGGCATCGCTGGGGCCGGAGGCGGTGATGACCGCCCCATCGGCACCGATGCCTCCAGTGTGCATGTTCACGAGGACCGTGCCCTCCTCCTGGAGGGGATCGAAGGTGAGGCAGGCCCCCATGCGTTGGGCCTGGGCCCGCCGGCGGGGATCCGGATCTGCGCCGATGACCCGACACCCCTGGGCCCGGAGGAACTGGGTGGTGAGGAGCCCCAACGCACCGAGCCCCACCACGAGGAAGGTCTCGCCCAGGGTCGGCTGCAGGCGCCGCACCCCCTGCAGGGCGATGGCCCCGAGGGTCACCGTGGCCGCATCTTCCAGGGAGACCTCCGCTGGAACCCGCACGCAGAGGTTCATGGGCACTTCCACCCACTCCGCGTGGTTGGCCAGACCCGCACCGGCGCAGGCCACACGGTCACCCACGTCGAAGCCCTCCACTCCATCCCCCACGGCCACCACGATCCCGGACACGGAATAGCCCGTGGGGATGCCGCCGCCGAGCTTGCCGCGGACTTTGGCGATGGTCGCCGTGAGGCCATCGCTCTTGATCGAGTCCAGCACACGGCGGACGTGCTCCTTCTGCTTCAGGGCCCGCTTCCAGAGCGGCATCTGCGCCGCCTTCACCTGGGCCATCTCCGTGCCGGGGCTCAGACAGGAGAACGCTGTCTTCACCAGGATCCGGCCGAACCCGCACAGAGGCGCAGGCACCTCCTCCACGGCGATGCCCCCCTGCCGCACCAGCACCTGCTTCATGCCTGCTCCCCGGGCTCACCTTCGAACAACTGGGCGCGCCGCTCCCACACCAGGGTCGCCGCCGCCGCCAGGAGGAAGGCGCCCAGGGCCCACATCACCCGGCTGGGCCGAGTCTTCTGGATGGGCAGGGTGGGTCGGTCCAGCATGGACATCACGGGCGTGGCATCCTTCTCCTCGATGATGGCGGCATCCACTTGCTGCTGGAGGCGGAGGAGGACCTGCTTCCGGTACTCCACCTCGTACTCCAGCTTCTGGCCCTCCACCTTCACCGCGGGGTCCGGGCTGAAGGCGTAGCCCCGGTTCCTCCCGGCGAAGTGGAGGTACCGGGTGAGGGCATCCTCCAGCTCCGCACGGGTGGCTCCGACCCGTTCGGCCATGAACCCGGCGGTGGCCCGACCCCGCTCGTTGCGGAGCTGCACGAGAAAGGCCTCCAGCTCGCTCATGAGGGCCTGGTTGACCCCCTGGGCCAAGTCGGCGCTGGGTAGGGTGACCTTCACGGTGAGCACGCCGCTCTTCAGATCCTTCTGCACATCCAGGAGGCCCGAGAGGCGCTGCACGGCCACATCCCGATCCGGCGCGCCGAGCACCTCCTGGAGGGTGCGGTGATGCGCCGTGTCCGACCCGAAACGCCAAGCCCGCTGGTGGTAGTCATACTCCTTCGCGAGCACCCGGTCGAGGACGGCCCGGCTCCGCAGGATCTCCGGCAGGGCCTGCTCGAAGGGCGAGGCGTTGTTCCCGAGGTTGAAGCCACTCATAGCCTGCAAGGCCGCGAGGGCCCCGAGGTTCCCCTGCCCCGCCTTGGCCATGGGGAGGATCCGGGCCACGGAGGTGTACTGGTTGGGCACGAAGAGCCCGAGGCCCAGGGCCACCGCCGCTCCGGCGACGCCCACCTTCAAGGCACGCCCCCAGGGGGTGCTGTCGGGCAGCCAGGATCGGTTCACGCTGAGGGGCTTCATGAATGAGGGCATCCTGGCATGAAAAAAGGGAGCCGGCAAGCCGACTCCCTTTGTTTGTTGCAGTTGTGCCTTGGCTTACAAGTCTTCCCCATCGATCTCGGAGAGGCCCTGCATCTCTTCGACGTGGGCGGCCATGCGGCTGTATTCGTCGTCGAAGTCGGAGTCGTTGCCGAAGGGGTTCTCGGTGATCTCGGGGTACTGGCCTTCCTCGATGCCGACGTTGCGGTACTGGGCCATGCCGGTGCCGGCAGGGATCAGGCGGCCGAGGATGACGTTCTCCTTGAGACCGCGGAGGTAATCCACGCGGCCTTCCAGAGCGGCTTCGGTCAGCACGCGGGTGGTCTCCTGGAAGGAGGCGGCGCTGATGAAGCTTTCACTGGTGAGGGCGGCCTTGGTGATGCCGAGGAGCAGGGGCTCGCAGGCGGCGGGCTGGCCGCCATCCTTGATGGTCTGCTCGTTGATCTCGCGGAAACGGTGCTTATCCACCTTCTCCTCGACGATCATCGGGGTATCACCCACTTCGGTGACCAGGACCCAGCGCATCATCTGGCGAATGATCACCTCGATGTGCTTGTCGTTGATGGTCACACCCTGGGCGCGGTAAACCTCCTGCACTTCGTTGACGAGGAAGGCGGAGAGGGCCTTCTCACCGGAGACTTCGAGCAGGTCGTGGGGGCTGACGGGGCCTTCCACGATCTTCTCGCCCACCTTGATCTCGTCGCCATCCTGAACCAGGATGTGCTTGCCGCGGGGCACGAGGTACTCGATGGCGTCGCTGCGGGAATCCTTGACGGCCACACCCTCGGCATCGACGACCATCACCTTCTGGCTGCCGCGGACGCGGTTGCCGAACTTGACGAAGCCATCGGCCTTGGAGATGAGCGCCGGTTCCTTGGGCTTGCGGCCTTCGAAGAGCTCGGTCACGCGCGGGAGACCGCCCGTGATGTCGCTCGTCTTGGCCTGCTGCCGGGGGGTCTTGGCCAGCACGTCGCCAGCCTTGATCTCCTGGCCTTCCTCCACCTCGACGTAGGCGTTGGTGGGGATGTTGTAGCGCTTCACAACCTTGTGGTTCTCACCCTTCAGGTTGATGTGGGGGTGCAGCTTGTCGTCCGTGGGATCGATGACCTTCTTGCGGAAGTTGCCGCTGATCGGGTCCTTCTCTTCCTGGAAGCTGATGTTGAGCTCGAATTCCTTGAAGTCGGTGAGACCGTCCACATCGGCGAGCACGAGATCGTTATAGGGATCCCACTCGGCCAGGGGCGCGCGGGGCTCCACCATCTCGCCATCCTTGACGCGGAGGATCGCGCCGGAGGTGACCTTGTAGCGTTCGCGCTCGTGGCCTTCGCCATCAACCACGAGGATGTAGCCGTTGCGGGTGAGGCTAACGGTCTCGCCCTTGCGGTTGACGACGTGGCGCATGTTCTCGAACTTCACCTTGCCGGCGATCTGAGCTTCGTGGGTGCTCTTCTCGCTGGCGCGGGAGGCGGCGCCGCCCACGTGGAAGGTACGCATGGTGAGCTGCGTGCCGGGTTCGCCGATGGACTGGGCCGCGATCACGCCGCAGGCCTCGCCGAGATCGACCAGGCGGCCGTGGCTCAGGTTCAAACCATAGCACTTGGCGCAGATGCCGCGACGGGCTTCGCAGGTGAGGGCGGAGCGGATCTTCACGGAGGTGATGCCGCTCGTCTCGATCTTGAAGGCCAGATCCTCGCCGATGAGGGAGCCGGCGGGCGCCAGCACCTCGTTGGAGTAGGGATCCATCACGTCTTCGAGGTTCACGCGGCCGAAGATGCGGTCGCGCAGGCGGGAGCGGATGGTGCCATCGGTGTTGACGATGGCCTCCACCTCGATGCCGTCCATGGTCTTGCAATCATCCTCGTTGACGATCACGTCCTGGGCCACGTCCACCAGTTTGCGGGTGAGGTAACCGGAGTCGGCGGTCTTCAGCGCGGTATCGGCGAGACCCTTACGGGCGCCGTGCGTGGAGATGAAGTAGTCGAGAACGCTGAGGCCTTCCTTGAAGTTGGCCATGATGGGCGTCTCGATGATGTCGCCGGAGGGGCGAGCCATCAAACCACGCATGCCCGCGACCTGGCGGATCTGGGTCTTGGAACCACGGGCGCCGGAGTCGGCGAGGATGTACACGGAGTTGAAGAACCGGTCGTTCTCGTTCCGGCGCTCCAGTTCCTTCATCATGTCGCCGGCGACCTTGTCGCTGGTCTCGCCCCACACCTGCAGGATCTTGTTGTAGCGGGTGGCGCTGTCGAGGCGGCCTTCGAAGGATTCCTTCTCGATGGCGCGCACATCCTCGCTGGCCTTCTTGAGGAGCTTCTCCTTGGTGTCGGGCACGACGAGATCATCGATGCCCACGGAGACGCCCGCCTTCATGGCCCACAGGAAGCCCGTGTCCTTCATGGCGTCGAGCAGCTGGATGGTGACCTCG
>DATEZP010000130.1:0-2893 GCA_035255465.1 Holophagaceae bacterium
CAGGATGCGTCCCGCGGCGGCGCTCAGCATCTCGAGCGGCAGGCCGGTCACGCCGGCGAGGGCGAGAAGCGGGCTGCCCAGGGCGCCGTAGGCCACGGGGGCCGTGTTGCCGATGAGCGCGATGCCGGCGGCCTGGAGGGGTCGGAAGCCCAGGCCGATCAGCATGGCGGCGGAGATCGCCACGGGCGTGCCGAAGCCGGCCGCGCCCTCGATGAAGGCCCCGAAGCTGAAGGCGATCAGCAGGGCCTGGATGCGGCGGTCCGCCGCCAGGCCGGCGATGGAGTGCTTCACCACCTCGAAATCGCCTGATTTCACCGTAATGTCATAGATGAAGATGGCGTTGAGCACGATCCAGCCGATGGGGAGCAGGCCGTAGAGGGCGCCGTGCACCGCGGCCATGCCCGCCATGCCCGCCGGCATCCTGTAGACGAGGACGGCCACCACGTAACAGGTGAGGAGGCCGAGGATGGCTGAGTAGTGAGCCTTCACATGCTTGGCGAGGAAGCCTAGCAATACGAAGACCGGCAGCGCGGCCACCAGGGCGGAGAGGAAGATATTCCCCGCTACCGGGGAATAGACTTGAGTCCAGGGAGTCATGCTGCCTCCTGAAAAGGGGGTAGGGGATGAAAAGGTAGAGTTTTGGTAAAGAACCTGGCAGAAGCCTACAATGGGTCTAGTGGTCAGACCATACGCAAGAACCCGGTTTTTGATCACATTTCGCATCTCATTCGCTTTTCGTCACTTAGGATGTTATGAATATGGAACTTACCCCTATCAAGACCAAACGCCTCTACGAAGAGATCGTGGACCAGATCAAGCACCTCATCGCCGAGGGGAAGCTGAAGCCTGGCGACAAGCTGCTCGCCGAGCGGGATCTCGCCGACCGGTTCCAGGTCAGCCGGGCCTCCGTGCGCGAGGCCATCCGGACGCTGGAAATGCTCGGCATCATCGACATCCGGCCCGGCGAGGGCACCTTCGTCCGGGGTACAGAGACCGACGACATCATCCGCCCCCTGGCCATGTTCCTCGCGGTGGAGCGCAACTCGCTCCTGGACATGTTCGAGATGCGCCGGATCTTCGAGACCGCCACGGCGAGTCTGGCCGCACAGCGGGCCACCTTCGAAGAGCTCGACCAGATCGAATCCATGCTGGCGAACATGCGGGAGCGGCTCAACCTCCAGGACTCGGAGAAGGGCGAGGAGTTCGACGCCGCCTTCCACTACGCGGTGGCCGAGGCCACCCACAACAGCCTTCTGACCAAGCTCTTCAAGACGGTGTCCGAAGAGTTCGCCAAGGCCAACTCCGTGGCGCGCCGCCAGCTGTACCAGGACAACGTCCAGAACGCGCAGAGGATCATCGACCAGCACTCGGAGATCCTGCAGGCCATCCGTTCGGGCTCGCCCCAGAAGGCTTCTGAAGCCATGCTGGCGCACCTGACCTTCGCGGAAGGCGAATTGAGGAAGTGGATCGTCTGAACTTGGCATCGCCTGCGCGAGCCGCGCGAGCGGCGCGCGCAGATGGTGGCCCCGGTGGGGTTCGAACCCACGACCAAGCGGTTATGAGCCGCCAGCTCTGACCGCTGAGCTACAGGGCCGGAGCCAGTGTAGCAAACGCGGAGACAGCCCACGGGTGGCACGGACTGCGAGTGGGAACGGCACGGGTCAGGGCGGAGAATGAGGATGGAGAATGGCTGGTAGCATGAACCCTTTGTTCACCATGCCATCGGAGCCGGAACCGTGAAGGACCAGAATCACGCCACAGGGGCCCTGGAAGCCGGACAGGCTGTGCTGGAAGCCGCTCAGGCCGCCCTCAAGGAACTGCGGGATGCCTGGGATCCAGTCCGGGTGGATGACTGGTGCGGCAGTGTGTTGTCGCGCTCCGGCCGGGTGGTGCTCACCGGCATGGGCAAGTCCGGGCTCGTCGCCCAGAAGGTGGCCGCCACCCTGGCCTCCACGGGATGCCCGAGCCTGTTCCTGCATCCGGCGGAAGCCCTGCACGGAGATCTCGGGATGGTGACCCGGGAGGATTCTGTGCTGGCCCTGTCCAACAGCGGGGAGAGCGAGGAGCTCGTCCGGCTGCTGCCGAGCCTCGTGCGCCTGGGCACCCCGCTGGCGGCGATCACCGCCCGTCCCGAAAGCAGCCTGGGGCAGGCGGCGCATTGGACCTTCAGCTACCGGCTCCCTCAGGGCGAGGGGTGCCCCCTCGACCTGGCCCCCATGGCCAGCACGACCCTCCAGCTGATCTGGGGAGACCTCCTGGCCGCCAGCCTCATGTCCCGCCGAGGATTCACCCGGGACAGCTTCGCCTTGAATCATCCCGCTGGAAGTCTGGGAGCGAAGCTCATGAAGGTGAAGGCCTTGATGCACACAACCTGGCCGATGGTCCCGGCCTCGTCCGGGTTGACCGAGGTGCTGCGTACCATGACGGGAGGACGGCTGGGGATGACCAGCGTGATGGAGGGTCCGAAGCTCCTGGGCGTCATCACCGATGGGGACATCCGGCGTGCCCTGGAGGGCGCAGAGAAGGACGGAAGGAACCCGCTCGACCTCCAGGCCGAGCAGATGATGACCCGAACCCCCGCGATGATCGGGGAGGATGCGCTGGCTCTGGAAGCCGCCAGCGACATGGAAGCCCGGAAGATCACCTTCCTCATGGTGGGGAAGCCGGATCGCCCCGTCGGCCTCATCCACATTCATGATCTCCTGACAGCAAAGGTTTTGTGAGTTCCACTTCCGGTTTTCGGGTTATTTTCAAGGTTACATAATATACATTATCGAAAGCTAAATCTGGACCTCGAGTGCCTTCCGTTCTGACCCGATACATCCTCCGCCGCTGGGCAACCCCCTTCCTGGGGGCGCTGTTCTTCTACGGGTTTCTCCTGGTCTCGTGGGAG
>DATEZP010000131.1:0-6512 GCA_035255465.1 Holophagaceae bacterium
GCATGGGTGGTCTCACTTTCCGAAGTTGGCCAGGAGGAGGTCGAGGTCCTTGTCGTCCACCACGCCGTCCCCGTTCAGGTCGGCTCTGGCGTCCGAAGGCGTCCGGTTGGGCGCGTAGGCGGCCATGAGCAGGGCCAGGTCGTAGCCGTCCACGGCGCCGTCCCCGCTGAGATCCGCGACGTTCGTCTGGGTCTTCACGGTGCCCGTCAGGGCGAAGTCGTCCACCAGGAAGATTGTGCCGAATCCCTGGTCATCGTTCACGCCTTCCACCCGGAGGGTCCCCTGCTGGCCCTTCAGGTCCGCGAGATCGACGGTCTGCTGGACCCAGACGGGTTTCCAGGGATTGGGCGTGTCGTCCAGGTTCGAAAAGCTGCCCAGGGTCTTGAGGGTGTTGCCGTTCGCGTCCAGGAAGCTCAGCGTCAGGGTGTCGTGGGCCAGGCCATCCGTGGGCGCGGGGTGATCACTGTCCGGGGGGAGGGCCAGGTACCAGAAACGGAGCGTCAGGGTGTCGCAGTCCGAGGGCAGCTTCAGGCCCTGGGTGAGCGCGCCGTGGTAGGGGCCGTAGATGTAGACCCAGTTCACCTCGTCGAAGGCCACCGTATTGCCGCCGAACCCCAGGGCAATGCCTCCGGTGTGGGCGTAGCCGGTGAGCCAGGGATGGTCCGGGAGGGACGGGTCCTTCTCCCAGTTCGTCCAGTACCATTCGAAGCCGCCGTTCTGGAAGCCGCTGAAGGCCGCGTTGTGCACCGTGAACGTCACGGGCGCCGCCTCGGCCGATTCGTTCTGGTCCGTGTCGTAGGCCAGGGCCGTCAGGGTGTGGGCGTCGTTGGAGAGGGTGGTGGAGTCGACATGGATCTTGAAGCCGGAAGCGGAATCCGTGGACGAGCCCACGTAGAAGCCGTCCACGAAGTAGTCCACGGAGGCCACGGCCCGGTCGTCCGTGGCCTGGGTCGTGAGGGTGAGCGCGCCGCTCGTACCCTGCACGTTCATCCCCTGGATCACGGGGGGCGTGAAGTCCTCCTTCGTCCCATCGGCCGGGATGCCGACATTGATGCCTCCGAAGGCGTTCTGCACGGCCTTGTACTCCGGGCTCAGCTCCCCGAAGAGGTCCGTGGCGGCCAGGACGCAGGCCTTCCGCGCGTCGAAGTACCAGGTGGTGGGCGTCATGTAGTGTGTGACGGCGTAGTACCAGATCTGGGCGGCCTTCTGGTTGCCGAGGCCGGTCATCCCCGCGGGCAGGTAGTGGGAGTACCTAAGACTGGACGCGTCCGCGCTGGCCCCGGTGGAAAGGAAATAGAACATGCGGTTGGCGGCGCCGCTGGAGTAGTGGACATCCAGGTACTGGAGGCTGGGCGCCCAGTAGTCGGGGCTCACCCCATCTTGGCTGGGCTTGTCCATCCACCGGAGGGGCTGGCCCGTCAGGAAGACGCCCCAGCCGATTCCCCAGTCCGCGCCCGAATCGGGGATGGTGGCGCCCTTCCCGCCGCCCTTGGCGTAGAACTCCACCATCTTGCCCATCATGTCCGAGTTGGCCTCGTTGAGGCCGCCCGACTCGCCGTAGTACTGGAGTGCCGCCGTGGAGGACATGACGCCGTGGCTCATCTCGTGGCCCGTGATGTCGATCTCCGTGATCGCGTGCATTTCGGGCGACATCCACCCCGGCAGGCTGCCGTCCCCGTAGGTCATGCAGAAACAGGCCGGGTTCCAGAAGGCGTTGGCATACTGTTCGCCGTAGTGGACCCGGGAGTAGGTGCTGGTGCCGAGGTCATCGATGCCGTTCCGCCCGAACACGTTCTTGTAGTAGTCCCAGGTCATCGCGACGCCGTAGTGGGCATCCACCGCCACGGTCTGGCCATTGGCATCGGTGCTGTGGGAAGCGATGTAGAAGTCGTACTGCTGACCATCCCCCCACACGTCGTCCGCATCGCTGAACGCCACGCCGGGCACGTAGTTGCCCGGTACATCGTTCGGCCACTGGTTGTCCAGGTTGTAGGTGGCGTTGCCGATCTGGCCCGTGTAGGGGTGGGGCAGGCTGCCACGGGTCAGGTCCCGAAGCTCGTAGGTGCCGTCGTCCTTCTGGACGGTGCTCAGGGTCACGGTGCCGCTGAACTGGGAATTGCCCGTGCCCACGGCCGGCTTGTCCGCCGTCTCCAGGCTGTCCCACTCCCGGAGCACCTCGCCGCTGTGGGCATGGATCAGGTAGTCCTTCTGGGCGACGCCGTCCTGCTTGTTGTCCACCATGAGGCTCACGTGGTAGGCGAGCTGGTGGCCCGTGATGACGCGGCGCACGTCCCGGGCGTTGAGGGAGCCGTCCGCGTGGGTCTTGGCGGCGATCACGTTCTTCTCGATGGGGAGCACCACCAGCTCCGCCTGGGGCTTCGTGGCGTACGCCCCCTTGGCCTTCATGGCCTGCTGAGCCACGGCGAGGGCCTCGCTCTCGGACAGGGACGGCTCCACGGACATCTCCCGCACGCGCTGGAAGCCGTTGCGGTCAGCCTGGAACTGCCCCTTGGCGTCCTGGTGGGTCACCCACTGGGCGCCCCACACGGGAATGCCCCGGTACTGCTGCTGGAACCGGGCGGTGGTGTTTCCAGTGGCGTCAGTCACCGCGCGCAGGAGCACGCCCTGGTGATCCGCGCCCAGGCCGAGCGGCGCCAGGCGTTCCTGGAGGTGGGCCTGCGCCGCCGTGGCGCGCTGCGGCTGCGTCCGGATGAGGGCCAAGGCCGTGCCCGCTGCGTTGAGCTGGGCCGGCAGCGCGCCTGCCGTCAGTAAAAGGGTCAGTAGGGCATGTTGCGGCCGATACAATCTCATGCATTCCTCCCGGGGGGGTCACTTGGCATGATCCGTGGAGCTAAATAAAGTTTGTAAAAATTGAATGATCTATTTTTCGTAAAATTTTACTTGCCCGCCCACGCCTTAAATCCCTGTCTGCACAGGGCATTCCAGACCTCGCCGACAAAGGGTCCATGGTGCATGGCCATCCACGGCGCGCCCGCCGCAGGAAAGACGAAGGCGGCTGCTTCGAGCCGCCTCAGAGTGTGTTTTTAGAATTCCCACGAGCCGCGACGGAGGCCAGCCGCGCGATTCAGCAGATGCCCTTTTGTCTCGCGTAGGGGCTTGTCACACCAGCCCCCGTATGGCGTCGTACACGAGGGCCATGCCCCCGGCGGCGGCGGTGGCATAGAACGGAACGGCGGGGAGGAGATCCAGGTACCGATCCACGACTTCAACCATGGTCAGGTCGAGTGGGTAGCACTCGCCCTGGCCACGCATCATGGAAGCGACCGGGGAGACCTCAGCGGTTCGGCTCGGAGTAGTCGCACTCACTCTTGGCATGGGTCTCCTCCCGGAAAATCGCCTGGACCAAAACTTCCACACCCCGCTGGGTTCCCTGGTTGAGGATCTTTCCGCGCTCCCCCAGCCAAACACCTTGGGTCGCCACCGAATCGCCCGCCATGAACTGGTCTGGCGGCTGTTCCGACTTCCACCTGGACATCGCGACCCTGGATGAAAAATTCCCCGCCTTTGCAGGACGGCACCGGGGGATCGCGCCGCTTCAGCGCGCCAAAAAGAGACAGGAGGGCCGCCAAGGCGGTCCTCCTGTGGCGTTCATCCCCGGGCCGCGATGGCCCGGTCCAGGCATTCCAGGAAGCGCGTGAGCGCTGCTTGTTCGTTCACGTTCCGCTCCCCGGTCTTGCGCGCTACTTGATGCCGGAAATCTTCAGGACGCAGTTGTCCGACAGGGTCAGCAGGGAACCGTCCGGGGCGATGGCCAGGCCGCCTGGGAACTTGATCTGGCCCGGCAGATCGCCCAGCTTGATGCCCATGAGGCTGGGCTGCCCGTCCTTGAGGGCTCCCACCACCGTGGTGACGGTGCCCGAGGGCGTCACCTTCCGGATGGCTTGGTTGAAGTAGTCCGAGACCAGCAGGAAGCCGCTGGGATCGGCGGCGATGCGGACCGGCAGGTAGAATCCGGCGGCGCTGCCGTCTCCGTCGATGGCCCTCGCCGAGCCATTGCCGGCGAGGGTGGTGACGGTCCCCGTGGCCAGGTCGATGGAGCGGACGGCGTGGTTGTAGGTGTCCGCCACCAGCAGGTGGCCGCTGGCGTCCTTGGTGATCCCCCAGGGCTGGTTGAATTCCGCCTCGCTGACCAGGCCATCGGTCAGGGCCCGGTTGCCCGTGCCGGCGTACGTGCTCACGGTGCCGTCCGGCGCGATCATCCGGATCGCGCTATTGGTGGAGTCGGCCACGTAGAGGTTCCCATCCGGCCCCAGGACGAGGCCCTGGGTAAGGCCGAACTGGGCCGTGGCGCCCGGGCCGTCCGCCCAGCCCGGGTTCTGGGGGATTCCGGCGAAGGTGCTCACCGTGCCGTCGGGCGTGATCTTCCGGATGCAGTAGTTGCCTGCGTCTGCCACGAACACGTTGCCCTTGGCGTCCACCGCCAGATCCTTCGGGAGGGAGAAGGACGCCGAAGCCCCCGGCCCGTCCTCGTAGCCGCCATCGATCCCCACGTTGTGGCCGGCCAGGGTGGATACGACCCCCTGGGGCGTGATCTTGCGGATCAGGTGGTTATCGGTATCCGCGACATAGGCGTTGCCCTGGGCGTCCAGGGCGAGGCCGAAGGGCTGTCGGAAGGCGGCCTTGGCCGCGGGCCCGTCCGTGGCGCCCACCTGGGGGCCGATGCCCGCCAGGGTGCTGACCTCGCCGCTGGCGAGGTTCATCTTCCGGATGATGGCATTGTGCAGGTCGGTGATGTAGGCGAAGCTCTGGGTGGCATCCAGGGCGATGCCGAAGGGCATGTCGAAGCGCACGTCCCCGCCGATGCCATCCGCCCATCCGCCCAGGCCCATGGGGCCGCCGTTATAGACCAGGTCCGGGATCTCCGCGCCGGTGCCCGCCAGGGTCGTCACCGCGCCGTTGGCCAGATCCAGCGAGCGGACCACCTGGCCGCAGTAGTTGTTGGTGGAACCCCCCTCCGTGATGAGGAGATGGCCGCGGCCATCCAGGGCGAGGCCGGTGATCATGTTGAACCGCACGTTGGCCCCCACCCCGTCGGCGAAGCCCAGCACGTTGGGCGTGCCGGCCAGGGTCGTCACCGTCCGCTTGGCCAGATCCACCTTGCGGATCGAATCGCTGCACCCCACGTAGAGGATGTTCTCCACGGGTCCCGCGATGGCGGCGGGGAAGAGGAACTGGGCGCTTTCGAAGGTCCCGTCCGCGCTGCCCGGGACATCGTCCGGGGTCTTCCGGGGAATGCCGGCCAGGGTGATGGTTTCGGTGGAGGTGATGTCCACGCGCCGGATCACGCAGTGCCCCGAGTCGGCCACGTAGAGGTACTTCTTGGCCTCGTCCAGGGCGATGCCCTTGGGCTGGGCGAACTGGGCATTGGGCCCGATCCCGTCCACCCAGCGGGTGCCGCCCCCACATCCCGCCAGAGTCTCGACGAGCCCCTGGGGGGTGACCATGCGGACGCCGCCCAGGTAGATGTCGGTCAGGTAGAGGGTGCCGTCGGAGGCCATGACCATGCCCACGTTCGAGGCGAAGCGCGCCTCGGAGAGGGGGCCGTCGAAGGTGCCCTTATGACCCAGGGCGCCCGCCCAGGTGCTGGTCTCGCCCGTGGCCGGGTTCACCTTGCGGATGGCGCGGCCATCGAGGTCCGCCACGAGAAGATTGCCCTGGGGATCGAAGACGAGGCCTGCGGGGCCGCCGAAGTGGGCGATGTCGCCAGGGCCGTCCACGAAGCCCATGCCCCCCGCCGAGCCCGCGTAGACCGCGATGGCCTTGGGCGCCGAACTGGGCGTCGGGGCGGGCGGGTTGGAGGAGGAGGCGGGACCGGAGGAGCTGCTGCCACCGCCGCCGCAGCCGACGATCAGGAGCGCCGAGAAGGCCGCCGCGAGGGCGGGGATCGCCACGAAGCGCTTCGAGCGCCCGGCGCGATCACGGGCAGGATTGTTCGCATTCAGGACTGTCGTCATGGAGGATCCTCACTTCACCTGGATGGAGCCGGTGGCCAGGGCGATGGGGCGGACCCCGTCGAGGCTGAGTTCGTCGGCGCGGGTGGTGGCGATGGTCACGGTGTCGCCGGCCTTGAGGCCGTCCTTCAGGTCCAGGGCGACGCACAGGAGCGGGCGGTCGTAGCGCGCGGGTGGAACCGAGAGGCCCTTGCTGAAGACGCCCAGCTTCAGGACGCCGCCCGACACCGCGGCCTTGAAGGCCTGGCTGCCGGAGCCCAGGTCGTACCCGAGGTTCTTCACCAGGTCCGTGCCGCCGGCAGTAACCGGCGCCCAGGCCGCCTTGGCGGCGTCCGGGCCCAGGTCCAGGTTCAAAGCCACGCCCAGGCCGGAGCCGCCCGTGGGGCCCACCAGGTCCAGCACCAGGTGCTTGCCGGTGCTGAGGTCTGTGTTCTTCACCAGGCGCCAGCCGGTGGCGGAAGGATTGGTGTAGTTGGGACCGGGGTCTTGCGAGGCTGCGGGGCGGCTGCCGCTGGAGCCGCCGCAGGCCACAAGCAGCGC
>DATEZP010000132.1:0-9112 GCA_035255465.1 Holophagaceae bacterium
CGCTGCCGGGGATGCCGGGGATGACGTAGGTGGAGATGCGGGAGCCGTTGGTGACGTCGTAGATGTCCACCTTCTCGCCCTCCAGGAAGCCGGCGGCTTCGATGAGCAGGGGGTCGATGGTGATGGAACCCACGTAATCCAAGTCCGCTCGCGTCACGGTGGCGCGGTGGATCTTCCCGAGCAGGAAATGTCGCAGCATCTGTCCTCCGGTCCAGGCCACCCATCGAGGGGGTCCCGGCCAACAGACAAGGATGGGGCGGATTGGAAGGAATTTCCAGGGTCGAAATCTTCCCATTCACCCCGGGGCCCGGGAGGGACAGTCCGATGCGAGGATCGAAAAGTTAACGAGTTTTAACAGCAATTCGCACGGACCGGCCCCCCCGCGGGGCTAGGCTGCGATCCATACCTTCCGAAAGGATCGCCATGCCCTTCCTCCCGGCCCCCTGGCCCCGGCTGCTCTTCCGTCTCGCCCTTCTTCCGGCCCTCCTGGGGCTGGGCCTCCCGACCCTTCACGCGGAGGGGCCCAATGATCCGGCCCCGCACATCAACGCCCGGGGCACGGTGAATGGCAAGAAGGTGCTCTTCGACAACACGCACGGCTCCACGGCGGGCGCCGCGGACTGGGTCATCGATGGCGGCTTCTCCGACTTCGCCAACGCCCTGGCGGACCGCGGCTACTACGTGCAGGAACTCCGCAAGGTGGGGCCCCTCACGGTGACCGATCTGTCGGGCTGGGATGTCCTCGTGCTGGCGGAGTGCAACATCCCCCTGAAGACCAGCGAGCAGGCGGCCCTGCTGCAGTACGTGCAGAACGGTGGCTCCATCTTCTTCGTGGCGGACCACTACAACGCCGACCGCAACAAGAACCGCTGGGACGGCTCCGAGGTGTTCAACGGCTACCGCCGGGGCGCCTTCGGCAATCCCACCAAGGGGATGACCTCGGAGGAGGCCGCCTCCTACCCCATGCAGAACGTCACCAGCACCGACTGGCTGGCCACGAATTTCGGCGTCCGCTTCCGCTACAACGCCCTGGGCGACATCACCGCCAATGACATCGTGGCGCCCAGCCAGGCCTTCAACATCACCAGCGGCGTGGCCACCGTGGCCATGCACGCGGGCTCCACCCTGGCCATCCTGGATCCCACCAAGGCCAAGGGCATCGTCTACCTGCCCGCCACCACCACCAAGTGGGCCAGTGCGGTGGACCAGGGCGTGTACAACGGCGGCGGCCGCGCGGAGGGACCCTTCGTGGCCGTGGCCAAGGTGGGGTACGGCAAGGCCGCCTTCATCGGCGATTCCTCGCCCATCGAGGACGCCACCCCCAAGTACCTCAAGGAGGAGACGGGGGGCACCAAGACCACCCATGCGGGCTGGCAGGAGCAGAACGACGCCATCCTCATGCCCAACGTCATCGACTGGCTGGCCAACCATGAGTCGTACACGGCCCTGAACCAGGTGGCCGGGTTGCAACTGGACTCCCCGACCGCCCTCTTGGCCATGGAGGATCCCGCCAGCTCCACGGAGCCCCAGGCTGAGCCCTGGTCGGCCCCTGCGGCCGGCTACAAGTGGTATGACCCCACCACCTTCAAGGCGGGCTCCTACGCCTTCGGCATCCCCGTGGCCACCTACACGATCACCGCCAGCGCCGGCGCCAACGGCAGCGTGAGCCCCGCGGGCACGGTGACAGTCGCCAGCGGCGGCAGCCAGACGTTCACCATCACCCCGAACGCGGGCTACATCATCTCCGGGGTCAGCGTGGACGGCGTGGCCAAGGGTGCGATCTCCACCTACACCTTCAGCAATGTCACCGCCAACCACACCCTGGCCGCCACCTTCGCGGTGAGTCCCGGCACCAGCTTCACGGAAGGCTTCGAGACGGGCACCAAGACCGCCTACACCACGGGCAACGTGACCTTTGCCTCGGGCACCTGGACCCTGAACGACGCCCTGCTGGGCAACACCACCGCGGATCCCAAGGTGGGGACCCAGAGCGTGCGCATGCGCAACAGCGGCAAGCTCACCATGGCGTACACCTGGGCCACGGGCGCGAAGACGGTGACGGTGAAGCACGCCTCCTATGGCAGCGACGCCAGCACCACCTGGACCCTCTGGTACTCCACCAACAACGGCAGCACCTGGACCCAGACCGGCGGCACCGTCACCACCGCGTCCACCACCCTGCAGACGGCCACCTTCACTGTGAACGTCTCCGGCGGCATCCGCTTTGAGATCCGCAAGACCGACGGCAGCACCCGCCGCGTGAACTTTGACGATTTCAAGGTGGCGGGCTACTGATCCCAAGCTCATGAACGGAAAGGGCCCGGCTCGCGCCGGGCCCTTTCCGTTCGGGAGGTGGGCTCAGTCGAAGAGCACCACGTGCAGGTTCAACCCCGGCAGTCGGGGCAGGGGCACGGGCGGCGGGGCCAGGGGCAGGTGGAAGGCGGTCTCCAGGTCCAGGTGCGCCCGGGGATCCGTGAGGCGGCGCAGGATCCAGCGGCCATCCACGCAGACGTAGACGCGGGTGGGATCGTTGGGCACGAGGGCGACGTAGCGGCGCTCGCCGGGGCGCCAGTAGCTCTGCATCCAGGGCGGGCAGGCGTGCCGGTGCCGGGGGTGGTCGTAATCCCAATCCCGGTGGTCATCCCGATCTTCCTCACGCTCGTGGAAGCGGTGGCGGGCCTCCTTCCGCCGTTCCTTCCAGTAGCGCTGTTCCTCCTTGTCGCGCTCCTTCCAGTAGCGCCGATCCTCCTTCTCGCGTTCCTTCTCCCGCTTCCGTTCCCACTTGTCGTCGCGGTCCATGAGGGCCGTCGGCGCAGCGACGGGGCTGGCGGGCAGGGGGGTGATCAGCAGCAGCAGGCTCAGCATCGGGGCTCCTAGTTGAAGAGGACCACGTGCAGGTCGACGCCGATCTTGGGCAGGGGCACGGGTGGGGGTGCGAGGGGGAGGCGCAGGCAGTCCCGCACTTCCGCCTGGAGGGATACGTCGAAGCCCTTTCGCAGTTCCCAACGGCCATCGATGAGGAAGTAAGCCCGGTCCGTGTGCCGGGGGTCGATGGCGACGTAGGGGCGCTGCGGCAGGCGGCCGTACTTCTTGGCGAGGCCCGGGGGCAGGCCGCCCTTCTTGGCGAGGCCGGGGGGCACGAACTCGCCCCGGTCCTTGGTGTGCCCACGGCCATGGCCCTTGCCCTGGGGCAGGGCCAGGAGGGTGAGGGAAAGGAAGATGGAGACGCTCATGGGGGATCCTCCGGGGCGTGGTGGCCCCAAGGATACTCCGGCTGTCTCCGCGGTGCCGCTCAGGCCTGCTGGGGGCTCAAGGTCACGTTGAGCACGGCCTCGTCGTGGCTGGGGGCCAGGATGACGTTGTCGATGAGGCGGGTGCTGCCCACGTAGGCGGCCACGCAGAGGGCCACGGTGCGATCCACCTCACCTTGGTGGGCATCCAGGGTCTGGGCATCCACGAGCTCGAGGTACTGGAGCTGGTCCACGCCCTTCATGGGCTCCACGAGGGCGGCCTTCACGATCTCCAGCAGGTGGGCGACCTTGCGCTCACCGGCGTGGAAGGCCTTCTCGGCGGCCAGCAGGCCGCGGCTGATGCTGAGGGCGCGACCGCGTTCCTCCTCGCTCAGGTAGCCGTTGCGGCTGCTCATGGCGAGGCCGTCCTCCTCGCGGATGGTGGGCACCACCACCACGTCCACGGGCAGGTTCAGGTCGCGCACCATGCGGCGCACGACGAGGGTCTGCTGGAAGTCCTTCTGGCCGAAGAAGGCGAGATCGGGTTCCACCATGTTGAAGAGCTTGGCCACGATGGTGGCGACGCCGCGGTAGTGGCCGGGGCGGTACTGACCGCAGAGGGGCTCGGCGAGGCCACCGGGCTCCACGAAGGTCTGGAAGCCGCTGGGGTAGATCTCGGAGGCCTCGGGGAGGAAGAGCACCGTGGCGCCCCACTCGAGGCAGAGGCCCTGATCGCGCTCCAGATCCCGGGGGTACTTGCTGAGGTCCTCGCCCTGACCGAACTGCGTGGGATTCACGAAGATGCTCACCACCGTGGCGTCGCACCGGGCGGCGGACTGCTTCACGAGGGCGCCATGGCCCTCGTGCAGGTAGCCCATGGTGGGCACGAAGCCGATGCGCTTCCCCTTCTCGCGGAGGGTCTTCAAGAGGACCCGGAGGTCGGCGATGCTGCGGACAATGCGCATTAAAGAACTTTCCTTCTCAGGACGGTAGGGGGGCGATCAGGAGCTCAGGGACCCTCGGGGCCGGCCTGGGAGGGAAGCCCCGGCTGCCACTGGGCCACCTGGGAACGGACGGCCTCTGCAAGCGTATAGGATTCATCGGCATTGGGGAAGGCGCCACCTCGGACATCCTGGGACCAGCGCAGCAATGCGGACTGGAGGAATCCGAATCCATCGGCATAGGTCCTCACGAACTTGGGTTTATGCCCCTGAAGGAGACCGAGCAGATCGTGCAGCACGAGCACTTGGCCCGCGCAGTGGGGGCCCGCTCCGATGCCGATGGTGGGGATGTGCAAGGTCTCGGTCACCCGCTTGGCGAGGTCCGAGGGGATGCCTTCGAGGACGAGGGCGAAGCAGCCCGCGGCCTGGAGCTTGTGCGCGTCCTCCAGGATCTGGAGCGCGTGTTCCGCATCCCGCCCCTGCACTTTGAAGCCCCCCATCATGTTCACGCTCTGGGGCGTGAGGCCCAGGTGACCCATGACGGGGATCTCGGCATCCACCAGCGCGTGCACCATGTCCAGGCGCTTGGTGCCGCCCTCCAACTTCACGGCGGCGGCTCCGGCGCGGATGAAGGCACCGGCATTGCGCAGGGTGTCCTCCTTGCCCAGGTGGAAGCTGAGGTAGGGCATGTCCGCCACCAGGAGGGAGCGCGGCTTCGTGCGCGCCACGGCTTCCACGTGATGCAACATCATGGCCATGGTCACGGGCAGCGTGTTCTCGAAGCCCAGCAGCACGTTGCCCACGCTGTCGCCCACGAGGGTGATGTCCACCTCGTCATCCGCGAGGCGCGCGCTGAAGGCATCGTAGGCCGTCGTCATGACGAGCTTGCGCCCCTCGGCGGCCCAGTGCAGGAGCTGGGGGATGGTGACCTTGGCCGGGGTCGGCGCTGAATGGTGGCTCATGGGGGTCTCCGCTGGGGCGAGTCGAAGCCGGGGGACCATTGGACCATGGGAGGGCCTCGCGGTTCAGGATTTCAGCGCACGACGCCACGAACTGATTTGAATGCCGAGGCGCCGCTGGCGTACCGGAGGCAACCCCGCCCGTGGCGCCGTGGCGCTGAATAGGAATTCAGCCGTCCCCTACCGCTCCGGAAAGTTCACCGCCGGTAAATTCGCCTGCGTGGGCGTCCAGTCCGCCAAGGGATCACCCCGCTCGGGCAGCACGAAGCGCAGGCCGCTGGCGGTGACGGCTTCCTGGAAGCGGTGGAGGTCGGGGCGACCGAGGAAGGGCGTGGTGAAGAGTTCGCCCACGCGGTTCCACACCTGCTGGAAGCTGGGGAAGGCGTCCTGCAATCGGCCGCGGGCGCCCAGGCGCTCGCCGCGCCGAAGCAGCGTGCGGGCGCTTTCGGAAGCCGCTTCCAGCACTTCGCTGGCGAACTGCAGATCCCGGGCGAGGGTCATGGCCTCGCCCCAGGCGTTGAGGGCTTCCATGTCCACGGGATCCGAGGGCGGCGCGCAGGCGAGCAGGAGGCCATGGGCCCGCTGCCACTCCAGATCCAGCCAGCGGGAGCCGGCGCCCTCCACGGGGCCCTTGAGGGATTCCAGCAGGCTCCAGCAGCTCTCGGGCGCTTCACGGTGGGCGTCTTGGCACTCGCGGGCTTCGGCCTGCACCATGCGGAGCTGGGCGAGGCGGTGGCGCCACACGAGGCCGGAGCCCTCGAAGAGCTGGGCGGATTGACGGTAGAGGCGGGCGGCGTCGCGCCAGGAGCCGCCGAAGCCCGCGATCTCGGCCTGGAGCAGGGCCTGGACGCCCTGCTCCAAGGGGGTGAGCTGCGTGCGCTGGCCGCCGAGGGCCTGGAGCTGGTGATGCTCCGCGGACACGCGATCGCCCAGGGCCGCGAGGGTGCGGGCCCGCCACATGCGGGCGAGGGTGGCGGGGGCCTCTTCCCCGGCGCGCTGGAAGCGATCCACGGCGCGCTCCAGGTGAGAGAGTGCCGGGGCCAGGTGGTGCTGCAGGCTCTTGGCCATTCCGAGGTGCAGGTGGGCCTGGGCCTGGAGCAGCGGATCCCCGTGCAGTCGCGCGGCCTGGAGGGCTTCCCGGAGGAGCGCCAGGGCGCCATCCATGTCGCCCTTGGCCATGCGCATGACGCCGAGCTCCAGCTGCACCTGCACGAGGGAGCGCACCTGTTGGCCCGACTCCGCGAGGCGCAGGGCGCTTTCCAGCATCGAGGCGGCGCGTTCCATCTGACTCTGATTGCCGAGGGCGCGGCCCAGTTCGAGCATGAGCTCCACCTGATCGGCGGCGTGGGCCTTGGCCCCCTGGGCCTGGAGCAGGGAGAGGCCCTCCTCCAGGGCCTTGATGCCCTTGGGAAGGTGGCCCTGGATGATGTGCAGGCGGGCCAGGGCGAGGCGGATGCGGGGCTGCTCGGAATGCTGGGGCACGTCGCGCAGCAGGTCCGCGGCGGCCATGATGGCTTCCTTCGCCTCGGGGAGGTGGCGGCGCCGCAGCTCGAGGACGGCTTGCTTGCGCAGCAGCCGGGCGCTGAAGGGCGGCGGGGGCGCGGGCAGTTCCGCCAGGGCGGCCTTGGCCTTGGCCAGGGAGGCGAGGGCCTGGAGCAGGGGGGCCGCGCTGCCACCATCGTTGGCGAAGAGTCCGCCCCCGCTGGTGTGCGACCAGGCATCGGCGAGGTGTTCGAAGAGGCGGGCCTTGTCCAGGGGCGAAGGATGGAGGGCCAGGGCCTGCTCCACCACGCGCCGCACTTCGCTGGGCGTGCCGATGCCCTCGCGCTCCAGCACCTGCAGCACGCCGGAGAGGGCGCTCTGTTCATCGCCGGCGAGGCTCTGCAGGGAGACGCTGATGGGGCCGCGATCGCCCGCGCCCTTGAGGGCGCCCACGAGGGCCCGGGCCAGGCGTTTCAATTCCGGTTGGGGCGTGTGGCTCAGCACCAGCTCGCGCCAGCGGGGGTCGGGGATCTGCGCTTCGAGGCCCTGGGCGAGCACGAGCTTGGAGCCCACGGCGGTCTGGAGGATGTCTTCCAGGGGATCGCCGGCGAGGCCCAGGGCGCGACCCAGCACTTCCACGGGCAGGGCGCGATCGGCCAGGGCCAGCAGCCGCACGAGGGCCTGGGTGGCGGGGTTGAGGCGGTGGAGGCGGCCCACCAGCACCGGGGACATGAGGTCGGTGCCCGCATGGAAGTTGGGCCGGCGGCCGGGCACGAGGGTCCAGTGGCCCCCTTCCTCCTTGAGTTCACCGGCCTGCTGGGCGAGCTCCACGAGGCTCTGCATGAGGCCCGGGTTGCCCAGGGAGGCCTGGAGGAGATCGTGCACCACGTCCTGGGGAAGTTCGTGATGGCCGAGCAGGTCGTGGAGCACCTGCTTCATGTCCTCGTCCTCAAGCCGGTTCAGCAGCACGATGGCGGCGTGGGGTTCGCCCTTGAGCTGGGCGATGAGGGGCTTCAGGCCTGAGCCGGAGCTGCCGCTGGAGAGCGAGAGGAGCCAGGGCAGGGTGGAACGGTGCACCAGCTCCCGCACGAGGGCGAGGGTCTCGGGCTGGGCGCGATCCAGGCCCCAGAGGTGCACGAGGCGATGGTGGTGGGTGGTGGCGAAGTCCAGGGCCTCCAGGGCGCCCTGGAGTTCCTCGGGGTCCAGATCCCCGGGGGCGGCCTTGCGGCCCCCGGTGAGGAAGGCGAAGGCCGGCAGGCGCCGCGCGATGAGGCGGGCCACGGTGGGCTGGCGGGCGTAGAGATCGGCCTCCAAGCCGTGGAGGGTCTCCTCCAGCAGCCGCTGCAGGAGGTGGGATGGACCTTCCTCATGGCCCAGGGCGATGGTGTGCACCCACAACCCCTCGCTCTCGGCGGCGGCGCAGGCCCAGGCGGAGAGGTGCTCCTTCCCGAGGCCCTCCTCGCCCATGAGGAGGACGATGCGCTCCATGGGGGCCGGCGCGGAAAGGCCGAGCATGAGGGATTTGAGGTAGGTCAACTCCTGGCCGCGGCCGCGGATGGCGCGCCCCCGGGGCTGAGATAGGATCTGGGCCGCCTCCCAGGGCAGGGGCGAGGGCGCGCCGGGACCCGGCTCGGCGCCGGAGAGGAGGCCGCGCAGGGGCGCCAGGGACCCGGGATCCTCTCCGAGGGCCCGGGGCAGCGTGATGAGACCGGGACGCAGGCCGATGACCTCCGGATGGAGGTAGCGAGCCTGGTTGTCCGTGGCGAGGAGGCCCTCCAGATGCCGCTGGAAGGCTTGCCGCTGGGGCACGTTCCACTCATCCCACGCGCGGGCCAGGGGCGTGCCGGGCAGGTTCTGGATGAACCACACCTGGTCGTCATCGAAGCCGAAGTGCACCTCCACGGGGTCCATGTCCGTGGCGTCCTGGAACCTGGACAGGAAGATCTCCCGGAGGTGATCCAGGGAGCGGTCCTCCATGCGAGGCGTCCAGAGCTGCAGGAGGAAGCGGGCCGCATCCGACTCCCGCCGCATGAGGTGGAAGGTGCTGCCGCCCTCCTTGGCCTCGCCCAGATCCTGCACCCAGGTGAGGCGGTGGGCGCCATAGGTTCGGATCAGATCCATGGCCGGAACCGGACAGGGGGAGCTAAGGGGGACATGTGGGAAGTCTACCGGAAGGAAAATCACGGCCCCTCGGAAATTGCCGTGGGGTCCTGCCCAGATCGCGCAAACTCACGGCTCCACTGGGATTGATCGAGGATTTTCGTTTGACCCGAGTGCCGACGATCGTCACAATTGCAATGCTGATTGGGACAATGTGATCTGCTTCACGCGGCTTTTCGCCTTCGCGGAACGCCCTCTACTTTCCCGGTCTTGGAGATGCCCATGGACGCTCAAACCAACATGGCCACTGCCGACGCCAACCCCTGGGCCTGGTTCGACAAGGAACACAGCGCCTCGACCCGCTTCATGGTGAGCGGCGCGATCTGGGCGTTGGTCGGCA